>NZ_JAMKCQ010000001.1:676725-1353450 GCF_024169515.1 Erwinia aphidicola | reverse complement strand
CGCGAAAGCCGTAAGTGCCAATTTTGCGCTGCATCACCGCACCTTCGCCCAGTCGCTGCTGCTCTCCTCCTCCGGGCTGGCGATGGCCATCGGGCCGCTGCTGGCGGTATGGGCGCTGGATAAAATGAACTGGCATCACGCCTATATGATCCTGGCCGTGCTGGTGCTGATGGTAGCCGCGAGCATGGTGCTGCTGTTGCCGCGCTCGCCGCGGGTGATCCTCATTCCAGCTGGCGAAGTCGGCCTGCACAGTGCGCTACGCCAGCCGCTTTTATGGCAGCTGTTCTGCACTAACTTTCTGCTGAATGTGCCGGTTTACGGCCTGGTGAGCTGGCTGCCCAGCTTTCTCACTCATCGCGGACTGCCGCTCTCCGCCGTCGGGCAGATGATGAGCATTTCCGGGGTTGGTAGCGCACTGACATCGGTGGCTGGCGGCTGGCTGGTGGGGCGTTATCTGGCCGGGCGTGAACCCTGGGTAATCTGCCTGGCGTCGCTGATTGCGGCGGCGGGGATGCTGATGATTTACCTCTCCTCCAGCGTGCTGATGAGCACAATCGGCCTCTGTATTACCAATGCGGCCCTTATCGGCACCTTTATCACCACCTTTACGCTGCCGATGAAGCGTTTTTCGCTCGCGGTGACCGGCTCGATTATCGGTTTACTGAATGCCGGAGGAGTACTGGGCGGCTTCGTCGGGCCGATTGTGATGGGCTATTTAGTGGCCGCTGGCCATGGCACTTACCTTGGTGCCTTTCTGTTTTTGATGATAGCGATACTGCTGGCGGGACTGGCTCTTCTGCCGGGCAGCCGGCGTGCTTACCTCTCTTCCTTAAACCCGGAGTTATCATGAACACTGAAACGTTAAACAAGGAAATCACCGACAAAGTGCTGGTGTGGCGGCGTCATATTCATGCCAATGCCGAACTCTCATTCCATGAGCATGGCACCGCAGATTATGTCGCTGCTGAACTGGCGAAGTTTGGCCCGTTAAAAATTAAACGGCCAACGCCAACCAGCGTGGTGGCGGAACTGCCGGGCGCGCGCAGCGGCCCATGCGTCGCGCTGCGTGCCGATATGGATGCGCTGCCGATCACCGAACTCAACAATGAACCCTTTACCTCGCAAAACAACGGGGTGATGCACGCCTGCGGGCACGATGCGCATACCGCCATGCTGCTCGGTGCGGCCTGGGTGCTATGCCATCAGCAGGCGCAGCTAAGCGGCACCGTGCGCTTTATCTTCCAACACGCGGAAGAAGTGCCGCCGGGTGGCGCGCAGGAGCTGATCAAACACGGCGTGCTCAACGGCGTTGATAAGATCTTCGGGCTGCACGTCATGCCGAATTTCCCCACCGGGACGGCCGGACTGACCGAAGGCGTTTTCAGCGCCGCCAGCGATAATTTCGATCTGATGATTCAGGGGAAAGGTTCACATGCCGCGCTGCCGCAGGAGAGCGTCGACCCGGTGGTGCTGGCATCCGGCGTGGTACAGGCGCTACAGCAGATCGTGTCGCGCAGGCTGGATCCCAACGATCGGGCGGTGCTGAGCGTGGCGAGCTTTATCGCTGATGGTGGCTATAACGTCATTCCCGACAGCGCCCACCTGCGCGGCACGCTGCGCACGCTAAGCAACCGTGCGCGTAGTGAAATCCCGCAGATGATGGAGAAAATGATCGAGGGCATCACCGCCGCAGCCGGAGGAAGCTTTGCGCTGAAATGGACGCCGGGCTACGCCATTGGCGTCAATCATCCGGAGGCCACGCGCATTGCCCGCGATACGGTGGTCGGCACGCTGGGCGATGAGGCGTTAAAAATCCTGCCGCATCCGATGTTCGGCTGTGAGGATTTTTCCGCGTATCAGAAGGTGGTGCCGGGCTGTTTTGTCTGGGTCGGTAGCGGTAATAAGGCAAAAGGGGCGATATGGAATCTGCACAACCCGCACTTCCGCCTCGATGAGGACGTGCTGGCAATAGGCGTGCGCCTGCACGTTGGCTTTATCCATCAGATATTAATGCAGTAACGCCTGCCGGGGCCGCTCAAACGATCTTTTTACCTTCCATCAAACGTTTAACCAGCGGCCCCATTATCAGCTCCATCGCCAGCCCCATTTTGCCGCCCGGCACCACCAGAGTCTTAATGTGTGAGATAAACGACCCCTGTAACATGCTCAGCAGGTAGGGGAAGTCGATATCTTCCAGCCCCTGAAAGTGGATCACCACAAAGCTCTCGTCAAGCGAGGGGATGCCGCGTGCGGCAAACGGGTTTGAGGTATCCACCGTCGGCACGCGCTGGAAGTTAATATGGGTGCGGGAGAACTGCGGCGTGATGAAGTTTATGTAGTCCTCCATCGAGCGTACCACCGAGTCCATCACCGCTTCGCGCGAGTGGCCGCGTTCGCCGGTGTCGCGCACCAGTTTCTGGATCCACTCCAGGTTGACGATCGGCACCACGCCGACCAGCAGGTCCACTTTATCCGCCACGTTGTGCTGCGGAGTGACGACGCCGCCGTGCAATCCTTCATAGAACAGCACGTCGGTTGGGCCAGGCAGCGGCTGCCAGGGCGTGAAGGTGCCCGGAACCTGGTTCCACGGCACGGCTTCATCGTAGGTGTGCAGATACTTGCGCGACTGACCTGTACCGCTGAGGCCATACTCGGTAAACGTCTGCTCCAGCAGGCCAAAGTCGTTGGCCTCCGGGCCAAAATAGCTGACGTGTTTGCCCATATCGCGCGCTTTGCGGATCGCCATGTCCATTTCCGGACGGGTAAAACGGTGGAAGCTGTCGCCTTCAACTTCGGCAGCGCGCAGGTCAAGCTGCTGGAAGATCTTCCTGAAGGCCAGGCTGGTGGTGGTGGTTCCCGCCCCGCTGGAACCGGTGACGGCGATAACCGGAAATTTGGCTGACATGGCGTACAACTCCCTGAAGAAAGGTCTGACAAGCTGATCATAGGTATCATGTTTCGCCGGGAAAAGTCATCTCCGCCGCGTATTGATGCCAAAAAAGCAACGCCCCGCCACAATTTGCAGCTTCAGCGCTACTGCTCTTCCGCACCGGCGCGGAACTGCCCGCGCGGCATGATATTGACCGATTCATGCAGCTCGGACCACACCAGCACCACCTCGCCGCTGGTCAGCTGGCGGCGCACGTCGGCCACTTTTTGCGTCAGCGAGCGCTCATGCTCGCCATAGTCGGTACCTTCGCGCAGCACAAAAGACTCGATCAGGTTGTCGAGGGTTTCACTATCCAGGTCTTTCCAGGGAATAATCATCAGTTGTCCAGCCAGGTTGAAAGCCATTGCGGAATGCGCTGTTCCAGCCACATTTGTGGCTTACGCAGCGTTCCACCTACAAATCCCACGTGCCCGCCGTGCTGCGTCAGCTGATACTCCACGCAGGAGGGCAGCAGGGCAGCATCGGGGATCACTTCCGGGGTCATAAACGGGTCGTCTTTGGCGTGAATAATCAGCAGCGGTTTGCGCACGCCGGGTAACAGCGGCATGGCGCTGCAGCGGCGGTAGTAGTCGGTGGCATCGTTGAAGCCGTGGGCGCGAGCGGTGATCGCATCGTCAAAGTCGCGCAGCAGGCGCAGGGATTTCAGCTGTGCCAGATCGACCGGCAGCGTGCCCGGCCAGGCCTGCAGTTTGCGGGCGGCGTTCTGTTTCAGCAGGCCCAGCAGATAGCGCTGGTAGACGCGGGAAAAACCCTGCTCCAGCCGCAGGCTGCACGGCTCCAGCATCAGCGGTGCGGAGACCACGACCCCCGCATCCAGCAGGCACTCATCGCCCTGTTTGCCCATCAGGCAGGCCAGCATATTGCCGCCGAGCGAGACCCCCACCGCCGCGGTGGGGACGTTGCCCCATTCGTCGCGCAGCCACTGTAAAAAGTAGCTGGCGTCTTCCGTCTCGCCCGAGTGGTAAATGCGGTTGAGACGGTTTGGTTCACCGCTGCAGCCGCGAAAGTGCATCACCACGCCGAGCCAGCCGCGATCCTTCCACGCCTGTAGCAGACCGTGCGCGTAGGGGCTGTTAAAGCTGCCCTCTAAACCGTGAAACAGCACCACGCGCGGTTTATGCCGGGCACCCGCCGGGTCTTCGCTCCACGCCAGATCGACAAAATCGGTATCCGGCAGGGTGAGCCGCTGCCAGTGCGGTTGTAGCGTTATGCGGCGGCGCACCAGACGCGGCAGAATGGTTTGCAGATGCGGATTGCTGCCACCGGCCAGCGGGCGAAAAGCCGTATCGGTCAGGTGACTAAAATTCATGTGGTCAGAGCTTGTAGGATCCATGGCTCGCTGTTAGCTTCGTCGGGTTGTCTATTTGCCGTGGGTGAGGAGCACCCTTTCTATGGAACTGAGTCTGTTTTTGTCAATGTTGGGTTTTCTCTGGGTCGCTGCTATCACGCCAGGCCCTAATAATATGTTACTCACCGCCTCAGGTGCTAATTTTGGTTTCCTGCGCTCCCTGATGTTGCTAATCGGTATCATGATCGGCATGCAGGTGATGCTGCTGATGGTGGCCTTTGGCGTTGGCGGTTTGATCCTGCTTTATCCCTCGCTGCACCTGTTCCTGAAAATTGCCGGCAGCCTCTATCTGCTGTGGCTGGCATGGAAAATCGGTACCGCCGAGTATGAGAAGCTGGAAACCGGCGCGGGTCCGGCCACGCCGATGCCCTTCTGGCAGGGCGGCCTGCTGCAGCTGATCAACCCGAAGGCCTGGCTGATGGCGCTTGGTGCGGTCGCCAGTTTTAGCCTGGCGGGTGAAGCCTATAAAAGCTCAGTGATTGCGATAAGCTTCGCCATGGCGCTGGTGAATCTGGTATCCGGGGTGATCTGGTTAGGCTTCGGCACGCTGATTGGCCGCATCCTGCGCAGCCGCCGCGCCTGGACTATTTTCAACGTGTTTATGGGGTTGCTGACGGCGGCGTGCGTGCTGCTGATTTGGCACTGACCTCCGCAATCAACCGCGGGCGAGGCGTGCCTCGCCCCTACACAGATGGCGACCCCTGTGCATATGGCGGCCGTAGGGGCCGCGGCATGCCCGGCCCGGCCTTAACATCCTGCCTAAATCCATTTTTCAGCTAACGAATCCGCAATTTCTCCTAAGCAGCTTTTGCTATAAAAGATAATTTTTAATTACTTTATTACGATAGTCGCGCCCGGTTACAAAGGGGGGGTACACCCAATAACAATACTCTCTGGAGCGGGCTATGGCGGCAAAATTCACACTTTCACTTCTGGCGGCAGCACTGTCGCTGACGGCACTCGGCGCACAGGCGGTGGATGTCACCATCGCTTATCAAACCTCGGCGGAACCGGCGAAAGTCGCGCAGGCCGACAACACCTTTGCGAAAGAGAGCGGGGCGAAAGCCGACTGGCGCAAGTTTGACAGCGGCTCTAGCGTGATACGCGCACTGGCTTCCGGCGATGTGCAGATCGGTAATATCGGCTCCAGCCCGCTGGCGGTCGCCGCCAGTCAGAAGCTGCCAATTGAAGTGTTCCTGCTGGCCTCTCAGTTGGGGAATTCCGAAGCGCTGGTGGTGAAAAAAGAGATCAAGAGCCCGAAAGATCTGATCGGCAAACGCATCGCGGTGCCGTTTATCTCCACTACCCATTACAGCCTGCTGGCTTCGCTGAAGCACTGGGGCATCAAGCCAGGTCAGGTACAGATTATTAACCTGCAGCCTCCGGCGATCCTTGCCGCCTGGCAGCGTGGCGATATCGACGGCGCCTACGTCTGGGCGCCGGCCGTCAACGAACTGGAGAAAACCGGTAAGGTGCTGACCGATTCCGCACAGGTCGGGAAATGGGGATCGCCAACGCTGGATGTCTGGGTAGTACGTAAAGACTTCGCGCAGCAGCACCCGGAAGTGGTGACGGCGTTTGCCCGCAGCGCGCTGGATGCTCAAAAAGCCTATATCGATGACCCGCAACAGTGGCTGAAGCAGGAAGACAACCTGAACAAACTGTCGCGTTTCAGCGGTGTGCCCACGGCCGATGTGCCGTTGCTGGTGGAAGGGAATACTTATCTGACCGCGAAACAACAGGTCGAGCAGCTCAACGGTCCGGTGAATAAGGCGATTGTCGATACCGCTCAGTTCCTGAAAGAGCAGGGCAAAGTGCCAGCCGTTGAGAGCGACTACAGCAGCTATGTGACCGACCGTTTCATCAAACCTCTCGCCCAGTAGGAGATCGCCAATGCTTTCCGTTTCTCATCTTCGCGCCAGCTATGCAGGCCAGCCGGCATTGGAGGACATCAACCTGTCGATTGGCAACGGAGAGCTGGTGGTGGTTTTAGGTCCGTCCGGCTGTGGCAAAACCACGCTGCTCAACCTGATTGCCGGGTTTATTGCGGCGGACAGCGGCAGCATCACGCTGGACGGCAGGCCGGTGAATGGACCGGGGGCGGATCGCGGCGTGGTGTTCCAGCATGAAGGGCTGCTGCCGTGGCGCAACGTGCTGGATAACGTGGCGTTTGGCCTGCAGCTGGCGGGCGTGGAGAAAAACGCGCGCCGCGCCGTCGCCAGACGCGTGCTGAAGCAGGTGGGGCTGGAGGGGGCCGGGAAACGCTTTATCTGGCAGCTCTCCGGCGGCATGCGTCAGCGCGTCGGCATTGCGCGTGCGCTGGCGGCCGATCCGCGCCTGCTGCTGCTTGATGAGCCTTTCGGCGCGCTCGATGCCTTTACCCGTGAACAGATGCAGGAGCTGCTGCTGACGCTGTGGCGCGACAGCGGCAAACAGATCCTGCTGATTACCCACGATATTGAAGAGGCGGTGTTTCTTGCCAGCGAACTGATCCTGCTGTCGCCGGGGCCGGGGCGCATCGTCGAACGGCTGGCGCTCGACTTCGGCCGCCGCTATGCGGCCGGGGAAGCCTGCCGGGCGATAAAATCCGACCCGGACTTTATTGAACGCCGCGAGTATGTGCTTAGCCGGGTGTTTCAGCAGCGTGAGGTGTTTGCATGAGTTCCCTGGTGAATGAGAAGAGCCGCCAGCGCAAACTGCGTCTGCGCTGGCCACTGTCGCGCCATCTGACGCTCAGCCTCAGTACGCTGCTGGTGCTGCTGGCCGTCTGGTGGGCCGTGACGGCGCTTAAACTGATTGCGCCGCTGTTTCTGCCGCCGCCGCAGCAGGTGCTGCACCAGCTGCTGACCATCGCCAGCCCGGCCGGGTTTATGGATGCCACGCTGTGGCAGCATCTGGCCGCCAGCCTGACGCGCATCGTGATTGCGCTGGCGGCGGCGGTGATTATCGGCGTGCCGGTCGGCATTTTTATGGGGCTGAATGATACCGTGCGCGGCATCCTCGACCCGCTGATTGAGCTTTACCGCCCGGTGCCGCCGCTGGCCTATTTGCCGCTGATGGTGATCTGGTTTGGCATCGGCGAGACCTCGAAAATTCTGCTGATCTACCTGGCGATTTTTGCCCCGGTGGCGATGTCGGCGCTGGCGGGGGTGAAAAGTGCCCAGCAGGTGCGGCTGCGTGCCGCCCGCTCGCTCGGCGCCAGCCGCTGGCAGGTGCTGTGGTTTGTGGTGCTGCCCGGCGCGCTGCCGGAAATTCTGACCGGTTTGCGCATTGGTCTGGGCGTCGGCTGGTCCACGCTGGTGGCCGCTGAGCTGATCGCCGCCACGCGCGGTCTGGGTTTTATGGTGCAGTCGGCCGGTGAATTTCTCGCGACTGACGTGGTATTGGCAGGCATTGGCGTTATCGCCCTGATTGCCTTTGCGCTGGAGCTGGGGCTACGCGCCTTACAGCGCCGCTTAACCCCCTGGCATGGAGTACAACAATGAACGAACGTATAAAAATTCAGGCGCTGGGACCGTATATCGGCGCCGAGGTGAGCGAGCTTGACCTCAGCCGCCCGCTGAGCGACGCGCAGTTTGAGCAGCTTTATCACGGGTTGATCCGTCATCAGGTGCTGTTCCTGCGCAATCAGCCGCTCACCCCACAGCAGCAGCGCCAGCTGGCCGCGCGCTTTGGCGACCTGCATATCCACCCGGTGTATCCGCATGCGCCGGGGGTGGAAGAGGTTATCGTGTTGGATACCCATAACGATAACCCGCCGGATAACGATAACTGGCACACCGATGTGACCTTTATCGAAACGCCGCCGGCGGGCGCGATCCTCGCGGCGAAGCAGCTGCCGGAAAGCGGCGGTGACACGCTGTGGGCCAGCGGCATTGCGGCTTATGACGCGCTGTCGGAGCCGCTGAAAGTGCTGCTGAGCGGCCTGCAGGCCGAGCATGACTTCAAGAAATCGTTCCAGGAGTATAAATACCGCGGCAGTGAAGAGGAGCATCAGCGCTGGCAGCAGGCGGTAGCGAAGAATCCGCCGCTGCTGCACCCGGTTATCCGCACCCATCCGGTGAGCGGCAAAAAGGCGCTATTCGTTAACGAAGGTTTCACCACGCGCATTGTCGGACTGAAAGAGAAGGAGAGTGAGGCGCTGCTGAACTTCCTGTTTGCCCACATCACTAAGCCGGAATTCCAGGTACGCTGGCGCTGGCAGGTGGGCGATGTGGCGATCTGGGATAACCGCGTGACGCAGCATTACGCCAATGCGGATTATCTGCCCGCGCGGCGGATTATGCACCGGGCGACGATACTCGGGGATAAGCCGTTTTAATCGTCACTCATCAGGTTACGTGAAAAATGATGGATATCCGCGCCGGGTTTCAGGCGATACAGCTTTGCCTTGCGGGCGCCGGTGGCAACGCTGTCGCCGGTCTCTTCAAACATCGCTGAAGCCTCAAAGCGGCGGATCAAGCTTTTACGCTGCACCGGTCGGTCCAGTATCGTCTCAGTCACTTCCTGCAACTGGGTCAGAGTGAAGGCGGCGGGCAGGCAGTAGACCGGGAGCAGAGAATAGAGCGTCTTCTGCCGCAGCCGCTGCAGCGCTTCAGCAATGATTTGCTGGTGGTCAAAAGCGATATCGCTGCGCTTAGACAGACCGTCGAGCGGCTGCCACTGGGCATCGCTGACGTCATCACTTTCCGCCTGACAGTTTTCTGCGGCAATCAGGGCATACCACGCGGTGGTCAGACTCCAGCCTCGCGGGTCACGTTGCGCGCCGGAAAACGTTGCCAGCTGTTCCAGCCACGGCGGATTGACGGTGGTCTTCTCACGCAGTTTGCGCAGCGCCGTGTCGCGCGTGGATTCATCCTGCTGCATATCAATAAACCCTCCCGGTAGCCCCCACCATCCGCGCTGCGGATGATTAGCACGTTGTACCAGTAACACGCACAGCTGCCCCTGCCACAGGGTAAACAGCACGCTGTCCACGGTGACAATCGGCGATGCATAGCGTGAGGCATCGTACTGCTCCAGATACGCTTGTTCTGATGACATCATAGGGTTCCTGCAGGAAGTGTCGCTGGGACACACTACCAGCCCTGGCGTCATGATTCAATAACGCCATCCTTTTTCATAAGATTTATTTTATTTAAAATCATACTGTTAAAAGATTTTCTTTTCGTAGGTTATTTTTTGCTTGTGAATAAGTGTCTCTTGGACAATTATATAAGTGTCCTTGAGACATTAATAAATCAAAAGGAGTCTGCGATGATGAAACTGCAATTAACCCTTGATGGTCAGGATGCCGCGCTGGAAAGCGGCCGTTTTCCTGACGGTGCGATCTGGGGACGTGTGCTGTCGCCGCTTGATCCGCAGGCCACCACCCTGACGCTGCGTGCCAGTGCGATGCAGACTCTGGATGACCTGATGCTGGTCGCGCAGATACTGGATGCGGTGCGCCAGCGCTGCCTGCTGCGCCAGACCACGCTTGAGCTGCCGTGGCTGCCCTATGCCCGCCAGGACCGTACCCTGCGTGACGGCGAGAGCTTTGCGCTGAAGGTGTTTGCCGGTTTTCTCAATCAACTGCGCTTTGACCGGGTGGTGGTCGTTGACCCGCACAGCGATGTGGCCGCAGGCGTTGTTGACCGTCTGGTGGCGATCCCACAGCATCGCGCTCTGATCCACAGCCGAACGCTGAGGGATGAACTGGCGCAGGGCATGATGCTGGTTGCGCCCGATGCCGGCGCGTTGAAGAAGGTGCATGCGCTGGCGCAGCAGGTCAACGCCGCCGAATACGGCATTCTCGGTAAGCATCGCGATATTGCTACCGGCGCCCTGAGTGGATTCGAACTGCTGAAAGGTGACGTAGCCAACAGGGATGTGCTGATCGCTGACGACCTCTGCGATGCCGGCGGCACCTTTATCGGTTCAGCTGCGGTGCTACGTGCTGCCGGTGCGCGTTCGGTCAGCCTGTACGTCACGCATGGCCTGTTCAGTAAAGGGGTAGATCACCTGTTGAGCCAGGGTATCGACCGTATCTGGACCACCACCTCACTGGCCGGGGAAGAATTAGCGCAGGAGCGTGTAGAGCTGATTGATATCGACACCATTTACCGCAGTGAAGGAGCATCCCATGCAAATTAATCCGATTCTGGCTATCGACGGCTACAAAACCTCACATCGCGAACAGTACCCGGCGGGAACCAACCGCGTGTACAGCAACTTTACCCCGCGTGGGAACCGGTATTTCCACTCGCCGCTGGCGGATGATGCCCTGGTGTTTTTCGGCCTGCAGGGTTTTTTACAGTGGTTTATGGTCGATTTGTTTAATGACAAATTTTTTGCTCAGCCGGAAGAGCAGGTAGTGGGCGAGTATCAGCAGCTGATGGACAGCTACCTGGGTAAAAATAGCGTCAGCGTGGAGCATATCCGCGCACTGCATCGCCTGGGCTATTTGCCGCTGGCGATCAAAAGCCTGGACGAGGGCAGTAAAGTGTCGATGAAAATACCGGTACTGACCATCACCAATACCGTGGATGAGTTTTTCTGGCTGGTTAACTACCTTGAGAGCGTGATGTCGGCAGAGCTGTGGAAGTCCTCCACCAATGCGACCGTGGCGCACCACTATCGCCAGATTTGTCAGCTGTGGGCGGAACGTACCTGTGACGATATGACACATGTTGATTTTCAGTGTCATGACTTCTCATTTCGCGGCATGTCCGGCCTGCATGATGCTGCACAGTCGGGGGTTGGCCACCTGCTGAGTTTTACCGGAACTGACAGCCTGCCTTCTGTCCTCTATGCACAAAAATATTACCGCCCGGCAGAAGGGACGTTTATTGCCGGGAGTATTCCCGCCACCGAGCACAGCGTGATGTGCATGGGGGAGCAGCAGGGTGAGATCGCGACCTTCCGTCGTCTGCTGACGGAACTTTATCCGACCGGGTTTGTGTCGGTGGTGTCGGATACCTGGGATTACTGGAAGGTGCTGACCGAATACAGCCGTGAGCTCAAACCCGAGATCGTGGCGCGTGAAGGCCGTCTGGTGTTCCGCCCTGACAGCGGTGACCCGGTGGAAATACTGTGCGGCAGCGGCGACGATGCCGACCGCGATCCGGCTCGTAGCGCACAGCAGAAAGGGTCGGTCGAAGTGCTGTGGGAGATCTTCGGCGGCACGGTCAATGCCAGGGGCTACAAGGTGCTGGACCCGCACGTGGGCCTGATCTACGGCGACTCGATTACCCTCGAGCGTGCCAATCAGATCCTGAGTCGTCTGGAGGCCAAAGGCTTTGCCAGCAGCAATGTGGTGTTCGGCGTCGGGTCTTATACGTACCAGTACAACACGCGTGACACTTTTGGTTTCGCCATGAAAGCGACGTATGGCGAAGTGCACGGAGAGGGGCGTGAGATCTTCAAACAGCCGAAAACCGACAACGGCATGAAAAACTCTGCGCGCGGTCTGTTACGGGTGGAAAAAGATGATGAAGGGAAATACCGGCTGCTGGACGGTCAGAGCTGGCAGCAGGAGCAGGGCGGGGAACTGAAAATGCGTTTCCTGGATGGAAAGCTGTATAACGTGGAGGATCTGACCACGCTGCGTCAGCGTCTGGCAGCGCAGTAGCGGGATGCGGGATTCGGGTCGGGCATGCCCGACCCCTACGAATGCGCTATTCCGGCAAATCAGTGTCGCAGGGGCGTGGCATGCCGCGCCCGGCGGTGTTCCACAGTGCGCCACCCCAATAAATCAGTGTCGCAGGGGCGTGGCATGCCGCGCCCGAACTGCTGCATCAGGCGTTGATGATCGACTCTAACTCTTCCTGCGCTGCCAGCCATTCCATCTCACACTCTTCTAAGGCCGATTTCGCCGTTGCCTGCTGCTGCAGCGCCGCAGTGAGGTCGGCTTTGCGTGCTTGCTCGTAGATGGCGCTGTCGGAGAGCTTCCCTTCGGCCGCGCTCAGCTCGGCGTTATGCTTCTCCATCTGCTTTTCCAGCTTCTCAATCTGCTTGCGCAGCGGCTGAGTCTGGGTGCGCAGCTCCGCTTCCCGGCGCTTTTGGTCCTTGCGTGCCTGAGCGCTATTGGCGCTGTCGGCTTTTGGCGCGGCATCGGCCACTGTCTGCTTCTGCAGGTCGCTCAGCCACTGCTGATAATCTTCCAGGTCGCCTTCAAATGCTTCCACTTTCCCGTCGTGTACCAGGTAGAGATCGTCGGTGGTCGAACGCAGCAGGTGGCGGTCGTGCGAGACAACAACCAGCGCGCCTTCGAAGTCAATCAGCGCCTCAGTCAGCGCCTGGCGCATATCAAGGTCAAGGTGGTTGGTGGGTTCATCCAGCAGCAGCAGGTTCGGGCGCTGCCAGACGATCAGCGCCAGCACCAGCCGGGCTTTCTCGCCGCCGGAAAAACGGCGGGTCTCTTCGCTGACTTTATCGCCCTGGAAGCCAAAGCCGCCGAGGTAGTCGCGCAGCTGCTGCTCCAGCACTTTCGGCGCGAGGCGCACCAGATGCTGGATCGGCGATTCGTCAGCGCGCAGGAACTCCAGCTGATGCTGAGCGAAGTAGCCGAGCTTGATGCCTTTCGCTAAGCCAATGTCGCCCTGTAATGGCGCTAGCTCGCCCGCCAGTAGTTTGATCAGCGTGGATTTACCCGCGCCGTTGCGCCCCAGCAGGCCAATGCGCGAGCCGGGAACCAGGTTGAGCTTGATCGAGTTAAGGATTTTACGATCGCCATAACCGGCGCTGACTTTTTCCATCTTCAGCAGTGGGTTCGGCAGGTTTTCAGGTGCGCGGAAGCTAAAGGTAAAGGGGTTGTCGACGTGCGCCGGGGCGATCAGCTCCATGCGCTCCAGCATTTTAATACGGCTCTGAGCCTGTTTTGCCTTGGTGGCTTTGGCCTTAAAGCGCTCAATGAAACTTTGCAGGTGCGCGACTTTCAGCTGCTGGTTTTCAAACATCGACTGCTGCTGCGAGAGTTTAGTGGCGCGCTGGATCTCGAACGAGCTGTAGTTGCCGGTGTACTCAAAAATTGACTGCTGTTCGATATGCAGAATTTTATCCACCACCGGATCGAGGAAGTCGCGGTCGTGGGAGATCAGGATCAGCGTGCCGGTATAGCTTTTCAGCCAGCGCTCCAGCCAGATCACCGCATCAAGATCGAGGTGGTTGGTTGGCTCATCGAGCAGCAGCAGGTCGGAACGGCAAATCAGCGCCTGGGCGAGGTTAAGGCGCATGCGCCAGCCGCCCGAGAAGTCGCTGACCGGGCGCTGCAGCTGTTCCTGGGTGAATCCAAGGCCGTCCAGCAGGCTGGCAGCGCGTGACTGAATGGTCCATGCCTGCACCGCATCGAGCTTGCCGTGCAGCGTGGCGATGGCGTGACCATCGTCTATCTCATTCGCGTGCGCTAATTCAGACTCAAGCTGACGAAATTCGCGGTCGCCGTCGATAACATACTCAATGGCGGGAATATCCAGCGCCGGGGTCTCCTGATTGACCCACGCCAGTGACCAGTTTCCCGGATAGTTGAAACTGCCCGCGTCGGCGCTTATCTCGTCTTTCAGCAGCGCCAGCAGGGTCGATTTGCCGCAGCCATTCTTACCCACCAGGCCCACTTTTTGGCCGGGGTTAATGGTTGCGGTCGCGTTGTCGAGCAGGACGTGGACACCGCGACGGATTTGTAATGCAGAGAATACAATCATAAGCGCCGTAAGTTCAGAGTATGTTAAATTAAGCCATCATAATCAGTTTTCGGAATCAAACAGTTCCGTTGCGTCGAGCATGGTAGCGGAAATCACCCGCCATGACGACGATTTGGAGGGGAATGATGTCGCAGCCGCCTAAAGTCCTGCTGTTGTACGCCCACCCGGAGTCTCAGGATTCGATTGCCAATCGCGTTTTGCTTCAGCCGGCCAGAAATCTGGACAATGTGACGGTCCACGACCTGTATGCACACTATCCGGATTTTTTTATCGATATTCACCACGAGCAACAGCTGCTGCGTGAACATCAAATCATTGTTTTCCAGCACCCGCTTTACACTTATAGCTGCCCGGCGCTGCTGAAAGAGTGGCTGGATCGCGTGCTGTCGCGCGGCTTTGCCAGCGGCGTGGGCGGTAACGTGCTGGAAGGAAAATACTGGCGCAGCGTGATCACCACCGGTGAACCGGAGGCCGCCTACCATCAGGAGGGGCTGAACCGTTATCCGATGTCGGACATTATGCGCCCGTTCGAACTGACGGCGCAGATGTGCAGCATGCACTGGCTGACGCCGATGATTATCTACTGGGCGCGCCGCCAGTCTGCCGACGTGCTGAACAATTATGCCCGCGCCTATGGCGACTGGCTGGCCAATCCGCTGCCCCATGGAGGAGTTTAGATGGAAGGACAAAGCCTCCTGACCGCCGGTGTTGTTTACCTGTTTGCGGCGGTGATTGCGGTGCCGATTGCGGCCCGTCTTGGCATCGGTGCGGTGTTGGGGTATCTGCTCGCGGGGATTGCCATTGGTCCCTGGGGACTGGGCTTTATCAGCGACGTAGACGAGATCCTGCACTTCTCCGAGCTTGGCGTGGTGTTCCTGATGTTTATCATCGGGCTGGAGCTGAAACCGTCGAAACTGTGGGAGCTGCGGCGCTCAATATTTGGCGTCGGTGCGGCGCAGGTGATCCTGAGCGCCGCGGTGCTCGGCGGCCTGCTGCTGCTGACCGACTTCTCCTGGCAGGCGGCCGCTATCGGCGGCATCGGGCTGGCGATGTCATCCACCGCGATGGCCTTACAGCTGATGCGCGATAAAGGCATGAACCACAATGAATCCGGGCAGCTCGGCTTCTCGGTGCTGCTGTTCCAGGACCTGGCGGTGATCCCGGCGCTGGCGCTGGTGCCGTTACTGGCCGGCGGCGACAGCGGTCATACCGACTGGATGAAGGTGGGCATGAAGGTGCTGGCCTTTGGCGGCATGCTGATCGGCGGGCGCTATCTGCTGCGGCCGATTTTCCGCTTTATTGCCGCTTCCGGCGTGCGCGAAGTGTTTACCGCCGCGGCGCTGCTGCTGGTGCTTGGCTCGGCGTTGTTTATGGATGCGCTCGGGCTGTCGATGGCGCTCGGTACCTTTATTGCCGGTATCCTGCTGGCGGAAAGTGAATATCGCCACGAGCTGGAAATCGCGATTGATCCGTTTAAAGGCTTGCTGCTGGGGCTGTTCTTTATTTCGGTCGGCATGGCGCTTAACCTCGGCGTGCTCTATACCCATATTGTTGAGATCCTCGCCGGAGTGGTGATTCTGGTCGCGGTGAAGGTGGCGGTGCTGTATCTGCTGTCGCGCATCTACGGCCTGCGCAGCTCCGAACGGCTGCAGTTCTCAACGGTGCTTAGCCAGGGCGGTGAGTTTGCCTTCGTGCTGTTCTCTGCCGCTTCTTCTGCGAAGCTGTTTAGCGGGGATCAGATGCCGCTGCTGCTGGTGACGGTGACGCTATCGATGATGACCACGCCGCTGCTGATGCAGGGCGTGGATAAAATCCTTGAACGCCGCTTCAATGAAGTGGATGACTCCGCCGAGAAGCCGTTTGTTGAAGATGATAAACCGCAGGTGATCGTGGTCGGCTTTGGTCGATTCGGTCAGGTAGTGGCGCGCCTGCTGATGGCTAACCAAAAGCGCATTACGGTGCTGGAACGCGATATCAGTGCGGTCAGCCTGATGCGCAAATATGGTTACAAGGTGTATTACGGTGATGCTACCGAACTGGAGCTATTGCGTGCCGCCGGAGCAGAAACCGCGCAGTCGATCGTGATAACCTGTAACGGCCCGGAAGATGCGATGGAGATTGTTCACCTCTGCCAGCACCATTTCCCGCATCTGCAAATTCTGGCGCGCGCCCGGGGCCGCGTTGAGGCGCACGAGCTGCTGCAGGCTGGCGTCTCGCAGTTTTCCCGTGAAACCTTCAGCAGTGCGCTGGAGCTGGGGCGCAAAACCTTGATGACGCTGGGGATGCACCCGCATCAGGCGTTCCGCGCGCAGCAGCACTTCCGCCGTCTGGATATGCGCATGCTGCGTGAGCTGATGCCGAATCACAGCGACAGCCAGCAGATCTCCAGAGTGAAAGAGGCGCGGCGCGAGCTGGAAGATATCTTCCAGGCTGAAATGCAGCACGAGAAGCGGCAGTACGACGGCTGGGATGAGGCAGATTAATGCAATCAATCTGCCCGTTGGGGGCGGCTTTTTTTTCCGGTCGTCCTGTTTCCGGCACAATGGGCTGACCGAAATGTAAGGACAGCTCCTGCGGAATTTAATGGTGATTATGATGCGTAAACGTTTTATCGCTGGCGCGACCTGCCCGAAATGCCAGGCTCGCGACACGCTCGCCCTGTGGCGGGAAAATAATATCGATGTGGTCGAGTGTGTGAAATGCGGTCATCAGATGCGTGAAGCCGACAAAAAGGCGCGCGAACAGGTGCGCAGCAATGAGCAGGTGATCGGAATTTTTCATCCCGAGTAGCGTAATTGCACAGCTTTTTTTAAGCTGTACAGTACAGCCGGGTTGAAATTCGATACAATCGGCGCCACTTAGAGCCCTTAGCGTTGGTAAAACAGCCAGCGAATTAAGGGCTCAACGCTCTCAACGGTTAGGAGTAATCATGAAAGTAGCAAAAGACCTCGTGGTCAGCCTGGCATACCAGGTCCGTACAGAAGATGGTGTGTTGGTTGATGAATCCCCGGTGAGCGCACCGCTGGACTACCTGCACGGTCATGGTTCCCTGATTTCCGGGCTGGAGAAGGCGCTGGAAAATCGTGAAGCTGGCGACAAGTTTGATGTGAATATCGCATCAAACGATGCCTACGGCGAATACGATGAGAACCTGGTGCAGCGCGTACCGAAAGACGTATTTATGGGCGTTGACGAACTGCAGGTTGGCATGCGCTTCCTGGCAGAAACCGATCAGGGCCCGGTACCGGTTGAAATCACTGAAGTAGACGGCGACCACGTCGTGGTTGATGGTAACCACATGCTGGCTGGCCAGAACCTGAACTTCAATGTTGAAGTTGTGGCGATCCGTGCTGCGACCGAAGAAGAGCTGGCCCACGGCCACGTTCACGGCGAAGACGGTCATCACCATGACCACGATCACGGCCATGACCACGGTCAGGGCGGTTGTGGTACTGGCGGTTGCGGCTGCAGCCACTGATCGATAACCGTGCAGGGGCGACCGGAAAAAAGGTCGCCCCCTACGAGTCAGAGGTCACCTGCGGGTGGCCTTTTTGTTTTTTACGGTTGCTGCGGGTTAAGCGACCGCGAGTCGGGCATGTAGGGTCGAGGCATACCTCGACCGGGGATCAGTAGTGCGGAGGCGGGGTTTCTTCGGACTGATCGGCCATTAGTGACGGCGCGGCAGCCTTAAGTTTGTCGGTCAGCAGGCGCATCTGTTCACGCACGCGCGCCATCTCCAGTTCGTGCTGTACCACCGTATGGTTCAGCTCATCAATGGTCATTTCCTGAAACGCCAGTTTGCTCTCCAGCATCTCCAGCCGCTGCTCCAGCAGTGATTGTTGCATTCTGTTTCCTCTTGTTACTACCGGGCCAGGCGCACTCCTGGCGAATTGCCCGATTCTAACGGTAAAATGCGGGCAGAAGTAGGCGAAACGGCGTAAATTAGCCGCCAGAGGTTGAAAAGTCTTTTAACTGACTCCATTCCTGTGGTGAAACTTTCGGGCGAACACGTGGTCGGAAGTTAACTTCACTTTGTCATGGCGAGACTATTTTTTCAGCTCGCCCCCAGTTATATTTCAGGCCGCAGGCCTGCAAACGATTCCCGAGGTGAGATGCTTCGGTTTTGGAGAAATGGATGAAATCACTGTTTAAAGTCACATTGTTAGCTACCACGATGGCCGTTGCGCTGAATGCCCCGCTGGCAATGGCTGCCGACGCCGCTCAGGCTAAGCCAGCAGCAGCACCGCAGCAGGCTCCTAAAAATGCCGCCTTCAAAAATGACGACCAGCAGTCTGCATATGCGCTGGGTGCATCTTTGGGCCGCTACATGGAGAACTCCCTGAAGGAACAGGAAAAACTGGGCATCACCCTGGATAAAACTCAGCTGATCGCCGGCGTTCAGGATGCGTTTGCTGGTAAGAGCAAACTCTCTGACCAGGAGATCGAGCAGACGCTGCAGTCCTTCGAAGGCCGTGTGAAGGGTGCCGCTCAGGCGAAGATGGAAAAAGATGCGACAGAAAACGCCAGCAAAGGTGACGCTTACGCGGCTAAATTCGCTAAAGAGAAAGGCGTGAAGAAAACCGAATCCGGTCTGCTCTACCAGGTAGAGAAAGAAGGAACCGGCAGCGCGCCGACTGACAGCGATACCGTTGTAGTGAACTACAAAGGGACGCTGATCGACGGCACCGAGTTCGATAACTCTTACACCCGCGGCGAGCCGCTGTCATTCCGTCTGGATGGTGTTATCCCTGGCTGGACTGAAGGCCTGAAGCACGTGAAGAAAGGCGGCAAAATTAAGCTGGTGATCCCACCGAACCTGGCTTACGGCAAAAATGGCGTTCCGGGTATTCCGGCTAACTCCACGCTGGTATTCGACGTTGAGCTGCTGGACATCAAAGCGGCGGCGAAAGCCGATGCCGCACCAGCCCCGGCTGCACCAGCCGCTGGTGATGCCAAAGCTAAGCAGTAATGCCTGCCACCGCCACCTTCGGGTGGCGGTTTTGTTTCCCCCACCTGCACAGCTATTCCCCTGCTTTTTGCGTTAGATTGCATTTCACGACAAAGGTTGGGACACGCCTTTCCCATATTTGCTAGACTATCCGGCGCGCATTTAATAAGAATGAGTCTGCCCTTGCGCCGTGTGACAGGCTCTGGTCAAAGGGTGGTGTCGTCAATGTCTAATTCACTGTTCTCCGGTGACGTCGCGGATTTGGAGCTGCTTGAACAGCACCCATTCACCGCCGGGGATTTCGAAATTCTCAAATCTTACGAAGCTGTTGTTGATGGCCTGGCGATGCTTATCGGTTCGCACTGCGAGATCGTGCTGCACTCGCTGGAAGACCTGAAGTGCTCGGCGGTGCGTATTGCCAACGGTGAACATACCGGGCGCAAAATAGGCTCGCCAATCACCGATCTCGCGCTGCGCATGCTGCACGATATGACGGGTGCTGACAGTAATGTCTCGAAAGCCTACTTTACCCGTGCCAAAAGCGGCGTGCTGATGAAGTCGGTGACCATTGCTATCCGCAATCGCGAACAGCGGGTGATCGGCCTGCTGTGCATCAATATGAACCTTGATGTCCCGTTCTCGCAGATTATGGCGACTTTCATGCCGCCTGAAACGCAGGAAGTGGCCTCCTCAGTCAATTTCGCCTCCTCGGTGGAAGACCTGGTGATGCAGACGCTGGAATTCTCGATTGAAGAAGTCAGCGCCGATCGCAATGTGTCCAACAACGCCAAGAATCGCCAAATCGTGCTCAATCTGTATGAGAAAGGCATCTTTGATATCAAAGATGCGATTAACCAGGTGGCGGATCGCCTGAATATCTCCAAGCACACGGTCTATCTTTACATTCGCCAGTTCAAAAATGGCGATTTCCACGGCCAGGATAAGTAATGCGTTTCTGCCTGATGGTGACCGGCCCGGCCTATGGCACACAGCAGGCCAGTAGCGCCTGGCTGTTTGCCCGCGAGCTGCTGGCGCAGGGCCATGAACTGGAAAGCGTGTTTTTCTATCGTGAAGGGGTGCTGAATGCCAGCCTGCTGAATGCCCCGGCCAGCGATGAAACCGATCTGACCCGTCACTGGCAGCAGCTGCACACAGAGCACGGCGTGGCGCTGAATATCTGTGTGGCGGCAGCGCTGCGCCGTGGCGTGGCCGATCAGCACGAAGCCGCCAGCCTTGGCCTGCCTGTGGCGAATCTCGCCACAGGTTTTCAACTCAGCGGGTTGGGTGCACTGGCTGAAGCCGCCCTCAGCTGTGACCGCATGGTGCAGTTCTGATGAATCGTATCGCTTTCGTGTTTACTCAGGCGCCCCATGGCAGCAGTGCCGGGCGGGAAGGGCTGGATGCTGTGCTGGCGACGTCGGCACTCAGCGAGGATATCGCGCTGTTCTTTGTCAGCGATGGCGTACTGCAGCTCACCGCGGGCCAGCAGCCGCAGCAGATTCTGGCGCGCAACTATATCGCGACCTTTGGCGTGCTGCCGATGTATGACGTCGAGCGCTGCTATCTGTGCGCTGCGGCGTTAGCAGAACGAGGCATTGCTGCCGACGCGGCCCGCGTGCTGCCTGCTGAGATTTTAACGCCTGCTGACCTGCGTCAAACCCTGGATAACTACGACCGGGTGATTACCTTCTGAGGAAACCATGCTGCATACCCTGATGACTTCACCTTTTCGCTGCGATGTCGCTGCGTTGCTGCGCCTGCTGGCTGACGGCGATGATGTGCTGCTACTTCAGGATGGGGTGATTGCGGCTCTGGAAGGCAGCCCTGCCCTTGAAGCCTTGCTTAATGCCCCCATCTCACTCTACGTGCTGCAGGAAGATGTCGAGGCGCGTGGTTTATCTGCTCAAATTTCAACCAATGTGACGACGGTAGGCTATACTGACTTCGTTGCGCTGGTTGTAAAGAACCCGCAGCAAATGACCTGGTGACAGTAGTAATCCTGGTTATTTCTTGACACCTTTTGGTCTCAGCCTTAAAATTCTGCGGCCTCGTGATTCCGCGAGGCGATTTATTACGTGTTTACGAAGCAAAAGCTAAATCCCAGGAGCTATTTAATGGCAACAGTTAACCAGCTGGTTCGCAAACCACGCGTACGCAAAGTTGCAAAGAGCAACGTGCCTGCGCTGGAAGCCTGCCCGCAGAAACGTGGTGTATGTACTCGTGTATACACTACTACCCCTAAAAAACCGAACTCCGCACTGCGTAAAGTATGTCGTGTTCGTTTAACCAACGGTTTTGAAGTTACCTCCTACATCGGCGGTGAAGGTCATAACCTGCAGGAACACTCCGTGATCCTGATCCGTGGCGGTCGTGTAAAAGACTTGCCAGGTGTGCGTTACCACACCGTTCGTGGCGCGCTGGACTGCTCAGGTGTTAAAGACCGTAAGCAGGCTCGCTCCAAGTACGGCGTGAAGAAGCCAAAGGCTTAATGGTTCTCCGTTAAGTAAGGCCAAACGTTTTATCTTAAATGTCATAATAAACTCGTAGAGTTTTGGACAATCCTGAATTAACAACGGAGTATTTCCATGCCACGTCGTCGCGTCATTGGTCAGCGTAAAATCCTGCCAGATCCTAAGTTCGGATCAGAATTGCTGGCCAAATTTGTAAATATCCTGATGGTAGATGGTAAAAAATCTACTGCTGAAACTATCGTTTATAACGCGCTGGAGACCCTGGCTCAGCGTTCTGGTAAAAACGAGCTGGAAGCATTTGAAGTAGCCCTGGACAACGTCCGCCCAACCGTGGAAGTTAAATCCCGTCGCGTTGGTGGTTCTACTTATCAGGTACCAGTTGAAGTCCGTCCGGTTCGTCGTAATGCTCTGGCAATGCGTTGGATCGTAGAAGCTGCTCGTAAACGCGGTGATAAATCTATGGCTCTGCGCCTGGCGAACGAACTTTCTGATGCTGCAGAAAACAAAGGTACTGCAGTTAAGAAACGTGAAGACGTTCACCGTATGGCCGAAGCCAACAAGGCGTTCGCTCACTACCGCTGGTAACAGCTCTGTAGTTGTTATAAACCCAGCGGGCGTCCCAGTGACTTACCTGCTGGGCTTTTTTAACTTAGAACGTCTAAGAATCAGAGGAATCAAATGGCTCGTAAAACACCCATTGAACGCTACCGTAACATCGGTATCAGTGCGCACATCGACGCCGGTAAGACTACAACTACCGAACGTGTTCTGTTCTACACCGGTGTAAACCACAAAATCGGTGAAGTACATGACGGCGCAGCAACCATGGACTGGATGGAGCAGGAACAGGAACGTGGTATTACCATCACTTCCGCTGCGACCACCTGTTACTGGTCTGGTATGGCTAAGCAGTTTGAACCACACCACGTAAACATCATCGACACCCCAGGACACGTTGACTTCACCATCGAAGTTGAGCGTTCTATGCGTGTGCTTGATGGCGCGGTAATGGTTTACTGTGCAGTTGGTGGCGTTCAGCCGCAGTCTGAGACCGTATGGCGTCAGGCTAACAAATACAAAGTTCCACGCATTGCGTTCGTTAACAAAATGGACCGCATGGGTGCAAACTTCCTGAAAGTTGTTGACCAGATGGAAAAGCGCCTGGGTGCAAACCCGGTGCCATTGCAGCTGGCTATCGGCGCAGAAGAGAAATTCACCGGTGTTGTTGACCTGGTGAAAATGAAAGCGATCAACTGGAACGAAGCCGATCAGGGCGTCACCTTCGAATACGAAGATATTCCAGCTGATATGCAGGAACTGGCCGAAGAATGGCGTGGCAAGCTGGTTGAAGCCGCAGCTGAAGGCTCTGATGAGCTGATGGAGAAATTCTTTGGCGGCGAAGAGCTGACTGAAGAAGAGATCAAAACTTCTCTGCGTAAGCGCGTTCTGAACAGCGAAATCATCCTGGTTACCTGTGGTTCTGCATTTAAGAACAAAGGTGTTCAGGCGATGCTGGATGCGGTTGTTGAGTATCTGCCAGCACCGACCGACGTTACTGCGATTAACGGTATGTTGGACGATGGTAAAGACACTCCAGCTGTTCGTCACTCAGATGACAAAGAGCCGTTTGCTGCTCTGGCGTTCAAAATTGCTACCGACCCATTCGTGGGTAACCTGACCTTCTTCCGCGTTTACTCTGGTGTAGTAAACTCAGGTGATACCGTGTTCAACCCGGTTAAATCTGCTCGTGAGCGTCTGGGCCGTATCGTACAGATGCACGCCAACAAGCGTGAAGAGATCAAAGAAGTTCGTGCAGGCGATATCGCCGCAGCGATCGGTCTGAAAGACGTGACCACTGGTGACACCCTGTGTGACCCGGACAACGTCATCATTCTGGAGCGTATGGAATTCCCTGAGCCGGTAATCTCCATCGCTGTAGAGCCGAAAACCAAAGCTGACCAGGAAAAAATGGGTCTGGCTCTGGGTCGTCTGGCTAAAGAAGACCCGTCATTCCGCGTATGGACTGACGAAGAAACTAACCAGACTATCATCGCTGGTATGGGTGAGCTGCACCTGGACATCATCGTTGACCGCATGAAGCGTGAATTCAACGTTGAAGCCAACGTCGGTAAACCTCAGGTTGCTTACCGCGAAGCGATTCGTGCGAAAGTTACCGATATCGAAGGTAAACACGCCAAGCAGTCTGGTGGTCGTGGTCAGTACGGTCATGTTGTTATCGACATGTACCCACTGGAGCCGGGCGTTAACCCTAAAGGTTACGAATTCGTCAACGATATTAAAGGCGGTGTGATTCCTGGTGAATACATCCCTGCGGTTGACAAAGGCATTCAGGAACAGCTGAAATCAGGCCCACTGGCTGGTTACCCTGTAGTAGATCTGGGCGTTCGTCTGCACTTTGGTTCATACCATGATGTTGACTCCTCAGAACTGGCGTTTAAACTGGCGGCTTCTATTGCGTTCAAAGACGGCTTTAAGAAAGCAACGCCGGTACTGCTTGAACCAATCATGAAGGTTGAAGTAGAGACTCCTGAAGAGAATACCGGTGACGTTATCGGTGACCTTAGCCGTCGTCGTGGTATGCTCAAAGGACAAGAATCTAACGCTACTGGCGTTCAGATTCACGCTGAGGTTCCGCTGTCTGAAATGTTCGGATACGCGACTCAGTTGCGTTCTCTGACGAAAGGCCGTGCTTCGTACTCCATGGAGTTCCTGAAGTATGATGATGCGCCGAACAACGTCGCTCAGGCCGTAATTGAAGCTCGTAGCAAATAAGCTACAGTTTAAATATTGATCCTATGCTCTCACCAAAGGGTGAGAGCATTAAAGTAAGGAATATCGTCGTGTCTAAAGAGAAATTTGAACGTTCCAAACCGCACGTCAACGTTGGTACTATCGGCCACGTTGACCACGGTAAAACTACCCTGACTGCTGCTATCACCACCGTTCTGGCTAAAACCTACGGCGGTTCTGCTCGTGCGTTCGACCAGATCGATAACGCGCCAGAAGAAAAAGCACGTGGTATCACCATCAACACTTCTCACGTTGAATATGACACCCCAACTCGCCACTACGCGCACGTTGACTGCCCAGGCCACGCCGACTATGTGAAAAACATGATCACCGGTGCTGCTCAGATGGACGGCGCGATCCTGGTTGTTGCTGCGACTGATGGCCCAATGCCACAGACTCGTGAGCACATCCTGCTGGGTCGTCAGGTTGGCGTTCCTTTCATCATCGTGTTCATGAACAAATGTGACATGGTTGATGACGAAGAGCTGCTGGAGCTGGTAGAAATGGAAGTGCGTGAGCTGCTGTCTGCTTACGATTTCCCTGGTGATGACCTGCCAATCGTGCGCGGTTCTGCACTGAAAGCCCTGCAGGGCGAAGCTCAGTGGGAAGAGAAAATCATCGAACTGGCTGGTTACCTGGATAGCTACATCCCAGAGCCAGAGCGTGCGATTGACAAGCCATTCCTGCTGCCTATCGAAGACGTATTCTCCATCTCCGGCCGTGGTACTGTTGTGACCGGTCGTGTAGAGCGCGGTATCGTTAAAGTGGGTGAAGAAGTTGAGATCGTGGGTCTGAAAGACACCGTGAAATCTACCTGTACCGGCGTTGAGATGTTCCGTAAGCTGCTGGACGAAGGTCGTGCAGGCGAGAACTGTGGTATCCTGCTGCGCGGTATTAAGCGTGAAGACGTTGAGCGCGGCCAGGTTCTGGCTAAGCCAGGCTCAATCAAGCCACACACCAAGTTCGAGTCAGAAGTTTATATTCTGTCTAAAGAAGAAGGCGGCCGTCATAGCCCATTCTTCAAAGGCTACCGTCCACAGTTCTACTTCCGTACAACTGACGTGACCGGTACCATCGAACTGCCAGAAGGCGTTGAGATGGTAATGCCAGGCGACAACATCAAACTGGTTGTTGAACTGATCAAACCAATCGCAATGGACGACGGTCTGCGTTTCGCAATTCGCGAAGGCGGCCGTACCGTTGGTGCTGGTGTTGTTGCTAAAGTTATCGCTTAATTGTGATGATTTGAACTGGCGGAGTTCGCTCTGCCAGAGCAAGAGAAAAGAGCGCTTCGGCGCTCTTTTTTTATGGGTGAAAGAGTGGGCGTGGTGAGCTAATAACCATTGTAATAATAACGATTCGTATTTACACTATTGGTCGGAAAATGTTCTGAGGTTGGTGTATGTACGTTTGTTTGTGTAATGCAGTCAGTGATAAAACTCTGCGCGAAGTCGTCCGTCGCTATCAGCCCAAATCTCTTCAGCAGCTACGCCAGCTGGTACCGGTCGGCAAACAGTGCGGGAAGTGTATTCGTGCCGCGCGCGAGATTATGGAAAGCGAATTGCAGCACGTGCCGCAGTATAAAGAAATAGCCTGACATTTAGTGCGCATTTCTTCGCCACTTTTTTGACTAATGCCCTTACTAACCTTACGCTTTTATAACCTGGAAGCGGAGGATACAACATGAAGGGCGATAGTAAGATCATAACTCATCTCAACAAACTGCTCGGTAATGAACTGGTGGCCATCAATCAGTATTTCCTGCATGCACGCATGTTTAAAAACTGGGGCCTGCAGCGGCTGAACAATGTGGAATACCATGAGTCCATCGATGAGATGAAGCACGCTGATAAGTACATTGAGCGCATTCTGTTTCTCGAAGGGCTGCCGAACCTGCAGGATCTGGGACGGTTACGTATTGGAGAGGATGTCGAAGAGATGCTGGCATCCGACCTCGCGCTGGAACTGGAAGGGGCAAAGGATCTGCGTGAAGCTATCGCTTACGCCGATAAAGTCCACGACTATGTTAGCCGCGATATGATGATTGAAATTCTTGCCGATGAAGAACACCACATCGACTGGTTAGAAACTGAATTAGAGCTGGTGAAAAAGCTGGGCATCCAGAACTATCTGCAAAGCCAGCTCAAAGAGCAGGCGCAGGCGTAACTTGTGGTTATTTTAAGCAGTGGCACGCAGTCACCCTGACCATAAAGCACCTGGACTGGCAGGGCAGGGTGGTTGCGATCTCTTCTCCCGTTTTCTCCTTCCGCTAACAAAAGCGACAACGCTGTTGCTTTCCCCCCCGATGTACGTATAATACGCGGGCCTGCCAATATGGTCAGGCGCGATTCAATATGAGTCGCAGGCAAGTGCGAAAGTGCTCGCCAACAATACTCGCGATATGCGGGTTATGTGCTCAACGATTACACTCCTCCATCAATCGTAATGGATGCGAGTAGTAATTCTTTTCGTTTATAAATAATTGGAGCTCTGGTCTCATGCAGAACCAAAGAATCCGTATCCGTCTTAAAGCGTTTGATCATCGTCTGATCGATCAATCAACTGCGGAAATCGTAGAGACTGCCAAGCGCACTGGTGCGCAGGTACGTGGTCCTATCCCGCTGCCGACCCGCAAAGAGCGCTTTACCGTTCTGATCTCCCCGCACGTCAACAAAGACGCGCGCGATCAGTATGAGATTCGCACTCACAAGCGTCTGGTTGACATCGTTGAGCCAACCGAAAAAACGGTTGATGCTCTGATGCGTCTGGATCTGGCTGCAGGTGTTGACGTGCAGATCAGCCTGGGTTAATCAGGTCATTGAGCGATTGAGAGGTTGAAACAATGATTGGTTTAGTCGGTAAAAAAGTGGGTATGACCCGTATCTTCACAGAAGATGGCGTTTCTATCCCTGTAACCGTGATCGAAATTGAAGCAAACCGCGTTACTCAGGTCAAAGGCCTGGAAAACGACGGTTACACTGCTATCCAGGTAACTACCGGTGCTAAAAAAGCAAACCGTGTAACTAAGCCTGAAGCAGGTCATTTTGCTAAAGCTGGCGTTGAAGCTGGCCGTGGTCTGTGGGAATTCCGCACCGTTGAAGGCGCAGAGTTCACTGTAGGTCAGAGCATTAATGTTGACATTTTCGCTGACGTGAAAAAAGTTGACGTGACTGGAACATCTAAAGGTAAAGGTTTTGCCGGTACTGTAAAGCGCTGGAACTTCCGTACTCAGGATGCTACTCACGGTAACTCCTTGTCACACCGCGTACCGGGTTCTATCGGTCAGAACCAGACTCCGGGCAAAGTGTTCAAAGGCAAGAAAATGGCAGGCCAGATGGGCAACGAGCGTGTAACTGTTCAGAGTCTGGACGTTGTACGTGTTGACGCTGAGCGCAACCTGCTGCTGGTTAAAGGTGCAGTACCCGGTGCTACCGGTTGCGACCTTATCGTTAAACCAGCTGTGAAGGCGTAAGGGGATAGCAATGGAATTAGTATTGAAAGACGCGCAAAGCGCGCTGACTGTTTCCGAAACTACCTTCGGTCGTGATTTCAACGAAGCGCTGGTACACCAGGTTGTTGTTGCTTATGCAGCAGGTGCTCGTCAGGGTACTCGTGCTCAGAAGACTCGTGCTGAAGTAACTGGTTCAGGCAAAAAGCCATGGCGCCAGAAAGGCACCGGCCGTGCGCGTGCAGGTTCTGTAAAGAGCCCAATCTGGCGTTCAGGTGGTGTGACCTTCGCTGCGAAGCCACAGGACCACAGTCAAAAAGTTAACAAAAAGATGTACCGCGGCGCGCTGAAAAGCATCCTGTCCGAACTGGTACGTCAAGATCGTCTGATCGTTGTCGAGCAGTTCTCTCTGGAAGCTCCTAAAACGAAGCTGCTGGTAGAAAAACTGAAAGACATGGCTCTGGAAGACGTGCTGATCATCACTGGCGAACTGGAAGAGAACCTGTTCCTGGCCGCTCGCAACCTGTACAAGGTTGACGTACGTGATGCAGCGGGTATCGACCCAGTTAGCCTGATCGCCTTCGACAAAGTCGTTATGACTGCTGATGCAGTTAAGCAAGTTGAGGAGATGCTGGCATGATCCGTGAAGAACGTCTGCTGAAAGTACTGCGCGCGCCGCACGTATCTGAAAAAGCATCTGCTGCGATGGAAAAAACTAACACCATCGTTCTCAAAGTTGCGACTGACGCGACCAAAGCAGAAATCAAAGCCGCTGTACAGAAACTTTTCGAAGTAGAAGTTGAAGTCGTGAACACTTTGCTGGTTAAAGGCAAAACTAAGCGTTCTGGACAGCGTATTGGTCGTCGTAGCGACTGGAAAAAAGCTTACGTCACCCTGAAAGAAGGCCAGAATCTGGACTTCGCAGGCGGCGCTGAGTAAGTCGGAGGAGAAGAACAATGGCAATTGTTAAATGTAAACCGACATCTCCGGGTCGTCGCCATGTAGTTAAAGTGGTAAACGCGGAGCTGCACAAGGGCAAACCATTTGCCCCGCTGGTTGAGAAAAACAGCAAATCCGGTGGCCGTAACAACAATGGTCGCATCACTACCCGTCATATCGGTGGTGGTCACAAGCAGGCTTACCGTATTGTTGACTTCAAACGCAACAAAGATGGTATCCCAGCGACCGTTGAACGTCTTGAGTACGATCCGAACCGCTCTGCGAACATCGCACTGGTTCTGTACAAAGACGGCGAACGCCGTTACATCCTGGCCCCTAAAGGCCTGAAAGCTGGCGACCAGATTCAATCTGGCGTTGATGCTGCGATTAAAGCGGGTAACACCCTGCCAATGCGTAACATCCCAGTGGGTTCTACCGTGCATAACGTAGAAATGAAACCAGGCAAAGGCGGTCAGATTGCTCGCTCAGCTGGTACTTACGTGCAGATCGTTGCGCGTGATGGTTCTTACGTTACCCTGCGTCTGCGTTCTGGTGAAATGCGTAAAGTCGAAATTGACTGCCGCGCGACCCTGGGCGAAGTCGGTAACGCTGAGCACATGCTTCGCGTTCTGGGTAAAGCCGGTGCAGCTCGTTGGCGTGGTGTTCGTCCTACCGTTCGCGGTACTGCGATGAACCCAGTCGATCACCCGCACGGTGGTGGTGAAGGTCGTAACTTTGGTAAGCATCCAGTGTCCCCATGGGGCCTGCAGACCAAAGGTAAGAAGACCCGTAGCAACAAGCGTACCGATAAGTTTATCGTACGTCGCCGTAGCAAATAATTTTAGAGGATAAGCCATGCCACGTTCTCTCAAGAAAGGTCCTTTTATTGACCTGCACTTGCTGAAGAAGGTAGAGAAAGCTTTGGAAAGCGGAGACAAGAAGCCACTGCGCACCTGGTCCCGTCGTTCAACGATCTTCCCTAACATGATCGGTTTGACCATCGCTGTCCATAATGGTCGTCAGCACGTTCCTGTCTTTGTTTCCGACGAAATGGTCGGTCACAAACTGGGTGAATTTGCACCGACTCGTACTTATCGCGGCCACGCGGCTGATAAAAAAGCCAAGAAACGCTAAGGCAGGAGGAAGAGATGGAAACTATCGCTAAACATCGCCACGCTCGTTCTTCTGCACAGAAGGTTCGCCTGGTAGCGGATCTTGTACGCGGTAAGAAAGTGTCGCAGGCTCTGGACATTCTGACCTACACCAATAAGAAAGCGGCTGTACTGGTCAAGAAGGTCCTGGAATCTGCCATTGCTAACGCCGAACACAACGATGGCGCTGACATTGATGATCTGAAAGTCACGAAAATCTTCGTAGACGAAGGCCCAAGCATGAAGCGCATTATGCCGCGTGCAAAAGGTCGTGCAGATCGCATCCTGAAGCGCACCAGCCACATTACTGTGGTTGTGTCCGATCGCTGAGACTCTGGAGACTAGCAATGGGTCAGAAAGTACATCCTAATGGTATTCGCCTGGGTATTGTTAAACCCTGGAACTCTACCTGGTTCGCAAATACCAAAGAATTCGCTGACAACCTGGACAGCGACTTTAAAGTTCGTCAGTTCCTGACTAAAGAACTGGCTAAAGCATCCGTCTCTCGTATCGTTATCGAGCGCCCAGCTAAGAGCATCCGTGTGACTATTCACACCGCTCGTCCTGGCATCGTTATCGGTAAGAAAGGTGAAGATGTAGAAAAACTGCGCAAGGTCGTAGCGGATATCGCTGGCGTTCCTGCACAGATCAATATCGCCGAAGTCCGTAAACCGGAACTGGACGCTAAATTGGTTGCTGACAGCATCACTTCACAGCTGGAGCGTCGTGTGATGTTCCGTCGTGCTATGAAGCGTGCTGTACAGAACGCAATGCGTCTGGGCGCTAAAGGGATCAAAGTTGAAGTTAGTGGCCGCCTGGGCGGTGCAGAAATCGCGCGTACCGAATGGTACCGTGAAGGCCGCGTGCCGCTGCACACTCTGCGTGCAGACATTGACTACAACACCTCTGAAGCGCACACCACTTATGGTGTAATCGGCGTTAAGGTATGGATCTTCAAAGGTGAGATCCTGGGTGGTATGGCTGCTGTTGAACAACCGGAACCGGCTGCTCAACCTAAAAAGCAGCAGCGTAAAGGCCGTAAGTAAGGAGAGTCGCTGATGTTACAACCAAAGCGTACAAAATTCCGTAAAGTGCATAAAGGCCGCAACCGTGGTCTGGCGCAGGGTACGGATGTTAGCTTCGGTACTTTCGGTCTGAAAGCTGTTGGCCGTGGTCGTCTGACTGCTCGTCAGATCGAAGCAGCACGTCGTGCTATGACCCGTGCAGTTAAGCGTCAAGGTAAAATTTGGATCCGTGTATTCCCGGACAAACCAATTACCGAGAAGCCGCTGGAAGTGCGTATGGGTAAAGGTAAAGGTAACGTAGAGTATTGGGTTGCCTTGATCCAGCCTGGTAAAGTCCTGTATGAAATGGACGGCGTACCGGAAGAGCTGGCCCGTGAAGCATTCAAGCTGGCAGCAGCAAAACTGCCTATCAAAACCACCTTTGTAACTAAGACGGTGATGTAATGAAAGCAACAGAGCTGCGTGAAAAAAGCGTTGAAGAGCTGAACACTGAGCTTCTTAACCTGCTGCGTGAGCAGTTCAATCTGCGCATGCAGGCAGCATCCGGCCAACTTCAACAGACTCACGTCTTGAAGAATGTTCGTCGTGATGTTGCACGCGTTAAGACTTTACTGACTGAGAAGGCGGGTGCGTAATGACCGATAAAATCCGTACTCTGCAAGGTCGTGTTCTGAGCGACAAAATGGAGAAATCCATTGTTGTGGCAATCGAACGTGTTGTGAAGCACCCGATCTACGGGAAATTCATCAAACGTACGACCAAACTGCACGTACATGACGAGAACAACGAATGTGGTATCGGCGACGTGGTAGAAATCCGCGAATGCCGTCCACTGTCCAAGACTAAGTCCTGGACGCTGGTTCGCGTTGTAGAGAAAGCGATTCTGTAATAGAATCTGCCGTCTCTAAAAAATAAGATAAACGGCTCGCAAGAGCCGTTTATTTTTTCTACCCATATTCAGGAAGCAGTGTTATAATGCTGCGCCCTCAATAATGGGGCTTTTATACGACCTGAATCAGGTCCCGAAGTAGTAGTTGACATTAGCGGAGCACTAAAATGATCCAAGAACAGACTATGCTGACCGTCGCCGACAACTCCGGTGCACGTCGCGTAATGTGTATCAAGGTTCTGGGTGGCTCGCACCGTCGCTACGCAGGCGTAGGCGACATCATCAAAATTACCATCAAGGAAGCAATTCCTCGCGGTAAGGTTAAGAAGGGTGATGTGCTGAAAGCGGTAGTGGTGCGCACCAGGAAGGGTGTTCGTCGCCCGGACGGTTCTGTCATTCGCTTCGATGGTAATGCATGCGTTATTTTAAACAATAACACTGAGCAGCCTATCGGAACGCGTATTTTTGGGCCGGTAACTCGTGAGCTTCGTACTGAAAAGTTCATGAAAATTATCTCTCTGGCACCAGAAGTACTCTAAGGAGCGAAAAATGGCAGCTAAAATCCGTCGCGATGACGAAGTTATCGTGCTGACCGGCAAAGATAAAGGTAAGCGCGGTAAAGTAAAAAATGTTCTGTCTTCAGGCAAACTGATTGTTGAAGGTATCAACCTGGTTAAGAAGCACTCAAAGCCGGTTCCGGCTCTGAATCAACCAGGTGGCATCGTTGAAAAAGAAGCTGCTATTCAGGTTTCTAACGTTGCGCTCTTCAACTCGGCAACCGGTAAGGCTGACCGTGTAGGCTTTAGATTCGAAGACGGCAAAAAAGTCCGTTTCTTCAAGTCTAACAGCGAAACTATCAAGTAATTTGGAGTAGTACGATGGCGAAACTGCATGATTACTACAAAGACGAAGTAGTTAAACAACTCATGACTGAGTTTAGCTACAATTCTGTCATGCAAGTCCCTCGGGTCGAGAAGATCACCCTGAATATGGGTGTGGGTGAAGCGATCGCTGACAAGAAACTGCTGGACAACGCAGCAGCTGACTTAGCAGCAATCTCCGGTCAAAAGCCGTTTATCACCAAAGCACGCAAGTCAGTTGCAGGCTTCAAAATCCGTCAGGGCTATCCGATCGGCTGTAAAGTAACTCTGCGTGGCGAACGCATGTGGGAGTTCTTTGAGCGTCTGATTTCTATTGCTGTTCCACGTATCCGTGACTTCCGTGGCTTGTCCGCTAAGTCATTCGATGGCCGTGGTAACTACAGCATGGGCGTTCGTGAGCAGATCATCTTCCCAGAGATCGACTATGACAAAGTCGACCGCGTTCGTGGTTTGGATATCACCATTACCACTACTGCGAAATCTGATGATGAAGGCCGCGCACTTTTGGCTGCTTTTAACTTCCCGTTCCGCAAGTAAGGCAGGGTTACTGATGGCTAAGCAATCGATGAAAGCACGCGAAGTCGTTCGCGTGAAACTGGCTGACAAGTACCGCGCTAAACGCGAGGAACTGAAAGCTATCATTTCTAGTGTGAACTCATCCGACGAAGAACGTTGGAATGCTGTTCTCAAGCTGCAAACTCTGCCGCGTGATTCCAGCCCGTCTCGTCAGCGTAAGCGCTGCCGTCAAACTGGCCGTCCACATGGTTATGTGGGCAAATTCGGTCTGAGCCGTATCAAGTTGCGTGAAGCCGCCATGCGCGGTGAAGTACCTGGCTTGAAAAAGGCTAGCTGGTAATTACCAATTGAATCACGGGAGTAAAGACAGATGAGCATGCAAGATCCGATCGCGGATATGCTGACCCGTATCCGTAACGGTCAAGCCGCGAACAAAGTTGCGGTCACCATGCCTTCCTCCAAGCTGAAATTGGCTATTGCCAACGTGCTGAAGGAAGAAGGCTATATTGAAGAATTTAAAGTCGAAGGCGACACCAAGCCTGAACTGGAACTGACTCTTAAGTATTTCCAGGGCAAGGCAGTGGTAGAGAGCATTCAGCGTGTAAGCCGTCCAGGTCTGCGTATCTACAAACGCAAAGACGAACTGCCAAAAGTTATGGCTGGACTGGGTATCGCTGTTATCTCTACCTCTAAAGGTGTTATGACCGATCGTGCCGCACGCCAGGCTGGTCTTGGCGGCGAAATTATCTGCTACGTAGCTTAATCGGAGGAATAAATGTCTCGTGTTGCTAAAGCACCAGTCGCGATTCCTGCCGGCGTAGAGGTAAAACTCGACGGTCAGGTTATTTCGATTAAAGGTAAAAACGGCGAGCTGACTCGTACGCTCAACAAAGCTGTAGAAGTTAAGCATGCTGACAACACCCTGACTTTCGCTCCGCGCGAAGGTTTTGTGGATGGTTGGGCGCAGGCAGGTACTTCTCGTGCACTGTTGAACGCTATGGTTATCGGTGTTACCGAAGGCTTCACTAAGAAGCTGCAGCTGGTTGGTGTAGGTTATCGTGCAGCCGTTAAAGGCAACTCTGTGAGCTTAGCCCTGGGCTTCTCTCACCCGGTTGACCACGCGCTGCCAGCGGGAATCACTGCTGAATGTCCAACTCAGACTGAAATCGTGCTGAAAGGCGCTGATAAACAGCTGATTGGTCAGGTTGCAGCCGATCTCCGCGCCTACCGTCGTCCTGAGCCTTATAAAGGCAAGGGTGTTCGTTACGCCGACGAAGTCGTGCGTACCAAAGAGGCTAAGAAGAAGTAAGGTAACACTATGGATAAGAAATCTGCTCGTATCCGTCGTGCGACCCGCGCACGTCGCAAGCTCAAAGAGCTGGGTGCTACTCGCCTGGTGGTACATCGTACCCCGCGTCATATTTACGCACAGGTAATCGCACCCAACGGTTCTGAAGTCCTGGTCGCTGCTTCTACTGTAGAAAAAGCTATCAGTGAGCAACTGAAGTACACAGGAAACAAAGACGCTGCCGCTGCTGTTGGTAAAGCAGTTGCTGAACGCGCAATCGAAAAAGGCATCACTGGTGTTTCTTTCGACCGTTCTGGTTTCCAATATCATGGTCGTGTCCAGGCACTGGCAGATGCTGCCCGTGAAGCTGGCCTACAGTTCTAAGGTAGAGGTGTAAGATGGCACACATCGAAAAACAAGCTGGCGAACTGCAGGAAAAGCTGATCGCGGTAAATCGCGTATCTAAAACCGTAAAAGGTGGTCGTATTTTCTCCTTCACAGCTCTGACTGTTGTTGGTGACGGTAACGGTCGCATCGGTTTTGGTTACGGAAAAGCGCGTGAAGTTCCAGCAGCGATCCAGAAAGCGATGGAAAAAGCTCGTCGCAATATGATTAACGTCGCGCTGAACAGCGGCACCCTGCAGCACCCTGTTAAAGGCGTGCACACAGGTTCTCGCGTGTTCATGCAGCCGGCTTCTGAAGGTACCGGTATCATTGCCGGCGGTGCAATGCGCGCCGTACTGGAAGTCGCTGGGGTTCATAACGTCTTGGCTAAAGCCTACGGTTCCACTAACCCGATCAACGTGGTTCGTGCAACTCTGGATGGCCTGGCCAACATGAATTCCCCAGAAATGGTCGCTGCCAAGCGTGGCAAATCCGTTGAAGACATTCTGGGGTAATGACCATGGCTAAGACTATTAAGATTACACAAACCCGCAGTTCGATCGGTCGTTTGCCTAAACACAAGGCAACGCTGCTTGGCCTGGGTCTGCGTCGTATTAACCACACCGTAGAGCGTGAAGACACGCCAGCTGTACGCGGTATGGTTAACGCGATTTCCTACATGGTTAAAGTGGAGGAGTAACAGATGCGTTTAAATACTCTGTCTCCGGCCGACGGCTCCAAGCACGCTTCGAAACGTCTGGGCCGTGGTATCGGTTCAGGCCTCGGCAAAACCGGTGGTCGTGGTCACAAAGGTCAGAACTCACGTTCTGGCGGTGGCGTACGTCGTGGTTTTGAAGGCGGCCAGATGCCTCTGTATCGTCGTCTGCCGAAATTCGGTTTCACCTCTCGCAAAGCAATGGTCACTGCAGAAGTTCGTCTGTCTGACCTGGCGAAAGTTGAAGGCGGTATCGTCGACCTGAACACGCTGAAAGCAGCAAACATTATCGGTATTCAGATGGAGTTCGCGAAAGTGATCCTGTCTGGCGAAGTTTCTGCACCGGTAACGATTCGCGGTCTGCGTGTCACTAAAGGCGCTCGTGCTGCAATCGAAGCTGCTGGCGGTAAAATTGAGGAATAAGTAGCAGATGGCTAAGCAACCGGGATTAGATTTTCAAAGTGCCAAGGGTGGATTTGGCGAACTAAAACGCAGACTTCTGTTTGTAATTGGTGCGCTGATTGTCTTCCGTATTGGCTCTTTTATTCCGATCCCTGGTATCGATGCCACTGTACTTGCCAAATTGCTTGAGCAACAGCGTGGCACCATCATTGAAATGTTTAACATGTTCTCTGGTGGTGCTCTGAGCCGTGCTTCTATCTTTGCCCTGGGTATTATGCCGTACATTTCGGCCTCTATTATTATCCAGCTGCTGACGGTGGTTCATCCAGCGTTAGCTGAAATCAAGAAAGAAGGGGAGGCTGGCCGTCGTAAGATAAGCCAGTACACCCGTTACGGTACTCTGGTATTAGGTATATTCCAGGCGGTCGGTATTGCTACCGGCCTGCCGAATATGCCAGGAATGCAGGGCCTGGTGTTAAACCCAGGCTTTGCCTTCTACTTTACCGCTGTTGTCAGTCTGGTCACCGGGACAATGTTCCTGATGTGGCTGGGCGAGCAGATAACTGAACGAGGTATCGGCAACGGTATCTCGATCATTATCTTCGCTGGTATTGTTGCGGGTCTGCCGCCGGCCATTGGCCATACCATCGAGCAAGCGCGGCAAGGCGACCTGCACTTCCTCCTGTTGCTGTTGGTTGCAGTTCTCGTATTTGCAGTGACCTTCTTCGTTGTTTTCGTTGAGCGTGGTCAACGCCGCATTGTGGTGAACTATGCGAAACGTCAGCAAGGCCGTCGTGTCTATGCTGCGCAGAGCACACATTTACCGTTGAAAGTGAATATGGCCGGTGTAATTCCAGCTATTTTTGCTTCCAGCATCATTCTGTTCCCAGCAACCATCGCGTCATGGTTCGGGGGCGGAACCGGTTGGAACTGGTTGACAACTATTTCGATGTCATTACAGCCAGGTCAGCCGCTTTATGTGCTACTCTATGCGACTGCAATCATCTTCTTCTGTTTCTTCTATACGGCGTTGGTTTTCAACCCAAGAGAAACAGCAGATAACCTGAAGAAGTCTGGTGCATTTGTACCAGGTATTCGTCCGGGAGAACAGACGGCGAAGTATATCGATAAAGTGATGACGCGCTTAACCTTAATCGGTGCGCTGTACATTACCTTTATCTGCCTGATCCCGGAGTTCATGCGTGATGCGATGAAAGTTCCATTCTACTTCGGCGGTACTTCACTGCTGATCGTAGTCGTTGTCATCATGGACTTTATGGCTCAAGTGCAAACTCTGATGATGTCTAGTCAGTACGAGTCTGCATTGAAGAAAGCAAATCTGAAGGGCTACGGCCGTTAATTCAGGTGCTTGAGAAGTTACGGAGAGTAAAAATGAAAGTTCGTGCTTCCGTCAAGAAATTATGTCGTAACTGCAAAATCGTTCGTCGCGACGGCGTCGTGCGTGTGATTTGCAGTGCCGAGCCTAAGCATAAACAGCGCCAAGGCTGATTTAATCGCATATTTTTCTTGCAAAGTCGGGTTGAGCTGGCTAGATTAGCCAGCCAATCTTTTGTATGTCTATGCGTTTCCATTTGAGTATCCTGAAAACGGGCTTTTCGGCATGGGACGCATAAGTAATTAAATAGGAGTGCATAGTGGCCCGTATAGCAGGCATTAACATTCCTGATCATAAACATACCGTTATCGCATTAACTGCAATTTTCGGTATCGGCAAGACCCGTTCACAGGCTATCTGTGCATCTACGGGAATCGCTGAAAATGTTAAGATCAGTGAGCTGTCTGAAGAACAAATCGACATTCTGCGTGATGCAGTAGCGAAATTTGTTGTTGAAGGCGATCTGCGTCGTGAAGTCACCCTGAGCATCAAGCGTCTTATGGACCTTGGTTGCTATCGTGGTTTGCGTCATCGTCGTGGTCTTCCAGTGCGCGGTCAGCGTACTAAGACTAACGCACGTACCCGTAAGGGTCCGCGTAAACCGATCAAGAAATAATCGGGGTGATTGAATAATGGCAAAGGCACCAGTTCGTGCACGCAAGCGTGTAAGAAAGCAAGTCTCTGATGGCGTGGCTCATGTCCATGCATCTTTTAACAACACCATCGTAACTATTACCGATCGTCAGGGTAATGCGCTGGGTTGGGCAACAGCCGGTGGTTCCGGTTTCCGTGGTTCTCGTAAGTCTACGCCGTTCGCTGCGCAGGTTGCTGCAGAGCGTTGCGCAGAGGCCGTGAAAGATTACGGTATTAAGAACCTGGAAGTTATGGTTAAGGGTCCTGGTCCAGGCCGCGAATCAACTATTCGTGCCCTGAACGCTGCTGGTTTCCGCATCACTAATATTACTGATGTGACTCCGATCCCTCACAACGGTTGTCGTCCGCCGAAAAAACGTCGCGTATAACGCCCCGTTTTTTAGGAATGTTGGAGAAAGAAAATGGCAAGATATTTGGGTCCTAAGCTCAAGCTGAGCCGTCGTGAAGGCACAGACCTGTTCCTTAAGTCTGGCGTTCGCGCGATTGATACCAAGTGTAAGATTGAACAAGCTCCTGGTCAGCACGGTGCGCGCAAGCCACGTCTGTCTGACTATGGCGTGCAGTTACGTGAAAAGCAGAAAGTTCGTCGTATGTACGGCGTGCTGGAGCGTCAGTTCCGTAACTATTATAAAGAAGCAGCTCGTCTGAAAGGCAACACCGGTGAAAACCTGTTAGCTCTGCTGGAAGGTCGTCTGGACAACGTAGTTTACCGTATGGGCTTTGGCGCCACTCGTGCAGAAGCACGTCAGCTGGTTAGCCACAAATCTATTTTGGTAAACGGCCGCGTTGTTAGCATCGCTTCTTATCAGGTAACTCCGAATGACGTTGTTAGCATCCGTGAGAAAGCCAAAAAGCAGTCTCGCGTGAAAGCCGCTCTGGAGCTGGCTGAACAGCGTGAAAAGCCAACCTGGCTGGAAGTTGATGCAACTAAGATGGAAGGTGTGTTCAAGCGTATTCCTGAACGTACCGATCTGTCTGCGGACATTAACGAACACCTGATCGTCGAGCTTTACTCCAAGTAAGGCTTAGTACCAAAGAGAGGACACAATGCAGGGTTCTGTGACAGAGTTTCTAAAACCGCGCCTGGTAGATATCGAGCAAGTGAGTTCGACGCACGCCAAGGTGACCCTTGAGCCTTTAGAGCGTGGCTTTGGCCATACTCTTGGTAACGCACTGCGCCGTATTCTGCTTTCATCAATGCCGGGTTGCGCGGTGACCGAGGTTGAAATTGATGGTGTACTGCATGAGTACAGCACCAAAGAGGGCGTACAGGAAGATATCCTGGAAATCCTGCTCAACCTGAAAGGTTTGGCGGTAAGAGTTCAGGGCAAAGATGAAGTTATTCTTACTCTGAATAAATCTGGCATTGGCCCTGTGACTGCAGCCGATATCACCCATGATGGTGATGTCGAAATCGTCAAGCCGCAGCACGTGATCTGTCACCTGACCGATGAGAACGCCGCTATTAGCATGCGTATCAAAGTTCAGCGTGGTCGTGGTTATGTGCCGGCTTCTGCCCGAATTCATTCGGAAGAAGATGAGCGCCCGATCGGTCGTCTGTTGGTTGACGCCTGTTACAGCCCTGTAGAGCGTATTGCCTACAATGTTGAAGCAGCGCGTGTAGAACAGCGTACTGACCTGGACAAGCTGGTCATCGAAATGGAAACCAACGGCACTATTGATCCTGAAGAAGCGATCCGCCGTGCGGCAACCATCCTGGCAGAACAACTGGAAGCTTTCGTCGACTTACGTGATGTACGTCAGCCGGAAGTGAAAGAAGAGAAACCAGAATTCGATCCGATCTTGCTGCGCCCTGTTGACGATCTGGAATTGACTGTCCGCTCTGCTAACTGCCTTAAGGCAGAAGCTATCCACTACATCGGTGATCTGGTACAGCGTACCGAGGTTGAGCTGCTTAAAACGCCTAACCTTGGTAAAAAATCTCTTACTGAGATTAAAGATGTGCTGGCTTCTCGTGGTCTGTCTCTGGGCATGCGCCTGGAAAACTGGCCGCCAGCTAGCATTGCTGATGAATAACCCGATCACAGGTTAAGGTTTCACTGAGAAGGATAAGGTCATGCGCCATCGTAAGAGTGGTCGTCAACTGAACCGCAACAGCAGCCATCGTCAGGCTATGTTCCGCAACATGGCTGGCTCTTTGGTTCGTCACGAGATTATCAAGACGACCCTGCCAAAAGCGAAAGAGCTGCGTCGCGTAGTTGAGCCGCTGATTACTCTTGCCAAGACCGACAGCGTAGCTAATCGTCGTCTGGCATTCGCCCGTACTCGTGATAACGAGATCGTGGCAAAACTGTTTAATGAGCTCGGTCCGCGTTTCGCGAGCCGTGCAGGTGGTTACACTCGCATTCTGAAGTGTGGCTTCCGCGCTGGTGACAACGCTCCGATGGCTTACATCGAGCTGGTTGATCGTCCAGAAGCTCAAGCAGAAGCTGTAGCAGAGTAATCTGCCGCAGTATTGAAAAAACCCCGCTTGCGGGGTTTTTTTATGTCCATAATTCCTCTCTTACTTCATATCCTCACCAGTTACGCTATGCTGAACGCTTCCTGAGAACTGGAGGCCGCGACTATGTCACTGCTCGATCAGCTGGCTGAAAAACATATCCTTGCCGCACAGCGTCAGGGCGATCTCGATAATCTGGCGGGGGCTGGCCAACCGCTGCAGCTGGATGACGACAGCCACGTTCCTGCTGAACTGCGCGCCAGCTATCGTATCTTAAAAAATTCTGGCTACCTGCCACCGGAGCTGGAGCTGCGACGGGAAGCCGTTGAGCTGGATAAGCTGCTGCGTGGCATCGCCCCTGAGGATGAGCGCTATCAGCCACAGGCAAAACGACTGAAGCTACTGGAAATCAAACTTATTCAGGCGGGTATCAGTACCGATTTTCTGCATAGCCATTATGGCAGGCAGTTACAGCAGCATTTTAGCGAGGAGGAGTAATGTACCGCATAGGACAACTGGCGAAACTGGCCGATGTGACGCCGGACACCATTCGCTTCTATGAGAAGCAGCGCATGATGGATCATGAAATCCGCACCGAAGGCGGCTTTCGTCTCTACAGTGATACTGATTTGCAGCGGCTGAAGTTTATTCGTTATGGACGTCAGCTGGGCTTTACGCTGGAAGCGATCCGCGAACTGTTATCGATCCGCGTCGATCCTGAACATCACACCTGTCAGGAATCTAAGACCATCGTGCAAAAGCGGCTCACCGAAGTTGAAGCCATGTTATCAGAGCTTCAGCATATGCAGCGTTCACTGAAAAGGCTGAATGATGCCTGCTGCGGCACCGCGCACAGCAGCCGCTATTGCTCGATCCTGGAAGCACTTGAAAAGGGGGCAACCACATCAAATGTTAAAGCCGCCGATTGAAATATCCCAATTTCAGGCCTATATTCATCTGCGTCATTTACTCACAGGAAATATCATGACTGTTTACCAACATAAAAAAGGCGTCATCCGTGATAACGCCCTTGAAGCACTGCTACATGACCCACTGTTTAAACCGCGCGTTGAGGCGAACACTAAAGGTAAAGGCAGCTACCGGCGCCGTGATAAACATGCGAAGAAAGGTAACTGGGAGGCCAGTGGCCAGTGCGCAAACCGCGTATTGACCACTGGCCTTCTGCCTTTTCAGGCATAAAAAAACCGCCAGCGGTGGCGGTTTTCGTTTTCGCAACAGACAATCCCTTAAAGCGGTTTGTTATTCTGTTCTTTCAGCAGATCGCGGATTTCGCTCAGCAGCGTTTCTTCAGCAGAAGGTTTCGGTGCCGGTTTTTCCACTTCCTTTCTTTTGTACATCTTGTTCATCACTTTAATCGCCATGAAGATGGCAAACGCAACGATCATAAAGTCAAAAATGGTCTGCAGGAAAATCCCGTACTCCATCACTACAGCAGGCGCTGTACCATCTGCGGCTTTTAACACCCAGCTGAACTGCTTGAAATCGACGCCCCCAATCAGTAACCCCAGCGGTGGCATGATGATATTTGCCACCAGTGAAGAGACGATTTTACCAAACGCAGCACCGATGATGACACCCACAGCCAGATCGACGACATTGCCACGCATCGCGAAATCGCGAAACTCTTTGAATAAACTCATTGTTATCTCCCATTTTTGCCAATTTTCTAAGTCTAACAAAGGATTGGCTTTTTACCACGGTGATTGCTGATAAATGTCGACATTCACCCGGGGTAACGCCGGGTGAAATCAGACAGACAGATAGGGTCGTTAGAGGAAGAACGGGCTGGGCTGGAACAGGCGTTCGACGTCCGGGACAAACTTCTTGTCGGTCAGGAACATGATCACGTGGTCCCCCTGCTCAATACGCAGGTTATCATTAGCAATCATCACATCGTTACCGCGCACCACGGCACCAATGATGGTTCCCGGTGGCAGCTTGATATCATCAATCAGGCGCCCGACCACGCGTGAGGTCGACTCCTCGCCGTGCGCGATAGCTTCAATGGCTTCCGCCACGCCGCGGCGCAGTGAAGAAACCCCGACAATATCCGCTTTACGCACGTGCCCCAGCAGCGCCGAGATGGTCGCCTGCTGCGGGGAGATCGCGATATCGATGACGCTGCCCTGCACCAGATCGACATAGGCGCGGCGCTGGATAAGCACCATAGCCTTTTTCGCGCCCATGCGCTTGGCCAGCATTGCCGACATGATATTGGCTTCATCATCGTTGGTGATGGCAATGAAAAGATCGGTTTGATCAACGTGCTCCTCGGCCAGCAGTTCCTGATCGGAGGCATCGCCATAAAACACGATGGTGTTTTGCAAGTTTTCTGCCAGCTCGGCGGCGCGCTGCTGATCGCGCTCGATCAGTTTAACGCTGTACTGTTTTTCCAGGCGCTGCGCGAGACCAAAGCCGATATTTCCGCCGCCGACGATCATAATGCGCTTATACGGTTTCTCCAGCCGCTGATACTCACTCATCACCGCACGAATATGCTGGCTGGCAGCAATGAAGAACACTTCATCGCCTGCCTCAATGATGGTGGAGCCCTGCGGGCGAATAGGGCGATCCTGGCGGAAAATAGCGGCAACGCGCGTATCGATATGCGGCATATGTTCACGCATCACGGATAGCGCATTCCCGACCAGCGGGCCGCCATAATAGGCTTTGACCACTGCCAGGCTGACTTTCCCTTCCGCAAAGTTCACCACCTGCAGCGCACCAGGGTATTCGATCAGACGATAAATATTATCAATTACCAGCTGCTCCGGAGAGATCAGGTGGTCGATGGGTACCGCTTCCGGGATAAACAGCTTATCGGCGTCACGGATATAATCCGGGGCGCGGATACGGGCGATACGGTTCGGCGTGTTAAACAGGGAGTAGGCGACCTGGCAGGCGACCATGTTGGTTTCATCAGAGTTGGTGACGGCAACCAGCATATCCGCATCTTCCGCACCGGCTTCACGCAGCACGCGCGGATGAGAGCCGTGCCCCTGCACCACGCGTAAATCGAATTTGTCCTGTAACTGACGCAGGCGCAGGGGATCGGTATCGACCACGGTAATATCGTTGTTTTCACCGACCAGGTTCTCAGCTAGCGTTCCGCCGACCTGACCTGCACCAAGAATGATAATTTTCATTATGCTTCAGTCTGTTGGTTGTCGTTCAATTTGTGGCGCGGCTAAGCCATGCCACCTGTTTCACTGTTTTATCAATTTTGCATAGTAGAAGCCATCGCCGCCTTCCACCTGCGGGAACACCTGGATACCTGGCTGAGCCAGATCGCCGGTTTCGACCAGGCTTGCATCGCCGTGGCGCTGCAGGAACTGCGCGATCTGCTGGTGATTCTCTTCCGGCAGTATCGAGCATGTGGCGTAAAGCAGCGTGCCGCCTTTCTTCAGATGTGGCCAGACGGCATCGAGGATCTGCTGCTGTAAGATCGCCAGCTCAGCAATATCGCGGTCGCGACGCAGCCATTTGATATCCGGATGACGACGAATAACGCCGGTAGCCGAGCAGGGTGCATCCAGTAAAATGCGATCAAACTGCGTATCGCCACACCACTCTGCAGGCGTGCGGCCGTCGCCAAGCTTAACCTCTGCGTGCATGTCGAGGCGTTGCAAATTCTCACTAATTCTTGCCAGACGCTGAGCATCGACGTCAACGGCCATAACGTCAGCCTGCGGCGCGGCTTCCAGAATATGCGTGGTTTTGCCGCCGGGTGCGGCGCACAGGTCGAGGATCTTCTCGCCGTTTTGCGGATCGAGCAGGGCAACACAGCCCTGAGCTGAAGCATCCTGCACGGTCACCCAGCCCTGGTCAAAACCAGGAAGCTGTCCCACCGCGCACGGTGATTCCAACCGAACCGCGTCGCTATGCTGCGGGTGAGCAAATCCGGTTTTGCCGCTTTCTGCCAGCAAAGCCAGCCAGGCATCACGGCTGTGATGCTGACGATTCACGCGCAGCCACATTGGCGGGCGTTGATTATTGGCATCAACAATCTGCTGCCACTGCCCGGGCCACGCGCGCTTCAGCCTCTCCAGCAGCCATTTCGGATGCAGATACTGCTGTTCGCCGTCGTTCATCTGCTGGGTCAGCTCTTCCTGCTGGCGCTGGAACTGGCGCAGCACACCGTTGATCAATCCCTTCAGCTGCGGGCGCTTGAGGGCAACTGCCCCCTCCACGGTCTCAGCCAGCGCCGCATGGGAAGGAATGCGGGTAAACAGCAGCTGATAAAGGCCGACCATGATCAGGAAGTGAATCGCGCGCTGTTTGCCGGTCATCGGGCGTGACATCAGCTTGCTGATGATCCACTCCAGCTGCGGCAGCGTGCGCAGTACGCCGTAGCATAGCTCTTGTAACAGCGCGGCATCTTTCTCGCCTACGGCTTTCTGGGCGGCAGGCAGCACGTTGCTAAGCGACTGCCCCTGTTCGACAACCTTCTCGATAGTCTGAGCGGCAACGCTGCGTAAATTGGTATTTTTTTTCATAGAGGATTCGCATGTAAAACTGCCCGGCGGTGATGCCGGGCAGAGTATCAGGCAATGATATTGCCTGGGGTGAACCATTCGCGGCGGGAATTAAGCAGGTCCTGGGCTTTCATCGCTTTCTTGCCCGCAGGCTGGAGTTCTTCAATATTCAGCACGCCATCAGCGGTAACCACCTGAATGCCGTGCTTATCGGCCTGCAGGATCTCGCCCGGCTGGTGATGACTAACGGCAGGAAGCACGCTGGCCTTCCACACCTTCACCGGCTGCTCATCAATAATGAAGTAGCTGACTGGCCACGGATTAAAGGCGCGGATGCAGCGCTCCAGCTGCAGCGCTGACAAGGTCCAGTCGAGACGGGCCTCCTCTTTACTCAGCTTCTCGGCATAGCTCACCAGAGCTTCATCCTGCACTTCAGGCTGTGCGCTGCCGTCGGCAAGCTGCGCCAGCGTGCTCAGCATACCAGCCGGACCGAGCTCTGCCAGTTTGTCATACAGCGTGGCGCTGGTATCGTGGGCTTCAATTGGGCAGGCCAGCTTATGCAGCATATCGCCGGTATCCAGGCCCACATCCATCTGCATGATAGTCACGCCGGTTTCGGCATCGCCCGCCCACAGCGAGCGCTGGATTGGTGCGGCGCCACGCCAGCGTGGCAGCAAGGAACCGTGAACGTTGATGCAGCCGAGACGAGGCATCTCCAGCACCGCCTTTGGCAGGATCAAGCCATAAGCGACCACCACCATGACATCGGCGTTTAGCGCGGCAACCCACTGCTGATTCTCTTCAGGACGCAGGGATTTAGGCTGGAACACCGGAATGTTGTGCTGCTCAGCCAGCTGCTTGACCGGGCTGGCGGTCACTTTATTTCCGCGGCCGGCAGGGCGGTCGGGCTGAGTGAAAACGCCCACTACCTGGTGCCCGGATGACAACAGCGCGTCAAGATGACGCGCTGCAAAGTCGGGGGTGCCGGCAAAAATGATTTTTAACGATTCGGACACGTGATTCCCTTTAGTCAACGAACTTAGTCGCGGGCGCTCTGGCGATAGAGCTTTTCCAGCTTCTGACGAATACGCTGACGTTTCATTGGCGACAGGTAATCAATAAACAGTTTACCGACCAGATGATCCATTTCATGCTGGATACAGATTGCCAGCAGCCCATCCGCTTCCAACTCGTAGCTGTTTCCTTCGCGGTCCAGCGCTCGGATTTTGACTTTCTCTGAACGCGGCACCAAAGCACGCTGTTCAGGGATCGACAGGCAACCTTCTTCAATGCCGGTTTCGCCACTATCTTCCAGCAGCTCCGGGTTGATCAGCACCAGGCGCTCATCGCGATTTTCAGAAACATCAATCACGATAATCCGCTGATGGATATCAACCTGTGTCGCTGCCAGACCGATGCCTTCTTCGGCATACATGGTTTCAAACATATCGTCGACGATACGCTGAATATCGGCATTTACTTCTTTAACGGGTTTCGCAACGATGCGCAGGCGCTCGTCAGGAAAATGTAATACCTGCAAAACGGACATAACTTTCCAGATCTGTATTCAAGGGATGAGAGTTTTAATCCTCTTATTGTAGACATTTCACGCTGCGATTGACAGCATTCCTGGCAGGTAACCTTCAGGGGGAAGGGGCAAAATCAGGGAGAGAATAATGTCACCTATTGAGTGTGCGCTGCGCCTTTCAGGCGTCTCAGGGTTATCCAGCCCTCAGCGCCTGATTCTGCTACAGCAAATCAGGGAAATTGAACCGTCAGATACCCCTGCTCTGGCTGCACTGCCATGGACGGCAGGGCAGCTGGAGGCGTTCAGGCAATATGATGGGCGAATTATTGATGAAACACGGCGCTGGCTGGCAGAGCCCGGGCACAGTTTCATTACGCCCGACAGCCCTCATTATCCTGAGCGGCTCAAGTCCCTGAGCAACTTTCCGCTGATGCTATTTATTGCGGGCGATGTGGAATTGCTGAACACGCGGCAACTGGCGATAGTGGGCAGCCGACACTGCAGCCATTATGGCCGCGAGTGGGGCAGCTGGTTTACTCAGGCTTTGGCCCTGAGTGGCATGACGATTACCAGTGGGCTGGCAATTGGCATTGATGGCATTGCGCACCGCGCCGCGCTGGAGGTAGAGGGGAAAACAATTGCCGTGTTGGGTAGCGGCCTGAACGCGGTTTATCCGTCGCGGCACAGAGCGCTGGCCGGGCAAATTATCGCCGCTGGGGGAGCGCTGGTGTCCGAGTTTCCTCTATCGGTAACGGCTCGTGGGCCCTATTTCCCACGACGTAATCGTATTATTAGCGGTTTAAGCCTGGGCGTGCTGGTGGTTGAGGCGACGTTGCGTAGCGGGTCGCTGCTGACGGCCAGGTTAGCGCTGGAGCAGAACCGCGACGTATTTGCTTTGCCCGGCGCGCTGGGTAATCCGGGAAGCGAAGGGACGAACTGGTTAATTCAGCAGGGCGCGATGTTAGTTGCCCATCCCAACAATATTCTTGAGCAAATACAGAGCGACCTTAACTGGCTTCCTGATTTTCCAGATTCAGCCAATTATTCCACGTCGGACAGCAATCCTTCATTGCCATTTCCCGATGTGTTGGCTAACGTAGGAGATGAGGTTACACCTGTTGACGTCGTCGCTGAACGTGCCGGCCAACCTGTGCCAGCCATCGTAGCTAAGCTGCTTGAGTTGGAGTTAGCAGGGTGGATCGCAGCTGTACCCGGCGGCTATGTCCGATTGAGGAGGGCAAGCCATGTTCGACGTACTAATGTACTTATTTGAAACGTATATCCACAACGAGGCAGAAATGCGCGTTGACCAGGATAAATTGACTGATGATCTGTCCGATGCAGGTTTTCATCGTGAAGATATCTATAATGCGTTGAACTGGTTGGAAAAGCTGGCAGATTATCAGGACGGCCTTGTCGCTCCGATTCTGCTGACTACCGATCCGCTGTCTATGCGTATCTACACCGAGGAAGAGAGTCAGCGTTTAGATGCCAACTGCCGTGGCTTTATTCTGTTCCTGGAACAAATTCAGGTTCTGAATCTGGACACGCGCGAAATGGTTATCGAACGTATTATGGCTCTGGATACCCTCGAGTTTGATCTGGACGATCTCAAATGGGTGGTGCTGATGGTGCTGTTTAATATCCCCGGATGTGAAAACGCCTATCAGCAAATGGAAGAGCTACTTTTCGACGTCAATGAAGGAATGCTGCACTGAAGTTTGCCTTCGTGTACACAAAGTTATGAATAAAACAGCGCTTTTCGCTGTGCGAAAAAATGAACCCTGCCCCCAGTGTGGGGCAGAACTGGTTATTCGCTCCGGGAAACATGGCGCTTTTCTTGGTTGCTCACTCTACCCCGAATGCGACTTTATTCGGCCGCTGAAAGGCCAGGCTGACGGGCACATTGTTAAAGTGCTCGAAGGTCAGCTGTGCCCGAAATGTGGGGCCGAACTGGTATTGCGCCAGGGGCGTTACGGCATGTTTGTCGCCTGTAGTGAATACCCGGAATGCGAGCATACCGAAACTATCGATAAGCCGGATGAAACCACGCTCGCCTGCCCGCAGTGTCAGAGCGGAAAGCTGGTGGCACGACGTTCGCGTTACGGTAAAACATTCCACGCCTGTGACCGCTATCCCGACTGTCAGTTTGCAGTGAACTTCACTCCGCTGGAAGGGGTGTGTGAGTTCTGCCAGTTCCCGTTGCTAATAGAAAAGAAAACCGCCAGAGGTGTGAAGCGTTTCTGCGCCAGTAAAGCCTGCGGCAAACCTGTAACAGTGATAAATGGTAGTGAAGATGAAACCAGTGCATGACTCTGTAGCGCTCTGCGTTGCGCAATTGCGCCAGTCAGCCGTAATTGCTTACCCCACAGAGGCGGTATTTGGCCTCGGCTGCGATCCCGACAGTGAGGCTGCGGTCATGCAACTGCTGGCACTGAAGCGCCGCCCGGTAGATAAGGGGCTGATCTTGATTGCCGCTGACTACCAGCAGTTACTCCCTTATATTGCCGATGAGCAGTTGAGCGCCGAACAGAAAGAGCGGATGTTTTCCCGCTGGCCTGGGCCGGTGACCTGGGTGCTGCCCGCGCGTCAAGAGACACCGCGCTGGCTGACCGGGCGCTTCTCCTCGCTGGCAGTGCGCGTCAGTAATCATCCTGATGTGGTCAAACTGTGTCAGGCTTTTGACAAGCCATTAGTCTCTACCAGTGCCAACCTCAGCGGTTTACCACCGTGCCGCAATGTGGCGGAGGTGCTGGCGCAGTTCGGTGAAGGTTTCCCCGTGCTGCAGGGAGAAACGGGCGGCCGCCAGAATCCGTCAGAAATCCGCGATGTATTAACCGGTGAACTGATTCGCCAGGGATAAAGAGAACTCTATGTCGTTTGTCGTCTTCGGTAACCCGATTAATCACAGTAAATCGCCCCGCATTCACCAGCTGTTTGCTGAGCAGAGCGGGATCGCCCATCCTTATGAGCGTTTTTGCGCGCCAGTTGAGGGTTTTGAACAGGCCGCGCGTGATTTTTTTGCCGCCGGCGGCAAAGGCGCTAACGTGACCCTGCCGTTTAAACAGCAGGCTTATGCGCTGGCCAGCGAGCTGAGCGAGCGAGCGGCTCTGGCGGGTGCGGTCAACACGCTAAAAAAACTCGACGATGGCCGACTGCTGGGCGATAACACCGATGGCATTGGTCTGCTGAGCGATCTTCAACGGCTGCAGCTGATCCAGCCTGACGACCGGATCCTCCTGATCGGCGCAGGCGGCGCAGCAAGAGGTGTGATCCTCCCGCTGCTTTCAGCTCACGCCCATATCACTATTGTTAACCGTACCCATGCGAAAGCCGCTGAACTAGAGCAGCTGTTCCAGCGCCAGGGCGGTGTGCGGGCATTAACCCGTGAGAAGCTGGTCGGCGAGCAGTTTGACCTGGTGATCAATGCGACTTCCAGCGGTGTCGCGGGAGATGTCCCGGAACTGCCCGTTGGTTTGGTGAATACACAGACCCGCTGCTACGACATGTTTTATCAGCAGGGGGACACGCCGTTTCTGCAGTGGTGCCGTCAGCAGGGGGCAGTTCAGCTGGCTGATGGTCTCGGCATGCTGGTGGGCCAGGCGGCACACTCATTTAAGCTGTGGCATGGCGTAATGCCGGATATCACTCCGGTGATTAAAATATTAAAAGAAGAGATGGCTGGGTGAATCAGGCCATCCAGTTTCCTGAACGGGAATGGTGGGATGAAAATTTACAGGCGGTCTGCTTCAGCGCACTGGTTAATGGCTTCCCGCTCACTTGCGTCATAAGCGGCGAAGCTTTACTTCGCCGCTTTAGCTGTAAAGGGGATGCGCTGGCCTGTTTCCACCTTTACCGCTGGGAGCTGGAAGAGGATGCTGAGCAGGCGATCAAAGATCAACAGGAAGATGCTCAGGGTTGGGTCTGGCTCTCTTCCGCCAGATAGTCATTTTTCCAGCTGACATAGTTGTTAGCAGAATAGAGCAGGCCGCCAATTTCATCGGACGTCAGCGGCCTTACCTTTTTCGCCGGACTGCCCAGATAAAGGAAGCCACTTTCCAGACGCTTGCCGGGCGACACCAGGCTCCCCGCGCCAATCATCACATCATCTTCGACCACAACCCCATCAAGCAGAATGGCCCCCATGCCAACCAGCACGCGATTGCCGATGGTGCAGCCGTGCAGCATCGCTTTATGTCCTACGGTGACATCCTCACCAATCACCAGCGGATAGCCGTCAGGGTTGGTTGCCGATTGATGAGTGAGGTGCAGCACGCTACCATCCTGAATATTGCTGCGTTTGCCGATCGTCACGCGATTAACGTCGCCGCGTATGACGACCAACGGCCAGACACCGACATCGTCTGCCAGCGAAACATTGCCAATGACAACGCTGGTGGCATCAATCATTACCCGCTCACCCAGCTGTGGGCGTACTCCTTTATATGCACGTACGTTGTGAACCATAACGACCTCTATATAGATAGGATCCTGCCAGCGTAGTACCGGAAGCGATTGTTGATCAATTACCACGGTAAAAAACGCGCTAAATTTGTGCGGATCGCCTGAGATCTCAGCGAAAAGAGCGATAAATCAGCAACCAAATAAAAAGATCGAAAAAAGGGTTGTGGATTAAATCGGGATCCCTATAATGCGCAACCACTGAGACGGCACAACGGCTTACAGGCCAGCGGCTCAGAAGGTTCAGGAAGTATCTGAACCGCCGGAAAAACTTCTCAAAAAGAAGTTGACTCCGAAGGAGGAAAGCGTAATATACGCCACCTCGCGACAGGAAGCCTCGGCACTGCTCGCAACGCTCTTTAACAATTTATCAGACAATCTGTGTGGGCACTCGCAGGATTGATATCAACGTCTCCGGACGTAAAAAATATCAAGCCTCACGAGTGAACACATAATGAAATTCATTATGACGTTTTACAGATGAGCACCGCTGAACTTGTTTCAGCAAATCGAACTTTTAATTGAAGAGTTTGATCATGGCTCAGATTGAACGCTGGCGGCAGGCCTAACACATGCAAGTCGAACGGTAGCACAGAGAGCTTGCTCTTGGGTGACGAGTGGCGGACGGGTGAGTAATGTCTGGGAAACTGCCCGATGGAGGGGGATAACTACTGGAAACGGTAGCTAATACCGCATAACGTCTTCGGACCAAAGTGGGGGACCTTCGGGCCTCACACCATCGGATGTGCCCAGATGGGATTAGCTAGTAGGTGGGGTAACGGCTCACCTAGGCGACGATCCCTAGCTGGTCTGAGAGGATGACCAGCCACACTGGAACTGAGACACGGTCCAGACTCCTACGGGAGGCAGCAGTGGGGAATATTGCACAATGGGCGCAAGCCTGATGCAGCCATGCCGCGTGTATGAAGAAGGCCTTCGGGTTGTAAAGTACTTTCAGTGGGGAGGAAGGCGATGGAGTTAATAGCTTCGTCGATTGACGTTACCCGCAGAAGAAGCACCGGCTAACTCCGTGCCAGCAGCCGCGGTAATACGGAGGGTGCAAGCGTTAATCGGAATTACTGGGCGTAAAGCGCACGCAGGCGGTCTGTCAAGTCGGATGTGAAATCCCCGGGCTCAACCTGGGAACTGCATTCGAAACTGGCAGGCTAGAGTCTTGTAGAGGGGGGTAGAATTCCAGGTGTAGCGGTGAAATGCGTAGAGATCTGGAGGAATACCGGTGGCGAAGGCGGCCCCCTGGACAAAGACTGACGCTCAGGTGCGAAAGCGTGGGGAGCAAACAGGATTAGATACCCTGGTAGTCCACGCCGTAAACGATGTCGACTTGGAGGTTGTGCCCTTGAGGCGTGGCTTCCGGAGCTAACGCGTTAAGTCGACCGCCTGGGGAGTACGGCCGCAAGGTTAAAACTCAAATGAATTGACGGGGGCCCGCACAAGCGGTGGAGCATGTGGTTTAATTCGATGCAACGCGAAGAACCTTACCTGGCCTTGACATCCACGGAATTTGGCAGAGATGCCTTAGTGCCTTCGGGAACCGTGAGACAGGTGCTGCATGGCTGTCGTCAGCTCGTGTTGTGAAATGTTGGGTTAAGTCCCGCAACGAGCGCAACCCTTATCCTTTGTTGCCAGCGAGTAATGTCGGGAACTCAAAGGAGACTGCCGGTGATAAACCGGAGGAAGGTGGGGATGACGTCAAGTCATCATGGCCCTTACGGCCAGGGCTACACACGTGCTACAATGGCGCATACAAAGAGAAGCGACCTCGCGAGAGCAAGCGGACCTCATAAAGTGCGTCGTAGTCCGGATCGGAGTCTGCAACTCGACTCCGTGAAGTCGGAATCGCTAGTAATCGTAGATCAGAATGCTACGGTGAATACGTTCCCGGGCCTTGTACACACCGCCCGTCACACCATGGGAGTGGGTTGCAAAAGAAGTAGGTAGCTTAACCTTCGGGAGGGCGCTTACCACTTTGTGATTCATGACTGGGGTGAAGTCGTAACAAGGTAACCGTAGGGGAACCTGCGGTTGGATCACCTCCTTACCTGAAGATACCTTCCCGCGTAGTGTCCACACAGATTGTCTGATGAAAAAGTAACGAGCAGAAAAACCTCTACAGGCTTGTAGCTCAGGTGGTTAGAGCGCACCCCTGATAAGGGTGAGGTCGGTGGTTCAAGTCCACTCAGGCCTACCAAATTTGCACTCATGCGGCGTTATGCACTCGGTCGTTTACCAACGTAAACTTCCCTCCTGCATGCCTTGCCTGAGCACAAATTACATTTCTTCTTTGGAATGTAATGGTAGTAAAAGGTTTCTGTAAGACTGTATGGGGCTATAGCTCAGCTGGGAGAGCGCCTGCCTTGCACGCAGGAGGTCAGCGGTTCGATCCCGCTTAGCTCCACCATACTGTTTTTCTAAATAAAATACTTCAGAGTGTGCTGGATAACAGCATGCTGCGAAGTATTATGCTCTTTAACAATCCGGAACAAGCTGAAAATTGAAACGACGCGTCGTATTCATTCTCCGTAATAAGAATGAAGTTAACGATGCGTTCGAGTCTCTCAAATGCTCACGACAGCATGCTGTCCTTCGGGACGCTTGTGGGTTGTGAGGTTAAGCGACTAAGCGTACACGGTGGATGCCTAGGCAGTCAGAGGCGATGAAGGGCGTGCTAATCTGCGATAAGCGTCGGTAAGGTGATATGAACCGCAATAACCGACGATACCCGAATGGGGAAACCCAGTGTGATACGTCACACTATCATGTCATGAATACATAGTGGCATGAGGCGAACCGGGGGAACTGAAACATCTAAGTACCCCGAGGAAAAGAAATCAACCGAGATTCCCCCAGTAGCGGCGAGCGAACGGGGAACAGCCCAGAACCTGAATCAGCTTGTGCATTAGTGGAAGCGTCTGGAAAGTCGCAGGGTACAGGGTGATACTCCCGTACACAAAAATGCACTTGCTGTGAGTTCGATGAGTAGGGCGGGACACGTGACATCCTGTCTGAATATGGGGGGACCATCCTCCAAGGCTAAATACTCCTGACTGACCGATAGTGAACCAGTACCGTGAGGGAAAGGCGAAAAGAACCCCGGCGAGGGGAGTGAAACAGAACCTGAAACCGTGTACGTACAAGCAGTGGGAGCACCTTCGTGGTGTGACTGCGTACCTTTTGTATAATGGGTCAGCGACTTATATTCTGTAGCAAGGTTAACCGTATAGGGGAGCCGCAGGGAAACCGAGTCTTAACTGGGCGTTAAGTTGCAGGGTATAGACCCGAAACCCGGTGATCTAGCCATGGGCAGGTTGAAGGTTGGGTAACACTAACTGGAGGACCGAACCGACTAATGTTGAAAAATTAGCGGATGACTTGTGGCTGGGGGTGAAAGGCCAATCAAACCGGGAGATAGCTGGTTCTCCCCGAAAGCTATTTAGGTAGCGCCTCGTGAACTCATCTTCGGGGGTAGAGCACTGTTTCGGCTAGGGGGCCATCCCGGCTTACCAACCCGATGCAAACTGCGAATACCGAAGAATGTTATCACGGGAGACACACGGCGGGTGCTAACGTCCGTCGTGAAGAGGGAAACAACCCAGACCGCCAGCTAAGGTCCCAAAGTCATGGTTAAGTGGGAAACGATGTGGGAAGGCACAGACAGCCAGGATGTTGGCTTAGAAGCAGCCATCATTTAAAGAAAGCGTAATAGCTCACTGGTCGAGTCGGCCTGCGCGGAAGATGTAACGGGGCTAAACCATGCACCGAAGCTGCGGCAGCGGCGCGTAAGCGTTGTTGGGTAGGGGAGCGTTCTGTAAGCCGTTGAAGGTGTGCTGTGAGGCATGCTGGAGGTATCAGAAGTGCGAATGCTGACATAAGTAACGATAAAGCGGGTGAAAAGCCCGCTCGCCGGAAGACCAAGGGTTCCTGTCCAACGTTAATCGGGGCAGGGTGAGTCGACCCCTAAGGCGAGGCCGAAAGGCGTAGTCGATGGGAAACGGGTTAATATTCCCGTACTCGGTGTTACTGCGAAGGGGGGACGGAGAAGGCTATGTTGGCCGGGCGACGGTTGTCCCGGTTTAAGCGTGTAGGCTTGAGTTCCAGGCAAATCCGGAACTCTTTAAGGCTGAGGCGTGATGACGAGGCACTACGGTGCTGAAGTAACAAATGCCCTGCTTCCAGGAAAAGCCTCTAAGCATCAGGTAACATCGAATCGTACCCCAAACCGACACAGGTGGTCAGGTAGAGAATACCAAGGCGCTTGAGAGAACTCGGGTGAAGGAACTAGGCAAAATGGTGCCGTAACTTCGGGAGAAGGCACGCTGTCGGTAGGTGAAACCCCTCGCGGGTGGAGCTGAAGGCAGTCGAAGATACCAGCTGGCTGCAACTGTTTATTAAAAACACAGCACTGTGCAAACACGAAAGTGGACGTATACGGTGTGACGCCTGCCCGGTGCCGGAAGGTTAATTGATGGGGTTATCCGCAAGGAGAAGCTCTTGATCGAAGCCCCGGTAAACGGCGGCCGTAACTATAACGGTCCTAAGGTAGCGAAATTCCTTGTCGGGTAAGTTCCGACCTGCACGAATGGCGTAATGATGGCCAGGCTGTCTCCACCCGAGACTCAGTGAAATTGAACTCGCTGTGAAGATGCAGTGTACCCGCGGCAAGACGGAAAGACCCCGTGAACCTTTACTACAGCTTGACACTGAACATTGAGCCTTGATGTGTAGGATAGGTGGGAGGCTTTGAAGCGTGGACGCCAGTCTGCGTGGAGCCAACCTTGAAATACCACCCTTTAACGTTTGATGTTCTAACCTGGCGCCGTGATCCGGCGTGGGGACAGTGTCTGGTGGGTAGTTTGACTGGGGCGGTCTCCTCCTAAAGAGTAACGGAGGAGCACGAAGGTTAGCTAATCACGGTCGGACATCGTGAGGTTAGTGCAATGGCATAAGCTAGCTTGACTGCGAGAGTGACGGCTCGAGCAGGTGCGAAAGCAGGTCATAGTGATCCGGTGGTTCTGAATGGAAGGGCCATCGCTCAACGGATAAAAGGTACTCCGGGGATAACAGGCTGATACCGCCCAAGAGTTCATATCGACGGCGGTGTTTGGCACCTCGATGTCGGCTCATCACATCCTGGGGCTGAAGTAGGTCCCAAGGGTACGGCTGTTCGCCGTTTAAAGTGGTACGCGAGCTGGGTTTAGAACGTCGTGAGACAGTTCGGTCCCTATCTGCCGTGGGCGCTGGAGAATTGAGAGGGGTTGCTCCTAGTACGAGAGGACCGGAGTGAACGCACCACTGGTGTTCGGGTTGTCATGCCAATGGCATTGCCCGGTAGCTAAGTGCGGAAAAGATAAGCGCTGAAAGCATCTAAGCGCGAAACTTGCCTCGAGATGAATTCTCCCTGACTCCTTGAGAGTCCTGAAGGGACGTTGAAGACTACGACGTTGATAGGCCGGGTGTGTAAGCGCAGCGATGCGTTGAGCTAACCGGTACTAATGACCCGTGAGGCTTAACCTTACAACGCCAGAAGCGTTCTGGTGTGCGTTATGAGAGACGCAAAAGAGATTTTCAGCCTGTGACCGGATAACAATTTAGCGGGAACGAAAGATTTTGTGCTGAGGCAAGGCGGCAAGCGAAGGAAAGGAGGGAGCATACTGAAGTATGTGACTGACTTTGCGAGCGCGGCCAACGCAGCAGCAGTGCAAAAGATTCGTTTCATGCACCAAGATTTGCCTGGCGGCTTTAGCGCGGTGGTCCCACCTGACCCCATGCCGAACTCAGAAGTGAAACGCCGTAGCGCCGATGGTAGTGTGGGGCCTCCCCATGCGAGAGTAGGGAACTGCCAGGCATCAATTTAAAAAGGGCGACATTCGTGTCGCCCTTTACAGTTAAAAATGCTGATATGGCTCAGTTGGTAGAGCGCACCCTTGGTAAGGGTGAGGTCCCCAGTTCGACTCTGGGTATCAGCACCAGTTATAAAGCGTGAGTTCGGTAAATCAAGAATTTGCCTGGCGGCTTTAGCGCGGTGGTCCCACCTGACCCCATGCCGAACTCAGAAGTGAAACGCCGTAGCGCCGATGGTAGTGTGGGGTCTCCCCATGCGAGAGTAGGGAACTGCCAGGCATCAATTAAACAGACAAGCCTCATGCGAAAGCATGGGGCTTTTTTGTTTGTGCGCAATCCAGGAAAACACAATATTAGCGGATAACCGTTGAAAACATGGCGTTAAAAAAGCCCCGGCCATCACTGATCGGGGCTTTGTACCTCAGTTACCACGTGAAATTAGTGGATGACCTGCGACAGGAAAGCGCGGGTGCGTTCTGACTTAGGATTAGAGAAGAACTCCTGCGGCGCAGCCTGCTCAACGATCTCACCGCGGTCCATAAAGATCACGCGGTCGGCCACGGTGCGCGCAAAGCCCATTTCATGGGTTACGCAAAGCATGGTCATACCATCTTCTGCCAGGCCAATCATGGTATCGAGAACCTCCTTCACCATCTCGGGGTCCAGCGCTGAGGTCGGTTCATCGAACAGCATGATTTTCGGCTTCATGCACAATGAGCGGGCAATCGCCACGCGCTGCTGCTGGCCACCGGAGAGCTGCCCCGGGAATTTGTGCGCATGCTCGGCAATACGCACGCGCTCCAGGTAATGCATCGCCAGCTCTTCAGCTTCTTTCTTCGGCGTTTTGCGTACCCAGATAGGGGCCAGAGTACAGTTCTGCAATACGCTCAGGTGCGGGAAGAGATTGAAGTGCTGAAACACCATGCCGACTTCCGTGCGCACGCGTTCGATATTACGCAGATCGTCATTAAGCAGGGTGCCATCTACCACAATACGGCCCTGCTGATGCTCTTCCAGATGGTTGATGCAGCGAATCGTTGTCGATTTTCCCGAGCCGGAAGGCCCGCAGAGTACGATACGTTCGCGCGGTTTTACCTGCAGATTGATATTCTTCAGGACATGAAACTGACCATACCACTTGTTCACGTTTTCCAGCGTAATCATCATCGCGTCGTCAGCTTGAGTAATAATTTGAGTCATGTTGAACCTCAGTGTGGCGTACGCCCGGTGTTAAAGCGCTTCTCCAGATACTGGCTATAGCGCGACATGCTAAAACAGAAAATCCAGTAGACCAGTGCAGCAAAGACGTAACCCTCGGTGGACATACCCAGCCAGGTTGGGTCGACGGTGGCCTGCTGCACGCTACTGAACAGATCGAAAAGGCCGATGATGATCACCAGGCTGGTATCTTTGAACAGGGCGATGATGGTGTTAACCAGCCCGGGGATGACCAGCTTCAACGCCTGCGGCAGGATCACCAATCCCTGGGTTTTCCAGTAGCCCAGCGCCAGCGACTCAGCGGCTTCGTACTGACCTTTTGGCAACGCCTGCAACCCGCCGCGCACCACTTCGGCAACATAGGCTGACTGGAACAGGATCACCCCAACCAGCGCACGGATCAGCTTATCAATAGTGCTGCCTTCCGCCATAAACAGCGGCAGCATCACCGAGGACATAAACAGCACGGTGATCAGCGGGACGCCGCGCCAGAACTCGATAAACAGGATACAGAGCGTGCGCACCACCGGCATACGCGAGCGACGGCCCAGCGCCAGCAGAATCCCCAGCGGCAACGCACCGGCGATACCCACTGAAGCGATGATCAGCGTCAGCGTCAGGCCGCCCCACTGACGGGTTTCCACGCGTTCCAGCCCCAGATAGCCGCCGTACAGCAGGAACCACACCACAATCGGATAGATCACGGCCCAGGCGGCGATATAGCTACCGCGACGCGGCAGGCTTTTCAGGAACATCGGGACGATGGATAGCAGGCCGATAACCAGCGCCAGATTAATGCGCCAGCGTAACTCGTGGGGATACAGCCCATACATAAACTGGCCGAAACGCGCATGGATAAACACCCAGCATGCGCCTTCCCTGGTACAGTCTGCGCGGGTGTTGCCGAACCAGTTCGCCTGGAACACCAGCCAGTTCAGCGCGGGGGGGATCACCACCCACATCACCCAGATACAGAACAGGGTCAGCAGTGAGTTTCCCCAGCTGGAGAACAGATTTTTTCTTGCCCAAACGACGGCACGTGAGAACGCGTTAGTCGGTACGGGCGGAGTGTCATGAGTCGTTACAGTCATAATTATCCCGTTCTCTTAGCGTTCAATCAGCGCGATTTTGCGGTTATAGATATTCATTAACAGCGAAATCGTCAGGCTGATGATGAGATAAACACCCATGGTGATGGCGATTGTCTCAATGGCCTGGCCCGTCTGGTTCAGCACCGTCCCGGCAAACAGCGACACCATATCGGGATAGCCAATCGCGGCAGCCAGCGAGGAGTTTTTCACGATATTGAGATACTGGCTGGTCAGCGGTGGAATGATCACGCGCATCGCCTGTGGGATGATGACCTGGCGTAGCGTCACCGGGTTTGGCAGGCCGAGCGAGCGGGCAGCCTCATGCTGACCGTGCGGTACGGACTGAATGCCTGAACGGATCACCTCCGCGATAAATGACGAGGTGTAGATCGACAGCGCCAGCGTCAGGGCCGCCAGCTCAGGGATCAGAACAAAGCCACCGCGATAGTTAAAGCCCTTCAGCTCCGGGATATCCCAGTGCATCGGGCTGCCGGCAAACGTTGAAGCCAGCAGCGGAAACAGCCCCAGCATCGCAATCGCCGCCGGCCAGGTGCGGCGCAGCTGCCCGGTTTTAAGCTGATGCTTTTTGTTATAGCGGAACAGGCCGACCGTCGCCAGGACGGCAAGCAGTAACGCCAACAGAAATGGCAGGGTGCCCGGCGCGTACTCAGGCCATGGGATGTAGAGCCCGCGGTTACTGACGAAAGCGAGATCAAAGGCATTCAGCGCCTGGCGCGGTCCCGGCAGATTGCGCAGCACCGCAAAGTACCAGAAGAAGATCTGCAGCAGCGGGGGAATGTTGCGGAACGTCTCAATATAGATATTGGAAATTTTCCGCAGCAGCCAGTTGTCAGACAGACGTGCCAGACCAATAAAGAAGCCGAGAAAAGAGGCAAAGACAATACAGAGTGCGGAAACCAGCAGCGTGTTGGTGAGACCCACCAGGAACACGCGTGCGTAGGTATCCCCCTCGCTGTAGTCGATCAGATGCTGGACGATACCGAAGCCAGCGCTACGTTCAAGGAAACCAAAACCGGAAGTAATGCCACGGCTTGCCAGGTTAATGATGGTGTTATGAATCAGATAACCTGCTACGGCAACAACCGCGACGATCGCAATGATCTGGTAAAGCCAGGCGCGCACCGCAGGATTGCTGAATGAAAAATCCCTTTTTACGGTTGGGCGTTGAGACATGATGAGACCTCAGTAACGAAAATTCTGTCGTGGGCACCCGCACGCGGGTGCCCGGTAATCGGGGGAATTAACGTACTGGTGGCGCGTACTGGATGCCGCCCTGGTTCCACAGTGCATTCTGACCACGGGCAATTTTCAGCTGGCTATCTTTACCGACGTTACGGTCAAAGACTTCCTGATAGTTACCCACCTGCTTGATGATGTTGTAAGCCCATTTGTTGTCCAGCTTCAGGTCTTTACCGAAGTCACCTTCGGCGCCCAGCAGGTGAGCCATATCAGGGGTAGAGGGCTTAGCCGTCATCTCGTCGACGTTTTTAGAGGTAATACCCATCTCTTCCGCGTTCAGCATGGCGAACAGAGACCATTTAACGATGGTGAACCAGTCATCATCACCGCGGCGTACTACCGGGCCCAGAGGCTCTTTAGAGATCACTTCCGGCAGTACGACGAACTCGTCTGGTTTGCCCAGCTTGATGCGCAGTGCATACAGCTGAGACTGGTCAGAGGCGAGGGTATCGCAACGACCGGTATCCAGCGCTTTCGCCGACTCGTCAGAACGGTCGAAGGTCACCGGGGTATACTGCATTTTGTTGGCTTTAAAGTAGTCCGCCACGTTCAGTTCAGTGTCGGTACCGGCCTGAATGCAAACGGTTGCGCCGTCCAGCTCTTTAGCACTTTTCAGACCTGCTTTCTGGTGGGTCAGGAAGCCGATGCCATCGTAGTAGTTAACGCCAGCGAAGATGAAGCCCATGCCGCCGTCACGTGCAGAGGTCCAGGTGGTGTTACGTGACAGGATATCCACTTCACCTGACTGCAGTGCGGTGAAACGCTCTTTTGCCGTCAGCGGGGTGTACTTTACCTTGGTCGCATCACCAAATACGGCTGCGGCAGCCGCACGACAAACGTCCACGTCGATGCCGGAAAACTTACCGCTGGCATCCGCATAGGAGAAGCCCGGTAAGCCGTCACTGATACCGCACTGCACAAAGCCTTTCTTCTTAATGGCGTCCAGCGTGGTGCCAGCGTGAGCCTGATTCGCAACCGCAAACAGCGTAGCAGCGGCAACCAAAGTTGAAAGCATCATCTTTTTCATAAAGCATCCTGTGTGGCGAAAACGTTTTGTTATGTGTAATGCACGCTTTGGTGCACTTTGCCTGTCTGTGGCCGAAGCCATTCACTGCTTTGCAAAGGTAGTGCCAGATTTGCAGAGCCCTGAATCTATTGGAAAGCATTGCTAATATTCAGAAGCATTTGGTAAGTTCGATTAATATCGCGCACCAGGACGGGGCAAAAATAGCACTAATGGTCACAAATAGTGCAAATAGTTTCACTATATGGAAGCAGTGTGAGGGAGATAGCAGTTTTAGTGACTGAAGTGTAAAAAGAGTGGCTAACTCCAGCGCGCAGAGGCGCTGGAGGGGGGCAACGCGGGTTAATAGAGGGAACTGGCTCCGCCGGGACGCGTTTTAAAGCGGCGGTGTAGCCACATATACTGATTGGGCGCACGCATGATCTCGCGCTCAATGACGCGGTTCATGTACTCGGCAGCCTGCTGCTCGCTTTCGATGGGATAATCTTTCAGCTCTGGCTGGATCACTAATTCATAGCCGCTGCCGTCTTCGTTGCGAATCAGCACAACGGTGATCAGCGCAGGTTTTGCCATGCGTGCCAGCATCCAGGTGCCGCTGGTCGTGGCCGCCTCAGGTACGGCAAACAGCGGGGCGAAGACGCTACCTTTCGGGCCGTAATCCTGGTCCGGTGCAAACCACACGGCCTCACCCTGTTTCAGCGCCTGCACCATACCGCGCAGATCGCGACGATTGATCATCGCTTTGTTCGAGCGCATGCGTCCTTTAGTCTGCACCCACTCCATGAATTTGTTGTTATGCGGGCGATACATGGCCATCATCGGCTGACAGAGGCCCATTGCCCGTCCGCCAAGTTCCAGCGACATAAAATGCACGCCGATAATCAGCGCGCCACGGCCATCGGCCTGTGCAGCCTGCAGGTTGTGCAGGCCATTAACTTTAAACCAGCGCTTCACGCGGCGGTCGGACCAAAACCAGGCCATGCCGGTTTCAATCAGGCCCATCCCCAGGGATTCGAAATTGCCGACGATGCAGCGCTCCAGCTGATCTTTGTCCATATCCGGAAAGCACAGCTCCAGATTGCGGCGCGCAATCGAGACGCGGCGCTTCATAAAGCGCATAGAAGTGCGTCCTATCCAGATGCCGAACTTATGCAGTAAAGGATACGGGAGTTGGACCAGCAGAAAGAGTACGCTGACGCCAAACCAGGTTAACCAGTAGCGTGGGCGAAGAAAACCCCGGCGGAATTTTTGTGACGGCTTCATCTATTGCTCATTTTGACGTTAAGGACCAGAGAACCTGTAACGCAAGTTGACAACAATCAGCTGCGATACAATCACTCAGACACCCATTCAGGACGATGGTTTAGCCTGCTTCCTAAGCTGGCAGAACTTTACATTTGCGGGGCGTGACGCACGGCTATCAGAAAGGTAAGGGCTGCAGGCCTGGGTAGGCATTTCCATTGGCTGTAATTTTACACAGATTAACGGGACTTCAGGAAGATGTGCAGAGGAATAATCTGACAAGAAAATTTTATCCGCTCAAAAAATAAAAAAGCGCCAGCCCCGGAGGGACAAGCGCTTTCGCAACAACATGATAGCCAAAGACTATTAGTTCATGCCGTATTTTTTCAGTTTCTTACGCAGTGTACCGCGGTTGATACCCATCATCAGGGCTGCACGGGTCTGGTTGCCACGGGTGTATTGCATCACCATGTCCAACAGAGGCTGCTCTACTTCAGCCAATACCAGCTCATACAGATCACTTACATCTTGACCATTCAGTTGAGCAAAATAGTTCTTCAGTGCCTGTTTGACCGAATCACGAAGTGGCTTTTGGGTCACCTGATCCTGTGAATTTACGGTAGATACGGTCAGTACGTCAGAATTTACGCGTTGTTCGAACATAGTTCTGTCAGCTCTTTATTTCTAATTACGCAAGATTTTCGAAGTATGCCTCCAACGCCTCCAGCTGTTCGCTGGCATCCTCTATGGCGTTGAATGTGCGCCGAAACTGGTCGTTTGGGGCGTGCTCCTGCAGATACCAGGAGACGTGCTTCCGGGCAATACGGTATCCCTTGCGATGACCATAAAAGTCGTGCAGTTCCCGTAAGTGCCCGATGAGCAAGCGCTTTACTTCAGCTAGTGGCATCGGTGCCAGCAGCTCCCCAGTGTCCAGATAGTGCTGGATTTCCCGGAAGATCCACGGTCTTCCCTGAGCCGCCCGTCCTATCATCAGGGCATCAGCCCCCGTATAGTCAAGTACGGCTCTGGCTTTATGCGGGTCAGTAATGTCTCCATTCGCGATAACCGGAATGGATACGTTCTGCTTAACTGTCCGAATGCTGTCGTACTCAGCTTCGCCGTTGAACAAACACGCGCGTGTGCGTCCGTGAATGGTCAGGGCCTGAATCCCACAGCGTTCAGCCAATTGGGCAATCTCTACGCAGTTGCGGTTGTCGCTATCCCAGCCAGTGCGAATCTTTAAGGTCACCGGTACGTCGACTGCATTAACCACCGCTGAGAGGATAGACTGCACCAGCTCAGGATGCTGCAGCAGTGCCGAACCTGCCATCTTACGATTCACTTTTTTGGCCGGACACCCCATGTTGATGTCGATGACCTGCGCACCCGATGCTGCATTGATACGCGCGGCTGCCGCCATCTCTTCCGGGTCACAACCGGCAATTTGCACGGTACGAATACCAGGTTCGTCACTGTGAACCATACGCAACCGTGACTTATCGCTGCTCCAGACTTCAGGATTAGACGACATCATCTCGGAAACAGTCATCCCAGCGCCCATTGCATAGCAAAGGGTCCTGAATGGCCTGTCTGTTATCCCGGCCATCGGGGCTGCAATCAAACGATTACGAAGCTGGTGATTTCCTATGCGCATGAAAAAAAAGTGACCATAGTGTGTCCGCAAGGCGGCGTATATTACGCATTTTTTCAGGAAGATGAAAGGCCAAACTTTGAACAATTCGCTGTTGCCAGGGGCTGGTAAGCCTTACCTGGCGGGCTTATTTTTTTAAATCATTTATAAAACAAGGGATTAAAAAAAATTGACGAAATTGTGTACAAAGATTTTTCTTTTTTTGTGACCTGGATAACAACATAATTCACGTCAGTTTGCCTGTTATTCGGGACATCTGACGGATGTAAAGCGCTGGCGCAGCTCATCCGATCTGCGCCAGGTGGTTGTTTTATCGGCGGATCCCGGTAATGCGACACCACTCTTCTTTCTCGGCCACCGGGTCGAGAACAAAGGTATCGGCATAGGCTTCACACACGCTCTCGGCCTGGCTGGCCAGTACGCCGGAAAGACCCAGATGCCCGCCGCCGATCGGCAGTACGCTAATCAGCGGTGCCAGTTCGCGCAGCGGGCCGGCAAGGATATTCGCCACCACCACATCGGCACTGAGGTACTCCGGCTGCTGGTGTGGCAGATAGAGCGACAGACGCTCTGATACGCCGTTACGCTCGGCGTTATCACGGCTGGCCTGAATCGCCTGTGGATCGATATCAATGCCGATAGCGGCGGCGGCCCCCAGCTTCAGCGCGGCAATCGCCAGAATGCCGGAGCCACAGCCGAAGTCGATCACCGTTTTGCCTGCCAGGTCGAGGCCGTCAAGCCAGGCAAGGCACAGCGCGGTAGTGGGATGGGTGCCGGTGCCAAACGCCAGGCCCGGGTCAAGCATCACGTTCACCGCCTGCGGGTCCGGCACATCGCGCCAGCTCGGGCAGATCCACAGGCGCTCGCCGAAACGCATCGGGTGGAAGTTATCCATCCACTCACGCTCCCAGTCTTTGTCCTCGATCTGCTCAATTTTATGCGGAAAACCTGCGCCTAACAGCGGGCACTGCTCCAGCCCGGCGATGACATCTTCCATCTCCGTTTCGGCATCAAACAGGCCAATCACATCGGTATCGCCCCACAGGCGCGTTTCGCCCGGCAGCGGCTCAAACACCGGATTATCATGCGTATCCTGGAAGGTGACCGAAACGGCCCCGTTCTCGATCAGCGCGTCGCTCAGCTCTTCAGCCTGGGCGCCGGTGCTGTTAATTTTCATTTGTATCCAGGGCATAGCGATTCTCTTTATTCAGACAATAGGGCGGCAGTGTCCGCTTCGGCGTCAACACGGCCAAAGCGGTTGCCAATGACAAACGCCAGCAGGCTAAGCAGCAGCGCTGGCACGATAGGGTGGAAGCCCCACGGTTGCAGATTCAGGCTGGCGAGCAGGGTATAGCAACCGGCACCGGCGATCATACTGCTCAGTGCGCCAGCAGCGTTAGCGCGCTCCCAATAAAGGCCCAGTACCAGCGGCCAGAGGAACACCGCTTCCAGACCGCCAAAGGCCAGCAGATTAAGCCAGATGATCATATCCGGCGGGTTCCAGGCCGCCAGCAGCAGCAGCATGCCCAGCACCAGGGTTATCGCGGAAGAGAGACGTTTCAGCAGCGGTTCGTTATCCAGGTGCTGCGGGCGCACGCGCAAAAACAGATCTTTGACGATCGTCGCCGATGATTGTAGCAGCTGGGCATTAATGGTGGACATGATCGCCGCCATCGGTGCCGCCAGGAAAATGCCGGCAGCCAGCGGCGGCAACACCTGGATCATCAGCGTCGGGATCACCTGATCGGGGATCGCCAGGTCAGGCAGTACCGCGCGTCCCAGCGCGCCCGCCAGGTGCATACCCAGCATCAGCACGGCGACCACCACGGTGCCGAGCAGGATCGCCAGATGCATCGCCTTACTGTCTTTATAGGAGATGCAGCGCACCGCCGTATGCGGCAGGCCAATCACCCCAAAGCAGACCAGCACCGAAAACGAGGCAAGGAAGGTGGGCGTCAAAATGCCCCCGACGCCGGATGAAGAGACCAGCTGCGGATCAATTTTCTGCAGCGTGCTGACGGCGCTGTGCATTCCGCCTGCGGCATGGATCACGGCAAACAGTAACAGGAAGGTGCCAATCAGCATCACCACGCCCTGCATCGCATCATTCAGCACGCTGGCGCGGAAGCCGCCAAGGGCGGTATACAGCGCAATGGTGCTGCCAAAAATCAGCAGACCTTTGTCGTAGGGGATCCCGGCGGCGGTTTCCAGCAGGCGCGCTCCGCCGATGAACTGCACGGTCATCGCGCCGATAAAGGCGACCAGCAGGCTCAGGCTTGCCAGCCACACCAGCAGCGGGCTGCGATAGCGCGCGTACAGCATATCGTTGAGGGTGACTGCATTGTAGCGGCGCGCCAGAATGGCAAACTTCTTGCCCAGCACGCCAAGCGACAGCCAGACGGCAGGCACCTGCACCATCGACAGCAGCACCCAGCCGAGCCCATATTTATAGGCTGCTCCCGGACCGCCGATAAATGAACTGGCGCTGATATAGGTGGTTGTCAGCGTCATGGCCAGCACAAAGCCGCCCATCGAGCGGCTGCCGAGGAAATACTCGCTCAGGAAGCTGCCGGCGCGGCGCTGGCGCATGGCAAAGACAGATAAACCGGCGACCAGCAGCAGATAGCCAATCAGCGGCAGAATAATTTCAAACTTCATGTTTATCGTCCTCCAGAGGAATGTCGCGGAAGACGACGCGCACCATCAGCCAGCAGAGAAAGATAAACAGGCCGGGTATTAGCAGGCAGGCCATTTCGAACCAGTGCGGCAGGCCGGTTACCCCCTGCGCGTCGCCCGGCAGCCAGGCTGACAGCGCCCAGCAGGCGAGATAAGCCACCGCCAGCCAGAAAGACCAGCGAGCTTCACGGTGGGCCTGTACAAAACGTTTTTCCATGCGTTTCTTTCCCAAATAAGAAGGGGCCGAATAATCGGCCCCTCTGCATATCGATCGCTGACATTGTTGCGGGCCGGGCATGCCCGGCCCGCAACAATAGCGCAGTGGCGCGATAACCGCCCCCCACGGGCAGGGGCAGGCATGCCAGACCCGCGCTTGATTACTTCTCCTGCAGGCCGAGTTTCTTCTCCAGATAGTGGATATTGGTCCCACCGTGCTGGAAGTTCTCGTCTGACATGATTTTCATCTGCAGTTCGATATTGGTTTTGATCCCATCGATGATCAGCTCAGCCAGCGCATTTTTCATGCGTGAAATCGCCACATCGCGGTTCTCACCGAAAGTGATCAGTTTGCCGATCATGGAATCATAGTACGGCGGCACGGTATAGCCGGCGTAGATATGAGATTCCCAGCGCACGCCAAAGCCACCCGGTGCATGGAAGCGGGTGATCTTGCCAGGGCTTGGCAGGAAGGTGTTAGGATCTTCAGCGTTAATACGGCATTCCACCGCATGACCACGGATGATCACCTCTTCCTGTTTGATCGACAGCGGCTGACCGGCAGCAATGCGCAGCTGCTCTTTGATCAGGTCAACGCCGGTGATCATCTCGGTAACCGGGTGCTCAACCTGAATACGGGTGTTCATCTCAATGAAGTAGAACTCGCCGTTTTCGTACAGGAACTCGAAGGTACCTGCACCGCGATAGCCGATCTCTACGCAGGCTTTCGAGCAGCGCTCGCCGATGTAGCGACGCATCTCTTCGGTGATGCCTGGTGCTGGCGCCTCTTCCACGACTTTCTGGTGACGGCGCTGCATGGAGCAGTCACGTTCTGCCAGATAGATCGCGTTGCCCTGACCATCTGCCAATACCTGAATTTCGACGTGGCGAGGGTTTTCCAGGTACTTCTCCATGTACACCATGTCGTTGTTGAAAGCCGCTTTGGCTTCCGCTTTCGTCATGTTGATGGATTGTTCCAGATCTTTGTCGCTGCGCACGACGCGCATACCACGACCGCCGCCGCCGCCGGAGGCTTTGATGATTACCGGGTAGCCGATACGTTTGGCGAAGGCACGGTTTTTTTCCATATCTTCGGTCAGCGGACCGTCAGATCCAGGTACGGTCGGTACACCGGATTTTTTCATCGCGGTGATCGCCGACACTTTGTCGCCCATCAGGCGGATCGTGTCAGCTTTCGGGCCGATGAAGATAAAGCCAGAGCGCTCAACCTGCTCAGCAAAGTCGGCATTCTCAGACAGGAAGCCGTAGCCAGGGTGGATAGCCACGGCGCCGGTGATTTCCGCCGCGGAGATCAGCGCCGGGATGTTCAGATAGCTTTTAACCGATGGAGCCGGGCCGATACAGACGGTTTCATCCGCCAGCAGCACGTGCTTCAGGTCGCGATCGGCCGTGGAGTGGACAGCAACGGTCTTGATGCCCAGCTCTTTACAGGCACGCAGAATACGCAGCGCGATTTCACCGCGGTTAGCAATTACAATTTTATCCAGCATGGTTCGCCTCGTTATTCGATGACTACCAGCGGCTCGTCAAACTCAACAGGCTGACCGCTTTCGACCAGAATCGCTTTCACAACGCCGGATTTATCGGCTTCGATCTGGTTCATCATTTTCATCGCTTCAACGATGCACAGGGTGTCACCGGCGTTAACTTTCTGACCGATTTCCACAAACGCTTTCGCGTCAGGGCTTGGGGTGCGGTAGAAAGTACCGACCATTGGGGAACGCACGATATGGCCACTGATCTCGGCAGCAGCTGGCGCTTCCATTGCTGGAGCGGTCGCTGGAGCAACGGCGGTAGCCAGAGCTGGCTGCTGCTGCTGCATCATCGGCGCAGCATACGCCTGCTGCATCATCGGGTAACCGACGTTAGCTGGTGAGCGGCTGATGCGAACTGACTCTTCGCCTTCAGAGATTTCCAGTTCAGCGATGCCTGATTCTTCAACCAGTTCGATCAGTTTTTTAATCTTACGAATATCCATGAGTGTGGTTCCGTACTCTGTTTAATTAGATGGTGACAGGCGTTTAACTGCCGTCTGTAAAGCCCAGGAATAACCGTCGACGCCAAGTCCACAGATCACGCCGGCAGAAATATCAGAAAGATACGAATGATGGCGAAAGGGCTCACGAGCATGCACATTGGACAGATGAACTTCGATAAACGGAATACTCACCGCCAGCAGCGCATCACGCAGTGCTACGCTGGTATGAGTGAATGCCGCCGGGTTAATGACGATATAATCGACATTGCCTTTCGCTTCATGAATGCGATCAATTAACGCATGTTCCGCATTGGACTGGAGATGGCTCAGAGTCACGTTGAGTTTGCCTGCCTGTGCGGTCAGATCGCTGACAATATCGGCCAGCGTGGTGTGACCATACTTCTCAGGCTCACGGCTCCCCAGCAAATTCAGGTTGGGGCCGTTTAAGAGCAGTACATGAAACTTATCGGTCATCTTGCTGCTATCTCCTGCGATAACTGAGGCATCGCACAAAATACATCGCCAAAGCCGATTTGTCACCTTTTCAGATGAAATTTGGCCCTGGTCACCCTTCGAAGTCGGGCATTATAACGATATCAACGCAATTAGCAGCTAAATACTGGTCGTATCAGCGAAGATGATCAACCGCGCCGCTGAAAAAAGGCGCAGTTGAGTGTAGCAACTGTGGGGTGGGACACAATATTCGCGGTTCGCTTATCGGAACCAATTGCGAATCTTCTTATAGCGCCAGGCCAGCAGGATCGCCGCAATTAGCGCATAAATCCACGGCTGCGGCGAGTAAACCTTAACTGACCACAGGTAGTGAATGGGCGCAAGGATCGCGACCAGATAGACGCCATTGTGCAGCAGCTGCCAGCGTTTACCCAACTTGCGCTGCGCTTTCTGGAAAGAGGTGAGTGCCAGCGCCAGCAAAATAAGCCAGCTGATAATGCCGAGCGTCAGATAAGGGCGCGAAACCAGCTCCGAGCCGAGCAGGCCAAGATTGCTGATACCCAGCTCCAGCAGGGAGTAGCTCACCAGGTGCAGGGTCGCCCAGGCAAAACACCACAGCCCGAGCAGACGGCGCACGCGGATCAGCAGCGGTTGCTTACCATAGCGCGCCAGCGGAGCGATCAGCAGCGACCCCAACAGAAATTTCAACGCCATCCTGCCGGTAAAATGCTGGATATCTTTCGCTGGATCGGCGCTAAACCAACCCTGATCGATGGATAACAGCAGCCACAGCAGGGGCAGAAATCCGGCGAGATGCAGCACAACCTTCAGTCCGGTGATCTGTTTAACCGACAGGCGCACCATTTAGAAGTTTTCCCGCAGATTCAGCCCGCGATACAGCGAAGCGACCTGGTCAGCATAGCCGTTATACAGCAGCGTTGGCTGGCGTTTCACATCGAGAATACCGCCGGACCCGATAAAGCGTTCGCTGGCCTGCGACCAGCGCGGATGGTCGACGTGTGGGTTCACGTTGGCAAAGAAGCCATATTCGTTCGGGGCGGTCTGGTTCCAGGTGGTCGGCGGCATATCCTTCACCAAAGTGATTTTGACGATCGACTTGATCCCTTTGAAACCGTATTTCCACGGCACCGTCAGGCGAATAGGGGCGCCGTTCTGCGGCGGCAGGGCTTTGCCGTATACGCCGGTGGTGAGCAGGGTGAGTGGATGCATCGCTTCATCAAGGCGCAGCCCCTCAACATAGGGATAATCCATGCCGCCGCCGATAAAGCGGTCCTTCTGGCCGGGCATCTCATCCGGCGCATAAATGGTCTGGAAGGCCACATAGCGCGCATTGCTGGTGGGCTCAGCGGCCTTCAGCAGTTTGCCCAGCTCAAAGCCAATCCACGGCACTACCATCGACCAGGCTTCAACGCAGCGCATGCGATAGATGCGCTGTTCCTGCGGGAAGCGTTTAAAGATGTCATCCATATCCAGCGTCAGCGGTTTACCGACCTCGCCGCCGATCTCAATTTTCCAGTCGGTGGTCTTCAGCGTCCCGGCATTGGCTGCCGGATCGGCCTTATCCAGCCCAAATTCATAATAGTTGTTGTAGCCGGTAACTTTATCTTCCGGCGTCAGGGCAAGGTCGGCCTGATACTGCTGTGGCTTACTGAAATCAAGTGGCTTACCGGCGGGTGCAGGTGGGCGATCGTGGCCTTTAAACCACGACAGCACATCCGCGCGTGCGGCGTTCGGCAGCGACAGGGCCGCCGCGCTCAGGCCCAGGGTTTTCAGCAGCGTGCGGCGACGGCTGTTGAACACGCTTTCTGGCGTGACGTCATTTTCAGTCAGTTTATTCACGGGTTTCATCGGCGACCCTTGCTCTTTGTAGGGGAATAACGTTGAGCATGGCTCAGGGCCGGAGTTTGCGCGAGTAATCGGCAAAAAATGTGAAATTTCCTGGAAGAGATCCCCCGCCGGGCGGCAGGGGAAGGGGCGGTCAGTTAGCGGATGCGCACCAGCGTGCGGCCGGTGCTCTGATTATTCAGCAGCTTTTCTGCAGCAGTGGCGGCGTCGGCAAGGGAAACCTCCGTCGTGGCCTGCTGATAAAACGCGGCGGGCAGCACTTTCAGCAGGCGTTTCCACGCTTCGATGCGGCGCGGCGCGGGCGTCATGACTGAGTCGATACCCTGCAAGCGCACGTTGCGCAGAATAAACGGCATCACGCTAGTGGGCAGCGCAAAGCCGCCCGCCAGGCCGCAGGCCGCGACCACGCCGTTGTAGTGCGTCTGCGCCAGCACGTTGGCCAGCACGCGATCGCCTACGGTGTCGACGGCCCCGGCCCAGCGCTGTTTCTCCAGCGGGCGCGACTGCGCGCTGAAGTCGCTGCGCGGCAGGATTTCATCGGCGCCGAGCTGACGCAGATAGTCGTGCGTTGATTCACGTCCGCTGACCGCCGCCACCCGATAACCCAGCGCGTGCAGCAGCGCCACGGCGGTACTGCCCACGCCGCCGCTGGCTCCGGTAACCAGTACCTCGCCACTGTCAGGGGTGACGCCTCCCTCTTCCAGCGCCATCACGCACAGCATCGCGGTGAATCCTGCGGTGCCGATAATCATCGCTTTGCGCCCGTCCATGCCCTGCGGCATTGGCACCAGCCAGTCCGCCTTAACCCGCGCCTGCTCGGCCAGCCCGCCCCAGTGATTCTCACCCACCCCCCAACCGGTCAGCAGTACCGGCTGCCCGCTGTGAAAACGCGGGTCGCTGCTGGTATGCACCCGTCCGGCGAAGTCAATGCCGGGCACCATTGGGAACTGGCGGATAATCTTGCCCTTACCGGTTATGGCCAGCGCGTCTTTATAGTTAATGCCTGACCAGTCAATGTCCACCGTCACATCGCCCGGCGGCAGCGTATCCGCGTCGATCTGCTTAACCGTCGCGACGGTGTGGCCTTCAGACTGTTCGAGAACCAGTGCCTGCATAAGAATCTCCTGAAAATGATGTCTGTAACGAAAATAGCAGCCTGCTGAGACTATACTCGCGAAAATGCGTTTTTATCTGACGCCGGGCAAGCAATCGGCGCGATGATTGTGTTATTTTTGCCCGCCGCTGCCGCCAGGTAGCCGAAATTCTCCGGTCGTTAACAATCAGGCTGCGGTTCAGTGTTAATGACGACTCGATCACCGCTGTTACATGGGCACAAGGATGCGATTAACCACCAAACTCTCTGCGATAGTCACGCTGCTTTGTTCACTGGCGACATTACTGATGCTGGTGGGCTGCGTGCTGAGCTTTTTTTATCTCAGTAACCAGCGGGCAGAACATCGGCTCCAGCGGATGGCCGATGATGTGGATAGCGCACTCCTCACTCAGTCGCCACAGCAGGTTGAGCCCTGGCTGCGTCAGCTAATGAATCCGCTGCAAATTGAGCGAATTGAGCTGCTGCGCCATCAAACGCCCCTTCTGCAGCTTGCCCGCCATCAGCAGTCGCTGCTGGACGACGAACCCAACCGCTACCGCCAGATCCTGCTACCGCTGCCGCGCCATGCGGATATGACGCTGCGCGTGCAGTGGGTCGATCTCAGCCGCACTTGGTTTACCTCATTTATTGGCGCCTCAACGCTGTCGGCGATTGTCGCGGTGGTGGTGATCATGACCCTGCTGCTGTTACAGGCTCACCGCTGGATGTACCGTCAGCTGCGGGGAATGGAGCGGCTGGAGGCGCGTGCCGAAGCGATCATCAGGGGCGAGCGTTCAACAGTGCGATCCGGTTCGGTCCATGAGTGGCCGCCCAAGGCCAGTAGCGCTATCGATCTGCTGCTGAGCGATCTGAAAGAGGCGGGCGAGCAGCATAATCGCATCGATACGTTAATCCGCGCGTTTGCCGCCCAGGATGCCCGCACCGGGCTGAACAATCGTCTGTTTTTCGATAATCAGCTGACCACGCTACTGGAAGACCCCGAAGCGGTCGGGACGCACGGCATGGTGATGATGATCCGCCTGCCGGATTTCGACAGCCTGAGCGAACGCTGGGGCCATGCGGCGGTGCAGGATTATCTGTTTGCCCTCGTCAACATCCTTTCTACCTTTGTACTGCGCTATCCCGGCGCACTGCTGGCGCGCTACTTCCGCAGCGATTTTGCCGTTCTGCTGCCGCATCGCAGCGTTAAAGATGCGGACGGCATCGCCTCGCAGCTGATTAACGCTGTGGATACACTGCCGCCGACGCGTATGGTCGATCGCGACGATATGATCCATATCGGCATCAGCGGCTGGCGCAGTGGGCAGAGCACGCAGCAGGTGATGGAAAATGCAGAGCTGGCGACGCGGCAGGCGACCTTGCTGGGCGGCAATAACTGGTCAGTCGGTGAAGGCGGGCAGCAGGATCTGGCGCGCGGTAGCGTGAAATGGCGCACTTTACTGGAAAATACCGTCAACCGTGGCGGACCGCGGCTCTACCAGAAACCGGCGGTCAATGCGCGCGGTGAAGTGGATCACCGGGAGATGATGCCGCGCATCTTCGACGGCGAGAAAGAGCTGCTCTCTGCGGAGTATCTGCCGATGGTGCAGCAGCTGGGGCTGGCGGAACGCTACGACAGGCTGATGGTGATGCGTATCGTGACGCTGATCGAACTCTGGCCGGAGGAAACGCTTGCTATCCCGTTGACCCTCGACTCATTATTACAGCGCTCATTCCTGCACTGGCTGCGCGATATGCTGCTGCAATGCACTAAATCGCAAAGAAAACGTATTTTATTTGAACTTGCAGAAGCGGATGTGTGTCAACACATCAGCCGCTTAGAACCGGTGTTCCGCTTACTCTACGGTTTTGGCTGTAGCGTAGCGGTGAATCAGGCAGGGTTAACGGTGGTCAGTACCGCCTATATCAAGCAGTTTCAGGTGCGGTTGATCAAGCTGCATCCGGGCCTGGTACGCAATATCGATCGGCGTACCGAAAATCAGCTGTTTGTACAAAGCCTGCTGGAGAGCTGTAAGCAGACTTCAACTGAGGTTTTTGCCGCGGGAGTGCGTTTTAAGGAAGAGTGGCAAACCCTGGTTGAGCTGGGCGTTACTGGTGGTCAGGGGGACTTTTTCGCTACCTCACAACCGGTTAACAGTAGCGTGAAAAAATATTCGCAAAGATATCGAGTTTAGTCTCACGTCTGGCGGGTTTTCACGTAGAATACCCGCGCGGTCGTGGTGCGATGCGGCTTTGTCGCAGGCCCAGGCGAAACTGAAAATGTTAATTTTTATGTATGTTATGTCCGCTGAATCGTCGGAAAACCAGAGCAGATTGCCGGAATGACGGCCTCTGTCTCACAACAGATGCTTAAGGTTGTGACGCTGGCGCGAGATAGCATGATTTTTCACCGGAGCAGAACGTTTTTGCGCCTTGTCGCTGCTTCGTGTGGTTGGTAAAGTAAGCGGATTTTATTTTCCGCCCCCAGCTTGCAGGATTATCCTTTAGTATGTTTAAAAAATTCCGTGGCATGTTTTCCAACGACTTGTCCATCGACCTGGGTACCGCCAATACCCTGATTTACGTGAAAGGGCAGGGCATTGTTCTTAATGAGCCTTCCGTCGTTGCTATCCGTCAGGATCGTGCCGGTTCCCCTAAAAGCGTGGCGGCAGTCGGTCATGACGCCAAACAGATGCTGGGTCGTACCCCCGGCAATATCGCAGCTATTCGCCCAATGAAAGATGGCGTTATCGCCGACTTCTTTGTCACCGAAAAAATGCTGCAGCACTTTATCAAACAGGTTCACAGCAACAGCTTCATGCGCCCAAGCCCGCGCGTGCTGGTGTGTGTACCGGTAGGTGCGACTCAGGTCGAACGCCGTGCCATTCGCGAATCCGCGCAGGGCGCTGGGGCACGTGAAGTGTTCCTGATTGAAGAACCGATGGCTGCGGCAATCGGTGCTGGCCTGCCCGTTTCTGAAGCGACCGGCTCAATGGTGGTGGATATCGGTGGTGGTACCACTGAAGTCGCCGTGATCTCGCTGAACGGTGTGGTTTACTCCTCTTCCGTGCGTATCGGCGGTGACCGCTTCGACGAAGCGATTATTAATTATGTGCGCCGTAACTACGGCTCTCTGATTGGTGAAGCCACCGCAGAGCGTATTAAGCATGAGATCGGTTCAGCCTACCCGGGCGACGAAGTGCGCGAAATTGAAGTACGCGGTCGTAACCTGGCAGAAGGGGTTCCGCGTGGATTCACTCTGAACTCCAACGAGATCCTCGAAGCGTTGCAGGAGCCGTTAACCGGTATCGTGAGCGCGGTGATGGTTGCGCTGGAACAGTGTCCGCCAGAACTGGCATCGGACATCTCCGAACGTGGCATGGTACTGACCGGTGGTGGTGCGCTGCTGCGTAACCTGGACCGCCTGCTTATGGAAGAGACCGGGATCCCGGTGGTCGTTGCAGAAGATCCACTGACCTGCGTTGCGCGCGGCGGTGGTAAAGCGTTGGAAATGATCGACATGCACGGCGGCGATTTGTTCAGCGAAGAATAATCTGCCTGAAGGAGTGCCGGGGCGCTGCCCGCACTCCTTTTTCATGTTGTCGAGGAAAACGCCGAGTTTATGAAGCCGATGTTCAGCAGGGGGCCTTCCCTGCAGTTACGCTTATTTTTAGCGGTTATAGTGGCAATAGGCGTAATTGTTGCCGACAGTCGTATGGGAGCTTTCTCCCAGATCCGCACCTATATGGACACTGCCGTCAGTCCATTCTACTTCCTGGCCAACGGGCCGCGTCAAATTCTGGACAATGTTTCTGAAACATTGGCCTCCCGCCAGCAGCTCGAGCTGGAAAATAAAGCCTTACAGCGTGAACTGATCCTGAAAAACAGCGAATTGCTGATGCTGGGGCAGTTTAAGCAGGAAAACGCCCGCTTACGCGAACTGCTGGGTTCACCACTGCGTCAGGATGAGCAGAAAATGGTGACGCAGGTGATCTCTACCGGTACCGATCCTTACACCGATCAGGTGGTGATCGACAAAGGCAGCGTCAACGGCGTGTATGAAGGTCAGCCGGTGATCAGCGATAAAGGCGTGGTCGGCCAGGTGGTGGCGGTGGGTAAAATCACCAGCCGCGTGCTGCTGATCTGCGATGCTTCACACGCGCTGCCCATTCAGGTGCTGCGCAATGACATCCGGGTGATTGCTGCCGGTAACGGCTGCACCGAAGATCTTCAGCTGGAGCATCTGCCGGGTAACACCGATATCCGCGTCGGTGATGTGCTGGTGACCTCCGGGCTGGGTGGACGCTTCCCTGAAGGCTATCCGGTTGGCGTAGTGTCATCAGTGAAAGTTGATACCCAGCGCGCTTATACCGTGATCCAGGCACGTCCAACCGCTGGCCTGCAGCGCCTGCGTTATCTGCTGCTGCTGTGGGGCGCCGATCGCAATGGCACGATGCCAATGGCGCCGGATGAAGTGCACCGCGTGGCCAACGAGCGCCTGATGCAGATGATGCCGCAGGTGTTACCGCAGGCGAGTGAAGTCGTCGGGCCACCGGCACCGCCAGCCCCTGCGGCGGCCACGCAAACTGCCGCGCCGGCAGCGGCGCCTGTGCGCACCCAGTCCGCCGTGCGTGGGGTGCAGCCTTGAGTCGCTATCGCAGTCAGGGGCGCTGGGTCATCTGGCTCTCCTTCCTGGTCGCGCTGGTGCTGCAAATTATGCCGTGGCCGGAACAGTTCTATATGTTCCGGCCCTCCTGGCTGCTGCTGATCCTCATTTACTGGACGCTGGCGCTGCCGCACCGCGTGAATGTCGGTACCGGCTTCGTGATGGGATCTATAATGGATCTCATCTCCGGTTCGACCCTCGGCGTGCGTGCACTGGCGCTGAGCATCGTCGCATACCTGGTGGCATTCAAATTCCAGCTGTTCCGCAATCTGGCGCTGTGGCAGCAGGCACTGATGGTGATGGTGCTGTCGCTGGCGATGGATGTTGTTGTTTTCTGGGCAGAGTTTTTAGTGATTAATGTCTCTTTTCGCCCGGAAATATTCTGGAGCAGCGTCGTCGACGGTGTACTCTGGCCGTGGTTGTTCTTACTGATGAGAAAGATTCGCCGCCAGTTCGCCGTACAATAAAGGACAATTATGGTATCCCTGTATCTGGCTTCTGGCTCCCCCCGTCGTCGTGAACTGCTGACTCAGCTTGGCCTGTCATTTGAACGCCTCGCCACCGAGGTGGAAGAGCAGCGGCATGACGGCGAAACGGCGCAGCAGTATGTCCGCCGACTCGCCCATGATAAAGCGCAGGCGGGTGTCGCCGTGGCGGCACAGGATCTGCCGGTGCTGGGGGCGGATACCATCGTGGTACTGAATAATGAAGTGCTGGAGAAGCCGGTCGATACGGCCGCCGCAGGCGCGATGCTGGCGAAGCTCTCCGGCCAGACGCATCAGGTTATGACCGCCGTTGCGCTGGCAGACCGTCAGCAAACGCTGGATTGCCTGGTGATCACTGACGTCACTTTCCGCGCGCTCACGGCCGAAGATATTGCCAGCTATGTTGCCAGCGGTGAACCGATGGACAAAGCCGGGGCATACGGTATTCAGGGACTGGGCGGCAACTTTGTCAGAAAAATTAATGGAAGCTATCACGCGGTCGTTGGGCTGCCACTGGTGGAAACCGCCGAGCTGTTCAGCCATTTTCAGTCGCTGCGTGAAGTGAGAGGTCAAGATGACAGCTGAACTGCTGGTAAATATTACCCCGTCAGAAACCCGCGTTGCCTATATTGATGGCGGGATCCTGCAGGAGATCCACATTGAGCGTGAAGCGCGCCGCGGTATCGTAGGTAACATCTACAAGGGCCGCGTCAGCCGGGTACTGCCGGGAATGCAGGCAGCGTTTGTCGATATCGGCCTGGAAAAAGCCGCGTTCCTGCACGCTTCCGATATTATGCCGCACACCGAATGCGTGGCGCGTGACGAAAAGAAAAACTTTATCGTGCGCGATATCTCCGAGCTGGTGCGTCAGGGCCAGGACCTGATGGTGCAGGTGGTGAAGGATCCCCTCGGCACCAAAGGCGCGCGTCTGACCACCGATATTACCCTGCCTTCGCGCTATCTGGTATTTATGCCGGGTGCATCGCACGTCGGCGTATCGCAGCGCATCGAGAGCGAAGCCGAGCGTGACCGCCTGAAGGCCGTGGTTGCAGGTTACTGCGACGAACTGGGCGGCTACATTATCCGTACCGCCGCCGAAGGCGTGGGTGAAGATGAGCTGGCCTCCGACGCAGCGTTCCTGAAGCGGCTGTGGACCAAGGTGATTGAGCGTAAGAAGCGCAACCAGACGCGCTGCCGCCTGTATGGAGAAGTTGCCCTGTCGCAGCGCATCCTGCGTGACTTCGCCGGGGCTGCGCTTGACCGCATCCGCATCGACTCACGTCTGACCTTCGAACATCTGGTGGAATTTACCGGTGAATATATCCCGGAGATGACCGCTAAGCTGGAGCTGTACACCGGCAAGCAGCCCATCTTCGATCTGTTTGATGTGGAAAACGAGATCCAGCGTTCTCTCGACCGTAAGGTTGAGCTGAAATCCGGCGGCTACCTGATCATCGACCAGACCGAAGCGATGACCACCATCGATATCAATACTGGCGCTTTTGTCGGCCATCGCAATCTCGAAGAGACCATTTTCAATACCAATATTGAAGCGACGCAGGCGATTGCCCGCCAGCTGCGCCTGCGCAATCTGGGCGGGATTATCATTATCGACTTTATCGACATGAATAATGAAGATCACCGCCGCCGCGTGCTGCACTCGCTCGACCAGGCGCTGAGTAAAGATCGGGTGAAAACCGGGGTCAATGGCTTCTCCCAGCTCGGGCTGGTGGAGATGACGCGCAAACGCACCCGTGAAAGTATTGAGCATGTATTGTGTCAGGATTGCCCGGTATGCAAAGGTCGCGGCACGCTGAAAACCGTGGAAACGGTATGTTACGAGATCATGCGTGAAATCGTCAGGGTGCATCATGCCTATGACTCCGATCGTTTCCTGGTCTATGCTTCTCCCGCGGTCGGCGAAGCGCTGAAAAGTGAGGAGTCGCACGCGCTGGCGGAAGTGGAAATATTTGTCGGCAAACAGGTTAAAGTCCAGGTTGAACCGCTCTATACCCAGGAGCAGTTTGACGTGGTGATGATGTAGATTCAGGCTGTGACAAGGAGAGGTATGTGAGGCGATTGCCGAGGATTTTGCTACTGACGGGCGCAACGTTAGTCGTGGTGACTGCGCTACTGGTCAGTGGCTTACGCCTGCTGATGCCTCACCTCAACGGCTGGCGCACGCCTGTCCTTGAACATATCTCCTCCGCCACCGGCGTGCCGGTGCAGGCCAGCTCTTTAGAAGGCAGCTGGGAAAACTACGGCCCGCGCCTTGAGATTAAAGACATTCAGGCCGGATTGCCCGACGGTGGCGAACTGAAAATTCAGCGCGTGACGCTGGCGCTCGACGTCTGGCAGTCTCTACTGCACCTGCGCTGGCAGTTTCGTGACCTGACCTTCTGGCAGTTCCATCTGGTCACCAATACCCCGCTCAGCTCCGGCGACAATGGCAAATCCAACATTCAGGTAGAGCAGCTCAACGACCTGTTCCTGCGCCAGTTTGACCATTTTGATCTGCGCGACAGCGAAATCAGCTTTGTCACGCCCTCCGGCCAGCGTGCCGAACTGGCGATCCCTCAGCTGACCTGGCTGAATGAGAAAACCCGTCACCGCGCGGAAGGACTGGTCAGCCTTTCCAGCTTTACCGGGCAGCACGGGGTGGTGCAGGTACGCCTCGATCTTAGCGACAGCAACGGCTATCTGGACACCGGCCGCGTGTGGATGCAGGCCGATGACGTCGATGTGAAGCCGTGGCTGGGCCAGTGGATGCGCGATAACACCAGCCTCGACAGCGCGCGCTTCAGCCTGGCGGCGTGGATGAGCGTGAAAAATGGCGAAGTGCACGATGGCGATGTCTGGCTGAAGAAGGGGGGCGCGAACTGGCAGGGCGATCGGCAGTCGCACCATCTCAGCGTTGATAACCTGACCGCGCATATCAGCCGTTTCAACAGCGGGTGGAACCTCTCTATCCCGCAGACGCGCTTTATTACCGACGGGCAGCCGTGGCCGCACGGTCAGCTTTCCCTGATGTGGCAGCCGGAAAACAGCCTGCTGCCCGGGCCGGATCATCAGCCGGAACTGCGCGTGCGCGCCACCGACCTCGATCTGCAGCGTCTTGATCCGCTGGTGCCGCTTTTCGCCAAACTTTCACCGCAGCTGCTGGATAACTGGCGTTCGATACAGCCGCGCGGACAGCTACAGGCGCTGGCGGTCGATGTGCCGCTGCAGCAGCCGGAGCGTACGCGTTTCCAGGCGAAATGGCAGGATCTGAGCTGGCAGCAGTGGGAGCTGTTGCCGGGCATGGAGCATTTTAGCGGCTCACTGAGCGGGAGTGTCGCCGACGGGCAGCTGGCGTTCGCCATTCAGCAGGCCTCGCTGCCTTACGGTGAGATGTTCCGGGCGCCGCTGGAGATTAACCAGGCTAGCGGAAAGATTAACTGGCAGTACGGCGAGCAGGGGCTGACGTTATCCGGTCAGCAGCTCGACGTGCAGGCGAACTCCCTGTGGGCGCACGGCGATTTCAGCTATCAGCAGCCAAAAGGGCAGCCGCCGCGCCTCAATATTCTCGCCGGTATTAACCTGAGCGATGCCAGCCAGGCCTGGCGTTACTTCCCTGAGCCGCTGATGGGCAAGAATCTGGTGCACTATCTTACCGGCGCGCTGAAAGGCGGGCAGGTCAGCAACGCTACCCTGCTGTTTGCCGGTAACCCGCAGGATTTTCCGTTCAAGCATAATGAAGGGATGTTTGAAGTGGCCGTGCCGCTGCGCAAGGCCACCTACGAATTTGAGCCCGGCTGGCCCGCGTTGGAAAACCTTGATATTGACCTCGACTTCGCCAACAACGGCCTGTGGATGAAGGCAGAGAAGATCAAGCTGGGCGAGGTGGACGGGCACAATATCTCGGCGGTGATCCCTGACTATCTGCAGGAAAAGCTGATCGTTGATGGCGATATCAAAGGCGGCGGGCCGCAGATCCGCGACTACTTCAATCAATCCCCGCTTAAGCCTTCACTCGGCGGCGCGCTGGATGAGCTGCAAATTGGCGGTAATGTGAGTGGTCACTTACATCTTGATATCCCGCTGGACGGCGAGCAGGTGCGCGCCACGGGCGATGTGAACCTCAATAATAACTCGCTGCTGGTTAAACCGATTGAAACGCGCTTTGAGCAGCTTTCCGGCCGCTTTACCTACGATAATGGTGACCTGAAAAGTGATGCAATGACGGCGCGCCTGTTTGGTCAACCGATCGGCGTCAGCTTTAATACGCAGGAAGGCGAGAAAGATTACCAGATAGGCGTCGATCTCAACGCAAACTGGCAGCCGGGCAATATTGCGCAGATCCCTGAAGCCGCGCGCAAAAAGCTGGGCGGCAGCGTGCCGTGGCGCAGCAACGTGCTGATTAGTTTACCGCACGGCGGCGGGGCTAACTACCAGGTTAATGTCGACGGCGATCTGAAAAATGTGAGTAGTCGCTTACCTTCTCCGCTCGATAAGAAGGGCGGCAGCGCCATGCCGGTGAAGGTACTGGTAAAGGGTAATCTCAACGGCTTCAATTTGAGCGGTGCGGTCGGTGAGCGCCATCGCTTTAACAGCCACTGGCTGCTGGGCAAACAGCTGCGCGTTGAGCGCGGCATCTGGGAGAATGACACCCAGCGCACCCCTGCGCTGCCGGATACGCGCGGCATGGTGCTGAACCTGCCGCCGCTGGACGGTGAGGCCTGGATTGGGCTGCTCGGTGCTGGTGCTGGTGTTGGTAGCGGTGCGGGCGGTCAGGCAGGCAGCGCGTATCTGCCGGGCGATATTAAACTGCACACCCCGACACTGACGCTGGCGGGCCAGCAGTGGCAGGATCTGACGGCGACTCTCAGCCAGGCAATGGGGGGCGAGATGACGGTACAGGCACAGGGCAAAGAGATTAACGGATCGCTGGCGATTGCCAAAAATGGCCCGTGGCTGGCTAACCTGAAATACCTTTATTACAACCCGCAGTGGGACAGTAAAGGTAGCGGCTCGGTACCGCTGCCGCAGGATGCCTCGTCGATCAACTTCAGCCGCTGGCCGGCACTGCGCCTGAATTGCGATGAGTGCTGGCTACGCGGGCAGAAATTTGGCGTGATGAAAGCCGAGCTGACGCCGTCCGGCGATACCCTGACGTTAGCCAACGGCCTGATAGACAGCGGCAATACCCACCTGACGGTCAATGGTGAGTGGGTCAACAAGCCCGGCGAGCAGCGCACCTCACTGAAAGGCGTGCTGAGCGGTAAAAAAATCGATGAGGCCACCAACTGGTTTGGCGTTACGTCGCCACTGCGCGATGCACCGTTCAGGCTCGAGTATGACCTGCACTGGCGCTCTGCCCCGTGGCAGCCTTCGGAAGAGACGCTGAGCGGCGTACTAAAATCCCACCTCGGCGCCGGACAGATTGCCGACGTCTCCACCGGGCGCGCCGGGCAGCTGCTGCGGCTGGTGAGCTTTGATTCGCTGGTACGCAAGCTGCGCCTCGACTTTAGCGATACCTTCAGCCAGGGCTTCTGGTTTGACTCGATCAACGGCACGGCCTGGATCGAAAATGGCATGATGCGTACGGATAATCTCCTGGTGGACGGGCTGGAAGCGGACATCGCGATGAAAGGCAATGTGGACCTGGTTAAACGCCGCATCGATATGGAAGCCACCGTCGCGCCGGAAATCTCCGCCACTGTTGGCGTGGCGACGGCCTTTGCGGTCAATCCGGTCGTCGGTGCCGCCGTGTTTGCTGCCAGTAAGGTGCTCGGCCCACTGTGGAATAAAATTTCGGTGCTGCGCTACCACATCAGTGGGCCAATCGATAAGCCGCAGATTGACGAAGTGCTGCGCAAGCCGCGTGAAAACAGCGGGAAGTGAATTTGACGTAGACCCGCTAATGCCTCAGGCTGTTAGCATAACGTAAATTAAACATCACCCGGCTAAAGCGATGCTGGTCAGCCCTTTATGACCCATCCATACAAAGCGAGAATTCATGACTCTGAATCTGGTAAGTGAGCAGTTACTAACTGCTAACAACATTAGTCAAAGCGACCTCTTTTCCATTCTCGGCCAGCTGTCCGAGCGCAAGCTGGATTACGCTGACCTCTATTTTCAGTCCAGCTACCATGAATCCTGGGTGCTGGAAGACCGCATTATTAAAGACGGCTCCTACAATATCGATCAGGGCGTGGGCGTGCGCGCCATCAGCGGTGAGAAAACCGGTTTCGCCTATGCCGATCAGCTGACGCTGAATGCCCTGCATCAGAGCGCCACGGCGGCACGCAGTATCGTGCGCGAGCAGGGTAATGGCCAGTCACGCACCCTCGGGGCGGTGGCAAACCGCCCGCTCTACCCGGCGCTTGACCCGCTGCAAAGCCTGACGCGTGAAGAGAAAATTGAGCTGCTGCACCGCGTCGATAATGCGGCGCGTGCTGCCAATAAGCGCGTGCAGGAAGTCTCCGCCAGCCTTACCGGCGTCTATGAACTGGTGCTGGTGGCGGCAACCGACGGTACGCTGGCAGCGGATGTGCGCCCGCTAGTGCGCCTGTCGGTCAGCGTGCAGGTTGACGATAACGGCAAACGCGAGCGCGGCTCCAGCGGCGGCGGCGGCCGTTTCGGCTATGAGTTTTTCCTCGCCGATGAAAACGGTGAGATGCGTGCCGAAGCCTGGGCGCGCGAAGCGGTGCGTATGGCGCTGGTTAATCTGAATGCGGTAGCGGCCCCGGCGGGGATGTTCCCCGTGGTGCTCGGTGCGGGCTGGCCGGGCGTGCTGCTGCACGAAGCGGTCGGTCACGGGTTGGAAGGCGACTTTAACCGTCGCGGTACCTCGGTGTTCAGTGGTCAGATGGGCCAGCTGGTCGCCTCCGAGCTGTGTACCGTCGTGGATGATGGCACCATCGATGGCCTGCGTGGCTCGCTGGCGATTGATGATGAAGGCGTGCCGGGGCAGTACAACGTCCTGATTGAGAACGGTATTCTGAAAGGCTACATGCAGGACAAACTGAATGCGCGCCTGATGGGGGTGCCGCCAACCGGTAACGGTCGCCGCGAGTCTTACGCACACCTGCCGATGCCGCGTATGACCAACACCTATATGCTGGCGGGTAAATCAACGCCGCAGGATATCATTGAAAGCGTAGAGTACGGCCTGTACGCGCCGAATTTCGGCGGCGGCCAGGTCGATATCACCTCCGGCAAATTCGTTTTCTCCACTTCAGAAGCCTATCTGATTGAGAACGGTAAAGTGACCACGCCGGTTAAAGGTGCCACGCTGATTGGTTCCGGCATCGAAGCGATGCAGCAGATTTCGATGGTCGGCAACGATCTGGCGCTGGATAAAGGCGTCGGCGTCTGTGGGAAAGAGGGGCAGAGCCTGCCGGTTGGCGTGGGTCAGCCTACGCTGAAGCTGGATAAACTTACCGTCGGCGGCACCGCATGATATCGGGCGGACCGGAAAAAAGGTCCGCCCCCTATCACTGAGTCCTGCGGAGGGGGCGACCCTTTTTTCCGGTCGCCCCTGCGGACTATTTGCGAAACTCGCGGTAAATCTCCGCCACCTTGTCAAAATATTCGGTCAGATGGTTAATACACACCTGTACCTTTAGCGGGAGTTTGTCCTTCTGCGTGTACACGGCATACACCGGGCGCGGCACCGACTGGTAGTGCGCGAACAGAATTTCCACCTCCCCGGCATTAATCTCTTCGATAATCCACATCAGCGGCACATAGGCGATCCCGGTTCCGGATTTAAGCCAGCGGATCAGCGTTTGCGAATCATTAGTGGCAAAGCGCCCCTGCGGCGACAGGCGAATAGCGGTACCTTCCGGTGAGGTCAGCTCAAAATCGTTGTCCGGGCGCACGCTGTATTCCAGCCACGAAAAGTTGCTGATATCGGCAGGATTTTCCGGAACGCCATGCTGTAACAAGTAGCTTTTGGCCGCGCAGACCACCATCGGCATCGAGCCAAGGCGCTTCGAAAACAGGTTGGAGTCCCGCAGTGCGCCAACGCGGATCACCAGGTCCAGCCCGTCGGCAATCAGGTCCGGTGCCGGGATACCGGTTACCAGATTCACCGTCAGCCCCGGATACTCTTTCAGCATCTCTTCCGTCATGGGTGCCAGCAGGTTCTGCGCCATGGTGGAGGAGCTGCCGATACGCAGCAGGCCAATCGGGGTGTTATTAAATGCCCACAGCTGTTCATGCACCTGCTGAGCTTCGGAAAGCATGCGGCGACAGCCCTGGAAGTAGATTTTACCTGCCTCGGTCAAGCCGATGCTGCGGGTGCTGCGGTTGAGTAGTTTGACCTGCAGCTCATCTTCCAGCCGGGCAACCGTCTGACTCACTGCGGATACGCTTAACTGCAGATGCTGCGCCGCGGCGGTAAATGAGCCCATTTCAACGACTTTGGCAAAGACGGACATGCCCTTGAGTCTTTCCATTGTTAACCCTGGATTAAAAGTGATTTAGATCACATTTGGTAGATTACTTATAGTCAGGCACGTTACTATAGCATTGTTGGGTTACTGCTCCGTAACGCTATCCCTTTAAATGCTCCTTGCCGGATACGCTATTATTCATTCAGTATCGGTTCTGATTCGCACCCTTCGTCAGGTCATCATTACCCGCACGCGTAGCCGCCCTGAAACCGGGAGGGGATAACGTTATGCCAGCAGATTTATCCGGCATAGTATCAACAAGGATAAAAGATGAGTGTACTTCCGGTTATTGTGGTGTTCGGGCTGTCGTTCCCACCGATATTTTTTGAAATTATTGTGTCACTGATGCTGTTCTGGCTGGTACGACGGTTGCTGACTCCGACCGGAATTTACGATCTGGTCTGGCACCCTGCACTGTTTAATACTGCGTTGTACTGCTGCCTGTTCTGGCTGGTATCCCGTTTGTTCGTCTGAGGTCTGAGTGAAAGCACTTACAAGAAAAATTTCTCGCGTCGCCATTACCCTGCTGCTGGTGATCGTTGCCGTTGTCCTTATTTTCCGCGTATGGGTGTTCTATACCGAATCGCCGTGGACGCGTGATGCCAAATTTACCGCCGACGTGGTGGCAATCGCCCCTGACGTCAGCGGTTTGATCACCGATGTGCGCGTGCATGATAACCAGCTGGTCGCTAAAGACCAGGTCCTGTTCACCATCGATCAGCCGCGCTACCAGCAAGCGCTGGATGAAGCGCAGGCTGATGTCGCCTACTATCAGGCGGTGCTGAGTGAAAAACGTCGCGAGGCGGCGCGCCGCAACCAGCTCGGGGTTTCCGCCATGTCGCGTGAGGCTATCGACCAGGCAAACAACGACTTCCAGACCACTGAACATCAGCTGGCGAAAGCCGTCGCCGTGCGCGACCTGGCGAAGATCGACCTCGATCGCACCGTGGTGAAAGCCCCATCCGCAGGTTGGATCACTAACCTGAATGTCTATACCGGTGAGTTTATTACCCGTGGTTCTACCTCGGTAGCACTGGTGAAAAAAGACTCCTTCTACGTGCTGGCCTACCTTGAAGAGACCAAGCTGGATGGGATCCGCCCGGGTTTCCGTGTGGAAATTACGCCGCTGGGCAGCAATGCGGTGCTGTATGGCTCTGTGGATAGCGTTGCCGCGGGCGTTACCAACAGCAGCAGCACGGTCGACAGCAAGGGCATGGCCACCGTCGACTCCGACCTGGAATGGGTGCGGCTGGCGCAGCGTGTCCCGGTGCGTATTCACCTTGATAAGCAGCCGGGCAACCTCTATCCGTCCGGGACCACCGCGACCATCGTGGTGACCGGGGCGCAAGATCGTCAGCAGCATGAGATGTCGCCAATGATGAAACTGATGCATCGCCTGCGCGAGTTTGGCTAAGGCGAGGCCTATCATGCAGTGGTATCGTCTGCGCTATCCGATCAAACTGACCTTTGCCATCCTTCTGGCGCTGTGTGTCGGCTTTGAATTTAATCTCGAAACGCCGCGCTGGTCGGTGATGACTGCGGCAATTGTCGCGGGCGGCACCGGGTTTGCTGCCGGGGGCGATCCGTTCTCCGGCGCGCTGCGTCATCGCGGCATGCTGCGTATTATCGGCACCTTTATCGGCTGTATCGCCGCGCTGGCCATCATGATCACCACCATTCGTGCGCCGGTCGTCATGCTGCTGCTGTGCTGCATCTGGGCTGGCGTCTGCGTCTGGCTCTCCTCGCTGATCAAGGTCGAGAACTCCTACGCGCTGGGACTGGCGGGCTATACCGCGCTGATTATTGTGGTCAGCGTTGACGCTAACGGCTCCCTGCTGCTGGCTCCGCAGTTTGCGGTTGAGCGCTGTAGCGAAATCGTAATCGGTATTGTCTGTGCCATCCTCGCCGACTTGCTGTTCTCCCCACGCTCCATCAAGCTGGATATCGACCGTGAAATCGATGCGCTGCTGGTGGAGCACTATCGTCTGATGCAGCTGTGCGTTTCGCATGGCGATAAAGAAGAGGTCGATAAGTGCTGGGCCGGGCTGGTGCGCCGTACCACCGCGCTGAACGGCATGAGAACGCATCTGATGATGGAGTCCGGGCGCTGGCAGAAGGTCGATCGCCGTCTCAAGGTGCTCCACTCCCTCTCACTGACGCTGATCACCCAGGCTTGTGAAACCTTCCTGATCCAGAACACGCGTCAGGAGTATGTCCCGCCGCAGTTCCACCTTTTCTTTGAAAAACCGGTGGAAAATATCAGCGATATCCACAAGCGCATGAAGATTATGCGCCGGGTCATCACCCTTAGCGGCAGTAAAAATACCCCGGAAACCATCCGTAACTGGGTTGGCGCTGCCAGCCGCTATCTGCTGTTAATGAAGGGCATTCACACCAACAGCAGCATCAGCCGGATGGAAGAAGAGGTATTAAATACCGAACCGGTGGTAAAAATGCGTTCGGCAGAAACCCGTCACGCGCTGGTTAACGGCGTGCGCACCTTTGTTGCCACCGCCGTCGGTTCGCTGTTCTGGCTGTGGACCGGCTGGACTTCCGGCAGCGGTGCGATGGTGATGCTGGCGGTGATTACCGCGCTGGCAATGCGCATGCCAAACCCGCTGATGGTGGCGAAAGACTTCCTGTACGGCATGATCGTCGCCATTCCGGTTGGCGGGCTGTACTACATGGTGATCATGCCGAACACCCAGCAGAGCATGCTGCTGCTCTGTATTGCGCTGGGGATCATGGCCTTTATCTGCGGCATTCTGATCCAGCGCCGCCAGATCGGTACGCTCGGCGGGCTGGTGGGCACCATCAACATCCTGACGCTGGATAACCCGATGAAGTTCAACATCAGCGTGTTTCTCGACGGGGCGCTGGGCCAGGCGATCGGCTGCTTTGTTGCACTGCTGGTGATCCTGCTGATCCGCGATACGTCGAAAGCCCGGGTTGGCCGCACGCTGCTTAATCGCTTTATGTATGCGGCGGTTTCGGCGATGACGACCAATACGGCGCGCCGCCGCGAGAACCATCTGCCCGCGCTGTACCAGCAGCTATTTATGCTGCTGAATATCTTCCCCGGCGATGTGAACAAGTTCCGTCTGGCGCTGACGCTGATTATCGGCCATCAGCGGCTGCGCGCCGCTGACGTTCCCGTCAATGCCGATCTGTCGGCTTACCACAAGCAGCTGCGCCACACCGCCGACCGGGTGATCTCCGCCAGCAGTGATGGCAAGCGGCGCCACTACTTTGAGCGCCTGCTGGCGGAGTTCGACATTTATCAGCAAAAGCTGGAGCAGTATCAGGCGCCACAAAGCGTGACCGAGCCCGTTGCGCTGCTGGCTGGCATTCTGAAGAAATATCAGAATACCCTGATCGAGATTTGATCTTGCCGCTGACGGCGCCTGCCGTCAGCATTTTTCCCGGCCATAATCCCCCCGATGATGCCCTTTTGTCACAAAACCTCGCGGTTTTGCCATCTATACTTAATCCAGCTGAAGGGTAAACACATCTGGAGAAAATCATGACGATCTCAACGCTTAAGGACAACGACCTGTTTCAGACCGGTTTCCTGGTAAACGGAAAGTGGCAGCAGGCGGCCAGCACTTTTGAGGTGCTCAACCCGGCGACGGGGGAAGTGGTTGCTGCGGTGGCTAAAGCGGGTAAGGCGGAAACGGAACAGGCGATTGCCGCCGCCGCCGCGGCATTCCCGGCGTGGCGGGCAAAAACGGCCAAAGAGCGGGCCGAGATTCTGCATCGCTGGTATCAGCTGATGATTGAAAACAAAGCCTGGCTCGGCCAACTGATGACCGCCGAACAGGGCAAGCCGTTAAAAGAAGCCGAGGGTGAAGTGGAGTACGCCGCCAGCTTTATTCAGTGGTTTGCCGAGCAGGCCAAGCGCGCCAACGGTGAGATTATCCCACCGGCCAAGCCCGGCAGCCGTATTCTGGCCACGCGCGAGCCGATAGGTGTGGTGGCGGCAATTACCCCGTGGAACTTCCCGATGGCGATGCTGACGCGCAAGCTGGGTCCGGCGTTAGCGGCGGGCTGCACCGGCATCATCAAACCGGCGAATAACACCCCGCTTTCAGCCTTTGCCCTGCTGGCGCTGGCGAAAAAAGCGGGCGTACCGGACGGCGTTCTCAATGCGGTCGCGGGCGATACTCACGCCATCAGCGACGCGATTATGGCCAGTAAAGCGGTGCGCAAAATCTCCTTTACCGGTTCCACCCAGGTCGGCAAGCTGCTGATGCGCAATGCGTCAGAGACGATGAAAAAAGTCTCGATGGAGCTGGGGGGCAACGCGCCCTATATCGTGTTTGAGGATGCCGATATAGATGCGGCGGTAAAAGGGGCCATCGCCAACAAATTCCGCAACGCCGGGCAGGTCTGCGTCAGTGTGAATCGCTTCTATATTCATAACAGCGTCTACGACCGCTTCGTTAACCAGCTGGCAGACGAAGTGAAAAAGCTAAAAGTCGGCAATGGCATGGATGAGGGCGTCGTGGTTGGCCCGCTGATTGAGGCTTCGGCGCTGGAAAAAGTCGAGGAGCACGTCAATGATGCGCTTAGTCATGGCGGCAAGGTCATTACCGGGGGAGCGCGTCACGCGCTGGGCGGCAACTTCTGGCAGCCTACGGTGATTGCCGAAGCGAATGAAAGCATGAAGCTGTCACGGGAAGAGACCTTTGGTCCAGTGGCGGCGTGCTTCCGCTTTGATGAGGAAGAGGAGGTGATCCGCCGTGCCAACGACACCGAATTTGGCCTGGCAGCTTACTTCTATACGCAAAACCTGCAGCGCGTATTTCGCGTCTCAGCCGCGCTGGAAAGCGGCATGGTGGGAATTAACGAGTGTGCGGTGTCCACCGAGCTTGCGCCGTTTGGTGGCGTAAAAGAGTCGGGATTAGGGCGTGAAGGCTCGGTGCTGGGGCTGGAAGAGTATATGGAAGTGAAAGCCCTGCATATTGGCGGACTTTAACCCAACGGGCGGCAGTCGCCGCCCAGCTGTGTGTCCTGCGGAGCAGACCGAATGAAAAGAGAGATTTTCGACTTTGATGTGATTGTCGATCAGGCACATTTCTTCCGGCAGTTCAGCGAACGATTTGCCCTGACGGATCGTACCATCGCCGATCTGGACAGTCTGTGGGATGCTATCACCGGGCCGCAAATGCCATTACCGTTGGAGATTGAGTTCGTCAATTTGGGCAGCGGCCAGAGGCGACGCTACGGCGCGCTGATTCTGCTATTTGATGAAGCGGAAGAGGAGCTTGATGGCGAGTTTCGCTTTAACGTTAAATAGTCAGGCAAAAAAAGGGCCCCGGCGAACGGGGCCAAAGGGTTCGTCTTGCCGGGCAACGGGTGTGCCCATCGACGAGGAATTACTTATACAGCTCGGCGGTGACATGCCAGTTATCCTGATTGCGCGCTTCAACAATTCGGTAAGCACTGGCACCTTCACTATCCGCTTTCTGTGACACCTGCTGACGGATATCCGACGGCACGCCTGCCACACCGCTTAATGTAATCGTCCCCGCAGATTGCAGATTCTCTGCCTGTTGGTTATTGACCAGCTGTGCGGCGCTGGCGCCGAAACTGACCAGTGAAAACAGGCTCAATGCAGCGATGGTTGTTTTGATTTTCATATTTAATCTCCTCATTGTGACCAACAACCTGCGGGCTTCGACTTTATGACCGCGGTCATGTCACGGACGGGCGCTGACAGCGCCCGATGTCTGTTCGTTAACGGTTATTTATACAGTTCAGCCGTTACGTGGTAGTTGCCGTCGTTACGCGCTTCAATCACACGGTAGGCGCTGGCACCCTGCTGATCCGCTTTCTCAGACAGCTGATGACGAATATCCATGGTAGTGCCGTTAATGCCGCTCACGCTGACGGTACCGACTGACTGCAGGTTCTGATTATTAACCTGATCGTTAGTCACCAGGCTGGCAGCGCTGGCACCAAATGAAAGAACGGAAGCAAGACCTAAAGCAGCGATGGTGAAGGTAGTTTTCATGATATGACTCCAGAAATTGGGTTGGGCGGTAACCGAAAGGGCTAAAAAACGTTTATTATTCTTGGGGTTACCGTAATTTTTTTTGTTTTTACTCTCAGACAGATACGAACTTATTTGTACAGCTCGGCAGTAGCATGCCAGTTGCCATTCACATTATTTTCGATAACGCGATAAGCGGTGGCACCTTTCTGGTCGGCTTTATCGTTCAGCGCCTGGTGGATATCCATCGGTGAACCCGCAATGCCGCTTACGCTGACAGTGCCGATTGGCTGAAGATTTTTAGCCTGTTCTGCGTTGATAGATTCAGCGGCGAAAGCGCCGAATGACAGAGCAGAAAGAAGGCCAAAGGTAGCAATAGTAGTGGTAACTTTCATGATTTGATTCCTCGTCAACTGTTTTTATCTTTTTAATTACTGTGATTTGCATCACGAAAACAAGTATAGATCTAATAACGTAAAAAATTAATAGCATGCTAATAATGTTTTGTTGGGATTCTTGTGATGTGAAGGGGTTTTTAATAACCAACCGTTATAAAAAACGCTTATATTTTACCCTCACCCCGTTAAATGCTTGGAAAAACATCAGGCTGCGTGAAATTAACAATTTGTGCGCTTATTAGGGATAGATCACATTGCTGGAAGAAATTTAAGCGGGTGATGGCGGGCGTATTGACCAGCAAAGGCAGTGAGATCTGCTGCTGAGTACTGAATTATCAGGGGAATAGCAAAGGGCCGTATGATGACGGCCCTGAGGATTTCGTCGCATAGAACAAAGTTGTACGGAGGAGACCTACGCCACGATATGCATAAGTCTTATAAGCGGCATGCTTTACAGTTCCTGTTCGAACAGGACCAGAATGGCATCGTGCAGCTGCTTAACGGTGAACGCACGGGCTGGCGTAATAAAGATAGTGTCATCACCGGCAATGGTTCCGAGGATGCCTTCGGCTTTCCCCAGTGAATCCAGCAGGCGTGCGATCAGCTGCGCGGCACCTGGGCTGGTGTGAATAACCACCAGTGCATCATTGAAGTCGATATCCAGCACCAGATTCTTAAGCGGGCTGGTGGTGGTCGGCACGCCCAGCTCAGCAGGCAGGCAGTAGACCATCTCCATTTTCGCGTTACGCGTGCGCACCGCGCCGAACTTGGTCAGCATGCGTGAGACTTTCGACTGGTTGATATTTTCGAAGCCATCTTCCTGCAGCGCGCTGACGATTTCGCCCTGCGAGCTGAATTTTTCTTCTTTTAGTAAGGCCTTGAACGCCTTAATTAACTCTTCTTGTTTTGATGGGTTACGCATAGGTTACCGATTCGAGGAAAATAGAAGCCATGCCCGTGGCGGGATATTAAATTATTATGCAATTAAATGAATTTTTATGCAAATGGGAAATGGTGCAGCCGCCGGCTAAAGCCGCCAGGGGCGTGCAGTTTAACAGAGTTTGAATGGGAAAAAAAATTTGCTGACGGCTTGCTGAAGCGGGCAAGAAGTGAACGATTTGTTATAATAATGAGGTTGTTCCAGTTAGCGCTAACGGTGTAATGTAACGCCGAATCACGATGATATCCTGTCGTGCTGAACCGCCAGCTAAACTCGCGTTTCAGCAAATCCGGATAGAGCAACATGGATTTCACGGCACAATAAATGCTTAATATAATAAGGAGTTTAGGATGAAAGTTGCAGTTCTCGGTGCAGCAGGTGGTATCGGCCAGGCATTAGCCCTCCTGCTGAAAACCCAGCTTCCGGCAGGTTCAGAACTCTCTCTGTACGATATCGCCCCAGTGACTCCCGGCGTGGCGGTCGACCTAAGCCATATCCCTACCGCAGTGAAAATCGAAGGCTTCAGCGGCGAAGATGCCACCCCGGCGCTGAAAGGTGCTGACGTGGTACTGATCTCCGCAGGCGTGGCGCGTAAGCCGGGTATGGACCGTTCTGACCTGTTCAACGTCAACGCCGGTATTGTGCGTAACCTGATTGAGCAAGTCGCCTCAACCAGTCCTGGCGCCCTGATCGGTATCATTACTAACCCGGTTAACACTACCGTCGCGATTGCAGCGGAAGTGCTGAAGAAAGCCGGTGTTTATGACAAAAACAAACTGTTCGGCGTCACCACGCTGGACATCATCCGTTCCAACACCTTTGTTGCTGCGCTGAAAGGCAAGCAGCCAGAAGAACTCAACGTGCCGGTGGTTGGCGGTCACTCAGGCGTGACGATCCTGCCGCTGCTGTCGCAGATCCCAGGCGTCAGCTTCAGCGAGCAGGAAGCTGCTGACCTCACTAAACGCATTCAGAATGCCGGTACCGAAGTGGTTGAAGCGAAAGCGGGTGGCGGATCGGCCACGCTGTCGATGGGGCAGGCCGCGGCGAAATTTGGTCTGTCACTGGTACGTGCGCTGCAGGGCGAAAGCGATGTGGTGGAATGTGCTTATGTCGAAGGGGACGGCGAATACGCGCGTTTCTTCTCGCAGCCGCTGCTGCTGGGTAAAAAGGGGATTGTTGAGCGCCGTCCGATTGGCCAGCTGAGCGCCTTTGAACAGCAGTCGCTGAATGGCATGCTGGATACGCTGAAAAAAGATATTGTGCTGGGTGAAGATTTTATCAAGTGATTAAGTCTTCCCCAAAATAATTGGCGTCGCAACAAGGCGGCAAATGTACGAATCCCCGGGAGCTTACTTTTGTAAGTGACCGGGGTGAATACATGCAGCCAACGCAGTTGCGGCGTCAAGTATGAAGGGGATTATTGCGTCTGGATCTCGTCCGGGTACTCCAGCACCGTGACCGGCATCGTCATCTTCTTCTCGTTGCGCGTGATATCGACGTTAATCACCGTGCCCGGGCGGATCTCAGCCACCTGGTCCATGGTTTCTACCGGTGATACCGCCGCCGCATTATTCACGCGGGTAATCACATCATTGACCTGAATACCGGCTTTATCTGCCGGGCCGCCGGCCTTCACCTCAGTCACCACGATGCCCTGATTATGATCCATACCTGATGTCTGACCGCTGTAGCGGCGGAATTCGCGCCCGGTAATGCCGATATAGCCGCGTATTACCCGCCCGTCGCGGATCAGTTTCTCCATCACCTTCGTCGCCAGCTTGGTAGGAATTGCAAAGCCCAGACCTTCCGGCGTTTCGCCGTTGCTGCTTTTATCAAAGGAGAGGGTGTTAATGCCCATCAATTCGCCCAGCGAGTTAATCAGCGCGCCGCCTGAGTTGCCGCGGTTAATAGACGCATCGGTCTGCAGGAAATCCTGATGGCGGGAAGGGCTGAGGCCAACCCGTCCGGTGGCGCCAATGATACCCTGCGTCACCGTTTGCCCGATGTTATACGGATTACCGATCGCCATCACCAGGTCGCCAACGTGCGCGACGCGCTGCGGATTGATCGGGATCACCGGTAAATTCACCGCATTGATTTTCAGCACCGCCAGGTCGGTCAGTGAGTCAGAACCGACCAGCATCGCTTCAAAGTAGCGGCCATCCTGCAGATTGACGATGATCTGGCTGGCGTCGTTGATTACATGCTTGTTGGTCAGAATATAGCCGCGCGGATCCATGATCACCCCAGAGCCGAGCACATCGCTGGTGCCGTTGGCGCTGCGGTTGTAAACATACACTACCGCAGGCGCGGCGCGTTTTACCCCCGCGTTGTAGCTGACCGGCTGAAGATCGGCGCTGTCGTCGGCAGTAGACAGCAGATCGCTGCCCAGCCGCAGGCCCGGCACGGCTACCAGAAGGATAGCGGCCACAATCAGGCCGAAGATCGCTGAACGCAAAAGTTTAGGAAACATGGTTTTAGGCAGTGTATGAATAAACGACTGGCAGGATAGCATGAGTTACGCGGACACAGTAGCCTGTGTCCGCGTGGCAGGGTTAACGCAGCAGCAGATAGATATTCTCATCGCCGCGCATGATGCTCAGCGCCAGCAGATCCGGTTTGGTCTCCAGCAGTTTACGCAGCTCTGCCAGATTCTGTACCGGCGTGCGGTTAACGCCAACGATCACATCATCCTTCTGTAGGCCAAACTGCGCCGCCGGAGTCGCTTTCGCCACCTCGTCGACTTTGACACCTTTGGTGCCATCTTTGGCCGCGCCGTCGCTCAGGGTGGCCCCTTGCAGCGCTGGGGTCATCAGTTCGGCACTGGCGGTCGTCTGGCTGCTGTTATCCAGCTTAACGGTGACCGTGACCGGTTTACCGTCACGCAGCAGGCCCACTTTCACTTCCTGGCCCGGCGGCGTGGTGCCGATTTTCACCCGCAGTTCAGCAAAGTTAGCAACGTTTTTACCGTCGACGCTGGTAATGATATCGCCCGCTTTAATCCCCGCTTTCGCGGCCGCCGACTGCGGCAGCACCTCGTTGACGAAGGCGCCGTGCTGGATATCAACCTTAAAGGCTTTCGCCATATCGGCGGTCATCTCAGTGCCCTTGATGCCCAGCTGGCCGCGTTTCACTTCACCAAACTGGATCAGCTGCTGGGCCAGACCCATCGCCATATTGCTTGGAATCGCAAAGCCAATGCCGATATTGCCGCCGCTTGACGCAAGGATGGCCGTATTCAGCCCGATCAGCTCACCGTTAAGATTCACCAGCGCACCGCCGGAGTTACCGCGGTTAATCGCGGCATCGGTCTGAATAAAGTTTTCCAGCCCCTCAAGGTTAAGACCGCTGCGGCCGAGCGCCGACACGATCCCCGAGGTGGCCGTCTGTCCCAGGCCAAACGGGTTACCGATGGCCACGGTAAAGTCCCCGACCTTCAGCTGGTCAGAGTCAGCAATTTTTATCTGGGTCAGATTCTTCGCATCGATCAACTGGAGCAGTGCGATATCGGTCTGCTCATCGTGACCGACCAGCTTGGCCGTGAATTCGCGACCATCGCTCAGCTGCACGCTGATTTTATCTGCGCCATTCACCACGTGGTTGTTGGTCAGCACATAGCCTTTGGCGGCATCGATAATCACCCCGGAGGCCAGCCCTTCAAACTCCTGCGACTTATCGTCACCGGGGGCACCTTCCTCTCCATCCTGACCAAAGAAGCGTTTTAGCTGGTCGGGGATCTGCTGCTGGCTCTCTTTTTCTGTCCCTTCAACGTGAACGCTGACGACGGCCGGCAGAACTTTCTCCAGCATTGGTGCCAGGCTCGGCACCTGCTGGCCCTGAATCTGTCCAGGAAGAGCAGCCACAGCCGCAGGGACTGTGGCCATATTGACACCGACACTCAATGCTAATGCGCTTAACAGAAATAATTTGTTCTTCATCGGAAGCAAACTCTCGCTAGCAGGGAAATGATGCCCATCGCCAAAATGGCAGGCTGTATGTGTCTTGCAGTGAACTGAACGGTGCTTGAAACGTGGGGTGGCTGGCACCCCACGAAGATGATTATTTGGTAGCGCGCTCGCCACGCAGCAGGCCAGAGGCGCTGTCCGGGTAGTCACGCGGCATCTCTACCGGCACCTGGTCGTTATCCGCTTCTGATTCTGTCAGCTGATAAGCAAACGGGTTTTTCTCACCCGGCAGGTTTGGCAGCAGGTCATTAGAACCTTTCGCCATATGCTGATACAGCTGACGGTAGTCGCGTGCCATGTTGTCCAGCAGCTCGGCGCTGTGGGCAAAATGGTTAGTCAGCTCTTCACGATAATCCGCCAGCTCTGCCTTGCTCTTTTCCAGCTCGTACTGCAGGCTGCGTTGCTCGCGCAGTTTTTTGTTGCCGAAACGCATTGCTACCGCGCCAATAATAATCCCAACTACTAACCCAATAAGCGCGTATTCCCAGGTCATAATGACTCCCATATAGTCTTCGTTGTTACGTAGGGCTTTTCCATCTGATACCAGCCACTATAACCGCTAATGTATTGGAAGTGGAATCCTGCGGCAGCTTCGCTTAGTGTAGAACGACTTTTTTTTCGACGATCAACACCGGCATAGGCCTTTTTTTCAGGGAATGTGACTCAATTATGCAAACGATGTCCCCGCTGTTGCGCTATCAGCAAGCGCTGGAAAACGGCGAGTATCAGCCCGATGAAGTTCAGCGCGCCGCCATGACCCGCTTAGACGGTATCTGGCAGGCGTTAAGCCGTGTTAGCCCTCCTGCGTCTGCCGCCAGCGGCGGTCTGTTTGGCAAGCTCAATAAGCTGATGGGCAAAAGCAAATCGACGGTCCAGGCACCGGCGCGCGGTCTCTATATGTGGGGCGGCGTTGGGCGCGGCAAAACCTGGCTGATGGATATGTTTTTTCAGTCGATTCCTGGTGAGCGTAAGCAGCGCCTGCACTTTCATCGCTTTATGCTGCGCGTGCATCAGGAGCTGACAGAACTGCAGGGGCAGAGTGACCCACTGCAGATTGTCGCCGACCGCTTCAAGGCAGAAACCGACCTGCTGTGTTTTGACGAATTTTTTGTCTCAGACATCACCGATGCGATGCTGCTCGGCACATTGATGGAAGCGCTGTTCAGCCGTGGCATCACCCTGGTCGCCACGTCAAATATTCCGCCGGACGATCTCTATCGTAACGGTTTGCAGCGCGCACGTTTTCTACCTGCGATTGAGATGATCAAGCAGCACTGCGAAATCATGAATGTTGATGCCGGTATCGATTACCGCCTGCGCACGCTAACCTCGGCGCATCTGTGGATGACGCCGCTCGGTGAAGAGACCGCCAAAGAGATGGAGCGGATGTTCGTGGCGCTGGCGGGAAAACCGCGTCAAGCCCATGAACCGCTGGAGATTAATCACCGTAAGCTGCCCACGTTGGGCGTGGCTGAGGGCGTTGTGGCGATGAGTTTCCTTGCGCTGTGTGGGGAAGGGCGCAGCCAGCACGACTATATTGAACTGTCGCGCCGTTTTCACAGCGTATTGCTGTATGATGTGCCGGTGATGATTTACAAGACCGAAGACCAGGCACGGCGATTTCTGGCGCTGGTGGATGAATTCTACGAGCGGCACGTCAAGCTGGTGGTCTCGGCGGAAGCATCACTGTACGAGATTTATCAGGGCACGCGGCTGAAGTTTGAGTATCAACGCTGCGTATCCCGTCTGCAGGAAATGCAGAGTGAAGAGTATCTGCGACTGCCGCATTTGCCCTGAAACTTGAATGGGCGTGGCGGGATGAGGATTTTATCGCAGAAAACGTTCGATCTTTTTGGGCGACTTCTCTATAATCTTGCGACCCCACGTTACAGCAAAGGTTTTTTTCCCAAAACTCTTTGTGTTCCAGTAACTCTATCCGAAGGGGTGGGCTTACTGGTCAAGATGGTCGTGTGAGCTCCAACCGTTTATTCAAGCGTTTGGGATTTCACCAACGTGTAACTTAATTTGGGTAAGCTTTTAGATGAAAACTTTTACAGCTAAGCCAGAATCGGTCCAACGTGACTGGTATGTTGTTGACGCAACAGGCAAAACATTAGGTCGTTTAGCGACTGAATTGGCTCGTCGCCTGCGCGGTAAGCACAAAGCGGAATATACTCCGCACGTTGATACTGGTGATTACATTATCGTTCTGAACGCAGAAAAAGTTGCCGTAACCGGTAACAAGCGTACCGATAAAGTGTATTACCATCACACCGGTTTCGTCGGTGGTATCAAGCAAGCGACCTTCGAAGAGATGATTGCTCGCCGTCCTGAACGCGTGATTGAAATCGCGGTTAAAGGCATGCTGCCAAAGGGTCCGCTGGGCCGTGCTATGTACCGTAAACTGAAAGTTTACGCGGGCAACGAGCACAACCATGCGGCACAGCAACCGCAAGTTCTTGACATTTAATCGGGATTACAGGCAATGGCTGAGAATCAAAACTACGGCACTGGTCGCCGCAAAAGCTCTTCCGCACGCGTCTTTATTAAGCCGGGTAGCGGTAACATCGTTATCAACCAGCGTTCATTAGAACAGTACTTCGGTCGTGAAACTGCCCGCATGGTAGTTCGTCAGCCGCTGGAACTGCTGGACATGGTAGGTAAATTCGATCTGTACATCACTGTTAAAGGTGGTGGTATCTCTGGTCAGGCTGGTGCGATCCGTCACGGTATCACACGCGCTCTGATGGAGTACGACGAGTCCCTGCGTGGCGAACTGCGTAAAGCAGGCTTCGTTACTCGTGATGCTCGTAAAGTTGAACGTAAGAAAGTCGGTCTGCGTAAAGCACGTCGTCGTCCTCAGTTCTCCAAACGTTAATTTTTCCTGCTCACGCAGAAACGATTATCGGAAAACCCGGTGCCTGGCGCCGGGTTTTTTATTTCCTGCCTGTACAAAAAGCGCGAAACACCCACGGCTTTGTTATTTTCCCCCGCAATTCGACACTCCGCTCCCCACAAGCTGGCTAAAATCTGGTAAACTGTGTGTCACTTTGTGCCCATTGGCCGGGCAATGACGCTGGTATCCTGTGCAATGGACGATCGGTCAAACTTCGGGCTGATGGCAATAATGAGTCGCCGCGTGGATGGCTATTCGCAGTAATTTTCTCGATAAACTTGGAGGTTTACATGGCTGTCGCTGCCAACAAACGTTCGGTAATGACGCTGTTTTCTGGTCCGACTGACATTTTCAGCCATCAGGTACGTATTGTCCTGGCTGAGAAGGGTGTTAGTGTCGAGATCGAGCAGGTTGAAACGGATAACCTGCCGCAGGATCTGATCGACCTCAACCCGTACCGTACCGTACCCACCCTCGTTGATCGCGAGCTGACGCTGTATGAATCGCGCATCATCATGGAGTATCTGGACGAACGTTTCCCGCATCCACCGCTGATGCCGGTTTATCCGGTTGCGCGTGGTGAAAGCCGCCTGATGATGCACCGCGTCGAGCAGGACTGGTACAGCCTGATGCGTAAAGTCGAAAACGGCACGGCGCAGGAAGCGGAAGCGGCGCGCAAGCAGCTGCGTGAAGAGCTGCTGGCCATCGCACCTCTGTTCGCCCGCACCCCGTTCTTTATGAGCGAAGAGTTTAGCCTGGTAGATTGCTACCTGGCCCCACTGCTGTGGCGTCTGCCACAGATGGGCATTGAGCTGATTGGTGCCGGTTCGAAAGAGCTGAAAGGCTATATGACGCGTGTCTTCGAGCGTGATTCCTTCCTGGCTTCCCTGACGGAAGCGGAACGCGAAATGCGCCTGCAAACGCGGGGCTGATTACGATGGAAATGTCTCAACTTACCGCACGTCGTCCCTATCTGCTGCGCGCTTTTTATGAGTGGTTGCTCGACAACAATCTCACGCCGCATCTGGTCGTAGACATTAATTTGCCGGGTGTTATGGTGCCCCTGGAATATGCCCGTGATGGCCAGATCGTTCTGAACATCGCGCCGCGTGCCGTGGGCAACCTTGAGCTTGGCAATGACGAAGTGCGCTTTAGTGCGCGTTTCGGCGGCGTTCCACGTCAGGTTTCCGTGCCGTTAATGGCGGTGCTGGCGATCTACGCGCGTGAAAACGGCGCAGGAACGATGTTTGAGCCAGAGCCAGCGTATGAAGAGGCGGGCGAGTACGATGCCGCTGATGCGCAGGATAGCGCACCGGAAACGGTGATGTCGGTTATCGATGGCGATCGTCCTGACGACAGCGGTCAGGATGACGACAACGGTCCTGACGATGAGCCGCCGCCGCGCGGTGGTCGTCCGGCGTTACGCGTCGTGAAATAAAAAACGGGCCGTCAGGCCCGTTTTTTTTATGCTGCGAAGGCTTAATACACGTCGCGCAGGTAACGCTTCTCTTTCTTCAGCTGGTCAACGTAGTCGGCTGCACGCTCCGCAGACATGCCACCAAACTGAGTAATCACCTGGTACAGCGCCTTATCGACGTCTTTTGCCATGCGTGATGCATCGCCACAAACGTAGAAGTAAGCACCCTCTTCCAGCCACGCAAACAGCTCTGCGCCCTGTTCCAGCATGCGGGTCTGCACGTAAATCTTCTCAGCCTGATCGCGGGAGAACGCCAGGTCGAGGCGGGTCAGTAAACCTTTCTCTTTCCAGCTGCTCAGCTCGTCCTGATAGATGTAGTCGTGTTCCTGATGCTGGTCACCGAAGAACAGCCAGTTTTTGCCTTTGGCACCCAGCGCATCACGCTCCTGCAGGAAGGCGCGGAACGGCGCGATACCGGTGCCCGGGCCAATCATGATCAACGGCGCATCACCGTTGGACGGCACGCGGAACGCTTTATTTGGCGAGATAAAGATCGCCGGCTTCTCACCGCGCTTCACGCGTTCGGCCAGGTAGGTCGAGCACACGCCGCTGCGCGCACGTCCGGCGCTGTGGTAGCGCACGGAGGCAATCGTCAGGTGCACCTGATTCGGGTGCGCCTTCTGGCTGGAGGAGATGGAGTAAGCGCGGTGCTGTAACGGGCGCAGCAGGGCAACGAACTCAGGAATGCTCAGCGCACGGGTGACGTCGAGCTGCAGCAGGTCGAGGGTATCTTTGCCCCACAGCCACACGCCCAGCGCATCTTTGTCATCGTGCTGCAGGACGTGGCGCAGTTCCTGATTGGTGGTGTTCTTGCCGACCCATTCGATCAGCTTGCGCGAAGGCTCGGAGATCTCGAACTGATAGGTCAGCAGATCACCCAGGCTACGTTCGAAGCCAGGAACCGGCGTGTCGTAGTCGGATTTCAGCTGCGTCAGCAGCAGGTTAACCAGCGCCGGTTCGTTCACCGGGATCACCCCCAGCGCGTCGCCCGCTTCGTACTTCAGCCCGCTGTCGGTCAGGTCAAACTCGAAGTGACGGATGTCCTTACCGGAGTTTTCACCGGACAGACGCTTGTTGGTCGCCAGCGCTGCCGCATACGGGTTATTCTTGTTGCTGCCCGGAATGACCGGCGCTTCCGGAGCGCTCTCCAGCGCTGTGCCGCTGCTGCCGGCGCTGGCGGCAAACTGAGGCATGGAAGCGGCAATCCACTCGTTGGACGGCTCTTCAAAGTCGATGTCGCAGTCAATGCGGTCGTAAACGCGTTTCGCACCCAGCTGCTCCAGGCGCATATCAATAAATTTACCCGCCTGGCAGAAGCCATCGTAGCCGGTATCACCGATAGCCAGAACCGCGAAGTGCATCTGCTCAAGGCGCGGCGCGGTGCTGGCAGAAATTGCCTGCCAGAACAGCTGGGCGTTGTCCGGCATCTCGCCTTCACCGTAGGTTGAGGTGATCACCAGCACGTGACGCATGGTAGCGAACACTTCGATATCTACCTCGCCCAGCCCCTGAACCACGGGCACCAGACCTTTGGCGCGGGCGGCTTTCGCCGCGCTCTGCGCTAAGGCTTCAGCATTACCGGTCTGTGAACCAAACAGGATATGCAGCTGGGTGTTGGCAGCCGACGCTGCCCCGCTTGCCGCCTGCGGCTGGTTTTCCAGCACCAGCAGGCGTGAATGTAACCCGGCAAGAAAGCCCGCCAGCCAAAATTTCTGTTCGCCATTGAATGGCGCATCTTCAGGAATATAAGGAATCTTCATCGCTTTTATCTACTCAATCCCGTTCTCATTATTTATCAGGCTAATTTGCCAACCGCCGCCGCCAGTTCTGGCAGTGCAGCGCGCGCAAACAGCTCTTCAAAGTCAGGCAGACGTCCCAGCACTTCCCTGTTACAGGCATCCTGATACATGATCCAGCCATAGGTTGCCAGGCTGTCCATGGAGCGGATATTACGCTGCGTCAGGGCGGCTTTATAATCCGACATACGCTTGGCGCCAATCAGGCAGGAAAGCTCTTCGTCGCTGTAGCTTTCAATCGCCGCACGACCGTGGCGCTGCAGCTTGCTGATCAGGGTGAAATCTTCCGTCATCAGCAGGTTGCGCACCGCTTTCTCAACGGCTGGGTCCTGCACCGGCGTGCCTTTCGGCAGGCGGGAGAGCGCCAGCTGCTGTGCCGAACTCAGCACGGTGTAGTTGTTCAGCAGCACCAGCATTTCAGGGGTGTCGGTGGCACCGTAGCCCGGAACCGCACCGTTAGCGATCGCCTTGCCATCGCGCCATGCCGCTTTAAACTTCGCCACCTGGTGACCGGCCAGCGCGGTAGAGAGCTCCTCCAGCAGATCCTTACGGGTCTTGGCTTTCAGGATCTCAGCGCCGTCCTGGTAGAGCAGCAGGGAGCGCGGCATCACGTAGACGAAATGCTGACTCTCGCTTTCCCAGTGATCCAGCAGCCACTGCGCACGCGGCGAGCGGGTCGCTTCCAGATGCCAGTTCAGCATCGTCAGCACCGCGTCTTTGTGTACGCGCGCCATCTCGTTGTCATCGGTGATCGAACCCAGCATCACCGAGTCAGCCGCCACGGAACCCGCCAGCGTGCCGTACGGGTCATACTGATAGGCGAAGCCGCCGCTCATCCCGTTGCCGAAGCCGGTACCGTAAGTGCCGAGGTTCAGCACTGCGCCGTTGGTCATATATTCGCAGCAGAAATCACCGACGCCTTCGACGACCGCCGTGGCACCGGAGTTACGCACGGCGAAGCGGTCACCCGCCTGGCCCTGAGCAAACAGACGCCCGCCGGTGGCGCCGAACAGCGCGAAGTTACCGACCAGCACGTTGCCCTCTGCATCCTGCGAGCCGCCGCCAGGCGACATCACCACGATTTCACCGCCGCACTGGCCTTTGCCGACACCGTCGTTACAGGTGCCGTAGTGCTCAAGGCGCATGCCGTCATTGCAGAACACGCCGTAAGACTGACCGGCAGAGCCGGACGTGGCGATGGTGACGGTACCCGGCGCCAGATAACGGCGACCGCGATCGTCCAGCAGGGCTGCCGGAATAGCGCTCAGCTGCTCCGCATCCAGCTGATGGTTCAGCAGGCGTTCAATATCAATCGCCAGCTGGCCACCGACGCTCTTATTACGGTTGTTCAGGATGATGCCATCGCCAAGAGCGATCGCGGTCGATCCCTGGTTGACCAGTTGATCTTTCACCAGCTCGACCCAGCTATCGTCCAGCTCGAAATCTTTTTCCAGATAGACCGGGCGGGCAATTTTCAGCTCCGGCACCACGGTTAACATGGCGCGCAGATCCAGCTTGCCGACTTCCAGCGGATGATCCATCAGGTGCAGCAGGTCAGAGCGTCCACGCGCTTCGCGCAGAGAGCGCAGGCCGAGGCGCGCCAGCATTTCACGCACTTCGTGTGCGACGTTGATGAAGTACTGCGCCAGCTGGCGTGGATCGCCGTCAAACGCTTCGGCGTTGGTAGTTAAACCGGCCGGGCATTTCACGTTACAGTTTTTCGCCATCACGCACTTCAGCATCATCAGCGCGGTGGTACCGAACTCGAAGCTGTCGCCGCCCAGCAGCGCGGATTTCACCACGTCGCTACCGGTCTGCTGAGCGCCGGAACAGCGCAGCAGCACTTTTTCGCGCAGGCCGTTGGCACACAGCGCCTGGTGAACTTCGGCGATGCCGATTTCCGCCACGCGGCCAGTGTATTTCAGACTGGTGACGGAAGCCGCACCGGTGCCGCCGGTGTTACCCGCGACGTTAATCACATCGGCGCCGGCTTTCGCCACGCCAACCGCGATGGTGCCGATACCTTCGGATGACACCAGCTTCACGATCACGCGCACGCGCGCCGCTTTACAGTCGTGGATCAGCTGTGCCAGATCCTCGATGGAGTAGGTATCGTGGTGCGGCGGTGGTGAAACCAGCTCAACGCCCGGTGTGCCCCCGCGCGCAGCGGCGATCTCAACGGTGACTTTCGCCGCCGGTAACTGACCACCTTCGCCCGGTTTTGCCCCCTGGCCGATCTTGATCTCCAGCTCTTCCAGCATCGGGTCCGCCAGATAGGCTGCCCAGACGCCAAAGCGGCCGGAAGCCAGCTGCTTGATGCGTGAAGCGCGAATGGTGCCGTGACGCGAGTAGTGCTCGCCGCCTTCGCCGCAGTTGCTCATGCCGCCAACCATGTTGGTGCCGTGCGCCACCGCCTCATGCGCCGGAGCCACCAGCGCGCCGTGGCTCATCGCACCGGAGGCAAAGGTACGGGTAATTTCATGCGCAGGCTGCACTTCGCTCAGCGGCAGCGCCGCAGAGATGGTGAAGATGCGCGACAGGTAGTCAGCCGCCTTGCCGTTAGCGCTAATGTGCAGCGCGTCCGCGCTGATTTCGCTGTGCTCAATGGCATCACCGAAGCGTTTTTTCAGCACGCCGGACAGGGTGGTCAGGCGATCGTGCTCGCTTTTCAGGCCGACGATGGCATCGGTCAGGCGCAGCGTGAACTGGCCTTCACGGCCTTCGACCGCCTGGCACACCATACCGCGCACCGCAAAGCCATTGTTGACCAGCGAGTAACGGCCCAGCTTACGGGTAAATTCGGCTTCGCTGTCGACGTGGGTCAGGTCCGCCGGGAAGGCGAGAATGTCACGCAGCGCCGCAGGACGGCGTTTACGCTCTTCCAGCATCAGGCTGGAGAACTGACGATAGTCCGGGGTGATAGCAAAGTTATCGATCACCTCGTTCGGGATGCGCTCAAAGCTGCTGTCCTTAAAGGATTTGGCTTTGATGTTAAAAGCGTTATCCAGCTTGGCCAGCGTCATCAGGCGGATAAAGTTATCCTCCTCACGCGGCTTGTCGGCGAAGCGGATCGGCTGCTCGGTCATATCGATGAAGGTGCGCACGGCGATGGTGCCGTAGGAGTGGCCGGCCCCTTCCGCGCGCTCTTTAAACAGGCCTAGCAGCGGCACTTCGTTTTCGCCTTGAATGCGCAACGCGCTCTGATGCCAGTCCACCGCCATCTGCGCGATGCTGGCAAAACCTGCGCCGCCGACCGGGGTCTTGATGTTCGGGAAGTACTTCTTCAGCACGCGATCTTCAGTATCAAGGAAGTTCGGCTCGAAGAACTCACCGCAGCTATAGCTCTCAACGGTACACAGGCCGACTTTGCCCATGGTTTTCATCAGCGCTTTTTCTGCGGCTTTGGCATAGCGTTTAAAGGCTTTGTTGCCGCCTTCGCCTTCACCGTACTTCTCTTCCGCACGCATCTGCACGCCGAGCGGATAGACCGCGGAAGCGCCAAACCCAAGGGTGGCCGCGATATGGTGTGACGAGATACTCTGGCCGCTCTCCACCACCAGCGAAACGTCGAGGCGCAGACCTTCCTGCACCAGGCGCTGGTTAATGGCGGAAACCATCAGCAGCATGGGAATGCTGGCGCGGGTTGAGGAGATGTGGCGGTCGGTGATCACCGCGATGCCGCCCTGTTCGCGGGCGAAATCGACCACTTCCTGGGCTAAATCGTCGATGGCTTTTTCCAGCGCGTCCGCATTGGCGGCACGATTCAGCGGGTCCACGCCAATTACCGGGGTGTAAAGCATCTCAAAGCGTTTGTACGGAGCAACGGTCTGCTCACGCAGCTGCAGCATATCCAGGTGGGTCAGGATCGGGCTTGGTACCACGATCTGCTTGCCTTTGCTGCGGCCGAGGTGCGGTTTGGCACCCAGCGCCACGCGCAGCGTCATGCCGTCGGCTTCACGAATGGAGTCGAGCGGCGGGTTAGTCACCTGCGCAAAGCGCTGGGAGAAGTAGTGCGCCATGCCGCCTTCGTGGTCGGACAGGGCGTTGATGGCGTTGCCGTAGCCCATCGCGGAGATTTTCTCTGCGCCGGTGGTCAGCATCGGGTCCATCATGAACTTGAAGCTTTCCTGGTTGTAGTAGTACGCCACAAAACGCTGATAGGTTTTGAGGTCGCCGCTATAACGCAGTGGGGAGCCTTGCTGCTCCGCCGGGATCACCGGCAGCTCTTCCAGGGTGACGCGCGACTGTGCCAGCAGCGCCGGGTAATCCGCCACCGCTGCCAGTTTTTCCAGCGCTTCGAGCGTGGTGTAGCTGCGCTTTTCACGGTGATCGTAATACAGCATCCCGCCCGCTTCGATACGGCCACGGCGCAGCACGCTCTCCGGTGGGAAGGCGATCTGACCGGCTTCAGACATAGCACCGATGTACTCGGCGGTTTCAACGGAACGCAGCGGGCGCAGGCCCAGGCGGTCCAGACGGGCACCAATCACTTCACCGTTGCCGAAGATCAGCGCAGCCGGGCCGTCATTCTTCTCTTCATACAGGGAGAAGTACTCCAGCATCGCGCGCACTTCCGCAGACAGTGAAGGGTCATTTTCCCACGCAGGCGGCATCATTGAGACCACGGCGGTGATCAGGTCGAGGTTATCTTCCATCAGGCGGCTGTGGATGCTCTGGTCAAGGCGTGAGCTGTCGGACTGGCCTTTCGGGCGCACAATCTTCTTGCCACGGGCCAGCGCCAGCGCCGACTCCGCAATGCGGTTTTTACGGTCGGTATTCAGCTCGCCGTTGTGCGCCATCAGGCGGAACGGCTGCGCCATGGTGGTATGCGGGTCGGTATTGGTCGAGAAACGGGTATGGAAGAACAGACCGCGCACCTGATGATCGGCATCGGTCAGATCCTGGAAATAGGGGATCACTTCGTTTGAGTTCAGGCGTGCTTTAAATACCTGAGTGCGCGAAGAGAGCGACAGCGGATACAGACCGCCAAATTCGCTTTCGGTAAAGGCGCGTGCTTCGATGTCCAGCAGCGCGCGATAGATGCGCTTCTCGAATTCGATCTGGTTGGTGATATCGGCCGGGGCAGTAAACACCCACTGCACGATAGGCAGCTGGAACGGGATCGCCGCCGGGCGCAGCACGCTGGTATCCAGCGGCATGTCACGCTTAATGATAATGGCAAGATCATAAGTGGCCAGCGTCTCTTCTACCAGACGCTCGGCGTTGGCACGCAGCGCAGCATCTTTCGGTACGAAGAAGTTACCCACGCCAAAGCGACCGGCCTCTAACGGCAGCCCGGTGACTTTGCGGAAGAAGTGCAGAGAGAGGTCAACGTTCACCCCGGCTCCGTCACCGACGCCTTCAGCAGACATGCCTCCACGGTGAGGTACGGTGCAGAGTGCGCTGTGCGCCATTTGCAGAACCTCATGAGTTTGCTCGCCGTCCTTACGAGTAATGAAACCCACACCACAACTGTCACTGTCTTTTGATGGATCGTACAGTCCATAAGGATAAGGTTTTGAGTTGGACATCGAGGGCCTCCTTAACTGCTTTGACATTACCACTATTCTTCAGGCACAGAGGGCGCTCGGCATCTCTCCAGGCTCTGTATCCTATTTTTGCCGCTGTTTGTTACGGACACCGTGAATCCGGGCATCCTTCGCCAGATATTTTCTAAAACATCCTTGAAGGGGACCGCTCACTTTAATTCCGGGTCTCTGGGTGGAGATAACTTGCATCACAAGGGAGTCTGGTTGCTGCATAGATATGCCAGGACGCTGACCCCTGAGGAAATCTTCCAGCGGATTTCCAACTTATCGGTAAAGCGTACTCAGGTCAAATAGCGTTCTTACTTATGCTTTTTGACGCTTTGTGTGAGTTATCTTATTGATATATATGGTTATCAACACCATTTTTAACGCTGTTCAACAGGAGTTGTCAGGGGGCGAAGTGTGAGCTGACTCACTATAGGGCAGGCGCCAAATCTCTGCACCATGCTGGTGCCGGAGGCAATGGCAGCAGAATGTGCTGTAAGAATGAGTATAACCGCAGGAACGCACTGTTTTTAATTAGTGGGGTTATTTGAATAAAATAGGGGGTGTCATTAGTAAAATTAATCATGCCAGGTGTGATTAATATTTCATGAATTGTGAATGGTTATTCGTTTGGATGAGACAAAAGAAGGCGAGTGATTTCCATCATCGCTAAGAAAAACATCATCTGAGAATGGCGCGGCGAACTGGCAGCGGCCCTACAGATTATGCAGTTATAAAATTTAGTCAATATGCGAAGGCGTAACTTTTTTGATCCGTACGAAATGCGTGCCTGGCGCGGGATAACAGCGATCCGCAGCCGTTGCCCGACGGCGACGATAATCCCGCCATAAGCGGCCGCCGCCTGTGGGTGGTGCTGCACTATTACCGTGCAGCTGCTGGCAGTGTCCTGCGGTCAATCGTGCGTTGGTCTTTTGTCCAATTCCGGTATGATTGCGGCTATCAGGCGGAAGGGATCCTTTATGAAACAAATTCGTTTATTAGCGCAGTACTACGTTGATTTGATGGTGAAGCTGGGGCTGGTGCGCTTCTCGTTGCTGCTGGCCTCTGCGCTGGTGGTGCTGGCGATGATTGTGCAGATGGCCGTCACCATGGTGCTGCGCGGCCACGTCGAAAGCATTGATATGGTGCGATCGGTGTTTTTCGGCCTGCTGATCACCCCGTGGGCGGTCTATTTCCTCTCGGTGGTGGTGGAGCAGCTGGAGGAGTCGCGCCAGCGCCTGTCACGGCTGGTGGATAAGCTGGAGGAGATGCGTAATCGCGACCTTGAGCTGAACCAGCAGATGCAGGGCAATATCACCCAGCTCAATCAGGAGATTTCCGACCGTATCAAAGCCGAAGAGGCGCGCCTGCAGGTGATGACCCGGCTGAAAGAGGAGATGGCGCGGCGTGAAGAGGCGCAGATTGAGCTGGAACAGCAATCCTCCTTTCTTCGCTCGTTCCTTGATGCTTCCCCCGACCTGGTTTTCTATCGTAACAGCGATCAGCAGTTTTCCGGCTGTAACCGGGCGATGGAGCTGCTGACCGGCAAAAGTGAGAAGCAGTTAATCGGCCTGACACCCAAAGAGGTGTATGACGACGATGCCGCCACCAAAGTGCTGGAAACGGACGAAAAAGTGTTCCGCCACAACGTCTCCCTGACCTACGAGCAGTGGTTGCAGTATCCTGACGGGCGCAAGGCTTGTTTTGAGATCCGCAAAGTGCCTTATTACGATCGCGTGGGCAAACGCAGTGGGCTGATGGGCTTTGGACGCGATATAACCGAGCGTAAGCGCTATCAGGATGCGTTAGAGAACGCCAGTAGGGAAAAGACCACCTTTATCTCTACGATTAGCCACGAGCTGCGTACGCCGCTTAACGGCATTGTCGGTCTGAGCCGCATTCTGCTGGATACCGATCTCAATCAGGAACAGCTGAAATACCTCAAAACTATCCACGTCTCGGCGATCACCCTCGGCAATATTTTCAACGACGTGATTGAGATGGATAAAATCGAGCGGCGCAAAGTGCAGCTGGATAACCAGCCGATCGACTTCACCGGCTTCCTCGCCGATCTGGAAAACCTCTCCGGCCTGCTGGCGGAGCCGAAAGGGCTGAAGTTTGTACTGGCGCCTGACTTGCCGCTGCCGCACAAAATTATTGCCGACGGCACGCGCCTGCGTCAGATCCTGTGGAACCTGATCGGCAACGCGGTGAAATTTACCCAGCAGGGCGAAATTGTGGTGCGCGTTGGCTACCTGGAGGATGACTGCCTGCGCTTTGAGGTTGAAGACTCCGGCATGGGCATCCCGCAAGACGAGCAGGATAAGATCTTCGCGATGTACTACCAGGTGAAGGATCAGCGCGGCGGCAAACCGGCGACCGGAACCGGCATCGGGCTGGCCGTATCCCGCCGCCTGGCGCAGAGCATGGGCGGAGACATCAGCGTGCGTAGCGCCCCGGGCCAGGGCTCCTGCTTTACCCTGACGCTGAACGCCCCGCGTATCGCGGAACAGGTGGAGGATGAGCAGCCGGAAGACGACCTGCCGCTGCCTGCGCTGCATGTGCTGCTGGTAGAAGATATTGAGCTGAACGTGGTCGTCGCGCGCTCCGTGCTGGAGAAGCTCGGCAACAGCGTGGAAGTGGCGATGACCGGCCAGGCGGCGCTGGATATGTTCAACCCGGATGAATTTGACCTGGTGCTGCTGGATATCCAGCTGCCGGACATGACCGGGCTGGACGTGGCGCGTGCTATTCATCGGCTCCACGCGGGTGAGCAGCTGCCGCCGCTGGTGGCGCTGACCGCTAACGTGCTCAAGGACAAGCGTGAATACCTGGATGCCGGCATGGACGATGTGCTGAGCAAACCGCTGGCGGTGCCTGCGCTGACGGCGATGATCAAAAAATACTGGGATTATCAGGAAGTCGAGCTGCCAACCCCAACGGAGATTGACATGGATGAGAAACAGCTGGCGCTGCTGGATGTGCCAATGCTTGAGCAATATATCGAACTGGTCGGGCCGAAGTTGATCCATCAGAGTCTGGAGATGTTTGAGCAGATGATGCCGGGCTATCTGGAGGTGCTGGATTCCAACATGATGGCGCGCGATCAGAAAGGGATTGCCGAAGAGGGCCACAAGATCAAAGGGGCTGCAGGATCGGTCGGTCTGACTCACTTACAACAGATTGCCAAACAGATTCAAAGCCCGGAACTGCCAGCATGGTGGGATAACGTGCAGGAGTGGATTGATGAGCTGAAACAGGAGTGGCGCAATGACGTTGAAGTACTGCGTCAATGGGTTACGGATGCTGAAAAAAAATGACCCCGACCGAGGCCGGGGTGCGCGAATACTGCGCCAACACCAGGGAAACTGGAAACCTGCGCTATTCTGATAGGAATCGTCGGGAGCGCAGATTTGGTATTGGGTGAACCACTAATAAGCTCAGGGACTACTCTAGCAAATCTCACATCACATGTTACCAGATTCATTAAAATGTGTGATGTGGAGCAGCCTTGGCAAATAGAAGACCTTAATTTTACTTCTCAGTCAAGTAACGAATGCAATTGATTGCGGATTTGTCTTATTTTTGACCATATGTGCTTTTTTTTTCGCCAGTCAGATTGACGCAAACTTTTTACCGCAGGGCCATTTTCACATAAGCTTATGCGGTAATGGAATTTGGCCAAATACGTGTTACTAACTCAATGTTTTATGGTTGTTTTTAGGTGTTTTTAAACAGCCTTTCCGAAACGTTTAGGTTTCTGCTAGCACAAATCCTGAGTGGGCCTTTCTGCATAAGTCAAAAGCTGACTCCGTTCAGCAGGGTATCCGATGGCGATGACGTCACTCCGCGGGTGAAAAAACGGTCAAACCGGCATCATTTGCGAGTGATTTTCTTTTGTAGCAGATCGGTTTTCGAATACGACAGGGCGAAATTTATAAGCGCTGCGAACCAATCAGGTGGTAACGCTTTCATCCTGTGTCAGGTCCAGCGCATAACAGAGCGAAATCAGCTGGCATGATGGAACCGATTCCAGTTACATCGCTTAACTAAAGGCATTCGGATATTTCGGGTGTATTTCCGCACTAATCATTTTTTAAAACAGGTTCTGGCATGAGTCGTCGTAATAACAGCGTCACCGCACGCATCAAATCGGGTTTGCTTCGCCTCGTTCTCAGCGTACTGGGTTTATGGCTTACCGGCATTATTGCCTTTGCTTTTCTTCCGGTGCCATTTTCTGCCGTGATGGTTGAGCGGCAGCTGGGTGCCTGGTTTAGCGGCAACTGGAGCTATGTTGCTCACTCGGACTGGGTAGGGATGGATGAAATATCACCGTGGATGGCACTGGCGGTGATCGCTTCCGAAGACCAGAAATTCCCGACCCACTGGGGCTTTGATGTTGCGGCGATCCAGTCGGTGCTGGACAGCGAAGGTGAGAAGGCCGGAATGCGTGGGGCGTCGACCCTGTCCCAGCAGACGGCAAAAAATGTGTTCCTGTGGGACGGCCGCAGCTGGATACGTAAAGGGCTGGAGGCCGGGTTAACGGTGGGGATAGAAACCGTGTGGACCAAACGCCGCATTCTCACCGTTTACCTTAACGTGGCGGAAATGGGCAAAGGGGTATTTGGCGTGGAGGAGGCTTCACAACGCTATTTCCATAAGCCAGCCAGCCGCTTAAGCATGTCTGAAGCCGCGCTGCTGGCCGCGGTACTGCCTAATCCGATTCGCTTCCGCGCCGATGCGCCATCCGGCTATGTGCGCCAGCGCCAGCAGTGGATCCTGCGCCAGATGCGTCAATTGGGCGGTGAAGGTTTCCTGCGCCAGCATAAACTGGATTAGGAACATCCCTGTTTTCAACCGCATAAAAAATCGGCTTCGATCTGGGCTTCGCGCGTAACTCAGTCGGCAAAGAGCTGAACCCGCTGTGGTGTGAGGGCCGGGCGATCAAGATGAAATCCCGCCCGGTCTATTTTCTTCATCGTGCGGTCCCTCAGCTGATCCTCAGTTCAACAATAGGTAAGCGGAGCGGCAGAACGCGCCCGGAAGAGGTGGCAAATCTGATGCAGTAGGTGAAAGCGCTGCTGTCGTGATGCTCTTGCTATCTTGAAATGGCCTGCTGCCTATCGTTTAAGCATGCTTAAACGATAGGCAGCAGGCCCTGATTTTCCGCCAGAAGCGATTTTTCCCACTCATTCATTCATGGCGAACGCCGGTGACGATAACCAGCCTCAATGACGGTCATTACATTAAACAGTTAACATAAAGTGATAATACTGGCGGGTTGATGCTGTTTATTCTGATGCTGGTTGCTGACGAATCCTTTAGTTGTTCCGATAATACCGATGAGTTTTTCGCTATCCCATTCAGCTGGTTAACTCAATCAAATAAGAAAAAACCTATAAAAATCAGACAAAAAATCCCCATTCAAAATATTGCAGTCGCCAGGTTGGTTACTATATAGTCATCTCTGAATACCCATGGAGGGTACAGCTGCCTCTGCCCTGATATTCATTTTCCACAGCGGTAATTATGAATATTTCTTATGGTAACGGCGCGCACACGGCAGCGGAAGATAAGGACATCACCATGAGCAAAAACCCGGTCTCTTTTTTCAGCCACAGCCACCACCTGCTGGCGGTGCGTGACTGTCAGTCCCGGCCCGACGTGCTGGCGTTTAAAGGGGAGGAGCGCCTGAGCGAGCCGTTCCGCTGGCGCATTGAGTTCACCAGCGCCGACCATGCCATCACCCGCGAGGCGATGCTGATGAAAGCGGCCTCGCTGACCCTGCAGGCCCCGGTTGACCAGGGCTGGGGCATTAAGATCCAGCAGCCGGTGCGCGTGGTGCAGGGCGTGCTGACCGGCTTTGAGCGCCTCAGCACCAGCGCCGACCAGACCCACTACGCCGTCACCCTGCAGCCGCGCCTGGCGCTGCTGTCGCGCAGCCGTCAGAACGCCATCTATCAGGATATGTCGGTGCCGCAGATTGTGGAAAAAATCCTGCGCGAGCGCCACGGGATGCGCGGGCAGGACTTTGTTTTCACCCTCAACAACGCGTACCCGCGCCGCGAGCAGGTGATGCAGTACGGCGAGGACGACCTGGCGTTTATTACCCGCCTGCTGGGCGAGGTCGGCATCTGGTTCCGCTTCACCACCGACACCCGCCTGCACATCGACGTAGTGGAGTTTTACGACGGCAGGCAGGGCCACGTGCAGGGGCTGACGCTGCCCGCCGTGCCGCCTTCCGGCATGCACGACGCGGCCAGCGACTCGGTGTGGGACCTCGCCAGCCGCTTTGCGGTGGTGGAGAAAAGCGTCAGCGGGCGCGACTACAACTACCGCAACGCCCTCGAAGATATGAACGTGAAGGCCGACGTCACCGGCGGTGACGACACCACCTACGGTGAGTCCTATCGCTGGGCGGACAACTACCTGACGCCGGGCGACGGCTACAGCCACAGCCCGGAACCGGAGAGCGGCGCGTTCTACGCCCGCCTGCGCCACGAGCGCTACCTGAACGGCCAGACGCGGGTGGCGGCAGTGACCAGCAGCCCGGCGCTGGCACCCGGCAGTGAGCTGAGGGTCAGCGGCGGGGAGGACGTCAGTGAGGTATTCCAGAGCGGCGTGCTGGTCACCGCCATCGTCAGCACTGCGCGGCGCGACCGCAGCTTTGAAACCGCCTTTGACGGCATCCCGCTCAACAGCCGCTACGGCTTCCGCCCGGTGCCGCTGCCGCACCCGGTGATGGCGGGAACCCTGCCGGCGCGCGTCACCAGTACCACGGTGAACGATGCCTACGGCCATATTGACCGCGACGGGCGCTATCGCGTCAACATGCTGTTTGACCGCGCTGGCTGGGAAACCGGCTTTGAAAGCCTGTGGGTACGCCAGGCGCGCCCCTATGCGGGCGACACCTACGGCCTGCACCTGCCGCTGCTGGCGGGCACCGAAGTGGCGATAGCCTTTGAGCACGGCAACCCGGACCGCCCGTACATTGCCGGGGTGCTGCACGACTCGGCGCACGGCGACCACGTCACCATCCGCAACTACAAGCGCAACGTGCTGCGCACGCCGAAGAACAATAAGCTGCGCCTCGACGACACGGCGGGCCAGGAGCATATCAAGCTCAGCACCGAGTACGGCGGCAAAAGCCAGCTTAATCTCGGCCACCTGGTGGACAGCGAGAAGCAGAAGCGCGGCGAAGGGTTTGAGCTGCGCAGCGACAGCTGGGGCACGCTGCGTGCGGAGAAAGGACTGTTCATCACCGCCGACGGCCAGCCGAAGGCACAGGGTATGCAGCTGGAGATGGCGCCGGCTATCAGCCTACTGCAGGGCGCGCGGGAACAGATGCAGGGGATATCCGCCGATGCGCAGACCGCCACGGGCAACCCGGCGGATCTTCAGGCGCAGATTGCGCTGATGGAGCAGCGGCTGAACGAGCTGAAGCGGTCGGTTATTCTGATGAGCGCGCCGGACGGCATGGCGCTGGCGAGCGGCGATAACCTGCAGCTGACGGCGGGTGAAAACCTGACGGCCACCGCCGGAAAGCACGCGGATATCAGCGTGGTAAAGAATCTGTTTATCGGCGTGGGCCAGGCGCTGAGCGTGTTCGTCAGGAAACTGGGTATCAAGCTGATTGCCAATCAGGGCCCGGTACAGGTGCAGGCGCAGAACGACCTGATGGCGCTGCTGGCGCGCCAGGAGATCAGCATCATCAGCACGGAAGATGAAATCAAAATCATCGCGAAGAAGAAAATCACGCTGAACGGCGGCGGCAGTTACATCACGCTCGATGCCAACGCGATAGAGTCGGCCACGCTCGGGGACTACCGCACGCGGGCGGGACATTACGATCGCCAGCAGAAATACCGTTTAAAAGAGCCCCTGCATGAGCTGCCAGAAGAGGCAAAGGAACCCTCCTCTAAATTCTCCGTGTCATAACAAAGGAATGTATCCATGTTAATCAGTCCCCCATTTTTACGCACAAAAAATGAAACAGAAACGGATGAAGAGTGGATTGAGCGCATGATGCCGGTCGATCCTCAACGTGGCTATCCGCTGAACGCGCACCGTTCCTGGCACGGCGGTGTTCATATCCGTCACTCAGACTCAGGAAGCCGTCCTGAGTTACTGCGCACCATTGCCGACGGCAGGATTGTCTCTTTCCGCCACTCTGACATCACAAAACGCCAGCATCCGCCGCTGAATTACAACGGCAAGACCGATAACGGATACGTGCTAATTAAACACGTGGCCGAAACGGGCAGCCAGCCGGAGGATAAAATCACCTGGTATTCTCTGTATATGCATATCAAGGATCTCGACCCGTCGATTGCCGTCGACCAGCTGGTGAAGCGCAAATCCCCGCTGGGAACGGTGGGCATGGTGGACGATAAAAATGCCGTACACTTCCAGATATTCTGCGACGACGAGAATATTGCCAGGATAACCGGGCGCAACACGGCGGAGCTGGATCTCAGCCAGCACGGGCGCACCACCGCCTGTTACGGCGATATGCACTTTTATATTCCGGCCGGAACGCCGGTTTACAGCGAGATCCCGACCCGCAGCAGTGAGGAACCGTCACAGACGACGCAGGTCGATCTGTTCGTGTCCATGACTCTGGGCGGGGGGCGCTGCACCATGACCACCCGCAGGAAAAATGTTATCGACTCACTCAAATACGATGAGGTGGGCGAGGCGCTGGTCGACGCAGACGGAGAGGAATATGAATATAACCTGTATAAAAAGGCGCTGAAGCTGTACCCCGCCAGTCCGAGCGCCGGTTTTGAGCTGCTGCGCTTTGGCCGGGTGATCAATACCCGTTATGAAACGCTGACTCCGGCGGATGCCCCACTGTGGCGGACGATCACTACGCCGCAGGGAAAAGGGCTGGTTAATCTGGCGGTGGAAAGCATCAAGAAATACAGCGATGCGGATTTTCCGCACTGGACGGGCTGGCGACTGGTGGATGACGATGAGGACACCAACAGCCAGTGCAACTCCCCGACGATCCTGGGTTCCGGGCGTATGGACCTGAGCCGCACCGTCTGCCACTTCCCGCTGGAGTGGGATATCGATACGGTGGAGAGCCGCTATGGCTGGCTGAAACAGCCCAATCCCGTGCTGGACGAGCCAATGAGCCAGCAGGACTGGGGTTCACTGGCGGCGCTGGCCAGGGCACTGGCGCTGGAGAACAGTGCGCAGATACCGACAGGCCGGGTCTGGCACTTTGACCCGCGGCGCTTTATCGCGCATTTCAGGAAATGTGGGTGGCTGGAACGTGCGGTGAGTGAGAAAGTGATGACGTCGACTACAAGTGCTAGAGATAGCGATAAAATTAACAGAATAAATAAAAAGGTGGTCGAATATTCATTTTCACTAAATGTGATAATGAGGAAATATAATCTTGTGGGCTTCAACAGAATAAGCCACTTTTTGGGGCAGGGCGCTGTCGAGTCGGGTTATTTACTCTCCATGCAGGAATCAAGTCAGGAACAGTATACGAAAAATGGCAGGCACTTTGGTGGGAATATTGTGGATGATTCTGAAAAGAATGAATCTAACGAACTTGGACACTGGTACGGTTCGGTAGTCTCTGAGGTAGATGTGTATTTCTCTGGTGCCAAATACAATCGAAGTGGTGGGTTGATAGCCAGCTCATACAGCTGGCGAAATGGCAACTGCGGCGATGTGGATGCGCAAAAGTTTCGCGGGCGCGGGTTTAAAATGCTCACCGGGCTGGATACCTACTCCAGCTACTGGGTATACCGGGGGTGGTTATCAAAAAGCAGCTTTGATGCCTCATGGTGGACAGAACCTCAATACCGGAGAAAAAACCTGCCCGGGATGATCAAAAGACCTCCGCAGATAGATGACCCGCACAAAGTGACGGAAACTCCCTATAACTGCATTGATACGGGCGCGTTCTATATCGTGTGCTTTAAAAATAAAACCTTAAAAATGATGGATTCTGATAGGGTCACCTCGCGAGATGATAATGAGGTGGTTGAGCGCGTAACAAGATCTATTAACGGCGGTGCTATCGGTATCGAAGACAGGAAAAAAACTACCAAGGCAGCTAAGGAGATTCTTAGTGATGAAGTATAAAAACGTACTTTTTGTGCTTTTTTTTATGACCTGTTTTGTAAAAGCTGATTTCGAAACTAATAACGTCATTCGTTATGGTGACTTCACGATTTATATGGATAAAAAAGAACGGTCCATTATCCATGTTGTCAATGATAACGGGAAGAGTGATGTTGCGTGTAAAATAAATAACTTGAAAAGCAAACGGAGTTCAGGTGGGGGGATTATAGCTATCACCAATGATGGAAAAGGGGTGCTTGTCTATCCAACCAATAAATATCTCTCAACTGATGAACTTATGCAGTGCAATGTAGGGGGTATAGAACTGCATAAAGTGCCGCAATCAGATGACAAGCTCGATACTATTATTGACATAAATTTTAAACAAAAGCTGGTTTTGTTAGTGGCACTGGAGGATGTAAGGAGTTTATCGTATACAGCGATAGTATCGAGCTTTGATAGTAATAAAAACTTGCTCTCCGGCCCGGGTTTTTTTAGCGGAAAAAATAGCGATGTCCCTTTCGATATAGGGGGGGGGTGGTATGGCGGTAAAATTTCGTTAAACGGGAAATATGTCTATCCCTATTATATTGACTGCGCGGTGGATTCATTTCCCGGGCTTTGGGATATCAAAAAAAATAAAAAGGTGGTTTTTGATACTTCGCTGGGTGACGACGAAATCAAAGACAGATGCCAGAAACTCTTTGACGGAAAGGCCACGCTTGAAGAGTTAGGCGGAAAGCTCATTAAGCCAAAGAAATAATGGATTGTGTTAAAGGTGCATTGCCGGGTGATGATGATGTTGTTTAGCGCATCACCCGAGCCATCAACGGCGGCATCATCGGTATCGAAGACAGGAAAAAAACTACCAAGGCAGCTAAGGAGATTCTCAGTGATGAAGTGTAAAAACGTACTTTTTGTGCTTTTTTTTATGACTTGTTCTGTAAAAGCTGATTTTGAAACTAATAACGTCATTCGTTATGGTGACTTTACAATGTATATGGATAGAAAGGACTCATCGGTTATCCATATTGTTAATGATAATGGAAGCAGCGATGTCGCGTGTAAAATAAATAACAAAGAAAGTAAGCGTAATTCAGGAGGGGGCATTATAGCTATCACCAATGATGAAAAAGGGGTGCTTGTCTATCCAACCAATAAATACCTGTCAACCGCTGAGCTTATGAAGTGTAATTCTGATGGGGTGGGACTTCATAAAATCCCGCAGTCTGATGACTGGCGGGATACTATTATCGATGTTAACTTCGACAAGAAATTGGTTTTGTTAATGGTTTTGGAAGATGTGAGGAGATTAACGTTTACATCAATACTGTCGAGTTTTGACAGTAATAAAAACTTACTCTCCGGTCCGGGTTTTTTTAGCGGAAAAAAAAGCGATATTCCTTTCGACATAGGTAATAGCTGGTATGTCGGTAAAATTTCGTTAGATGGCAAGTATGCCGCGCCCTCTGATCTCGACTGTGCAGTGGATTCATTTCCTGGGCTTTGGGATATCCAAAAAAATAAAAAGGTGGTTTTTGATAAGTCGCTGGGTGACGACGAAATAAATAATAGGTGTCAGAAGCTTTTTGACGGCCAGGCCACGCTTGAAGAGTTAGGCGGAAAACTGATTAAACCAAAGAAATAGTGGATGGTGTTAAAGGTGCATTGCCGGGTGATGATGATGCTGAGCGTATCACCCGGGCCATTAACGGCGGCATCATCGGCATCGAAGACAGGAAAAAAACCACCAAGGCAGCTAAGGAGATTCTCAGTGATGAAGTGTAAAACCGTCCTTTTCCTTCTTTTTTTAATGGCCTGCTCTGCCAGTGCAAATAATGTCATTCGCTATGGTGATTTTACGATGTATATGGATAAAAAAGAACGGTCCATTATCCATGTTGTCAATGATAACGGGAAGAGTGATGTCTTATGTCAAATAAATAACTGGGAAAGCAGGTTCAATACCGGTGGAGATATAGCCATAACCAATGATCAAAAAGGGGTGCTTGTCTATCCAACCAATAAATACCTGTCAACCGCTGAGCTTATGCGATGTTCTATAGATGGTATAGAGCTTCATAAAATACCGGAATCAGAAGATAGGCGGCATACTATCATTGATATAAATTTCGAAAAGAAGCTGGCTTTGTTAGTGGTTCTTGAAGATGTGAGAACGTTAAATTACACAGCGATAGTATCGAGATTTGACAGTAATGAAAATTTATTATCAGGGCCGGGTTTTTCAAGTATCAATGATGAAGATATTCCATTCTATATAGGAAGTGACAGATATGCCGGTAAAATTTCATTGGATGGGAAGTATGTGTCCCCCTCTGATCTCGACTGTGCAGTGGATTCATTTCCTGGGCTTTGGGATATCCAAAAAAATAAAAAGGTGGTTTTTGATAAGTCGCTGGGTGACGACGAAATAAATAATAGGTGTCAGAAGCTTTTTGACGGCCAGGCCACGCTTGAAGAGTTAGGCGGAAGACTGATTAAACCAAAGAAATAGTGGATTGTGTTAAAGGTGCATTGCCGGGTGATAATGATGCTGAGCGTATCACTCGGGCCATTAACGGCGGCATCATCGGCATCGAAGACAGGAAAAAAACCACCAAGGCTGCTAAGGAGATTCTCAGTGATGAAGTGTAAAATCGTCCTTTCCCTTCTTTTTATTATGACCTGTTCTGCCAGTGCGAGTAATGTTATTCGCTATGGTGATTTTACGATGTATATGGATAAAAAAGAACGGTCCATTATCCATGTTGTCAATGATAACGGGAAGAGTGATATCTCATGCAAAATAAAAAACTGGCAAGATAAGTACAATACAGGTGGGGATATAGCCATCACCAATGATGAAAAAGGGGTGCTTATCTATCCAACTAATAAATATCTGTCAACTAATGAACTTATGCAGTGCAATGCGAAGGGTATAGAACTTCATAAAATACCGCAGTCTGATGACAAACTGGATACTATTGTAGATATAAATTTTGACAAAAGACTGGTTCTATTAGTTGCTCTGAAGGATGTAAGGAGTTTAACTTATACAGCAATAGTATCGAGTTTTGACAGTAATAAAAACTTACTGTCAGGGCCGGGTTTTTTTAGCGGAAAAGAAAGCGATATTCCTTTCGATGTTGGCGATAACCAGTATGGTGGTAAAATTTCGTTGGATGGAAAGTATGTCTCCCCTATTTATCTTAGTTGTTTTGTAGATTCATTCCCCGGGCTCTGGGACATCAAGAAAAACAAGAGGGTGGTCTTTGATACTTCACTGGATGACGACGAAATCAAAGACAGATGCCAGAAACTCTTTGACGGAAAGGCCACGCTTGAAGAGTTAGGCGGAAAACTGATTAAACCAAAAAAATAGTCTGTCATTCTTTATGCGAGGTGATATGGCATGCCGTTTCTCAATAATGGGAGGAATATCATTTCAGTATTTCAACATTGTAACGGAAAATTCAATGTCATATTCACTCAAAAATTTACCTGATCTCCATGAGCGCCCCAAAGCGCCAGCGTTGTCGCGCTGGATAACCGCGCTGGCCATCATGATGGCCGTCAGTTTTTTACTGATGCACTTTTTGGGCCGGGGCGTTGAAAACCGACCCTTCTGGTGGCTGGCGCTGGGGGCTCCCGCTGCGTTATGGCTGACTGCCGGGATTGCACGGCTGATGGTCTGGCTGCTTCTGAGCATTGCGGCCAACGGTTATGACAACCGGCGCGAACGCTGGATTTTAGGCGAAACGCGGCGGGCCCGGCGGGCGCTACAGGTGCTTAAGGTGTCGTTTATCACCGCGTACCCGCAGGAGGATCCGCGCGAAGTCCTGCAGGCGCTGATAAACCGGCAAACTCTTCTCCTTTCCCAGCCCGACTGGAAGGGGGAAGACGGGAACAGGCTGACCCGCTTCAAGGCTGACGATGAACAGACGGTTGATGGCGTGGTCCGGCACCTTTTTTCCCGCCTCATATCGGACCTGCCGGTTAACCAGTTCACTGATGACAGCCATCTGGTGGTGGCATTTGATTTCTCATCGTCCCTGCCGCACGAAAGTATCAGTGATATCTGGAAAGACATCTGGCTGGAAACAGCGATCCTCTGCACGGTGGAATACGCGGAAGGCCACGGGTTGGCAATGATTGACCACTGGCTGGATCAGCGGATTAAACAGGACGCAATGCTGCTGGTCGTGGCACTGCAGGTCATGCCTGATGAGACTGATTACAGCGCCGAAGCCGCGGTCGCACTGCTGCTGGGCAACCGACTAACGCAGAGCACTTTGCCACCGCTGGCGCTGTTTCACCGGCCTGACTCGTCGTTACCCGGCCAGCTTGCTGCGGGTATGAAGATGGCCGCTTATAACGTGCCGCTAAAGAATAACGTTATCAGCCAGCTGTGGCTGGCCGGGCTCTCTGATGGCCAGCATAAAGAGATCATCGCCAGTCAGAAGGCGCATCCGGCCGGTGCCGTCGACAATGAGGCCGTCATTCCACTGGATAGCGTTATCGGGCACGCGGGCGCGGCTGCGCCCTGGCTGGCCATCGCGACTGCGGCTTCTGCGGCTGAGAATACCCAAACCCCCCAGCTCGCCATTAGCGGCGAGCGGGCAACGGACATGATGTGGTGCACCGTGATAACCCCGGTGGGGCCACTTAAGGAGATGGACTCTTGAAGCGTTACGCATCCTTTCGATTCCCCAAATCCGCTGAACTCTGGTTCCTGATTATTCTGCTGTTATTGCTGGCCTGTGCGCTGGCCCTCGGCCTGATCGCCTGGCAGCAGCCTGAACGTCTGGGTCTGATGGCAGAAAGCGCATCCCGGCAGCGGTGGATGTCATCCTGTTTCACGGCGGCGTCTATCCTGGCGTTACTCACCCTGTCTTCCGTGTTTGTTCTGCATAAAGCAGGCAGTAGGAAGTTTGAGGATAAAGTCGACGCGGCAAGGGGGGATGATATCGCCAGGATTGCGGATGAAAAAACAAAGCCTGCATCTCCTCTCATCCCGATGGTCAGGGTAATCAGGCAACACCTCCGCGCCCGCTACCACCTGCTCTGGCGCTACAGGGTGCGCCTGCTTTTGGTGGTCGGCGACGATGCCGCGCGCGCCGCGCTGGTCCCCGGGCTGCAGGAGCAGCAGTGGCTGGAAGGCGACCGCACCGTGCTGATTGACGGCGGCAGCCTGAGCGCACCGCCGGACGACGAAAAACTCGCCGCGCTGCGCCAGCTGCGCCGCGGCCGCCCGCTGGACGGCATTGTCTGGGTGCTGGCAGACGGCCAGCTGCTGACCCCGCAGATGCAGGATAACGGCCTGCGCAGCCTGGAGAACATCTCGCAGGCCCTGCGCTGGCAGCCCCCGGTGTGGCTGTGGCAGCTGCGCGGCAGCGAGTGGCCGCAGGATGGGCGCGAGCAGCAGACGGTCGGCGCGCTGTTTTCCGCGCGCGCGCGGCCGGAAGAGGTCGGCCAGCAGCTCGACAGCCTGGTTCCGCAGCTGCGTGAGCAGGGCATGGCGCAGATTGCGCAACACCTCTCCGATGACTTCCTGCTGCGGCTGGGCAGCGAGCTGGAGCAGGGCGAAAGCCTGCAGTGGCAGCAGCGCCTGAGCGGCTGGCTGACCACCCAGCAGGCGCGCATTCCGCTGCGCGGCCTGATGTTCAGCCAGCCGTCCTCCAGTGACGTTGCCACCCGCCACGACCATGCGCTGACCCTCTCCAGCAGCTGGGACGGCATAGTGGCGGCCTGCCGCCGTCTGTCCGGCCGCCGCGTCGGCATGCCGTGGCAGCAGACGCTGGCCTGGGTGCTGATGGCGCTTATCGGCCTGTGGGGCGCGGGGCTGCTGCTCTCCTTCGCGCTTAACCGCAGCCAGATTGTCAGCGTGGCGCAGAAGGCGCGCGCGCTGGTGCAGGCTCCGGCGGTGTCCGACCGCCAGCTTACCGACCTGCACGCGCTGCGCAACGACGCCGGGCTGCTTAAACACCGCCATCAGGACGGCTCGCCGTGGTACCAGCGCTTCGGCCTCGACCACAATACGCCGCTGCTGCAGGCGATGATGCCGTGGTACGGCGTGGCGAATAACCGCCTGCTGCGCGACCCGGCCAGCGCCGCGCTGCAGCAGCAGCTGAGCGCGCTGGCCGACCTGCCGGCCAACAGCCCGCTGCGCGCCGAACGCGCAAAGCCTGGCTATGACCAGCTGAAGGCGTGGCTGATGATGGCGCGCCCGGATAAGGTCGACGGCGCATTTTACGCGCAGGTGATGAAGACGGTGCAGCCGACCCGGAACGGCATCTCGCCCGGCCTGTGGCAGAGCCTGGCGCCGGACCTGTGGGCGTTTTACATCAGCGAGCTGCCGCACCAGCCGCAGTGGAAAATCACCCCGGACCCGGTGCTGGTCAGCCAGAGCCGCCAGGTGCTGCTGCAGCAGATAGGCCGCCGCAACGCCGAAAGTACCCTGTATGAGAACATGCTGAAATCGGTGCGCCGCAACTTTGCCGACGTCACGCTGGAGGATATGACCGGCGGCACCGACGCGCGCCGCCTGTTCACCACCGATGAGATCGTGCCGGGCATGTTTACCCGCCAGGCGTGGGAGGGCGGCGTGCAGCAGGCGATAGAGAGCGCGGCCAAAGCGCGCCGCGATGAGATTGACTGGGTGCTGAGCGACAGCCGCCGCAGCGTCTCGGCCGACCTATCGCCGGAAGCGCTCAGGGAGCGCCTGACGCAGCGCTACTTTACCGACTTTGCCGGCAGCTGGCTCAACTTCCTCAACGGCCTGCGCCTTAACCCGGCGGCCAACATCGCCGACGTCACCGACCAGCTGACGCTGATGAGCGACGTGCGCCAGTCGCCGCTGATTGCGCTGATGAACACCCTGGCATGGCAGGGGCAGGCGGGTCAGAAGAGCGAGGCGCTGTCGGACTCGCTGATGAAATCGGCGCAGGCGCTGGTGGGCAGCAGCAAAAAGCCGGTGATTGACCAGGGCGCAGCCGGTCCGCAGGGGCCGCTCGACGAGACCTTCGGCCCGCTGCTGACGCTGATGGGCCGCAACAAAGCCGCAAATGCGCTGTCCGGTGACGACAGCCTGAGCCTGCAGACGTACCTGACGCGCATCACCCGCGTGCGCCTGCGCCTGCAGCAGGTGGCGGGCAGTTCGGACCCGCAGGAGATGATGCAGACGCTGGCGCAAACCGTGTTTCAGGGCAAAAGCGTTGACCTGACCGACACCCGCCAGTACGGCAGCCTGATTGCCGCCAGCCTTGGCGAGGAGTGGAGCGGCTTTGGCCAGACGATGTTCGTGCAGCCGCTGACCCAGGCGTGGGAGACGGTGCTGCAGCCGTCCGCTGCCAGCCTGAATGACAAATGGGCGCGCTCGGTGGTGGCGCTGTGGCACGGCGCGTTTGACGGGCGCTACCCGTTTGCCGCCGGTAATAACGACGCCTCGCTGCCGATGCTGGCCGAATTCCTGCGCAAGGACAGCGGGCGCATTGAGCGCTTCCTCAGCGCGGAGCTGGGCGGCGTGCTGCACAAGGAGGGCAGCCAGTGGGTGGCGGACCGCACCAACAGCCAGGGGCTGACCTTTAACCCGGCGTTTATCAAAGCGCTTAACCAGCTGAGCCAGCTGTCGGACGTGCTGTTCACCGACGGCAGCCAGGGCATCAGCTTTGAGCTGCAGGCGCGCCCGGCGCCGGGGGTGGTGCAGACCCAGCTGACCATTGACGGCCAGCAGCAGACGTACTTCAACCAGATGGCGCAGTGGCAGACCTTCCGCTGGCCGGGCGACACCTTCAAGCCCGGAACCCTGCTGACCTGGAGCACCGCCAGCGCGGGGGCGCGGCTGTTTGGCGACTGGAGCGGCACCTGGGGGCTTATCCGCTGGCTGGAGCAGGGCAAACGCCGCCAGCTCGACCGTGGCGAGTGGATGATGAGCTTCAGCACGCCGGACGGCGGCACCCTGCAGTGGGTACTGCGCTCACAGCTCGGCAGCGGCCCGTTACAGCTGCTGCAGCTGCGTAATTTTACCCTGCCGCAGGAGATATTCAGCGTTGATGCCGAAATGGCGGCACGGGCGCTTGCAGGGAAAGATGAGTTACCCGGCGCGTAAGTTTATCTTCCAGCATAAGGAGTTAAGTTATGGCTAAAGGTTATTATCTGGTACAGGGAGATAACACGACCTGCGGTGGGCGCATTATCGAAGGGGCAACGGACCATACGCTGTTCAGCAAAGCCGTGGCCCGCGAAAGAGATAAAGTCACCTGCGGTCAGCATTCCGGCACCTTTATGATTGCCGGAGGGATCCGCAATGACACCTTACACGGGCGCAGGATGGCGGGGACGCTGGACAGTATCAGTTCCTGCCCCTGCAGGGCGCGTTTTGTGCCGTCGATGATGCAGGATAGCTATGAGAAAGGAGGAGAGTGTTCAAACACTGCTTCTACTCATTTTTTACCCGACGGGTTTATGGCCTCTTTGCTGGACCCGTGTAAAAACCTGCCCTCGGAAGAGAAGAGTGAGCGTCATTGCACTCACACTGACGGAGCCATAAAGTGGCTGAGTACATACTGAGTGAGATCAGGACGAATGTCAGAAGTGAGACGGCAGAAACAATACGATATTTAATCGACGACGAGACCACAAAGCAAAGGCGTGCCGAGTGGAAAAACTCCCCTTTTACGCAAAGCTGGCTCCGTACCCTCAACCTGATTTACTCGCTGCAATGGGCGTATGGTATCAGACGGTGAAAACGGGTTCGACCTGGGATCATAAACCTAAGATACGTGATAAGTTTTCGGCGGTTGCCGTTGCGCGACCTTTGCCAAATAAAGGAAAGCCATCAAAATCTTATTATCACAAGTTCAAACAGCATGATTATTTTTACGATGTCTGGTCGAGTATACACTATGGATACGTGGGTCTGAGCGTTGGTTTTTCAGAGTCGCTGCTGTTAAAAGGTTCAACCTGGGAGCAAAACATGACGCCAGGCGCAATCGGAGACGATACCCTGGATGATGTTACGAGTATGAAGATAGGGTTCAGACTGTTTCATCAGTATGGGAAATATGCTGAAAATCTGACTTTTAATAATATACTTGATGCTTTGGAAAACACACCTAATCAGCTACTGCCTCATTCAAGGGAAAGGTATTTGTGCTGGAATACTGATAATCCAGAAAGGATTGAGGAGTAGGTATGAAAAGGAAGGTGATGTTGTTGTGTTTTTGTGTTGCTTGCCTGATATTCATGGTGGCTTATTTTGTTCCGCTAAGACCTGTTGTGACAATTACAAATAACACGGGCAAGGTAATGTACATATATGCGGGTGAAAGTATCTATGGCGTTGAGCCGGAACCAGATGAAGTTGTTGAGATTGTGAAGTCAAAACCAGATATTTTAGCGTCAGGTAAAGAGTTAAAACTGACGGCCTCCTTTATGTCGTTGATAAGAAAAGATGCTGCCATCGATATTGGGTGGCGTATTGGTGGTCAGTATGAATACAACTCAACTGGTGGAGGTGGCCAAAACTTTCTCCTTTCTTCCTCAGAGGGGGCTTGTTCTGTGTCGATTAAAATACAGGATGGAGTGAATAAAGCCATTCTTGATAACGATTCCGGTGATGTTTGTTTAAAGAAAATAAAAGCATTTCAATATACATATTGAATAATGTCACTGCATTCCTGGTAATCTCAGTTCATGGCTGATAACTGAGTTATTCAATCGATGATAATAAGTTAGGAATAAATGGACGACCTAACCCTGCGTTATTACGACGCTGAAATGCGTTACCTGCTTGAAGCGGGCGAAGAGTTTGCCCGCGCCCATGCGGACCGGGCGGCACTGCTGAATCTGGATAGATCGGGCGCTTGAGCGCCTGTCCAACTGGAGCCGCTGGAAAAGGGGCTTGAACGGCTAAACTATCAGCCCCACCGGTTTTATCAGCATTCCTGCTTCATCTCTGGAAAAGCAACCTGAGTGAAGCAGTACTGCATTTACGAGCTCATACGCGGTAAGGATTTGATACGGCCTGTTACACTCAGTCTTCGTCGAACCCGGCGTTAAACAGGTCAATCACCGCCGCCAGCGCTTCCTCTTCCTGCAGGCCGCTGGCCTCCACTTCAATATGCCCACCCTTGGCGGAGTCGAGCATCAGCAGGGCAATCACGCTGCTGGCTTCTGCTTCCGTGCCGCTTTCATTGCGCAGCAGCACTTCTGCATCAAAACTCTGTACCAGCTCAAACAGCTTCATCGCCGGGCGGGCGTGCATGCCCAGCTTGTTTTTAATTTCAACGGTTTGCTTCACGGTCATGATTTGCGTTTTTCCAGCGTGCGATGACGGGACTGTACGTTTTTCCCGCGCGAGCGGAAATAATCTGCCAGCTGTTCGGCAATGTACACCGAGCGGTGTTTACCGCCGGTACAGCCAATCGCCACGGTCAGATAGCTGCGGTTATTGGTTTCCAGCATCGGTAACCACAGCTCAAGGTAGCTGCGCGTCTGGTAGATAAAATTGTGAACTTCGGTGTGGCGGTCGAGGAAGGCAGCAACCGGGCGGTCGAGGCCCGTCATCGGGCGCAGCTTCGGGTCCCAGTGCGGATTAGGCAGGAAGCGCACGTCAAACACATAATCGGCATCAATCGGAATGCCGTGCTTAAAACCAAATGACTCAAACACCATCGTCAGCTCGCGCTCACGCTTGCCCAGCAGTCGGGTACGCAGCATTTCGGCCAGCTCGTGCACTGACATTTCCGAGGTGTCGATAATCAGGTCAGCGCGCGAACGCAGCGGCTCCAGCAGATCGCTCTCTTCATCGATCGCGCTTTCCAGCGACAGATTCTTGCTGGAGAGCGGATGCAGACGACGGGTATCGCTGTAACGGCGGATCAGCGTATTGCGGTCGGCATCCAGGAACAGCAGCTGCGGCGAAAAACAGTCCGGCAGGCTGTTCAGTGCAGTTTCAAACACTTCCGGGGATTCCGGCATGTTACGCACGTCAATGCTCACCGCGGCGGACATGTTACGCTCAGAAAGTGAGCGAGCCAGGTCTGGCAGCAGTACCACGGGTAAGTTATCCACGCAGTAAAAGCCCATATCTTCCAGCGCCCGCAGGGCGACTGATTTACCTGAGCCAGAACGTCCGCTGACGATCATCAGCACCATTAACTCTTCTCCCCGTTTGTCTCAACGCGATACAACTGCGTTTAGCTCTCTTCGTGATCTTCCGTGATGATCTCATACAGATCTTCATCGGTCTGAGCGGCACGTAAACGGCGCAGCACCGTTTTATCGGCCAGGCGTTTGGCCACCAGCGACAGCGTGTGCAGATGCGTCTTGCACTGATCTGCCGGAACCAGCAGGGCAAACAGCAGGTCTACCGGCTGATTATCAATGGCGTCAAACGCGATAGGCTGGTCAAGGCGAATAAACACCCCAACGGCGCGCAGCGTATCTTCTTCCAGCTTACCGTGCGGGATGGCAATGCCGTTGCCAATGCCGGTACTGCCCATACGCTCACGCGTCAGGATAGCTTCGAAAATTGTCTGGTGCGGCAGATTTAACTGCTTCGCTGCCAGCTCGCTGATAATTTCCAGCGCCCGTTTTTTGCTCTGACAGTGCACGCCATTACGGGTACACGCAACGCTCAATACGGAGCCCAGTTCCAGTTTCAGATCATTGTTCATCATAGTTTCACTTAGGTATTCACTTGCACAGGGCGATAGCTCGAACCCGACATTCGGATCGCGAGATTAACATGCCGTATTGATTAACGGCTCGTCTTCCCGAAGGAACACGAGCCGAAAACGCTTCCGGCTTAACTGATATTGGGTTCGCCGAAAAAACAATCAATGTACAGTGAAGTTTAGTGTTGTTTTAGCTTATCTTTATGTTTATTTAACTGGCGGGCGAGCTTATCAACCAGCCCGTCAATCGCCGCGTACATATCTTTATCTTCCGAGGTGGCGTGCAGCTCCCCACCGTTCACATGCAGCGTGGCATCTGCAATCTGTGTCACTTTCTCCACCTTTAACACGATATAGACCTGATTGATGCGGTCAAAGTAGTGTTCCAGTTTGGCAAACTTTTCAGTTAAAAAATCACGCAGTGGCTGGGTGATTTCAACGTGTTGTCCAGTGATATTGAGCTGCATAGTGTCTTCCTTCTCAGTGCTTTCAGACCAGCTGTTTGCGCTGGTTTGATGGTGGGATGGATAAAGACTCTCGGTATTTTGCCACAGTGCGCCGGGCCACCATAATCCCCTGATCGGAAAGAAGGGTGGTGAGCTTGCTGTCGCTGAGCGGTTTGGCGGGATTCTCCGCCGAGATTAATTTCTTCACCAGCGCACGGATCGCCGTGGAGGAGGCTTCGCCACCGCCCTCGGTATTGACGTGGCTGGAGAAAAAATACTTCAGTTCAAAAATGCCGCGCGGGCTGTGCAGGTATTTCTGCGTGGTCACGCGCGAGATAGTCGACTCGTGCATTTCTACGGCGCTGGCAATATCGGCCAACACCATCGGACGCATGAACTCTTCACCCTGCTCGAAAAAGGCCTGCTGCTGGTCGACGATACAGCGCGTTACCTTCAGCAGCGTATCGTTGCGGCTTTCCAGGCTTTTAATCAGCCACTTCGCTTCCTGCAGATTGCTGCGAATAAACTGCGTGTCGCTGTCGCTGCGCGAGCTGGCGCCGAGGGAAGCGTAATGCTGGTTAATCTTCAGGCGCGGCACGCTGTCGGCGTTGAGTTCCACCGTCCAGCGATTGCTGGCTTTGCGTACCAGTACATCCGGGATGACGTATTCTGGTTCCTGGGTGTTGATCGACTGGCCCGGGCGCGGGTCGAGGGTCTGGATCAACTGCATCGCCCCTTTCAGCACCTCTTCCTTCAGGCGGGTGACGCGCATCAGGCTGCGGAAGTCGTGGTTTGCCAGCAGATCCAGGTGCTCGCCGACGATTAAGCGCGCCTCTTTCAGCAGTGGAAAATCAGTCGGAAACTGAGAGAGCTGCACCATCAGGCAATCGCGCAGATCGCGGGCGCAGACGCCGACCGGGTCAAAACGCTGTACGCGCTTCAGCACCGCTTCAACTTCATCCATCGACAGCTCGTCATCACCAATGCTGCCGAGGATTTCATCCAGCGTCACGGTGAGATAGCCTGTATCGTCAACCGCATCAACAATCGAGGTTGCTATCGCGCGGTCAGTGTCGGTAAACGGCGTCAGTTCAACCTGCCACATCAGGTAATCCTGCAGCGTCTGGGTGGTTTCACCCTGATAGACCGGCAGTTCATCATCATGATAGTCAGTGCCCGTACCGGATGGCGTGCCGGCGGTGTAGATCTCATCCCAGGTGGCATCGAGCGGCAGCTCTTCCGGCATGTCCTTCTGTTCCAGCGCCTCGCGGGTATCCAGCGCTTCGGTTTCCTGATATTCGCGGGTATCAACTTCTTCGTGAATGTCGGTCTGTTCAAGCAACGGGTTACTTTCCAGCGCCAGCTGAATTTCCTGCTGTAGTTCAAGCGTAGAGAGTTGCAGCAGGCGAATGGCCTGCTGCAGTTGTGGCGTCATGGCAAGCTGTTGGCTCAGCCTGAGTTGTAAACCTTGCTTCATATTCAGAATATTAATTCCCCAGAAATCTTACCGAATGTGAACACCTTATCAGAGTCTGAACTCTTCACCCAAATAGACGCGCTTAACTTGCTCATCGGCCAGGATCGCTTCCGGGGTGCCATGGGCGATCAGATGCCCCTGGCTGACGATATAGGCTCGTTCGCAGACTGCCAGCGTTTCGCGTACGTTATGGTCGGTGATCAACACGCCCAGACCGCTGTCACGCAGGTGCTCAATAATCTTTTTAATATCAATGACGGAGATCGGGTCAACACCGGCAAAGGGCTCATCCAGCAGGATAAACTTCGGGTTAGCGGCCAGCGCGCGGGCAATCTCGACGCGGCGGCGTTCACCACCGGAAAGCGCCTGACCCAGGCTGTCGCGCAGGTGCTCAATGTGGAACTCGGCCAGCAGTTCATTCGCGCGGTCGTCGCGCTGCTCGCTGGTCAGGTCATCACGGATCTGCAGGACGGCCATCAGGTTGTCGTAAACGCTCAGACGACGGAAGATGGAGGCTTCCTGAGGCAGGTAGCCAATACCACGACGCGCACGGGCATGCAGTGGCAGAATACTGATGTCTTCATCGTCGATCACGATACGCCCCGCATCACGCGGCACAATCCCCACCACCATGTAGAAGGTGGTGGTTTTACCTGCACCGTTCGGGCCCAGCAGGCCGACGATTTCGCCGGATTTAACTTCCAGGCTGACATCTTCAACCACGCGACGGCCTTTGTAGGCCTTCGCCAGGTTTTCCGCAATTAAGGTTGCCATGTTAGTTAGTTACTCTTTTTCTGACCGTTTGACTGAGTGCCTTTATCCTGCAACTGCGACGGCACTAACACGGTGGTGACGCGTTTGCCGGTGCTGCCAAAGGCCTGCATTTTTTGCTCTTTGACCAGATAGGTGATTTTGTCACCTTTCACGTTGCTGTCGAGCTGTTCCAGATAAGCGTTGCCGGTCAGTTCGACCAGGTCTTTTGCCAGCTCGTAATGCATTTTCTGGGCGTGGCCCTGCACCGGCTTGCCGTTATCCTGCATCTGGTAGAAAGTTGCCGGATTACCATAGGCATCAACAATGGTTTTATTGCTGTCGCCGCCCGGACGGGTCACCACCACTTTATCCGCGGTGATTTTGATCGAACCCTGGGTGACGATAACTTTGCCGGTAAAGGTAGCCACGTTGCCCTGCATATCCAGCGCCTGGTTTTCTGAATCGACGTTAACCGGTTTCTCGGAGTCGCCGGTCAGTGCCAGAGCGGGCAGGCTGGCGGCAAGCAGCAGTGATGCCGTCAGAAGTTTAAGGCTGTTGTTCATTTTGAATTTCATAAGATGTTTTGACCTTTTCAATCAACTCGGCAGTTTTCTTCCGTAAATTCCCACGCATCTTCATACCTGTAGAGTTAAAGCTGCGGCCATAAAGCGTAACCTGATCGTCTGAAGTGACATCCTGAGTGGTCAGGTTAATTTGAGCGTTATCGGTTTTAATCCGCTCAAGCTGAGCGTCTTTGGTCAGGCTGTTCACTTCCACATGACCATAGAGATAAAGCATGCGGTCATTAGTGAGCTTGGCTTTGTCCGCCCGCACCGACCAGGTTGGAATTTTGTTTTCGTCGTAGGTCGTCATCACCGGGTTATCAAACCAGCTCACCGCTTCGGTCTGGAAGTAGGTGACCTTGTCTGACACCAGCTTATAGCTCAGCGCGCCCTCAGGGTTGTACACCACCGTATGAGAATTATCGCTCATATAGGTCGGTTCCGTGTCGTCACTCCGGGTCGCGTTGCTATCGCTGTCGTTTCCGGTCAGGTTCCAGCCGATCAGCACAATGGCGACCAGCGCCAGTATCAGCGTTATCCAGCGTCTTGTTTTGCTCATACTGACTGCCCTTTGGCCTCTTCAAACTTACCTTGCGCGATCAAAATAAGATCGCAAATTTCCCTCACGGCACCGCGTCCCCCGGCAATTCGGGTCACGTAGTCCGCACGGGGCAATAAAACAGGGTGTGCATCGGCCACGGTCACACTCAGGCCAACTTCCGCCATGACCGGCCAGTCGATCAGGTCATCACCAATATAGGCAACCTGCCCGGCACGAAGCGATAGTGTATCCAGAAGTTCACGGAAGGCCAAAAGCTTATCTGTCTGTCCCTGGTAAAGATGGGTAATTCCCAGCGTGGCGCAGCGATCTTCCAGCAGTTTGGCTTTACGGCCGGTAATAATCGCCACTTCAATGCCGCTGGTCAGCAGGCAGCGAATGCCATAACCATCGCGCACGTTGAAGGCTTTGAGCTCTTCACCGTTATTTCCCTGGTAAATCACCCCGTCGGACATCACGCCGTCAACGTCACAAATCAACAGCTTAATTTGCTGTGCCTGCGCCATGACCTGCTGGCTGACTGCGCCATAACAGGTCTCAATGGTGGCTACTGGATTGCTCATTATTTTCAGTTCCTGGTTTATACAACGCCTGCGCGCAGCATGTCATGCATGTGAACCACGCCGAGCAGCTGATCGCCATCGGCGACCATTACGCAGGTAATATTTTTATTCTGCATCAGGTTTAACGCATCCACGGCCAGCGTATTCGGGCGCACGCGCACGCCACCTGGCGTCATCACGCTGGCGATACTGGCATGCTGGATATCAATGCCCATATCGAATACGCGGCGTAAATCACCGTCGGTAAAGATGCCTTCGATTTTCATCAAGTCATTGCAGATTACCGTCATTCCCATGTTTTTACGGGTGATTTCCAGTAGGGCATCACGCAGAGAAGCATCACGGCTGACGTGCGGCATCTCGCTGCCGGAGTGCATGATATCATCAACGCGCAGCAGCAGTTTACGGCCCAGCGCCCCGCCAGGGTGAGAGAGCGCAAAATCTTCCTGGGTAAAACCGCGAGCTTTTAGCAGCGCAACGGCCAGGGCATCACCCATCACTAAGGTTGCGGTGGTGCTGGTGGTCGGGGCCAGGCCCAGCGGGCAGGCTTCCTGCGGCACTTTAACACACAGGTGGATATCTGCCGCACGTCCCATTGCGCTGTCAGGGCGGCTGGTGAGGCAGATTAGCGAAACATGCAGGCGTTTTAGCACCGGGATCAGCGCCAGAATTTCGGAGGACTCGCCGGAGTTGGAAATGGCAATCACCACATCGGATGGGCTTACCATACCGAGATCGCCGTGGCTGGCCTCAGCCGGATGAACAAAAAATGCTGACGTACCGGTGCTGGCAAAGGTCGCCGCCATCTTCTTACCGATATGACCGGATTTGCCCATCCCCATCACCACGACTTTGCCACGGCAGCGATAAATCAGCTCGCAGGCCCGGCTAAAGTCGTCGTTAATGTACCGATCGAGCTGTTCCAGCCCTTCACGTTCAATCCGTAAAACCTCTTTCCCGGCCTGTTGAAAGTCAAAGTCGGGATCGGCCGTGATATGCGCCATAATTCTCCAGTCCTTTTACCAGAAGGTCACTGAGGGGAACTGATACAGCATTCCCACCCAGACGATAAATCCGCACAGCAACAACGCGCCTGCCAGCCGACCAATGCGGCGACTGCGCTGCAAACAGATCAGTGTAAACAGGGCACTGACTCCCAGCATCACCCAGTAATCACGGGCGAAAGCGGCGGAGTCGAGTGTGCCTGGGTGAATCAGTGCCGGAATGCCCAGCACAATTGCCATATTATAAATGTTAGAGCCGATAAGGTTGCCGATGGCGATATCATCTTCGCCCTTCAGCGCGCCAGCAATCACCGTTGCCAGCTCCGGCAGGCTGGTGCCGACCGAAATAATCGTCAGGCCAATCACCAGTTCGCTGACGCCGAAATAGTCGGCAATCACCGTGGCGTTGTCGATGACCATGCGTGTCGACATCGGCAGCACAATCAGCGCCACTGCCAGCCACAGAAAGGCGACAGTATTGCCGACGTCATCTCGCGGCAGTTCAGCCAGCTGCTCACGCGTGAGCGAGTCGCTGTTTTCGCGTTCGGCGCGGCGAGCAATCTTGATGATAAACATCAGATAGATAGCGGCAATGGCGATCATCGCCAGACCATCGTTGCGGCTCAGCTCGTTATCAAACAGCATGACGCCGCACAGCAGCGTCACCAGCAGCATCAGCGGCAGCTCACGGCGTACCAGTCTGGAGTGGACGGTGAGCGGGTGCAGCAGCGCGGCGCCGCCAAGGATCAGTAAAATATTGGTAATATTTGACCCCATCGCGGTGCCAACAGCGATATCCATCTGCCCGTGCGTGGCGGCGGAAAAGGAGACAATCAGCTCCGGTAATGAGGTGCCAATGCCCACCACCGTCATGCCTATAATCAAGGGTGGAATCCCCAGCGACCGGCACAATATTGCGGCGCTAAACACCAGACGATCGGCTCCATAAACCAGTAAGACTAAACCGATAATCAATAGTGCTGTAGCTACGAGCATGAAGTGTCCTTTGGATCGGGTATAATCGTTGGTTACCGTTTGCTTTAAAGAGTTAAGGCAAAGAAAATTTAATGGCTGTGATTTTGACGGTCTGCGAGTGAAAAGTAAAACTTATGCCAGCTTTAGCTACGTTATTGCGGTAAGTTTCTGTAAAAGTGTCCGGTCCGATAGGTAATACGTTACCATTGGGGATAAATTTAACGCCTGAGAATAAGGAATGAGGTAACTATGAGCCAGACGGAGACGAATTTGGTGGATGTGCGGGGCGTGAGTTTTTCCCGTGGCAACCGGCCGATTTTCGATAACATCTCGCTTACGGTGCCCAAAGGGAAGGTCACCGCGATAATGGGTCCTTCCGGCATAGGCAAAACCACTTTACTGCGTTTAATCGGCGGGCAGATCCCTCCGGACAGCGGTGAAATCTGGTTTAACGGCGAAAATATTCCCACGCTGTCGCGCTCACGCCTGTATGAGGCGCGTAAAAAAATGAGCATGCTGTTCCAGTCAGGGGCGTTATTCACCGATCTTAGCGTGTTTGATAACGTGGCATGGCCGCTGCGTGAACATACCCAGCTGCCAAAAGCGCTGCTGCATAGCACTGTGATGATGAAGCTGGAAGCGGTGGGCCTGCGCGGTGCCGCCAATCTCAAGCCTTCTGAACTCTCCGGCGGGATGGCGCGGCGTGCGGCACTGGCGCGTGCTATCGCGCTGGAGCCAGACTTGATCATGTTTGATGAACCCTTCGTGGGCCAGGATCCCATCACCATGGGCGTGCTGGTGAAGCTGATCGACGAACTGAATCACTCATTGGGCGTCACCTGTATCGTGGTATCGCACGATGTGCCTGAGGTGCTGAGCATTGCCGATTACGCTTATATCATTGCGGATCAGAAAGTGATCGCTCAGGGTACAGCCCCTGAACTGCGTGATAACGAAGATGCCCGCGTGCGTCAGTTTATTGACGGCATTGCTGATGGCCCGGTACCTTTCCGTTTCCCTGCAGGGGATTACCTGCAAGATTTAGTCGGCTCAGGGAGTTAACAGACTGATGTTTCTAAGAGCACTGGCGTCATTAGGGCGTCAGGGAATTAATACCTGTGCCTCATTTGGCCGCGCCGGACTGATGCTGTTCCATGCGCTGTTTGGCATCCCCCGTTTTCGTAAGCACGCTCACCTGCTGGTTAAACAGCTGTACAGCGTTGGCGTGCTTTCACTGCTCATCGTGATCGTATCCGGGCTGTTTATCGGCATGGTGCTTGGCCTGCAGGGTTACCTGGTGCTGAAAACCTACAGCGCGGAAACTAGTCTGGGTATGATGGTCGCGCTGTCGCTGCTGCGCGAGCTGGGGCCGGTGGTGACCGCGTTGCTGTTTGCCGGGCGTGCCGGTTCGGCCCTGACGGCAGAGATTGGCCTGATGAAAGCCACCGAGCAGCTCTCCAGCATGGAGATGATGGCGGTTGACCCACTGCGCCGCATTATATCGCCGCGTTTCTGGGCGGGCTTTATCAGCATGCCGCTGCTGACGCTGATTTTTGTCGCGGTTGGGGTGCTGGGTGGCGCGCTGGTTGGCGTGGGCTGGAAAGGGATTGACCCTGGCTTCTTCTGGTCAGCGATGCAGAGTGCGGTCGACCTGCGAACAGATATTATCAACTGCGTGATCAAGAGCGCCGTATTTGCGGTGACTGTGACCTGGATTGCGCTGTTTAACGGCTATGACGCCATCCCGACTTCTGAAGGGATCAGTCGGGCAACGACGCGTACCGTGGTACATGCTTCACTGGCAGTACTCGGTCTGGATTTTGTGCTTACGGCACTGATGTTTGGGAACTGATGCAATGCAAACGAAAAAAAGCGAAATTTGGGTAGGCGCCTTCTTACTTTTGGCGCTGTGCGCGATCATCTTTCTCTGTCTGCGCGTTGCCGACCTGAAATCCCTCGGCAATGAACCGACTTGGAAGCTTTATGCTACTTTTGACAATATTGGTGGCCTGAAAACAGGTTCCCCGGTCAAAGTGGGCGGCGTGGTGGTGGGGCGCGTAACCGATATCACGCTGGATCCGAAAAACTACTCACCGAAAGTCGCTATGGATATTGAAGACAAATATAACAATATCCCTGACACCAGCTCACTGGCGGTACGGACTTCCGGTCTGCTGGGCGAACAGTATCTGGCGCTGAATATCGGTTTTGATGACCCGGAAATGGGCACCGCAACCCTGAAAGACGGCGGCACCATTCAGGACACCAAGTCAGCGATGGTGCTGGAAGATCTGATAGGCCAGTTCCTCTACAAGAGCGGGAACGGCGACAACAAGAATCCACCTGCCGCGGGCGATGAGGCGGCTCCGGCCGCAGCAGCGCCTGCTGCGGCGAACAATCCATAAGAGGGCAAGTAATGTTTAAACGTTTACTGATGGTCGCGATGCTGGTCATTGCACCCGTAGCGGCGAATGCCGCAGCCGACCAGACCAATCCTTACAAGCTAATGAATGAGGCGGCGCAGAAGACCTTTGACCGCCTGAAAAACGAACAGCCTAAAATCAAGCAGGATCCTAACTATCTGCGGCAGGTCGTGCGTGAAGAGCTGCTGCCGTATGTGCAGGTGAAATATGCGGGAGCGCTGGTGCTGGGCCGCTACTACAAAGAAGCCACCCCGGCACAGCGTGAAGCCTATTTTGCGGCTTTCAGCGACTATCTGACCCAGGCATACGGCCAGGCGCTGGCGATGTATAACGGCCAGACTTATCAGATCGCCCCGGAGCAGCCGCTGGGTGATGCAAACATTATCGCTATCCGCGTCACCATCATCGACCCGAACGGCCGACCACCGGTGCGCCTGGACTTCCAGTGGCGTAAAAACAGCGTCAGCGGAAACTGGCAGGCGTTTGATATGATCGCTGAAGGCGTGAGTATGATTAGCACCAAGCAGAATGAGTGGAGCGGCGTGCTGCGTCAGCAGGGCATCGACGGCCTGACCGCGCGCCTGAAGTCGGCAGCAAATGAGCCTATCACGCTGGACAAGAAGCAGTAATGGACGGGCAACTGCGCTGGCAGGTCGAGGACGACCGGCTAACTCTTGCCGGCGAGCTGGAACGTGAAACGCTGCTGCCGCTTTGGCAGCAGCGTGCTGAGGTGATGGGCCGGGTTGAGATTATCGACGTTGCGGGCCTGCAGCGCGTGGACTCCGGTGGCCTGGCCCTGCTGGTCCATCTGCGCCAGATCGTGCTAGCGCGTGGCAAAGCGCCGCGTTTTACCGGGATCACGGATAAACTGCGTTCGCTGATCACCCTCTACAACCTGCAGAAAATTATTGCCGAAGGCGAGTAAGGCACTGGGCGCGTTAGTCCGGCAGCAGTAGCCGTGGAACGCGTTGAGTTTACTCGTTTTTACCCAAGGGAGCGCATTGTCGCTCCCTTCTTCGTTACGCGCCGGGAGTGTTATCTGTTCTCATTTAGGCTTTTTCTCAAAGCGCAGGCATTTTTTGCTTGTTTAAGAGTCGGGCAGATTCCACTAAGATGTGTGCCTGTTTATTATCAAGTGAATTTAAGAGCATCATGGAAACGAGTGAAATTCAATCCGTGCTGATGAGCGCGCTACCGCTGCAGGAAGTCCACGTAACCGGAGATGGCAGCCATTTCCAGGTGATTGCCGTGGGTGAACTGTTTGGTGAACTGAGCCGCGTTAAGAAACAGCAGACTGTCTATGCTCCGCTGATGGAGTACATCGCGGATAACCGCATGCATGCGGTTTCCATCAAGACTTATACCCCTGAAGAGTGGGCGCGTGACCGTAAGTTAAACGGTTTTTAAGCTGCCAGAGTTTGCCACGCGTAACGTGGTGAGGCGCTGGCGGCAGATTTTTAGCTGACAACAGAGAGCAGTTGCAATGGATAAATTTCGTGTACAGGGTCCGACCCGTCTGAGTGGTGAAGTCACTATTTCCGGGGCCAAAAACGCCGCATTGCCGATCCTGTTCGCTGCTTTGCTGGCTGAAGAGCCGGTAGAGATTCAGAATGTCCCGAAGCTGAAGGACATCGATACCACCATGAAGCTGCTCAGCCAGCTGGGTATGAAAGCAGAACGTAATGGTTCCGTGCATCTGGATGCCAGTGAGGTCAACATTTACTGTGCGCCTTACGATCTGGTGAAAACCATGCGCGCTTCTATCTGGGCGCTTGGTCCGCTGGTGGCGCGTTTTGGCCAGGGGCAGGTTTCACTGCCCGGCGGCTGCGCTATCGGTGCGCGCCCGGTTGACCTGCATATCACCGGTCTGGAGCAGCTTGGCGCCACGATTAAGCTGGAAGAGGGCTACGTGAAAGCCTCGGTTGATGGCCGCCTGAAAGGCGCACATATCGTGATGGATAAGGTCAGCGTTGGCGCAACCGTAACCATTATGAGTGCGGCCACGCTGGCCACCGGCACCACCGTGATTGAGAATGCGGCCCGCGAGCCGGAAATCGTTGATACCGCTAACTTCCTGAACACGCTGGGGGCGAAAATCACCGGCGCAGGCAGCGACCGCATCACCATTGAAGGCGTGCAGCGCCTGGGCGGCGGCGTGTACCGCGTACTGCCTGACCGTATTGAAACCGGAACCTTCCTGGTCGCTGCGGCGATCTCCGGCGGTAAAGTGGTGTGCCGTGCGGCACAGCCTGACACTCTGGATGCCGTACTGGCTAAGCTGCGTGAAGCGGGTGCCGATATCGAAACCGGTGAAGACTGGATCAGCCTGGATATGCACGGTAAGCGTCCTAAGGCCGTCAATCTGCGCACCGCGCCGCATCCGGGCTTCCCAACCGATATGCAGGCCCAGTTCAGCCTGCTGAACCTGGTAGCGGAAGGGACCGGTGTAATTACCGAAACCATCTTCGAGAACCGCTTTATGCACGTGCCAGAGCTGGTACGCATGGGCGCACACGGCGAGATCGAAAGCAACACGCTGATCTGCCACGGGGTGGAAAAACTGTCCGGTGCACAGGTTATGGCTACCGATCTGCGTGCTTCCGCCAGCCTGGTTCTGGCTGGCTGTATCGCAGAAGGCACCACCATTGTGGATCGTATTTACCACATCGATCGTGGTTACGAGCACATTGAAGACAAGCTGGCCGCTCTTGGGGCGAATATTCAGCGCGTAAGCGGCAGCAGCGAAGAGTAATCTTTGCGCGCAGCAAGAAACAGGGTCGGTAGATAATACCGGCCCTTTTTTTTACTTGCGGATGCGCTGCTTGCGATCGAGCAGCCGGTGGGTGTGCGGATCATAGTAGCGGCTCGGCCAGATCTCCGATGGATGAATATTCAGCGCATCAGCAATCAACCATTCACCTTTCGGCCACGGGCGGCACAGGGTGTTGGCGAGTGTCGATGAGCTTAAGCCAGCCTGTCGGGATTGTGCGGCTAGCGTGGTGCCTTTTTTACGCAGCGCGGCAATAATATCGGCGGGGTGCCAGTCTTGCTGATTGTGTCTCACGTGCTTACCCTCCTTGGGCACTTTTGGATATAACAGGTGCTTTATAGCAAATAATTTCCATTTATTTCCAGTAAAATGAGCGACTAAAACATTTTTTGCGTAGTACTACGCAAAAGTACAGGTAATGGCGTGAGGTTGTTGCATAAAGATGAGAAGGCGGGCAGAACTGCCGGGCTAAATAGCCGGATCGTGGAGAGAAAAAAAGCGCGGCAGGCCGCGCTCTTAAAGCAGAATCGAGATTAGAATTCGCGCTGTACTGACATATGTGCCAGCGCTTCCAGCGCGCTACGCCACGGTGATTCCGGTAATACATTCAGCGCAGCGATCGCCTTATCGGCTTCTTTCTCTGCGGCGTCGCGGGTCCATTCCAGGGAACCACATTCACGCATGGTTTCCAGAACAGGTTCCAGTAAATGACGGCCGTTACCCTCTTCAATCGCCGAGCGAATCATCGCAGCCTGCTCCGGGTTGCCGTTACGCATCGCGTGCAGCAGCGGCAGCGTTGGTTTGCCTTCGCTCAGGTCATCACCGACGTTTTTCCCCAGAGTTTTGCCATCGGCACTGTAATCGAGAAGATCGTCGATCAGCTGGAAAGCGGTGCCGATATAGCGGCCATAATCCTGCAGCGCCTGCTCCTGTGCTGCGGTGGCACCGGCGAGGATTGCCGACGATTGCGCCGCCGCTTCGAACAGGCGTGCGGTTTTGCTGTAGATCACCCGCATGTAGCTCTCTTCGGTGATATCCGGGTCGTTACAGTTCATCAGCTGTAACACTTCCCCTTCCGCAATCACGTTCACCGCTTCCGACATCAGCGCCAGCACCTTCAGTGAACCCAGGCTGGTCATCATCTGGAAAGCGCGGGTATAGATGAAGTCGCCGACCAGCACGCTGGCGGCATTGCCAAATGCCGCATTGGCGGTGGCTTTGCCGCGCCGCATATCGGATTCGTCGACGACGTCGTCGTGCAGCAGCGTCGCGGTGTGAATAAATTCGATCAAAGCTGCCACGGTAATATGCTGCTTACCGGAGTAATCATTCACCGCGCGTGCAGCCAGCACGGCGATCATTGGGCGGATGCGTTTCCCTCCGCCGCTGATTATGTAGTAGCCCAGCTGGTTGATAAGGGATACATCGGAGTTCAGCTGGTCGAGTATTGTCGCATTGACGTCCGCCATATCTTGCGCGGTGAGTTCGTTTATCTGTTCTAAGTTCATCAGTCTTTTCAGCTATCGCTCAGTTCGCTGCTATGATAAGCGCCTTAACCCGTGCCTGTGGCATGAAATGTATGACAGATTGTACTGCAAAAACGCGGCGGTGAAACGTCTCCATTCATGTTGCGTTTTTTTTCTGCAATACAGCGTAACAGGCACTTGTCTTTAGTGAGGAAGTTGCGTAGAATTCGCGCCCTATTGTGAATATTTATAGCGCAGCCCGAAATCAAAGAAGGCAAGCGCGAGAGCGGAGTTTATATGTACGCGGTTTTCCAAAGTGGTGGTAAACAACACCGAGTAAGCGAAGGTCAGACCGTTCGCCTGGAAAAGCTGGACATCGCAACCGGCGAAGTTGTTGAATTCGACCAGGTTCTGATGATTGCTAACGGCGAAGACGTTCAGATCGGCGCACCATTAGTTTCTGGTGGCCTGGTTAAAGCGGAAATCGTTGCTCACGGTCGTGGCGACAAAATCAAGATTGTTAAGTTCCGTCGTCGTAAACATTACCGTAAGCAGCAGGGTCACCGTCAGTGGTTCACTGATGTGAAGATCACTGGCATCAGCGCTTAATAGGAGATCTGACAAATGGCACACAAGAAAGCTGGTGGTTCGACTCGTAACGGTCGTGACTCCAACGCAAAACGCCTGGGCGTAAAACGTTTCGGCGGCGAAACTGTTCTGGCTGGTAGCATCATCGTTCGTCAGCGTGGCACCAAATTCCACGCGGGCACCAACGTTGGCTGCGGCCGTGACCACACTCTGTTTGCAACTGCAGACGGCCAGGTCAAATTCGAAGTTAAAGGCCCGAACAACCGTAAATACATCAGCATCGTTGCTGAGTAATTAGGTTTTCGTGCCGCAGAGTGGCAAATGCCGCTCTATGCGACGACGAAAAGAAAAGCCCCGCACTAGACTGCGGGGCTTTTTACATTCTGCCAGGGAACACCGATGTCAGTCAGTAAGCAGCAGGCAGGGATAGGGACCGCTCTCGCGCTGGTCACTGCAATGAGCTGGGGCTCGTTGCCTATTGCGATGAAACAGGTGCTGGTGGTGATGGATCCCGCCACGGTGGTGTTCTACCGTTTTCTCCTTGCAGCAGCAGGCCTGGGCGCAATTTTAGCGCTGAAACGCCAACTGCCGCCGCGTGACTTCTTTCGTCACCCGCGCTGGCTGGTCTGGGTGTTAATTGCCACCGCGGGTCTGGTGGGCAACTTCGTGCTGTTTGGTTCTTCGTTGCAGTATCTCAGCCCTACCGCCTCCCAGGTGATTGCCCAACTGGCACCGCCGGGCATGATGCTCGCCAGCGTATTCATCCTGAAAGAGAGGATGCGTGGCAGCCAGATCGTCGGTGGGGTGATGCTGTTATGCGGACTGGTGATGTTCTTTAACACCAGCCTGATTGAGATCTTCACGCGCCTGACGGATTACACCTGGGGTGTGATCCTCGGTGTCAGCGCGGCCATGGTGTGGGTAGTGTACGGCGTGACGCAGAAAATTTTGCTGCGCCGTCTGGGCTCGCAACAAATCCTGTTTTTGCTGTACACTTTATGTGCAGTGGCGCTGTTACCGAGGGCTCGGTTGGAGCTGTTGTGGCAGCTGGACGGCTGGCAGTTAGGCTGTCTGTTATTTTGCGCGCTCAATACCCTGGTGGGTTATGGCGCGCTGGCGGAAGCCTATGCACGCTGGCAGGCGGCACAGGTCAGCGCAATCGTGACGCTGACGCCCTTATTTACCCTGCTGTTTTCAGAATTTTTATCGCTTGGCTGGCCCGACTTTTTTGCCATTCCGCAACTCAATACCTTAGGGTTTGTTGGAGCAATCGTCGTGGTGTCAGGCGCCATGTTTTCCGCAATTGGTCATCGCTTATGGCCACGGCGGAGCAATCCCGACCCGCTGCCAGCAGGCAGTGAGCCCGGGCGAATGAGTGACGGAGAAGTAAAATGAAGTTTGTTGATGAAGCGACGATTCTGGTAGTAGCGGGCGACGGCGGCAATGGCTGCGTCAGCTTCCGTCGTGAGAAATATATTCCGCGTGGTGGTCCAGACGGGGGTGATGGTGGTGACGGCGGCGATGTCTATATGCAGGCTGATGAAAACCTCAACACCCTGATTGACTACCGTTTTGAGAAATCCTTCCGTGCCGAGCGCGGGCAGAACGGCCAGAGCCGTGACTGTACCGGTAAACGCGGCAACGATATCCTGATCAAAGTGCCGGTCGGCACGCGTATTATCGACCAGGGTACCGGTGAAACGCTGGGTGATATGACTCACCATCAGCAGCAGATGATGGTAGCGAAGGGCGGCTGGCACGGTCTGGGTAACACCCGCTTCAAATCCTCCGTAAACCGTACGCCACGCCAGAAAACAATGGGCACCCCGGGCGAAAAGCGCGACCTGCAGTTGGAGCTGATGCTGCTGGCCGACGTCGGTATGCTGGGCCTGCCAAACGCCGGTAAATCGACCTTTATTCGCGCGGTTTCTGCCGCGAAGCCAAAAGTGGCCGATTACCCGTTCACCACCCTGGTGCCAAGCCTCGGCGTGGTGCGCATGGACAGCGAGCAGAGCTTCGTGGTGGCCGATATTCCAGGGCTGATCGAAGGTGCATCTGATGGTGCTGGCCTGGGTATTCGCTTCCTGAAGCACCTCGAGCGCTGCCGCGTTCTGCTGCACACTATCGATCTGGCGCCGATTGACGAAAGCGACCCGGTTGAGAATGCGCGCATCATCCTCGGCGAGCTGGAAAAATACAGCGACAAGCTGTTCAATAAGCCACGCTGGCTGGTGTTCAACAAAGTTGACCTGCTGGATGAGGAAGAGGCGCAGGCGCGTGCTAAAGCGATCGCAGACGCGCTGGGCTGGACCGAGAAGTATTACCTGATCTCCGCGGCGAACCGTGTGGGCGTCAATGCGCTGTGCTGGGACCTGATGTCCTTTATCAACGCCAACCCGAAAGAAGCAGAACTGGAAGCGAAGCAGCCAGAGAAAGTGGAATTCATGTGGGATGACTACCATCGTCAGCAGCTGGAAGAAGCACAGCCAGAAGTTGAAGAAGACGATGACTGGGATGACGACTGGGACGAAGACGACGAAGAAGGTGTCGAAACGGTCTATCAGCGTTAATCCACGCTAAAAAAAACGGGACGCCACTGGCGTCCCGTTTTACATGGTGCTAACCGATAATCGCGGTGGTCAGGCGGGAGATGCAGCACGGCCGATCCCGCTGACTCAGGCGTTTTTTATCCACTGGGGGAAGGCGGCGATTAACCGAGTTGGTAAGGTAGCCAGCAGGTGGCGATCAATCCCTGGCGGTCTGTGCGGTTGGCCAGGTCAAAATTGCCGTGGTGAATCTGGATAATGCGCTGGACGATATTCAGCCCGAGGCCGCTGCCACCATAGCGCTGGTCCATCCGGCGGAAGGCTTTTACCACTTCGCGCACTGCGCTTTCTTCGATGCCGGGGCCTTCATCGCTGACGGTGATTTCACTGCCATCATTGCCGGCAGTGATATTCAGTGTGACGGTGCTGTCCGGTGGGCTGTAGCGTGAGGCATTTTCCAACAGGTTGCGTAGCATCAAACGCAGCAATACCGCGTCGCCTTGAGCCGTCAGCATCAGATCGCCGCTGACGATCAGCTGCTGCTGACGCAGGGCCAGCAGTTCATTAATCTCTTCGCGCAATGGTTCAACGATCTCCTGCCACGATACCGTCTGATAATGCCCGCTGGCCAGCGCGTGGCCTGCACGCGACAGCATCAATAGCTGTTCGATAACGTGCATCAGCTGATCGATGCGCTCAACCAGCATTGGCCCTTTTTTTACCCCTTCCTGCTCCAGCAGTTCCAGATGCAGACGCAGGCCCGCCAGCGGGGTGCGCAGTTCATGCGCCGCGTCGGCGGTGAATAATCTTTCCTGCTGCAGCTGATGATCCAGGCGGCCCAGCAGCTGATTCAGCGCGCCGGTAACCGCGACAATTTCATCCATGTCAGAATGCAGCGGCAGCGGGGTGAGATTATCGGCAGAGCGGGCGGTGAGGCTTTTTTGCAGCGAACGCAGCGGGCGGATGATCCAGCTGATGGCCCAGAATGAGAGCAGCAGCGTGAAGCACACCATCACTAAAGAGGGGAGCAGCAGTGAGGCAATCGCCTCGCGGATCTCATTTTCGACGTGCTCATTGCGGGAATGGGCGGAGAGCGTTTCGTTGACCAGAAAGCTGATCTGCTCACGGCTCTCATGCCACAGCCATAACGCGCTCATCAGCTGGCAGCTGAGCAGGATCAGCGCCAGCATGATCAGCAAACGCCGACGCATACTGTTCATTCACGCTCTTCCAGGCGATAGCCGACGCCGCGTACCGTTTTGATCCGATCCTTACCCAGCTTGCGGCGCAGATTGTGAATGTGAACCTCGAGGGTGTTGGAGCCGGTATCATCCTGCCAGCTGTAGAGATCCTGCTGTAAGGTTTCGCGATGTACGGTCTGACCGATGCGCATTAATAGCCGGGTCAGAAGGGCAAACTCTTTCGGGGTGACTTCGACCGGCTTGCCCTCAACCCCCACCTGCTGAGAGGAGAGATTGAGCGCAATGTCACCATGCTGCAGCAGGTTATCGCTCTTACCCTGGTAGCGGCGGATCAGTGCACGGGCGCGCGCTTTCAGCTCAACCAGCGCAAACGGCTTGATCAGGTAGTCATCTGCGCCGGCATCCAGCCCCTCCACGCGATCTTCTAACGCATCGCGTGCGGTGAGGATCAGCACCGGCAGGTCAACCTGCTCTTTGCGCCACTGGCGCAGCAGGTCGGCTCCGTCCCGGTCCGGCAGGCCAAGGTCCAGCACGATTAAACTGTACTGAGCGTTTTGCAGCAAGGCCACCGCTTCGCGGGCGTTGGCGGCACAGTCAACCGCATATCCCTCACCGGTCAGGGCGAGGGATAATCCTTCCTGCAGCAGCACATCATCTTCAACGATCAGTATTTTCATCGGCTCAGTTGTTCTGATAAACGTCTTTATACAGACGGCTTTCGAAGCGCACCAGTGGGATACGGCGCTGACGCTGATCCTCAGGTGGTACGGCGTAACCAGACAGATACTGGACAAAAGCCACGCGCTGTCCGCTGGCGGTGGTCATAAAGCCGGCCAGGTTGTAAACACCCTGCAACGAACCCGTTTTGGCGGACACTTTGCCATCCACGCCGGCTTCATGAAGACCGCCGCGATAGCGTAAGGTTCCGTCATAACCCGCCAGCGGCAGCATAGAAATATAGTTTAGCTGCTGATCGTTCTGCGCAATGTACTGCAGCACCTGCATCATTGTCGCAGGCGAAATCAGATCGTGGCGCGACAGGCCGGAACCGTCGACCTGAATGCTGTTACCGAGATCGATATTGGCTTTCTGACGCAGGATCTGACGTACGGCATCCGAGCCTGCTCGCCATGTGCCCGGCACGCCGAAGCGCTCATGACCGATGGTGCGGAACACCGTATCAGCGATCATATTGTCGGATTTTTTCAGCATGATCTTCAGCAGATCGTGCAGCGGAGCCGACTGCGTCGCGGCCAGTACGGTACCGGTTTGCGTCACCTGCGTCTGGCGCACCAGATGCCCGGTATAGTCGATACCGGCGCTCTGAAGTTCGGATTTGAGGATAGCACCCGCATAGCTCGCTCCATCCTGTATCGCGAACGCCAGCGGCAGCGGCTCACTGCGCTGCGTCAGGCAGCCGGTGAGCGTAAAGCGGTTCAGCTCACCGGGGACCACGTCCAGCTCGCAATACTGCGCATCCGGTGACCCTTTTGCCAGAGTGCGCACTTCGCTGAACATATTGACCGGATACCAGGAAGCCACGCGGATAAAGGCTTTTTCTCCCGGATTCGGCGCGCTGTACAGCGACACCGAGAAGCAGTTACGGTCAACGATAGCGGCGCCAGGCGGAGCACTAAAGCACTGGGTCATATCATTCCACGGCCAGCCGGGGGCTTTGTCGTGGCTGGCGAACACCGAGGTGTCGATCACCAGGTTGCCGTCAATATGCTGCACGCCCTGTTTCTTCAGCGCCGCCACCATATTGCGCAGGTCCTGACGCGTCAGCGTCGGGTCACCGCCGAAGCGTGCTACGAGATCGCCACGCAGCGTATCGCCGCTCAGGCTGCCTTTGCTTTCGAGCTGGGTGTGAAAACGGTAATCAGGACCAAGCTGTAACAGTGCCGCCAGCGCGGTGATCACTTTCATGGTACTGGCCGGCAGCGCCATCTGCTGGCTGTGATAATCAATCGAGGGCGACGCAGCGCCAATTTTCTGCACAATCAGCGCCAGGTTCGCGCCGTCGGGTAAGTATTGGGTGTAGTCTTCGACGGGGGCTGCCTGCGCTTGCAGCATAAATGCGCAGCTAATGCCGGTGACAATTCGTGAAAATCGCATAATCTCGCGGTAACTGACAGGTGATGCTGTCATACTACGGTGCATCGTGGTGGAAAGTAAACGATGACCCTTGAGGAACTCTGGGGTAAAATACGTATCAAATTGCAAAATAAGCCAGACCCTGGAAACTGCTCCGGGTCAGGCTTCTTTCGTTTTAAATCAGTAATAAGCGCCGCGGGACGCCTTTCCTGCATGCCATGCGTCAGGACGACGACACATTGAACAGGACAGATTTTACGAGGTATTGAGATGAATCAGATTCCGATGACGTTAAAGGGCGCGGAAAAATTGCGCGAAGAGCTGGAAGAGCTGAAAACCGTAAAACGCCCAAGAATTATTGCCTCAATTGCGGATGCAAGGGAACACGGCGACTTAAAAGAAAATGCGGAATACCATGCTGCCCGTGAGGAGCAGGGGTTCTGTGAAGGCCGTATTCAGGAAATCGAAGCCAAGCTTTCCAATGCTCAGGTGATCGATGTCACAAAAATGGCCGGCAATGCGAACGGCCGCGTGATTTTTGGCACCACCGTTACCGTGCTGAATGTCGAAACGGACGAAGAGTCGACCTACCGCATTGTGGGCGATGATGAAGCCGATTTTAAAAAGAACCTGATTTCAGTGAACTCTCCGATGGCGCGCGGTTTGATTGGTAAAGTCGTTGATGACGTTACCATTGTCAAAACCCCCGGCGGCGATGTCGAATACGAAATCCTGAAAGTAGAGTATCTTTAATTATTCTCTGAAGGTTTTGTAAAGATAAGAAAAAGGCCGCATCGCGGCCTTTTATCAGAATCAGGAGCATGGCACTTTCTCCAGACCTGAGCTTAGTATGGACGGGCCGTGACGAAAAACGGCCGACTCCTCAGCGCGGAATGGAGATCTTGCGTTCCTTCGTTGGACGGTACAGCACCAGCGTCTTGCCGATGACCTGCACGTTAACTGCACGTGTTTCGCGCACGATAGCTTCCACTACCAGGGCTTTCGTCTCACGATCTTCTGTGGCGATTTTCACCTTGATAAGTTCATGGTGCTCAAGTGCTTGTTCGATCTCGGCCAGCACCCCTTCGGTCAAACCATTGTTGCCCAGCATGACAACGGGCTTCAGAGGATGGGCCAGGCCTTTCAGGTGCTGTTTTTGTTTGGTACTCAGATTCATCGTATTTTTTACTTACATTGGGATTGAAAACGGGTCATTCTACCGCCATCTCTGGTGTATCACCAAATCGGCAGAGCTGATTTGCGCGGTTTATTTATCGCGAACAACGAATCATAGTTGGAAATTGTATGACTGGTAAAAAGCGTTCGGCCAGTTCCAGCCGCTGGCTACAGGAACACTTTAGCGATAAATATGTGCTTCAGGCACAGAAAAAAGGGTTGCGCTCGCGCGCCTGGTTTAAACTTGATGAAATACAGCAAGGCGACAAGCTTTTCAAACCTGGTATGACCGTGGTTGACCTCGGCGCGGCGCCAGGCGGCTGGTCGCAATATGTGGTAACGCAGATTGGGTCAAAGGGGCGCGTCATCGCCTGTGATATCCTGCCAATGGATCCCATCGTTGGTGTCGATTTCCTTCAGGGCGATTTTCGTGATGAACTGGTATTGAAAGCCCTGCTGGATCGCGTAGGGGATACCAAAGTTCAGGTTGTGATGTCAGATATGGCACCAAACATGACGGGTACCCCTGCAGTTGATATTCCCCGCTCGATGTATTTATGTGAGCTGGCGTTAGAGATGTGCCGTGATGTTCTGGCACCTGGCGGCAGTTTTTTAGTGAAAGTGTTTCAGGGAGATGGCTTTGAAGAATACCTGCGGGAAATTCGCTCCCTGTTTACGAAAGTAAAAATTCGTAAGCCGGACGCTTCACGCTCTCGTTCGCGTGAAGTGTACATTGTAGCGACAGGGCGCAAACTATAACCCTAATAGCCGGGATCACAGCGATTCCAGATATGACGGATATATAGTACCCTACGCTGTCTGTTAACACAGTTGTAATATGAGGTTAATCCCTTGAGTGACATGGCGAAAAACCTAATTCTTTGGTTAGTCATCGCAGTCGTGCTGATGTCTGTATTCCAGAGCTTTGGGCCCAGCGAGTCGAATGGCCGTAGGGTTGATTATTCAACCTTCCTGTCTGAAGTGAACCAGGATCAGGTCCGCGAGGCACGTATTAACGGGCGTGAGATTAACGTAACCAAAAAAGACAGTAATCGATATACGACCTACATCCCCGTCAACGACCCCAAGTTACTCGATAACCTGTTGACTAAAAATGTAAAAGTAGTGGGTGAACCACCAGAAGAGCCGAGCCTGCTGGCTTCAATCTTCATTTCCTGGTTCCCTATGCTGCTTCTTATCGGTGTCTGGATCTTCTTTATGCGTCAGATGCAGGGCGGCGGCGGAAAGGGCGCGATGTCCTTCGGCAAGAGCAAGGCCCGCATGCTGACAGAAGATCAAATCAAAACAACCTTTGGCGATGTTGCCGGTTGTGACGAAGCTAAAGAGGAAGTGAGCGAGCTGGTTGAATACCTGCGCGAGCCAAGCCGCTTCCAGAAACTCGGCGGTAAAATTCCGAAAGGCGTGCTGATGGTCGGTCCTCCGGGTACCGGTAAAACCCTGCTGGCAAAAGCGATTGCCGGTGAAGCAAAAGTGCCTTTCTTTACCATTTCCGGTTCTGACTTCGTTGAAATGTTTGTTGGTGTGGGTGCATCTCGTGTGCGCGACATGTTCGAACAGGCTAAGAAAGCCGCGCCGTGCATCATCTTTATCGATGAGATCGATGCCGTTGGCCGTCAGCGCGGTGCCGGTTTAGGTGGTGGTCACGATGAGCGTGAGCAGACGTTGAACCAGATGCTGGTTGAGATGGACGGCTTCGAAGGCAATGAAGGCATCATCGTTATCGCCGCAACTAACCGTCCTGACGTACTCGACCCTGCGCTGCTGCGTCCGGGCCGTTTTGACCGTCAGGTTGTCGTTGGTCTGCCGGATGTTCGCGGACGTGAGCAGATCCTGAAAGTGCATATGCGCCGTGTACCGCTGGCGACGGATATCGATGCGGCAATCATTGCGCGCGGTACGCCTGGCTTCTCCGGTGCTGACCTGGCTAACCTGGTCAACGAAGCTGCTCTGTTCGCGGCACGTGGTAACAAGCGTGTGGTGTCGATGGTAGAGTTTGAAAAAGCCAAAGACAAAATCATGATGGGTGCGGAACGTCGCTCCATGGTGATGACCGAAGCACAGAAAGAGTCTACCGCGTATCACGAAGCAGGCCATGCCATCATCGGCCGTCTGGTTCCTGAGCATGACCCGGTACATAAAGTGACGATTATTCCACGTGGACGCGCTCTGGGTGTGACCTTCTTCCTGCCTGAAGGCGACGCCATCAGCGCCAGCCGTCAGAAACTGGAAAGTCAGATCTCCACCCTGTACGGCGGCCGTCTGGCGGAAGAGATTATCTACGGTGTGGAACATGTTTCTACCGGCGCGTCGAACGACATTAAAGTCGCTACTTCGATCGCACGTAACATGGTTACGCAGTGGGGCTTCTCTGAGAAACTCGGTCCGTTGCTGTATGCAGAAGAAGATGGCGAGGTGTTCCTCGGCCGCTCCGTGGCGAAAGCTAAGCATATGTCTGACGAAACCGCGCGTATCATCGACCAGGAAGTTAAGTCACTGGTAGAAGTGAACTACAAGCGTGCCCGTGTCCTGCTTGGTGAGAACATGGACATCCTTCACGCGATGAAAGACGCGCTGATGAAGTATGAAACCATTGATGCTCCACAGATCGACGACCTGATGGCACGCCGCGAAGTGCGTCCGCCAGCGGGTTGGGAAGACTCTGGTAGCAGCAACAGCTCAGACAACAACGGCACGCCTAAGGCGCCGCGTCCGGTCGATGAACCGCGTACGCCAAACCCAGGTAACACCATGTCAGAGCAGTTCGGCGACAAGTAATTTTGCCGCAGTAAGCTGTTATAATCGAAACCCCGGCGCTGACCGGGGTTTTTTTATATCCCAAATAATTGGAACTGCATCAAGGCGAGCAAACGCAGCCAACACAGATGCAGCTTCAAGTATGACGGATATAGACTTGTTAACCGGAGACCATTCGTCATGAAGCTGTACGCCAGAGATTCCGTGCTCGACCTTTCTCATCCTCACGTTATGGGGATTCTGAACGTCACCCCCGACTCTTTTTCTGATGGCGGCAAACATAACGAATTGATTCAGGCACTGACCCATGCCAATGAGATGATCAACGCCGGTGCGACCATTATTGATGTGGGGGGGGAATCAACCCGCCCGGGCGCTGCTGACGTTAGCGTGGAGCAGGAGCTGGAGCGTGTTATTCCGGTGGTTGAGGCTATCGCTCAGCGCTTTGAAGTGTGGATCTCTGTGGATACGTCTAAGCCCGAGGTGATCCGCGAATCGGCGCGCGTTGGCGCCCATATCATCAACGATATCCGCTCCCTGCAGGAGCCGGGCGCGCTGGCCGCGGCGGCAGAGACCGGGCTGCCGGTGTGCCTGATGCATATGCAGGGTGAGCCGAAAACCATGCAGCAGTCGCCGCAATACCACGATGTTCTGCGCGATGTGGATCAGTTCTTTGTTGAACATATCGCCCGTTGCGAAGCGGCCGGGATCAAAAAATCGCAGTTGCTACTCGACCCGGGTTTCGGTTTCGGTAAGAATCTGTCGCACAACTATCAGTTACTGGCGCATCTGGCCGATTATCATCGCTTTGGGCTGCCGCTGTTAGTCGGCATGTCGCGCAAAAGTATGATTGGACAGTTACTCAATGTAGGCCCTTCGCAGCGCCTGACCGGCAGCCTGGCCTGCGCGGTGATTGCGGCAATGCAGGGCGCCCATATTTTGCGCGTACACGATGTGAAAGAAACCGTAGAAGCGATGCGCGTCGTCGAAGCTACACAGTCCGCAAGGGAAGAATAACACTATGAGTAACCGCAAGTATTTTGGTACCGACGGCATCCGCGGCAAAGTGGGTGAATCGCCAATCACGCCTGATTTTGTGCTGAAATTGGGTTTTGCTGCAGGCAAGGTGCTGGCGCGCCACGGCTCGAAGAAAATCATCATTGGTAAAGACACGCGTATTTCTGGCTACATGCTGGAATCCGCGCTGGAAGCAGGCCTTGCCGCAGCCGGACTCTCTGCGGCATTTACCGGCCCGATGCCGACCCCTGCGGTTGCTTATCTGACCCGTACTTTCCGTGCTGAGGCTGGGATTGTGATTTCCGCCTCGCATAACCCGTTCGACGATAACGGCATTAAATTCTTCTCCACCGAGGGCACCAAGCTGCCGGACGACGTGGAAGAGGCGATTGAAGCCGAGATGGAAAAGCCGATCACCTGCGTCGAGTCCGCCGCGCTGGGTAGAGCCAGTCGTATTGTCGATGCTGCCGGGCGCTACATTGAGTTCTGCAAAGGAACTTTCCCGAGCGAACTGAGCCTGAACGGCCTGAAAATTGTGGTCGACTGCGCTAACGGTGCCACCTATCACATCGCCCCTAACGTGCTGCGTGAACTGGGTGCGACGGTGATTGCTATCGGCGTGCAGCCGGACGGCATGAACATTAACAAAGAGTGCGGTGCGACCGACCTGCGTCTGTTGCAGGAGCGGGTGCTGGCAGAGAAAGCTGACGTGGGTCTGGCCTACGACGGTGACGGCGACCGCATCATGATGGTTGACCACCTTGGTCAAAAAGTGGATGGCGACCAGATCCTCTATCTGATCGCGCGCGAAGGTCTGCGTCAGGGCCAGCTGCGCGGCGGCGTGGTGGGTACGCTGATGAGCAATATGGGCCTGGAGCTGGCGCTGAAGCAGCTTGGTATTCCGTTTGCGCGTGCCAAGGTCGGCGACCGTTACGTACTGGAGAAGCTGAAAGAGAAGGGCTGGCGTCTTGGCGCTGAAAATTCCGGGCACGTCATTCTGCTGGACAAAACCACCACCGGTGACGGTATTGTGGCCGGCCTGCAGGTGCTGACCGCGATGGTGCGTAACCATATGAGCCTGCATGACCTGTGCAGCGGCATGAAACTGCTGCCGCAGATTCTGGTCAATGTACGCTTTAGCGGTAGCCACGATCCTCTGGAAGATGCCACGGTGAAAGCCGTCACGGCAGAAGTGGAGGCCGAGCTGAAAGGCCGTGGCCGCGTGCTGCTACGTAAATCCGGCACCGAACCGCTGATCCGCGTGATGGTGGAAGGCGAGGACGAAGCGCAGGTCACCGCGCTGGCGCACCGCATTGCCGACGCGGTAAAAGCGGTTTAAGTTACCACCGATATGCGTAGGGGTCAGGCATGCCTGACCCGTTGAAAATGTGGGATATCGTCATCGTTCGCACGTAAATAGAGCGCTTTGCTGATTTTTTCCGCACTCAGCAGCAGCCTATGAAATTGCTCTTGCACGGGCGGGCGCCTTTGGTTAGTATTCACACCCGCTTCATAGGTAGGTTGTTACCTGCTTATCAAGACTAACTGGTTTGAAGCTTTTGATGTGCGGTTAACGCGCAAGGAACAAGGTTGATTATGTACGAAGCTCTTTTAGTTGTTTTCCTTATTGTAGCGCTGGGCCTTGTAGGTCTGATCATGCTGCAGCAAGGTAAAGGCGCTGATATGGGAGCATCATTTGGTGCAGGCGCTTCTGGTACGCTGTTCGGTTCTAACGGTTCTGGTAACTTCATGACCCGTATGACTGCAGTGCTGGCGACCCTGTTCTTCATTATCAGTCTGGTTCTGGGTAACATCAACAGCAACAAAACTCAGAAAGGAAGCGAGTGGGAAAATCTGACCCAGCCAGCGCAGTCCCAACAGACTACGCCAGCTAAACCGGCAGCGCCGGGCAACGATATCCCGCAGTAAGCAGTAAGCAGTAACCGTTTCGACGCGACAGAAATAAAAAAGTCGCCTCTTTAGTGCCGTGGTGGTGGAATTGGTAGACACGCTACCTTGAGGTGGTAGTGCCCGCATGGGCTTACGGGTTCAAGTCCCGTCCTCGGTACCAAATCTCAGTTGTGCTTGCAATTTATGCAAGTTTTGCGTAGTATTCGGACGCGGGGTGGAGCAGCCTGGTAGCTCGTCGGGCTCATAACCCGAAGGTCGTCGGTTCAAATCCGGCCCCCGCAACCACTTTCCCTTAGAGTTCTTTTTCAAATATACTGTTTGCACTACTTAATGGCGCACTGCAGCGATTTTGAAAAAAATTCTTTTGGACTGTGCCGAGCCGCCTTTGGCGGTTTACAGGGTCCAGTGACATTAAGCCCCGAATTTTCGGGGTTTTTTGTTATCAGGAAGCAGCATCACTGGGCTATAGGCCCTTTTTTTACGTCTTGGGGGTGGGATTGTCCACATTAGAGCAAAAATTAACAGAGCTGATCTCAGCACCGGTAGAAGCGCTAGGCTACGAACTGGTTGGTATTGAGTTTGTACGCGGTCGCACATCCACCTTGCGCATCTATATTGATAGTGAAGATGGCATCAATGTTGATGATTGTGCTGATGTGAGCCACCAGGTCAGTGCGGTATTTGACGTCGAAGACCCGATCACCGTGGCTTACAACCTCGAAGTCTCCTCGCCTGGCCTTGACCGTCCAATGTTTACCGCAGAGCATTACGTACGATTTACTGGCGAAGAAGTGAGCCTGGTTCTGCGTATGGCGGTTCAGAACCGACGCAAATGGCAGGGCATCATCAAATCTGTGGAAGGTGAGATGATCACTGTTGCCGTTGAGGGTAACGACGAAGTGTTCGCGCTGAGCAACATCCAGAAGGCGAACCTGGTTCCCCACTTTTAAAAGTCCGGATTGAGGCATACCAGGATGAACAAAGAAATCTTAGCTGTTGTAGAAGCGGTCTCTAATGAGAAGTCCCTCCCACGCGAGAAGATTTTCGAAGCGCTGGAGAGCGCGCTGGCCACAGCCACCAAGAAAAAATACGAGCAGGAAATTGACGTTCGCGTCAGCATCGATCGCAAAAGTGGCGATTTCGATACCTTCCGCCGTTGGCTGATTGTTGATGAAGTCACCATGCCTACCCGCGAAATTACGCTGGATGCGGCACAGTTCGAAGATGAAACTCTCGGACTCGGTGGCTTCGTTGAAGATCAGATTGAGTCTGTGACCTTTGACCGTATCACCACGCAAACTGCCAAGCAGGTTATCGTGCAGAAAGTGCGCGAAGCAGAGCGTGCGATGGTGGTTGATCAGTTCCGTGAGCAGGAAGGCGAAATCATCACCGGCGTGGTGAAGAAAGTAAACCGCGACAATATCTCGCTTGAAGTGCGTCCAAACGATGGTTCTAACACCAACGCGGAAGCCGTGATCATTCGTGAAGATATGCTGCCACGTGAAAACTTCCGCCCGGGTGACCGTATCCGTGGCGTACTTTACGCCGTGCGCCCTGAAGCGCGTGGTGCTCAGCTGTTCGTTAGCCGTTCCAAACCGGAAATGCTGATCGAACTATTCCGCATTGAAGTGCCGGAAATTGCTGAAGAAGTGTTAGAAATTAAAGCCGCTGCGCGCGATCCAGGCTCCCGAGCTAAGATCGCCGTGAAAACCAACGACAAGCGTATCGACCCGGTCGGCGCCTGCGTAGGTATGCGTGGTGCGCGTGTTCAGGCGGTATCCAGTGAACTGGGTGGCGAGCGTATTGATATCGTGCTGTGGGATGATAATCCTGCGCAGTTCGTGATCAACGCAATGGCCCCTGCGGATGTCGCCTCTATCGTGGTGGATGAAGATAATCACACCATGGATATCGCTGTAGAAGCCGGAAATCTGGCTCAGGCGATCGGCCGTAATGGCCAAAACGTGCGTCTGGCTTCTCAGCTGAGTGGCTGGGATCTGAACGTGATGACGGTCGACGACCTGCAGGCTAAGCATCAGGCTGAAGCTCATGCTGCCATTGATGTCTTCACCAAACACCTCGATATCGATGAAGACTTTGCTACCGTACTGGTAGAAGAGGGCTTCTCCTCTCTCGAAGAGTTGGCTTACGTGCCAATCAACGAGCTGTTGGAAATCGACGGTCTGGATGAAGACACGGTAGAAGCGTTGCGCGACCGGGCTAAAAACGCGTTGACCACCCTGGCACTGGCAAAAGAAGAGAGCCTCGGCGATACCAAACCGGCGGATGACCTGTTAGGTCTGGAAGGTCTGGAGCGTGAGATGGCCTTTAAGCTGGCGGCAAAAGGCGTTTGCACGCTGGAAGATCTTGCCGAGCAGGGTGTTGACGACCTGTCAGATATTGATGGCCTGAGCGATGAGCGGGCTGGTGAGCTGATTATGGCTGCACGAAATATCTGCTGGTTCGGCGACGACGCGTAATAAACTGTAGCAGGAAGGAACAGCATGACGACAGATGTAACCGTAAAATCGCTGGCCGCAGAGATTCAGACACCGGTAGAACGCCTGGTACAGCAATTTGCTGATGCAGGGATCCAAAAGTCTGAAACCGACTCTGTTACCCAGCACGAGAAAGAGACATTACTTACCCATCTGAATCGCGATCATGGCGGCGGATCTGGTAAGCTGACTTTGCAGCGCAAGACGCGCAGCACATTAAGTGTTCCAGGCACCGGGGGCAAAAGTAAGTCGGTGCAAATCGAAGTCCGCAAAAAACGCACTTATGTAAAAGGCGATCCGGCTGATGCTGAACAGGCAGAAGCAGAAGCCCAGGCAGAGCGTGAAGCGGAAGAACTGGCTCGTCGCGAGGCTGAAGAACAAGCCCAGCGCGCAGCTCAAGACAAAGCGAAGCGTGAAGCCGAGGAGCAGGCCAAGCGTGAGGCAGCTGATAAAGCCAAACGTGAAGCAGCGGAAAAAGATAAAGTGAGCAATCAACATACCGACGATACCACCCGGGCTTCCCAGTCCGACAAAGCCCGCCGTGAAGCGGAAGCGGCAGAACTGAAGCGTAAAGCTGAAGAAGAAGCGCATCGCAAGATCGAAGAAGAAGCGAAGCGCGTAGCCGAAGAAGCTCGCAAAATGGCGGCCGAACGAGGTGAAGAGTGGGCGCAAGTTAAAGAGGTTGAAGACACCTCTGATTACCACGTCACCACTTCAACTCACGCCCGTGCTGCAGAAGACGAAAACGACGCTCAGGTTGAAGGTGACCGTCGCACTCGCACTGCGGTACGCCCAGCCAAAGCCCCGGTTCGCAAGAAAGGCAACAAGCATTCTGAAGCGAAAACTGACCGTGAAGAAGCGCGTGCGCAGGTTCGCGGCGGTAAAGGCGGCAAGCGTAAGCCAAGCACCCTGCAGCAGAGCTTCAACAAGCCTGTTCAGGCGGTTAACCGTGACGTCATTATCGGCGAAACTGTTACCGTAGCTGAGCTGGCTAACAAGATGGCAGTCAAAGGTTCCCAGGTCATCAAAGCGATGATGAAAATGGGCGCAATGGCGACCATCAACCAGGTTATCGATCAGGAAACTGCCCAGCTGGTCGCGGAAGAGATGGGTCACAAAGTGACGCTGCGCCGCGAGAATGAGCTGGAAGAAGCGGTAATGAGCGATCGTGATACCGATGCCGTTCACGAATCCCGTGCGCCGGTTGTCACCATCATGGGTCACGTTGACCACGGTAAAACCTCTCTGCTGGACTATATCCGTTCGACCAAAGTCGCCTCTGGCGAAGCGGGCGGCATTACTCAGCACATCGGTGCATACCACGTTGAAACCGACAACGGTATGGTGACCTTCCTGGATACCCCGGGCCACGCAGCGTTTACTTCAATGCGTGCACGTGGTGCTCAGGCAACGGATATCGTTATCCTGGTTGTTGCAGCAGACGATGGCGTGATGCCACAGACTATCGAAGCTATTCAGCACGCCAAAGCGGCCAAAGTGCCGGTTGTCGTTGCAGTGAACAAGTGCGATAAGCCAGAAGCCGATCCGGATCGTGTTAAAAACGAACTGACTCAGTACGGGATCATCCCGGAAGAGTGGGGCGGCGAGAACATGTTCGTCAACGTTTCTGCAAAAGCCGGTACCGGTATCGACGACCTGCTGAACGTTATCCTGCTGCAGGCTGAAGTTCTGGAGCTGAGCGCAGTTCGCCAGGGTATGGCAAGCGGTGTGGTTATCGAATCCTTCCTGGATAAAGGTCGTGGTCCGGTTGCTACCGTGCTGGTACGTGAAGGTACGCTGAACAAAGGCGATATCGTACTGTGCGGCTTCGAGTATGGCCGTGTGCGTGCGATGCGTGACGAGCTGGGCCGCGAAGTGATGACTGCGGGTCCATCTATCCCGGTTGAGATCCTCGGCCTGTCCGGTGTTCCGGCAGCGGGCGATGAAGCGACCGTGGTACGTGACGAGAAGAAAGCCCGTGAAGTTGCGCTGTATCGTCAGGGCAAATTCCGTGAAGTTAAGCTGGCGCGTCAGCAGAAATCTAAGCTGGAAAACATGTTTGCTAACATGACCGAAGGCGAAGTTTCCGAGCTGAACATCGTGCTGAAAGCTGACGTACAGGGTTCTGTCGAAGCGATCTCCGAGTCCCTGATGAAGCTTTCTACTGATGAAGTGAAAGTGAAAATCATCGGTTCTGGCGTGGGCGGTATCACTGAAACCGACGCCACTCTGGCCGCTGCGTCTAACGCAATCCTGGTTGGCTTCAACGTTCGTGCCGATGCTTCTGCGCGCCGCGTGATTGATTCTGAAAGCCTGGATCTGCGTTACTACTCCGTCATCTATAATCTGATTGACGAAGTGAAAGCAGCGATGAGCGGTATGCTGGCACCTGAGTACAAACAGCAGATCATTGGTCTGGCTGCGGTACGTGATGTGTTCAAATCACCGAAATTTGGTGCTATCGCCGGTTGTATGGTGACTGAAGGTAACATCAAACGTCACAACCCAATCCGCGTACTGCGTGACAACGTGGTTATCTACGAAGGCGAGCTGGAATCTCTGCGCCGCTTCAAAGATGACGTTAACGAAGTCCGTAACGGCATGGAATGTGGTATCGGCGTGAAGAACTACAACGATGTGCGTGTTGGCGATATGATCGAAGTCTTCGAAATTATCGAAATCCAGCGTACCATTGATTAATAGTCACTTTTCATAATTGACTGTATTTGGGAGGCTTCTGGCCTCCCAAATTATTTGGAGAGAATAATTATGGCGAAAGAATTCGGTCGCCCGCAGCGTGTTTCACAGGAGCTGCAAAAGGAGATCGCAATGATCCTGCAGCGCGAGATTAAAGATCCGCGCCTCGGCATGATGGTGACGGTTTCTGGCGTTGATGTATCACGCGACCTGGCCTATGCCAAAGTGTTCGTGACCTTCCTCAACGACAAAGATGAAGCGGCAATCAAAGCTGGCCTGCGTGCGCTGGGCGATGCCTCAGGCTACATCCGTACCCTGCTGGGCAAAGCGATGCGCCTGCGCATCGTGCCAGAGCTGACCTTCTTCTACGATAACTCGCTGGTTGAAGGGATGCGTATGTCGAACCTGGTGACCAACGTCGTCAGAAACGATGAAGAGCGCCGTGGCCCGGCAGAAGATGAAGAGCAAGAAGGCAAAGCAGAGTAATGAGTCGTCCTCGTCGTCGCGGTCGCGATATTCACGGCGTACTGTTGCTGGATAAATCTAGCGGATTGTCCTCCAACGACGCGCTGCAGAAAGTCAAACGCCTGTATAACGCCAACCGTGCCGGTCATACCGGTGCGCTGGATCCGCTGGCAACCGGCATGCTGCCGATCTGCCTTGGGGAAGCGACTAAGTTTTCCCAGTATCTGCTGGAGTCCGACAAGCGTTACCGGGTGATTGCCCGCCTCGGGCAGCGCACGGATACATCTGATGCCGATGGCATCGTGGTCAGCGAGCGTCCGGTTACCTTCAGCGCTGATATGCTGGAGCAGGCGCTGGAGAGTTTCCGTGGTGAGACCCAGCAGGTGCCGTCGATGTATTCGGCCCTGAAGTACCAGGGGCGCAAGCTGTATGAATATGCGCGAGAAGGCATTGAAGTGCCGCGTGAATCACGCCGTATCGTGGTTTACGAGCTGCTGTTTATCCGCCATGAAGGGGATGAGCTGGAGTTGGAAATTCACGTGTCGAAAGGCACCTACATCCGCACCATTATCGACGATCTCGGCGAGAAGCTGGGCTGTGGTGCACACGTGACCTATCTGCGCCGCTTACAGGTTGCCACCTATCCCATTGAAAAGATGGTGACGCTGGAACAGTTGCAGGAGCTGGCGGAAGAGGCTCATCGTCAGGAGAAAGCCCCGGCGGAGCTGCTGGATGCACTGCTGATGCCGATGGACAGCCCGGCGGCGGAATACCCGGTGGTTAACCTGCTGAGCTCGGTTGCCGCTTACTTCAAGCAGGGCATGCCGGTTCAGGCAGCAGGCGCGCCGGCCAGCGGGCTGGTTCGCGTGACTGAGGGTGACGAGCACAAGTTTATCGGCATGGCAGAAATTGCTGACGATGGACGCGTGGCACCGCGCCGCCTGGTTGTAGAATATTCCGACTAGCCATTTGCGATTAAGTGGCGCGCAGAGTAGAATGGCGCGGCTTTACACTGGGTTGCTGAATTAGAGATCGGCGCCTGTACATTTATCTTTTAATTTGGAGTTGTATCATGTCTCTAAGTGTTGAATCTAAAGCACAAATCGTTGCTGATTTCGGTCGCGGCGCAAACGACAGTGGTTCTACCGAAGTTCAGGTTGCTCTGCTGACCGCACAGATTAACCATCTGCAGGGTCACTTCTCTGAGCACAAGAAAGACCACCACAGCCGTCGTGGCCTGCTGCGCATGGTATCTCAGCGTCGTAAGCTGCTGGATTACCTGAAGCGTAAAGACGTTGCACGCTACACCAGCCTGATCGAGCGTCTGGGTCTGCGTCGCTAAGTCTTACGGGTTGTCCCGCCACGCTATCAGAGCAATCTGGCAGAAAAGTGGGGAAACCGGACAACCTGTGCGAGATTCGCTGGAAGGGGCCTTTATGGCCCCTTTTTTCACGCAAGCGGCAGCAATTATGCGCAAACTATTGTATTGTTGCTGGGTGTGATCTTCAGTTGCAGAGGTTCGCGCGGCTAATGAGAGGCTTTGTCCCATTGGGGATTAGGGTTGTCATTAGTCGCGAGGATGCAAAAATGAAGATCGGAAATCCACGGCCGGTATAAAAAACTACCCGCCCTGATGTTAAGGAAATAATTTTGCTGAATCCGATCGTTAAAAAATTCCAGTATGGTCAGCATACCGTCACTATTGAGACCGGTATGATGGCTCGCCAGGCAACAGCTGCTGTCATGGTAAGCATGGACGACACTGCGGTGTTCGTAACTGTTGTAGGCCGTAAAAATGCAAAACCAGGTCAGGATTTCTTCCCGCTGACCGTTAACTATCAGGAGCGTACTTACGCTGCTGGTCGTATCCCAGGCAGCTTCTTCCGTCGTGAAGGCCGCCCAAGCGAAGGCGAGACCCTGACTTCACGTCTGATTGACCGCCCGCTGCGCCCACTGTTCCCGGAAGGTTTCGTCAACGAAGTACAGGTTATCGCGACCGTGGTTTCCGTTAACCCACAGGTTAACCCGGATATCGTTGCCCTGATCGGTGCTTCTGCAGCGCTGGCGCTGTCTGGCCTGCCGTTCAACGGTCCAATCGGTGCTGCGCGCGTCGGTTACCTGAACGACCAGTACGTACTGAACCCAACTACCGATGAGCTGAAAGAGAGCAAGCTGGACCTGGTGGTTGCAGGTACTAAAGCCGCTGTTCTGATGGTGGAATCTGAAGCTGAGCTGTTGAGCGAAGACCAGATGCTGGGCGCAGTGGTGTTTGGCCACGAGCAGCAGCAGATCGTTATCGACACCATCAACGAACTGGTCGCCGTTGCCGGTAAACCTCGTTGGGACTGGCAGCCAGAAGCTGTAAACGAAGCTTTACATGGTCGTATCGCTGCACTGGCGGAATCTCGCCTGAGCGATGCTTACCGCATCACCGAAAAACAGGAGCGTTACGCTCAGGTTGACGTGATCAAATCTGAAACCACCGCTGCACTGCTGGCTGAAGACGAAGCGCTGGACGCTGGCGAAATCAGCGACATCCTGCACACGCTGGAAAAAAATGTGGTTCGTAGCCGCATCCTGCGCGGTGAGCCACGCATCGACGGTCGCGAAAAAGACATGATCCGTGGTCTGGACGTGCGCACTGGCGTACTGCCACGTACTCACGGCTCTGCGCTGTTCACCCGTGGTGAAACTCAGGCGCTGGTGACGGCAACTCTGGGTACTGCCCGTGATGCGCAGAACCTTGATGAGCTGATGGGCGAGCGTACCGACAACTTCCTGTTCCACTACAACTTCCCTCCATACTCTGTCGGCGAAACCGGCATGGTTGGTTCACCGAAGCGTCGTGAAATTGGTCACGGTCGTCTGGCGAAACGCGGCGTGCTGGCAGTGATGCCTAAAGGCGATGCGTTCCCATACACCGTGCGTGTCGTGTCTGAAATCACTGAATCAAACGGCTCGTCTTCAATGGCGTCTGTTTGCGGTGCTTCTCTGGCACTGATGGATGCAGGCGTACCAATCAAAGCTGCCGTAGCCGGTATCGCGATGGGCCTGGTCAAAGACGAAAACAACTTTGTTGTACTGTCCGATATCCTCGGCGACGAAGATCACCTCGGCGACATGGACTTCAAAGTAGCCGGTAGCCGTGAAGGTATCACCGCGCTGCAGATGGACATCAAAATTGAAGGTATCACCCGCGAAATCATGCATGAAGCACTGAACCAGGCTAAGGGCGCGCGTCTGCACATCCTCAGCGTGATGGAACAGGCTATCAGCACGCCGCGTGGCGACATCTCTCAGTTTGCTCCACGCATCCACACCATCAAGATCAGCGTTGATAAGATCAAAGACGTAATCGGTAAAGGTGGCTCGGTTATCCGTGCGCTGACAGAAGAGACTGGCACTACCATCGAAATCGAAGATGACGGTACTGTGAAAATCGCAGCAACCGACGGCGACAAAGCGAAGTTCGCGATTCGTCGTATCGAAGAGATCACCGCAGAAATCGAAGTAGGCCGTATCTACAACGGTAAAGTGACCCGCATCGTTGACTTCGGTGCCTTCGTCGCAATCGGTGGCGGTAAAGAAGGTCTGGTACACATTTCTCAGATCGCTGACAAGCGCGTAGAAAAAGTGACTGACTATCTGGCGATGGGTCAGGAAGTTCCAGTAAAAGTGCTGGAAGTTGACCGTCAGGGCCGTGTACGCCTGAGCATCAAAGAAGCCAGCGAGCAGGCTCAGCCTGAAGCAGCTCCAGAAGCGTCAGCGGCAACGCCTGAAGCAGAATAAGCGCATCACCATTGAGTTCCCCGCGCCAGCCGGTGCGGGGAATTGTTTGAACGCGAGGGCGGGATGGCCTTGTGCATGGCAGGCGGATGACAGGATGTGCATCCCAATGTTTGTTTTCAGGAGTGGGAAATGAAGCCATTTTTGCGCTGGTGTATTGTTGCGACAGCTTTAACGCTGGCAGGATGCAGCAACACCGATTGGCGTAAGAACGAAGTTTTGGCAGTCCCTTTGCAGCCTACGCTGCAACAGGAAGTCATTCTCGCTCGCATGGAACAAATACTTGCCAGTCGGTCATTGACCGATGATGAACGCGCACAGCTGTTATATGAGCGCGGAGTGTTGTATGATAGTTTGGGTTTGAGAGCACTGGCGCGGAATGATTTTTCACAAGCGCTGTCTATCAGACCCGATATGCCTGAAGTATTCAATTACTTAGGCATTTATTTAACGCAGGCAGGCAATTTTGACGCTGCCTATGAAGCGTTCGATTCTGTACTTGAGCTTGATCCAACTTACAATTATGCGCGTTTAAATCGTGGTATCGCCCTGTATTACGGCGGAAGATTTAAACTGGCGCAAGATGATCTGCTGGCGTTTTATCAAGACGATCCTAACGATCCCTTCCGCAGCCTGTGGCTGTATCTCACAGAACGTGAGATCAACGCAGACCAGGCCAAAGTTTCGCTGAAACAGCGTTACGACAAAGCGGTTAAGGACCAATGGGGATGGAATATTGTCGAGTTCTACCTGGGTGACATCAGTGAAAAAACGCTGATGGAAAGGCTCCAGGCAGACGCAACGGATAACACCTCGCTCGCTGAACATCTCAGTGAAACCAACTTCTATTTAGGTAAGTACTACCTAAGTCTGGGGGAGAAGGACAACGCAGAAGCGTTGTTCAAGCTGACGGTCGCCAACAACGTTCACAACTTTGTTGAGCATCGATATGCATTGTTGGAGCTGGCGCTACTCGGCCAGACACAAGACGATTTATCAGAATCTGACCAGCAATAGCTGACGAACTTTTATTGCCCGAATTTTCGAAAAGTCATCATCTTAGCGGATGAGGGCCTTTTTGTTCGTCGAAACCACTAATTTGAGCCGGTTCACACTTTTTGATGAAAATGACTGAAAATTTTCACGACGAGTTATGTAGACTGGCCGCCGCAATCTACGAGGCACGTGTACTACATGACTGATATCCAAACTACTTTTGCTGACCTTGGCCTGAACGCCGACATCCTTGAATCACTGAACGGTATGGGCTACGTGAAGCCTTCCCCAATCCAGCTTGAGTGTATTCCTCATCTGCTGGCGGGCCGTGACGTGCTGGGTATGGCACAGACCGGTAGCGGAAAAACGGCGGCTTTCTCTCTGCCGCTGCTGCATAACATTGACCCAACTGTTAAAGCACCACAGATTCTGGTGCTGGCACCGACCCGCGAACTGGCGGTTCAGGTTGCTGAAGCCATGACCGAATTCGCGAAACACATGCGTGGCCTGAACGTGGTTGCCCTGTACGGCGGCCAGCGTTACGACGTGCAGCTGCGCGCACTGCGTCAGGGACCACAGGTTGTTGTGGGTACCCCTGGCCGTCTGCTTGACCACCTGAAGCGCGGCACGTTAGATCTGTCTAACCTGCGCGGCCTGGTGCTGGACGAAGCTGATGAAATGCTGCGTATGGGCTTCATCGAAGACGTTGAAACCATCATGGCGCAGATCCCAGAAGGTCATCAGACCGCGCTGTTCTCGGCTACCATGCCAGAAGCGATTCGTCGTATTACTAAACGCTTCATGAAAGATCCTCAGGAAGTGCGTATTCAGTCAAGCATGACTACGCGCCCGGACATCAGCCAGAGCTACTGGACTGCCTACGGCCGTAAAACTGATGCACTGACCCGCTTCCTGGAAGCTGAAGATTTTGATGCTGCTATCATCTTCGTGCGTACGAAAAACGCCACGCTGGAAGTGGCCGAAGCGCTGGAGCGTAGCGGTTACAACAGTGCTGCACTGAACGGTGACATGAACCAGGCACTGCGTGAGCAGACGCTGGAGCGCCTGAAAGATGGTCGTCTGGACATCCTGATCGCGACCGACGTTGCGGCACGTGGTCTGGACGTTGAGCGTATCAGCCTGGTTGTTAACTACGATATCCCTATGGATGCCGAATCTTACGTGCACCGCATCGGCCGTACCGGTCGTGCTGGTCGTGCTGGCCGCGCGCTGCTGTTCGTTGAGAACCGCGAGCGTCGTCTGCTGCGTAACATTGAACGCACCATGAAGCTGACTATTCCAGAAGTTGAACTGCCTAACGCAGAACTGCTGGGTGAGCGTCGTCTGGCTAAGTTCGCCGCTAAAGTTCAGCAGCAGCTGGAAAGCAGCGATCTGGAACAGTACCGCGCACTGCTGGCTAAAATGCAGCCGGAAGATGAGCTGGATATTGAAACGCTGGCCGCAGCACTGCTGAAAATGGCTCAGGGCGAACGTCCACTGATCGTGCCTGCTGATGCGCCACAGCGCCCACGCAGCCAGTTCCGTGACCGTGACGAGCGTCGTGAAGGCGGTCGTGGTGACCGTCCAGAGCGTGGCCCACGTGAACCACGTAGCGAAGCTGCCGGTGACCGTCCACGCCGTGAACGTCGTGACGTTGGCGATATGGAAGTTTACCGTATTGAAGTTGGCCGTGATGACGGTGTTGAAGTGCGTCATATCGTTGGCGCTATCGCTAACGAAGGCGACATCAGCAGCCGCTACATTGGTAACATCAAGCTGTTCGGTACGCACTCTACCATCGAGCTGCCGAAAGGCATGCCGGGCGATGTGCTGTCGCATTTCACCCGCACGCGTATTCTGAACAAGCCGATGAACATGCAGCTGATTGGTGATGCGGTTCCACGCAGCAACGACCGTGGCGGCGAACGTCGTCCAGGCGGCCCGGCACGCGGTGGCTTCGGCGCTGGTGCAGGTCGTGAAGGTGGTCGTGGTGCAGAAGGCGGTCGTCGCTTCAGCAACGAGCGTAGCGGTGAGCGTCGTCCAGGCGGCCCATCACGCGGCCCACGTCGTGAAGACACTGGCGCAGCGCCAACTCGTCGTCGTGATGCATAATCACTGACGCACAATAAAAAACCAGCCTTCGGGCTGGTTTTTTTATGCCTGCAGTTTACGTAGGGTCGAGGCATGCCTCGACCTTTATTCACTAATCACTAAAGTGAATTACGCGCCTGCATCGCCAGCTCGAAAGAGTAGAGCCGCGCCTGGCTGTCAAAGATCTGGCCATTCACCATAATCTCATCCGCCTGCGTTTCGCGCATCAGCGCCGCAAGGCCGTGACGTACCTTCTCTTTATCACCGACCACCGACATGCTCAACGCCTGCTGAACGCCATACTGTTCGGACGGCGACCACAGGTTATCCATGTTTTCTACCGGAGCCGGCAGCGGGCCGGGTTTGCCGCGGCGCAAATTGATGAACTGCTGCTGCATGGAGGTAAACAGGAAGCGCGCATCACGCTCGCTGTCGGCCGCTACCACGTTGACGCATACCATGGCATACGGTTTAGCCAGCCGTTCTGACGGCTTGAAGTTCTCGCGGTAGAGGTGCAGCGCCTGCATCAGCATTTCAGGAGCAAAGTGGGAGGCAAAGGCAAACGGCAGCCCCATCTGAGCCGAGAGCTGCGCGCTATACAGGCTGGAGCCGAGCAGCCAGACCGGAATTTTCAGTCCGGTACCGGGAACGGGCTGCACCGGCGGCGCGGGCTCGTCTTCGGGCGCATCGAACCAGCGGATCAGCTCAGCGACATCGGCCGGAAAATTGTCGACGTGGCCGGCCATATGGCGGCGCAGGGCCATCATGGTGCGCTGGTCTGAACCCGGCGCACGGCCAAGCCCCAGATCGATACGGCCGGGATAGAGCGACTCCAGCGTGCCGAACTGCTCGGCAATCACCAGCGGCGCATGGTTGGGCAGCATCACGCCGCCAGAGCCTAAGCGCAGCGTATCGGTATTGGCCGCCAGATAGCCGATCAGTACCGAGGTGGCGGCGCTGGCGATCCCGGTCATATTATGGTGTTCGGCCAGCCAGTAGCGGTGAAAACCGAGTTTCTCTGACTGCTGTGCCAGCGCGAGGGAAGCGTGAAAGGCATCGCGAGGAGAACGGCCCTGCGGGATCGGGGCAAGGTCGAGTACCGACAACGGTACATTTTTCTTATCAGGCATAGTTGCTCACTTTGTCTAACGGCCGGGAGTGCGCCATGTGCAAAATTACAGGCTACGGGATCTTTTGCCCCTGTAATTGTCCGTTCGCAGCACTTTTGCTAAAACGTTCGGGGATTAATTAGGCTGCTAGTTAAATAAAGTATTACCTAACTGCCAGCAGAATTAAACCGCATTATTTACTCGGTTTACCCCCCCGGCGGCGCCGTAAAGTGGTTAAACAACAAAAATCGCCCCCTGCGAGCGAGTATATTGCTGATAACCTGGACTTTCTTTGCGAAGGATATTGCAATGCCTTGCCTCAGTAACGCCCTGAAGCGACTGATTTCAGGGGCTTTTCGATGAAAAAAAGAGCCTTTTTTACCCTGCTGATTATCATTTCAGGCATCGCCCTGGCTGTCCTTATCCGCGCGCATAATCACGACCTGCTGTTGCAGGGAGAAGTCGATGCCACCGAAGTGATCGTCTCCTCAAAAGCGAAAGGGCGGGTGGTGGAGAAACTGGTGCGGCGCGGCGACGATGTCAGCGCCGGGCAGTCACTCATGGTGCTGGAGGCACCCGAACTGATTGCCCAGCTCAAGGCCGCCGAAGCGGCGCGTGACCAGGCGCAGGCTACGTTAGACCTCTCCCTGAACGGCACCCGCGAAGAAACTATTCGCAACCTGAAAGCATTGCTGCAACAGGCTCAGGCGACCTGGCGCGATGCCCAGTCCACCTGGCAGCGCGATCTGAGCGTGGCGCAGAAGGGCTATATCTCCGCCGAACAGCTGGATAATGCCCGCCAGGCGCGCGACGGCGCCTGGCAGCAGGTGCAGGCGGCGCGGGCTAATCTCGATCAGGGGATAAATGGCGATCGCATTGAGCAGCGTGAAGCCTATCTGGCACAGCTGCGCCAGGCAGAGCAGAACCTGCTGGAGATTAAAGCCCAGAGCGATGAACTGGTGGTGCATGCCCCGGTAGCGGGGGAGGTCGGGCCGATCCCGGCGGAGCGCGGAGAATTGCTTAATGCAGGCAGCCCGCTGCTGACGCTGATCAAGCTGCCCACCGCCTGGTTCACTTTTGATCTGCGCGAGGACATTCTCGCTCACGTGCGCAAGGGCGATAAAATACAGATTCGCGTCCCGGCGCTGAATAATCGGGTGATCGAGGCCGAGGTGCGCTATATCGCGCCGCTCGGCGACTACGCGACCAAACGCGCCACGCGCGCCACCGGGGATTTTGACCTCAAAACCTTTGAGGTGCGGCTTTACCCACTCACGCCGGTTGAAGGCCTGCGTCAGGGAATGAGTGCCCTATGGTCATGGCAGACATAAAAGAGGGGCTGTGGGCATTTGGCCACGCCTTCAGTCGTGAAGTCCGCGTTGCCTGGCGTAAACCGCTGTTCCACTGGCTGGGCTGGTGTTTTCCGCTGCTGCTGTTCGCCCTGATTGCCAGCGATTTCTCCGAAGGATCGCTGATGGATCTGCCGGTGGCGGCGGTCGATCAGGATCACAGCACGCTGTCGCGCACGCTGATCCGCAATCTGAATGCAGGCTCGCATGCCGATGTCAGTCAGGATGCGGGCGGTGAACCGCAAGCGCTGGAGAAACTACGCCAGGCACAGGCATATGCCGTGCTGTTGATCCCGCCATTTTTTGAAGCCGATACGCTGGCGGGTCGGCAGCCGCGCGTCACGCTCTACTACAACGCGCTGTTTTATGGCGCGGGCTTTTACTCGACGCAGGATTTCGCCGGGCTGGTCAGTACGCTGAATGCGCAGTATCAGCCGGTGCTGGCGGCGGCCACCGGGCGGGCAATGCCAGCGCTACCCCACGCAACGCTGGCTTATGACAGCCTGTTTAACGCCAGCGGCAGCTATATCTACTATCAGCAGTTCGCCGCCAGTATTCATATGGTGCAGCTGTTCGCCGTCACCTGCATGATCTACGTGCTGGCGCGCAGCCGGCCGCTGATTTACCAACGGCATTTTGCTATGGCGCTGCTCGGTAAGCTGGCCCCTTACACGCTGTGTTACACGGTGCTGCTGCTGAGCGAAATCGCCCTGCTGGTCGGCGTATTCAGCGCGCGCGTGGTGGGAAACCCCTTCTATATTCTGTGCGTGGCTTTCTTCTACGTCATGGCGGCGCAAAGCCTCGGCATCCTGCTATTTAGCTTCACCGGCAGCGCGATCACCGCCTATATGATGATGGGGATTATGGTCAGCATTGCCATGACGTTTTCCGGTACGGCAATGCCGGAGCTGTCGATGCCGTGGCCGGCTCAGCTAATCTCCAATCTGGAGCCGCTCACCCACGCGCTGTACGCCATGTTTGACCTGTTCCTGCGCGACGTTCCGGGAAAACCGGTTGCCAGCGTCTGCCTGCTGCTGCTGATCTATCCGCTGGCTGTGGCGCTGCTGGTGCGTAAACGCCTGTTCCGCCGTCTGGAAACGCCGGAGGAGGTGCAGTGAAGCTGTGGTGGCAGGCCTTCACAACAACGCTCAGCGGGCTGCTGCAAAAACCGATGTGGATGATGCTGCTCTGCTCGCTCTGCCTGATGAGTACGGTGTATCTCAATCACAGCGTCTGGGATCTGCCCGTCGCGGTGATCGATATGGACCACAGCCCGGCCAGCAGAATGCTGACGCGCCAGCTTGATGCCACGCCGAAAATCACCAACGTAGCCTACAGCAGCCTGCCGCAGGCGCTCAGCGACCTTGGCCTGCGCAAACTATTTGCGGTGATTATTCTGCCGCAGGATATGGAACAGAAGATGCTGGCGGGGAAAGAGGTCACCCTGCCGGTCTACGGAGATGCCACCAACCGCCTGGCGAATGGCCAGATCCAGCAGGATGTCATGGCCGCCTGGCAGCAGGTTTTAGGGCACTATAATCTCAAGCTGATGATGATGGCGGGCTTTAGCGAACGGCAGGCCTCGGTGGTGCTGACGCCGTTTATTGGCCAGGCCATCGATGTGTTTAACCCGGGGATCAGCTTTGCAGCGATTGTCTTTCCCGGCCTGCTGGTGATGCTGCTGCAGCACTCGCTGCTGATTGCCGGCGTGCGCGTCAGCATGACGCTGCGCAGCAAAGGCGCCTTGCCCCTGCCGGTGACGCTGGGCACGCTCTCCGCGCTGATACCCATCTGGCTGTTTCTTTCTGTCGTGCTGTTTGCCCTGTGGCCATGGGTGCTGGGCTACCGTCAAACGGCCAGTATCCCCGAGCTGCTGATGCTGACGTTGCCGTTCCAGCTGGCGGTGCTGGGCCTGGCGAAGCTGGTGACCGAGTGCCTGCGTGAGGTAGAGCGCATCTACTTTTCGCTGTCGTTTATTACCACCCCGGTCTACTACCTTTCCGGCACGCTGTGGCCGGTGCAGTCGATGCCAGACTGGGTGCGCTGCATTTCGATGATGCTGCCCTCAACCTGGGGCACGCGGATGATAGCGGGGGTGAATCAGATGGGGCTGCCGCTTAGCGAAGTGAGTAAAGATGTGGTGATGCTGCTGATCATGGCGGTGGTCTACACGGTACTGGGGATGGGGGTCGGAAAGCTGCGCGACTACCTCGATCGTCGCCATTGACGGTGGGTCGGGCATGCCCGACCCCTACATGAATATGATTTGGGGCGGCGCACGCCCGACCCCTACATGAATATGATTTGGGGCGGCGCACGCCCGACCCCTACATGAATATGATTAGGGGCGGCGCACGCCCGACCCCTACATGAATATGATTTGGGGCGGCGCACGCCCGACCCCTACATGAATATGATTAGGGGCGGTGGCATGCCCGGCCCCTACATGAATATGAGTAGGGGCGGCGGCATGCCCCGCCCGTATTGATGGCGTTGTTAATCCACCAACTCTAACCCCGCCACCCGCTGCCAGTAGCCGTTGCAGTCGGCCGATCGCGCCAGGCTCAGCGGCTGCCTGCCGGTTTCATTGGCGCGAAAGCGCTCGATCATTGCCAGCGTGTCATCTCCCTGCGGCGACAGGCGCACAATATCCACCAGCCCCTGCATCGACAGCAGATCGTTACCCAGGTTGTAGCAGTAGCCGCTCATGGTCTGAATACCGTTCAGCACAAACACCGGCTGATCTTCCTGGGTGCGCACCTGGCGCCCGTGCGGGTAGTCAATACAGCAGGTCTGGCACTCGTCCTTACTGCGGTTTTCAGCGCGGGCGCTAAAACAGCGGGCAGAGTACGCCAGTGGCAGATAACCATAGCTCAGCACCTCGACTTCAAACTGCTGGCGGATCCCCAGTTCGTCACACTGCAGCAGCAGCTGCGCCAGCCAGTCACGCGACAGCTCGACCGGCATACACCAGCGCATCATGCCCATTTTCAGCAGCAGCTGCAGCGTCACCGCGTTATAGATATTCAGCGCAGGCCCGGCAACAAACGGTACGCCCGCGTCACAGGCCAGGGTGACGGCGCCGACGTCGTTCGCCTCAATCAGAAACTCGCCGTTATCCACATAGCGCTTCAGCTCCGTCAGCTCGGAAGGTGACTGCACCAGCGCCAGGGTGCTGAGCACCACCTGCTTGCCAGCGGCGGCCAGATCTTTTGCCAGCGCCAGCCAGTCGGCTGCTTTAGTACTGCGGCGCTTGCTGCATACCGATTCGCCAAGGTAGATAATCTCGGCCTCACTGTGCGCTGCGGCCTGGTAAAACGCCTGCAGCGTCTCTTTAGGCCAGTACCACAGCACCGGCCCGAGGGAATATTTCATACCGTTCTCCTACTGCCACTGGCGGTGATAAGCGCCAAGGGTCGTCTGCGTACCTTCGCTCAGTGCACTGAGTGCCGTCATCCACTGCGGCTGCGGCGCGTAATGGGCCGGGTCGGCTTGGCAGCGGTCAATGGCCTGGCGCCAGATGCGCGTCACCTGTTCAACGTATGCCGGGCTGCGCTGGCGACCTTCAATTTTTACCGAGGCAATATTGGCCGCCAGCAGCGCCGGCAGCAGTGCAAGGGTATTCAGGCTGGTGGGCTCTTCCAGCGCGTGATAAGGCGTTTCTGCCACCTTGTAGCGCCCTTTGCACAGCGTAGGATAGCCCGCGTTTTCACCGGCACCATAACGGTCGATCAGCACCTCATTCAGGCGCGACTCCAGCCCGGCAGGCGTCTGCTGCCAGCGTACAAAGCGCGCAGGAGAGCAGGCGCCAACGGTATTCGGTGACTCGCCGGTGAGATAAGAGGAGAGATAGCAGCGCCCCTCGGCCATGATGCACAGGCTGCCAAAGGCAAATACTTCCAGCGCAACCTCCGTGTCGCGTGCCAGCTGGCGCACCTGATGCATCGATAGCACGCGCGGCAATACCACGCGTGCCACATCGAAGTTACGCTGGTAAAAGCGCAACGCGGCGGCATTGGTCGCGGAAGCCTGCACGGAAACGTGACGCTCAATATGGGGATATCGCTCGGCGGCATACGCCAGCATGGCGATATCTGCCAGGATTAAAGCATCGGCTCCGGCGTGGGCGGCCATATCCACAGCGCGCTGCCAGCGGTTGAAACCGTCAGGATGGGCAAAGGTATTAATGGCGACGTGCAGCTTACGCCTGCGCTGATGCACATAATTTGCCGCTTCCTGCAGGCGTTTATCGCTGAAGTTCAGTCCGGCAAAATGACGGGCGTTGGTTTCATCTTTCAGACCGATGTAAACCGCATCAGCGCCGTTTTCAATGGCAGCCTTCAGCGCCGGAAGGTTTCCGGCCGGGCAGAGAAGTTCCATGTAATCGAATCCAACTTATCAGTAGAATCGATGAGTTTAGTGAGGAAGGCTGCGACAAATTTTGATTTAAGGCAGCTATTGGCGTATTGATGGGGTTCGATTCTCTGGATAAAACCCCTATAGTTCGCGCACTTTGTTGATCCAGCCGTCTGACGCGTTTTGCCAGTATGGCAAAATAGCCGAAATTTATTCGTAAGGAGTGATAATGGTGTTGAACCCGCTACGCACCCACTGTGTCCGTAAGGGGCCGCAATTGTTGCGTTTCCCGCTGCGGTTTACCCCGTTCGCATTGAAGAAGCCGTTGCTGCAGTCGCTGTTACGCTGGCAGTTTCAACAGGCACTGGCGGAAGGTGAGCTAGACTTTCTTGAGGGGCGCTGGTTAGGGATTGAGGTCACTGACCTCGGGCTGCGTTGGTCAGTCACGCTGGAACAGGGGCGACTGCAGGTAGCCAATCGGGAAACGGCAGATGTCTGGTTTCGTGCAGAAGCCAACGATCTGCTGTTAATCGCTGCCCGCAGGGTGGATCCCGATACGCTGTTTTTCCAGCGTCGCCTGATTATCGAAGGAGATACCGAGCTGGGTCTGGAAGTGAAAAACCTGATGGATGCGGTTGATCTTGAATCCATGCCGACGCCGTTGCGCATCGGACTTATGCAACTGGCTGATTTTGTTGAAGCCGGACTGAACGAGGGCGCGATTTCCCCTACGGGTCGCGTAGGTGCAACATGTTAATTCGTACAGAAATTGGAGTGGATGCTGCCAGCATCGACAGCCTGCTGCGTCGCTGTTTTCCCACCTCAGCGGAAGCTGAACTGGTGCAGCAGCTGCGGGAAGATGGCTTGTTAACGCTCGGCGTCGTCGCCACCGATGATGAAGGCCAGGTTCTCGGCTATGCGGCGTTCAGCCCGGTTACGCTGGCGGAAGAAGATCGTCAGTGGGTGGGGCTGGCGCCGCTGGCGGTGGATGAGAGCGTGCGTAAGCAGGGGCTGGGCAAACAGCTGATTTATGAAGGGCTGGATACGCTGAATGAGTTTGGCTATGCCGCGGTGGTAGTGCTGGGCGACCCGGCATACTTCGGGCGTTATGGCTTTGAACCGGCAGCGCGTCAAGGCCTGCAGTGCAAATGGCAGAACAGCGAAGCGGCGTTTCAGGTCTATAAGCTGGCGGAGGATGCGTTCAGCGGTGCAGAAGGGCGCATCGAGTATTCGGCGCCGTTTAACCGCCTCTGAGCGTGTTCAGCCACAATACCAATGACACGGGCTGGTGCTCCACCAGCCTGATTTTTTCCTGCCGTTTTAACTGCTTCACCTGATACTCCAGCTTTGACGCCAGCGAACGGTCCCCGGCTTCGCAGTGAAACATCAGCTCGAGCGGACCCTTGCCGCGCAAGGCTTTCGCCCCTTTGCCGCACTGATGCTGGGCGAAGCGCCGCTGCACGTCATTGGTGATCCCGGTATAGAGCATGCCGCTGGCGGTGCGCAGGATATAGAGCCGCCAGTCGCCGGATGCCGCAGAATTCATAGGCTGTCTCAGGGTGATAAATCTGCGGGTACTTTAGCGCATATCAGCTGCGTAGGGGAGTATCGGTAAAGCGATGGCGGGCCAGCCGCAGCTGGCCAGCGGGTTAGAGTGCGTTAAGAATACGCAGTGATTCACGATTGAAGGCTGGCAGGTCGTCCGGCGTGCGGCTGGTGACCAGGCGCTCATTATCCACCACTACCTCTTGATCGTAGAAGTCAGCACCGGCATTTTTCAGATCGATAACGATCGCTTTCACGGTGGTCATCTGCCGCCCGCGTACGGCGTTGGCGCTGATCAGCAGCTGAGGTCCGTGGCAGATAGCAAACACCGGTCGGCCCAGCGCGACAAACTCTTTAGTAAAGGCGACGAAACGGTCATCACCGCGCAGCGTATCCGGGGAGTGACCACCCGGGAGCAGCAGGGCGTCAAAATCCGCCGGCTGCACGTCATCGATAGATTTGTCTATCTTCACTTTGGCATCACCCTGTTTGCCGGTGATGGTTTTTCCTGCCTCGGTATCAATGGTAATCACTTCGTGGCCAGCCTCTTTATAGGCTTTGGCCGGGGAGGTGAACTCCGAATCTTCAAATTCATCGGTAATTAACACTGCAATCTTCTTGCTCATATTTTCTCCTGTGAACTTGAGTGGTTGATAGGGATAAGTGTGGTTCACACATGCAGAAAATCAACCAGGTCGATTCCGAATGGCATTAAAGGTAAAGAAGACGCAGGCGGCTGGCGTTTGTGAATAGCGCACTTTATGATAATTCTTTGCCGCACCTCCATAAATCAGGACGACTCTATGGCTACCTTGTATTTGATCCTCGCTTTCGGCTCCTATTTTCTCACCAGCATCGCGATGGTGCTGATATTTCTGTTTATCTACACGCGAATTACGCCGCATAACGAATGGCGCTTAATTAAAGAGAATAATCTGGCGGCAACCTGGGGGTTTATCGGTGCGCTACTGGGCTATATCATTCCGCTCGCCAGCGTAGCGATTAACTCCATTAATCTGGTCGATTACCTGGTGTGGGGCGCCGTGGCGCTGGTGATCCAGCTCATCGTCTTTACCGCCGTGCGCCTGTTTATGCGCGATATCAGTCAACGTATCGAAGACAACAGCGTGGCGGCCGGGTTATTCCTGGGTGGCGTCTCCACCGGCGTCGGTATCCTGAATGCGGCCTGCATGACCTATTAATCTCAACGCAGTTGATGAACAACCTGGTTGCTGCTGCCGCGCCACGGCAGCGCCGGGTCTTTCAGTGCCTGAATAAACTTACCGTCAATCAGCACATTCACCTGCGCCACCACCCGCTGCTGTTGAGCGCTCAGTTCGTCCAGCCGATAGCCGGTCCACAGCCAGATATCTTTTCCCGCGCATTCGCGCCTGACGCGGCGCAGCAGCCGCCCGACATCCGCCAGGTTCGCCGGGTGCAGCGGATCGCCGCCGGACAGCGACAGCCCCTGCCGCGGTATGCGCGTATCGTTAAGGTCGGCGATCAGCTGCTCTTCCATCTGCAGAGTAAACGGCACGCCGGAATTCAGCCGCCAGGTGCTTTGGTTATAGCAGCCCGGGCACTGATGCACGCAGCCGGAAACGAACAGCGTGCAGCGCGTGCCGGGGCCGTTAACGATATCCACCGGATAATACTGATGGATATTCATCCGGGCTGGCCCTGGCGCAGGTGTTTTACCCGGCGCTTAACCTCTTCCTGCTTGCCCGCGTTGAACGGCCTGGCGTCCGGGCTGCCGAGATAACCGCACACCCGGCGCGTTACGGACACCCGCGTGCTGTCGTGATTGCCGCAGTTCGGGCAGGTGAAGCCTTTGCTGGTGCAGGCGAACTCACCCGTAAAGCCGCACTCGTAGCATTCATCAATCGGAGTGTTGGTGCCGTAATAGGGCACGCGGCTGTAGCTGTAATCCCAGACGTCCTCCAGTGCCTTCAGGTTATGCTGGATATTCGGGTACTCGCCGTAGCAGATAAAACCGCCGTTGGCGATCGGCGGATAGCCCGCTTCAAAGTCGATTTTGTCGTACGGATTGACCTTTTTCTCCACGTCGAGGTGGAAGCTGTTGGTGTAGTAGCCTTTGTCGGTGACGCCCGGCACCACGCCAAATTCGGCGGCGTCGAGGCGGCAGAAGCGGTCGCACAGGTTTTCGCTCGGCGTGCTGTACAGGCTGAAGCCGTAGTCGGTCTCCTCCTTCCACTGATCCACGGCAGCACGCAGGCGGGCGACAATCTCCAGCCCTTTGGCGCGCAGTGCCGCATCATCGTAGGGATGAATTGCCGCGCCGCTCAGCGCGTTTAGCGTTTCGTGAATGCCGATATAGCCCAGCGAGATTGAAGCCCGGCCGTGCTTAAAGATCGCGGCCACCGGCTCATCGGCCTGCAGGCGCACCCCGCAGGCGCCCTCCATATAGAGGATCGGCGCAACCCGCGCTTTCACGTTCTCCAGCCGCGCAATGCGCGTCATCAGCGCCTGCTTCGCCAGCAGCAGGCGCCTGTCCAGCAGCGCCCAGAAGCGCGTTTCATCGCCATCCGCTTCCAGGGCAATGCGCGGCAGGTTGAGGCTGATCACGCCAATATTATTGCGCCCCTCGTGGATCTGCTCGCCGTTCTCCTGATACACGCCGAGGAAGCTGCGGCAGCCCATGGGCGTTTTAAACGAACCGGTGACCTGCACCACCTGGTCATAATTGAGGATATCGGGATACATGCGTTTACTGGCGCACTCCAGCGCCAGCTGTTTGATATCGTAATTCGGCTCGCCGGGACGGTGGTTCAGCCCGGCTTTAATCGCGAACACCAGCTTGGGAAACACGGCAGTTTTATGATTTTTGCCCAGCCCGGCGATGCGGTTACGCAGGATCGACTGCTGGATCAGCCGCGCTGCCCAGCTGGTGCCGAGGCCGAAGCCGAAGGTGACAAACGGCGTCTGGCCGTTGGCGGTGTGCAGCGTATTGACCTCATACTCCAGCGACTGGAAGGCGTCGTAGCACTCTTTTTCGCTGCGCGCGCGCGCATAGCCTTCGGCGTCGGCAATCTGCCATTCCTCGGCGGTGGCGCGGTGTTTAGCCAGGCTGGCATCCACGAACGGCGCCAGCACTTCATCAATGCGGTTAATGGTGGTGCCGCCGTAAATGTGGCTGGCGACCTGGGCGATGATCTGCGCGGTGACGGCAGTGGCGGTGGAGATCGACTTAGGCGGTTCGATCTCGGCGTTACCCATTTTGAAGCCGTGCGTCAGCATGCCCTGCAGGTCGATCAGCATGCAGTTAAACATCGGGAAAAACGGCGAGTAGTCGAGATCGTGATAGTGGATCTCGCCGCGCTCATGGGCTCTGACCACCTCACGCGGCAGCATATGCTGACGGGCGTAGTGTTTGGCGACGATCCCGGCCAGCAGATCGCGCTGGGTGGGGATCACCTTGCTATCCTTATTGGCATTTTCATTCAGCAGCGCCGGGTTACTCTGTTCGATCAGCCCGCGGATCTCATGGTTAAGCCGCCCGCGCAGTTCACGCGCAACATCGCGGTCGTGGCGATACTCAATATAGCTGCGCGCCAGCTGTGGGTAACGTCCGGCCATCAGCTGGTTTTCGACCGCCTGCTGCACTTCGGCAATATCCACCTGCGGGCGCTGCATCAGCTGGTGGCTAATCAACCTGGCGACGGAAGTACAGTAATCTTCATCGTTTATCTGTGCTGCCTGCGCGGCCGCGTGGATCGCCGCCGCAATGCGTGCCGGATCGAAATTTACCCGACATCCGTCGCGTTTAATCACCTGAGTTGCCACTGCGCTTCCCCTATATGTAGTTTTTCAGGGCTATGGTAAGCGCTATATGTAGTGTTTTCTCGTGGAATATTGGCCGTTTTATTGATTTGCCACAAGGAACCTGTCGGCAGCGATTTTCATCTGCGACTCAGATAACCGTTGAACGCTTCAGGCAAAACAGCGCAGCAATAAACAGCGCACCCGCACCGGCGATAATCGATATTTTCAACGGGTCGCCCTGACCCTGCAGCAGGCCGGTCATCAGCGGTCCGCACACCTGGCCAATGCCGTAGGTAAAGGTCACCAGCGCCATCAGGTTGATGCCGGCAGGAACCGGCAGTTTTTTTGCCAGCGGCATCACCAGCGCGGTGGTGCCCATAAAGGTGAAACCAAAGCCGAGACAGCAGAGGATTAGCAGCAGCGGTGAGTGGCCGTTCAGCGACAGCAGCACGCAGATGGCCTGCAAAACCAGATTGAAAATCAGTGAAAAGGTGATGCCAAAGCGGTGCTCCATCAGCAGCCAGAAAAAACAGCCGGGGATAATCGCCAGCCCGACCAGCGACCACAGATGCTGTGAAACCACACTATCCGCAAGCTGGTGCGAGATCAGCGGCAGGAAGGTGGCGACAATGATGTAGCCGAACCCGGCCAGGCCATAAACGATCGCCAGCTGCCACCAGCCCACCACGCTGCTTTTTCGTCTCGGTATCTGCTGAGATTCAGGGGTGAAGGCGATGGCGGTGGGGGATAAGATAACCAGCAGCACCAGCAGGATCAGGCCGATTACGCCCGCGCCAAGCCACAGCGAGGCGGCATGCAGCTGAAGCGCAATCCCACAATTGACGTACTCATTGCCGAGCAGAATGCCCACGCCAACGCCGGAAAATAGCGAAGCGGTAACCCAGTGATTATTGGTGTGGTGCAGGACGGTGACTGAGCCAAAAATCATCAGTGCGGCACTGGCCAGCCCCGCCAGAAAGCGCACCGCCAGCGCCATATTAACCCGATCTACCCCCGCCATTGCGAAGAGCAGCAGCACGGAAAGCACGGCAAAAATAAACACCATATTTTGCGAGCGCGGGCGGTGAAAGCCACTCCATGAAAACAGCAGGCTGCCGACCAGGTAGCCACCGTAGTTGGCACTCGCCAGCCACGCCAGCTGGGGAAAAGTAAAGATTTTCTCCTCCAGCATTTTCGGCAGCATCGGCGTATATAAGAAACGGCTGATGCCAACGCCCAGGGCCAGCAGCAGCACGCCATAAAAGGCGGTGCGGATATTAGTATGAATAAGCCGTTCTTTATCGCTATGCGCCATGAATAATATTCCTTTTATCCATCATTGAGAGCGTGAAAGGTTAGCATGCGGCGCAATGATGAATACGTTACCTTTAGTGTGTTCAGGACGCTGTTTATTTAATTCAGCCTGATTAGTCAACTTTAGCCTTTTTTGATATTTCATACGGCACGTTGAGCGCAGAATAAACTCAGCTGCTGCTATTTAATAAAAAAACTTCAGCTAACAGGGGTTATAATATGAGTAAAATAAGCATCGCTATTATCGGCGCCGGTTCGAGAGGTATCAGCCTGTTGGAAAGAATAGTCACACTGTATCCTGACTATTGTCCCAATAAGCAAATGGAAATATGGCTGATTGATAAAAATGAAGCGGGATTTGGCGTGCACTTAGCGAACCAGCCCGGCTACTTTCTGGCTAACACCGTCGCTTGTCAAATCACCCTGTATGGTGACGAAAGCGTCGCCGCTGCCGGAAATATACGTCAGGGCCCCGACTTATATCAGTGGGCGCGTGACCAGGGTTATAAAAAATCAGGGCAGTTGTACTCCAGGCTTTCTCAGGGAGAAGAGATTTCGCCTGACGACTATCTGCCGCGCACGCTGTTAGGGGAGTATCTTAACTCAGTCTATTTGAGTATTTTGCACAACCTTCCTCCAGGTATTACGCTGAACGTCATTCGCGGTTATGCCGTTCAGGTCAGTTCGTTTTCAAACCATACGGTTAAGATCAAGTTAGATAATGATTTAAAAATAAAGGCCAACTATCTTTTTCTCGCGACCGGACACGGTGAAAGCCGGTCGACGGAAGAGGACCTGCGTATTCAACGCTTCGTTTCGGGTAACCTGCATAAAAATAAATCACTGCGCTATATTCGGCGCCCCTACGAGCTGCGTAAATATAGTCACGTTGCCAGGGCCAGCAAGGTGATTATCGGCGGAATGGGTTTAACCACCTACGACATTATTGCCAGACTGACCTGCGGCTGCGGGGGGCGATTTAGCGACGCCGGTCATCGCCTGATTTATCACCCATCCGGTGATGAACCGCAAATTTACATTTATTCCCGGCAGTCGCTGCCTGCAGGCAGCCGTGGCGTGAATCAGAAGGGGGCCAGCGGGCGCTATCTGGCGCATTTTTTCACCCTGGATGCCATCGATCGCTTACGCCAGAGGACAGCGCAGGGAAAAATCGACTTTGTTGCCGACCTGCTGCCGCTGTTGATCAAAGAAATGTGTTACGTCTACAGCTGCGTCGAGCGGGGGGAATGGACGCAGGCTCGGGATTATCAGGCCGGTGCGGCTGAACGTGAGGCGATGAATCAGCTCTTCTATCCGCATCAGGGGTTAACCTTTTCGACCCTTGAAGAGTGGCGGGCATGGTTTAAAGCCCTGCTGATAAAGGATATTGCTGACGCTGAAAAGGGCAATGTTGACGGCGCACTCAAGGCCGCTGCCGATGTCATCAGGGATACGCGCGATATTCTGCGTTATGCCATCAACTACGGTGGATTGACGCCACAATCGCATCGTCAGTTTCTGAGTGAGTTTTGCCCGATATTCAACCGTATTGCGGTGGGGCCGCCCTTAAGGCGTAATCAGGAGTTACTGGCTCTACTCGAGAGCGGCGTAGTTGCGCTGGCGGGCGGGCCCGCTGCCCGATTAATGTGTCAGCCGGAAAGCGGCCATTTTGCCCTGTATACCTCTTTTACACAGGAAGAGAGCGTGACGCTGGCTGATATCCTGATTAAAGCCCGTATTGCGCCATTTTCACCCGCCAGCGACAACTCAAGGCTCTACCATAATCTGCTGGCTGAAGGGGTGGTCAGGCCCTATGACAATGAGGGGTTTCTCGCGGGCGGGATAGATATCGACAGGCAGCACCACGTCATCAGCCGTAAAAAAATCAGTCAGAAGAACATCTATGCCCTGGGTCCGCCGGTGGAAGGGCCGAACTATTTTACCTATGTGCTGCCGCGCCCGGCGGTGAACTCAACGGCACTGCAGGAGGCCGCGCGTTGTGTCGTCGACATGTATCAAAATATCCGTAAACACGCGGGCTGCTGATGCGATCTGCAGTCCGTCACTGTGCTGCGATATTTTTTGCCGTCCTGAAGTGCCATGGCGGTTGCATTAAACCCTGAGGAGTTACTACTATTGTCGGTTGCTGTAGAGCGAACCCCATTCCGCTCTGGTTACTCAGGGATACTGCCCGATGTCGTCCGTCGCTTATAATGAAAAACAGGTCATTCGCTGGCTCGGTGCGCGAACCGTTGCGCGCGCGCGCGATTTGATCGCCAGCGTGCAAAATATAGCGTGGCAGAACACCCTGTTGACCGGCGAAGTACCGGGGCGCAAAGCGGAACCTTTCAACGTTATCGTCCACTTCAGCCGCCCGCAGGGCAGGCTGCATGCCAGCGGCGAGTGCAGCTGCGCGGTGAAAAATAACTGCAAGCACGTGGCGGCGCTGATGCTGGCCAACCTGCAACCGCGCCAGCCGAAGATCGCGGTGGCGCTTGAGACGATTCAGGCCGAGCCGGTGCCGGTCCTGCAGCTGGAGTCACGCGCCAAGTTTATTAGCGGTTATGGCCACTACGGCCATCGCCAGAAGCGCCTCGACTTCGCGGCGGTCAGCTTTGACTACGCCGGAGTAAGGGTGGATGCCAATAGCCGGGCCGAGAGTTTTGCCGACCGCGCCGGGCAGCGTTACCACGTTCAGCGCCATGCCGAAGAGGAGCAGTCGTGGCTGGCGCAGATCGCCAGCATCGGGCTGCAGACCATTCCTGCCGGCCATATCTACACTCCGGCGCCGCTGCCGCCAGCGATCTTCGCACCGGAATCTCCCGCCCTGTGGCGCGACTTTATCAAAAAAGGCCTGCCGGCCCTGCGCAGGCGCGGCTGGCGCGTCAGTATGGACGACGACTTCACCTGGAATATCACCGAGGTGGAAGCGATAGAAGGGCGCGCGGTACAGGGCGATGATGGCTGGTTCGATCTGGAGCTGGCAATGAAAATCGGCCGCCGTCGCGTGCGGCTGGAACCGCTGCTGGCACGCCTGTTTGCCGCCGATCGTCGCTGGATGTCCGGCAATCTCAGCCTGATCCCGGACGATGAGCAGATTGAGCTGCGCGACGAGCGCAACCAGCGCCTGCTGTTCCGCGCCGCACAGCTGAAACCGCTGGTCGGCAACCTGATCGATCTGTTTGACAGTGAAAGCCCACAGCCGCTGAGATTAGCCGCATGGGATGTCGGCCGCCTCAGCCAGGCCGATGACCGCAGCCGCTGGATATTTGACGGCGACAACGCGGTGCACCAACTTGCGGAGCGCCTCAACGGCAATACGGGGGTACAGCCGGTGGCTCCCCCTGCCGGGCTTCGGGCCACGCTGCGCGACTATCAGCAGCAGGGCGTTAACTGGATGCAGTTCCTGCGTCAGCACCAGCTGGCTGGGGTACTGGCGGATGATATGGGGTTAGGTAAAACCATTCAGACGCTGGCGCACCTGCTGGTGGAGAAAGAAGCGGGGCGGCTCGACCGCCCTGCGCTGATCGTGGTGCCGACCACGCTGGTGCACAACTGGTGCTGCGAAGCCGCGCGTTTCGCCCCCGATCTGCGCGTGCTGGCGCTGACCGGCCCGCAGCGCAAAGAGTTTTACCACAGCATTGAACAGTATGACGTGGTGATCACCACCTACTCGCTGCTGTGGCGCGACCAGCCGCAGCTGGTGGCGCACTACTACCACCTGCTGATCCTTGATGAGGCGCAGTACGTGAAAAACAGCGCCTCGCGCGCTGCCTCGGTGATCCGCATGCTGAAAACCCGTCACCGCCTGTGCCTGACCGGTACTCCGCTGGAAAACCACCTCGGCGAGCTGTGGTCGCAGTTTGACTTCCTGCTGCCCGGTTTTCTCGGCAGCGAACGTGACTTTACCCAGCACTGGCGTATTCCGGTGGAGCGCAACGGCGACAAGGTGCGGCGCGAGCTGCTGGCGAAGCGCGTGCGGCCATTTATGCTGCGCCGCCGTAAGCAGGAGGTGGCGAAAGAGCTGCCGCCGAAAAACACCATTGTGCGCAGCGTGGCGCTCGACGGCGCCCAGCGCGAATTGTATGACCAGGTGAAATTGGCAATGCAGGACCGCGTGCAGCTGGCGGTGCAGCAGCAGGGCGCGGGGCGCAGCCATCTGCTGGTGCTGGATGCGCTGCTCAAGCTGCGCCAGATCTGCTGCGATCCGCGCCTGCTGGCCGACCCGCGCGCCGGGAAGGTCAAGCACTCGGCCAAGCTGGCGCTGCTGCGTGAGATGCTGCACGATCTGCTGGCGGAAGATCGCCGGATTCTGATCTTCTCGCAGTTCACCACCATGCTGGCGATCATCGCGGAAGAGCTGACTAAAGCTCGCATCCCGTTTGTCACCCTCACCGGCAGCACCCGCGATCGCACTGCGCCGGTCGAACGCTTCCAAAACGGCGAAGTGCCGGTGTTTCTGATTAGCCTTAAGGCGGGCGGCGTGGGTCTGAACCTGACGGCGGCGGATACCGTGATCCACTACGATCCCTGGTGGAACCCGGCGGCAGAAAATCAGGCCACCGATCGCGCGTACCGCTTAGGTCAGGATAAACCGGTATTTGTCTATAAGCTGATCGCTGCCGATACCATAGAAGAGAAGATTGTGGCGCTGCAGCAGCAGAAAGCCGATCTGGCGGGGGAGATCCTTGATGACGAGCTGAGCGAACCCAGCCAGTTTAGCCCGGACGATTTAACCGCACTTTTCTCATAAATAAGTCGGGGTCAGGCAGGCCTGACCCCTCCCTCAATCCTACGCGTTCTGCCCGATGCGGCGCTCGTCGGCCATGCAGGCCGCGGCGGTAAACAGAATATCCGCCGAAGAGTTCAGCGCGGTTTCCGCTGAGTCCTGCAATACGCCGATAATAAAGCCGACCGCCACCACCTGCATCGCCACCTCATTGGGTATGCCAAACATGTTACAGGCCACCGGGATCAGCAGCAGCGAGCCGCCCGCCACGCCGGATGCGCCGCAGGCGCAAATCGAGGCCACCAGGCTCAGCAGAATAGCCGTGGCCACATCCACCTGAATCCCCAGCGTATGCACCGCCGCCAGCGTCAGTACGGTGATGGTGATCGACGCGCCGGCCATGCTGATATTGGCACCGATCGGAATCGAGACCGAATAGGTGTCTTCATCCAGGCCCAGCTTTTTCGCCAGTGCCATATTCACCGGAATATTGGCGGCTGAGCTGCGGGTAAAGAACGCGGTCACGCCGCTTTCACGCAGGCAGGTAAAGACCAGTGGATACGGATTACGGCGGATCTGCCACCACACCAGCAGCGGGTTGAACACCAGCGCCATCAGCAGCATACAGCCGATCAGCAGCCCCAGCAGGCTGGCATAATCCCACAGCGCATCGAAGCCGGTAGAGGCGAGGATCGAACCGACCAGCCCGAAAATGCCGATCGGCGCAAAGCGGATCACAATACGCACCAGGCGGGTGACTGCATCGGATGCATCGTTGAGGAAAGTGCGGGTGCTCTCGCTGCTGTGGCGGAAGGCAAAGCCAAGGCCGATCGCCCACACCAGAATGCCGATGTAGTTGGCGTTCATCAGCGCGCTAATCGGGTTCGACACCATGCTCATTAGCAGGCCGTGCAGCACTTCAAGGATGCCGGAAGGCGGCACGATCTCGCTGCTGGCCGCGCGCAGCGTCAGGTTCTGCGGCAGCAGATGGCTGGCAACCACCGCGACAACGGCAGCGCAGAAGGTGCTGAGCAGATAGAGGATAACGATCGGGCGGATATTGGTCTTCTGCCCCTGCTGGTGGTTAGCTATCGACGAGATCACCAGCACCAGCACCAGCAGGGGGGCCACGGCTTTCAGCGCGCTGACAAACAGCTCGCCGAGCAGGCCAACCGCCAGCGCATGACTTTTCGAGAACCAGGCCAGGGCAATACCGGCCAGCAGTCCAATCATAATTTGTGTTACCAGGCTGCCCTGAATCAGGCGCTGTATCAGCCCGCGTCCGCTGTTTTCTGTCCGCATAATATTAAATCGCTATTGTTATCGGTGTGTCTGAGAGTTTGCGAGGGGCAGTATAAGGAAATGTTCTGACAGGGGAAGGGAAAAATCAGGTTTTGTCACCTGCGGGCCAGGCATCGGCCCGGGCTGACCACCTGAGTAACAGTGATAAATGGCATAGCGGGGGGCGCACTATGCCGGCACTGCGGTGGTTCTAATATCAGCTACCTGAGTATCTGCTCCCCCCGGTCAATCACTCCTGACGCAGCTGCAAATCGAGCGGCGTTTTGCTCGGCTCACCGCCAATCTCGCGCGCCAGCTTCGGCACCATATAGCCTGACACCATGCTCAGCAGCTGGCGCATGATGGCGCGTGCTTCATCGTCGGAGACATAAAAGTGCGCGGCACCCTGCACTTTATCCAGCACGTGCAGGTAATAAGGCAGGATCCCGGCGTCAAACAGCGCATTGCTCAGCTGCGCAAGGGCGGGGGCATTATCGTTAACGCCGCGCAGCAGCACGCTCTGATTGAGCAGCGTTACCCCGGCACGTTTCAGCATGCGCATGCCGTGGCGCAGATCGTCGTCAATCTCCTGCGCGTGGTTAATGTGCGTGACCATCAGCGTTTGCAGACGCGACTGCGCCAGCCGCTGGCACAGCGCTTCGGTGATGCGTTTCGGGATCACCACCGGCAGGCGGCTGTGAATGCGCAGGCGCTTCAGATGCGGGATCTGCTCCAGTTCGCCGATCAGCCAGTTCAGTTCATGATCCTTCGCCATCAGCGGATCGCCGCCGGAGAAAATAATCTCATCCAGTTCTGGCTGTTGTCGGATATACTCCAGGGCCTGCTGCCAGTTGCGTTTGTTGCCCTGGTTGTCCGAGTAAGGAAAATGGCGGCGGAAGCAGTAACGGCAATTGACGGCGCAGCCGCCTTTGACCAGCAACAGCGCACGATTACGATATTTATGTAACAGACCCGGCACCACGCTGCTCTGCTCATCGAGCGGATCGGTACTGTAGCCCGGTGCATCGACAAACTCCTGCTTTGAGGTGATCACCTGCAGCAGCAGCGGATCCTGCGGATCGCCTTTGCGCATACGTGCCGCAAAGGCGCGCGGGACGCGCAGGGCGAAAAGACGCCGTGCGTCATGGCCTGAAACCAGTTCAGGGTGATGTTGCAACGCTAAAAGTTGCAGTAATTCATCCGGATCAGTGATTACATCAGCAAGTTGATGCAACCAATCTTCTCGCACAGGGGGATTTAGGGTTACAATGTGTGCCATTTTTTTGGCTAAGTACCAGTTATAAATTGTAGAGGGCCTTCATGGCGACTTATTCTAGCAACGATTTCCGTCCCGGTCTTAAAATCATGTTCGAAGGCGAGCCTTATGCCATCGAATCAAGCGAGTTTGTTAAGCCGGGTAAAGGCCAGGCATTCGCACGCGTAAAAATGCGTCGTCTGCTGACCGGAAGCCGCGTTGAGAAAACTTTCAAATCTACCGACTCCGCTGAAGGCGCTGACGTAGTAGATACCAACCTGAACTACCTGTACAACGACGGCGAGTTCTTCCACTTTATGCACCCGGAAACCTTCGAACAGCACCCTGTTGAAGCGAAAACCGTTGGCGATGCGGCTAAATGGCTGCTGGACAATGCAGAGTGCATCGTGACCCTGTGGAACGGCAAACCTATCCAGGTTCTGCCACCGAACTTCGTTGAGCTGGAAATCACCGATACTGACCCAGGCCTGAAAGGCGACACGGCAGGTACCGGCGGCAAGCCAGCGACTCTCTCTACCGGTGCGGTAGTGAAAGTGCCTCTGTTTGTGCAGATTGGCGAAGTGATTAAAGTTGATACCCGTTCTGGCGAATACGTTTCCCGCGTAAAATAAGCCCGATCGAAGGGGCCTGGCATCGTCAGGCCCTTCTTACGTTTCCCCTCAATTTCTTTTATCCCGCAAAACATGCAGGTAGATAAATTACGGCTATGCTTATATCGCTGTGCTTATCTCTAATTAAAAGGAAATTGCTATGAAGAAAAGTATTGTTGCTGTTCTTTCTGTTCTGGTGCTCTCTTCGGTGCTGACGGCCTGTAACACCACGCGCGGCGTGGGTGAAGACGTTGAAGCCGGCGGTAAAGCTATTCAGAAAAGCACTAACTGATCGGTATGATGGGCCGGTGCCTGCGCACCGGCTTTGCTATTGCTGATTCACCCAGATCAGTTTATCCACGGCGAACCCTTCCTGACGTGCCTGTGATACCAGCTGTTCCTTTACCTGCGGCGCCAGCTGCGGCGTGCGCGACAGGATCCACAGATATTCCCGATTCGGCCCGCATACCAGCGCGTGCTGATAATCCTTATCCAGCGAAATCACGTTATATCCACCGTAGAACGGCCCGAAGAACGAGACTTTTAGCGCGGCCTGCTGCGGGGATCCGGTGAAGTACGCTTTGCCGATGCTCTCCTGCCACTTCTGCTTCTTAGGGTTGTAACCCCGATTAACCACCTTCAGGCCACCGTCATCACGCTTGCTGTAGGTTGCCGTCACGTGATCTAACCCACGTTCAAACGGATGGTTAAGGCGGGCGATCTCATACCAGCTGCCAAGATAGCGATCGGCGTCGAAGCCGGAGATCGGGGTGATCCCTTTGGGTGGGGTGGTGGTGCAGGCAACAGAGAGTAGCGCGGCGCCGCCGGCGGTGATCATTTTCCACAGTGACATAGGCCATTCCTTTTATAATGAATGGCCTGAGTATAGTCTCTATTTTGCCGGGCAGTGGCCGGGTATGCCCCTGAGGTATCGACAGAAATGACCTTCATCGCTAAAGGTCGGCTAACCGGTCTGAGCTCAGCCTGAGCACGCCGGAACGGCAAAAGACGCTCCCTGCGGGCCTCGGCACGCGGCATCCCTGCCGCGTGACGTCCGGCTTACCTCAGGCTGAGCTCATCCCCCGCTATCATCGTGCTCGCTGTGAGTTTTCAAACCGCGACGATGAAGCTTCGCCACTACACGGCAATCACCCCAATCACCGCGATTGCGCTCAGCACGGCGGCCATGCCGTAGCACAGCAGTTTGCTGCGCGGGATGTGCACTTTCAGGTCGTGAAGGCTGTGGTGCAGGCGATGCAGGCTGCACCACAGCGGCAGCACAATCACCAGCAGCAGCAGCAGCCTGCCGCCGGGCGACTGCGCGAAGCCGAGAATGCGCTGATAGCTGAATGCATCGGCTGAAGCCCAGCCCAGCGGCAGCAGCAGGCCGACCAGCAGCACCATTACCGGGCTGACCAGCGCGGCCCACATCCCCCCAGCACCAAACAGCCCCCAGAAAATCGGTTCATCCGAACGTTGCGGTTGCGTTTTCATCTTCTCTCCTCAGGCGTTTAGCGCCACGGCCAGCACCACGGCAGTGATAACGATGCATGCTGCCCACAGCCCTTTGATCACCGGCTCCGGCGACAGCTTTTCCCCTTTAACGATAATAATCTGCGCCTTGGGGGCCAGATCGAACCAGGTTTTACTGTGCAGCAGCGCTGCCGCCAGCGTGACGAGGTTCAGCAGCAGCACGATGGGGTGCTGGAGGAAATCAACGAATCCTGCCCAGCTCTGCGGCCCGTTTTTCAGGGCAAACAGCCCGGCGATCAGCTCAATGCTGAACCACAGCGCCGGCAGCGCCGTGCCTTCACGCAGCATATAGAAACGGTAAAACGCCAGCGACTGCCACCAGCTGCCGCGCATCGGGCGAACATAAGCGTTACGTTTTGTGGTCATCACAGCCTCCTTAATGGGGTTTCAGCATGGCAATCAGGAAATCTTTACTGCTTTCAATTTTGCCCTGCTGGATGGCGGCGGCCGGGTCGACGTGTTTCGGGCACACCTGCGAACAGAAGCCGACAAACGTACAGCTCCACACGCCGTTGGCGCCGTTGAGCTGCGGCATGCGCTCTGCCTTGCCCCGGTCGCGGCTGTCAAGGTTATAGCGGTGGGCGAGGGTGATGGCCGCCGGGCCAATAAATTCCGGGTTAAGACCAAACTGCGGGCAGGCGGCGTAGCACAGGCCGCAGTTGATGCAGCCGGAGAACTGGTGGTATTTCGCCATCTGCCCCGGCGTCTGCAGACCCGGGCCTTCACTGGCGCTGCGCGTATTGCCGATGATCCAGGGTTTGATCGCTTCCAGGCTCTCGATAAAGTGGGTCATATCGACCACCAGGTCACGCTCGATCGGGAAGTTCGCCAGCGGCTCAACCTTGATGCCATGAGGATAATCACGCAGGAAGGTTTTACAGGCCAGCTTCGGCACGCCGTTGACCATCATGCCGCAGGAGCCGCAGATCGCCATGCGGCATGACCAGCGGTACGAAAGGTCAAAGGCGAGGTTATCTTTGATAAAGCCGAGCGCATCGAGCAGCGAGGTTTGCTCATCCCACGGCACGGTAAAGAACTCGTGGCGCGGCAGGCGGTCGGTTTCCGGGTTGTAGCGCAGAATTTCAATTTCACGCTGCCTGATGTCACTCATGGGCGGGCTCCTTGGTGGCTTTCTCCTCAGACGCCGCACCGTAAACGCGGGCGGCAGGCGGCAGGCGGGTGATGGCGACCGGCTGATAGCTCACCGTTGGCGCCCCCTGGGCGTTGAATGTGGTCAGGGTGTGGCACAGAAAGTGTTCGTCATCGCGGGTGGTGCAGCCTTCATCCAGCCGCTGGTGCGCACCTCTCGACTCTCTGCGCCCAATAGCCGAGTGCGCCATGCATTCGGCCACGTCCAGACCGTGCCCCAGCTCGACGGTGTAGAGCAGCTCAGTGTTAAACACGCTGGAGCTATCGGTGACGCGCACGTTGTTAAAGCGCTCTTTCAGCTCGGCCAGCTTGTCGATAGTCTTCTGCATCAGCTCGGTGGTGCGGTAGATACCGCAGCCCTCTTCCATCGCCATGCCCATCTCATCGCGCAGCTGCGCCAGGTTCTCGCCACCCTGCGGATTAACCCGCCCGTAAAGCCGCTTTTTGATGTCGCTGCTCTGGGCGCTCAGCGCGGCATCCTGCGCTTTATGCGGTTGCGAAGCGCGCTGTGCGGCCTGCTCACCGGCCAGGCGGCCAAACACCACCAGCTCGGCCAGCGAATTAGAACCCAGTCGATTGGCACCGTGTAACCCGACGGACGAGCATTCACCGACGGCGTACAGCCCCTGAACGGGCGTTTCGCACTGCGCATTCGTCTCAATGCCGCCCATGGTGTAGTGTGCGGTCGGGCGCACCGGGATCGGCGCGACGATGGGATCGACGCCGACATAGGCTTTGCTCAGCTCGCAGATAAACGGCAGCCGCTCGCGCAGCTTTTTCTCCCCGAGGTGGCGCAGGTCGAGATACACCACATCGCCGCGCGGCGTGGAAATGGTGCGGCCAGCACGCCACTCGTGCCAGAAAGCCTGTGAAACCTTATCGCGCGGGCCGAGCTCCATATATTTGTTTCTCGGTTCGCCGAGCGGCGTTTCCGGCCCCATGCCGTAATCCTGCAGGTAGCGGTAGCCCTCTTTATTGACCAGAATACCGCCCTCACCGCGACAGCCTTCGGTCATCAGGATGCCGGAACCCGGCAGGCCGGTTGGGTGATACTGCACAAACTCCATATCGCGCAGCGGCACGCCGTGGCGGAATGCCATAGCCATGCCGTCCCCGGTGACGATGCCGCCGTTGGTGTTGTAGCGGTAGACGCGGCCCGCCCCGCCGGTGGCGAGGATCACCGACCGGCCGCGCACTTCCAGCAGCGTGCCCTCCATCATATTCATCGCCACCAGACCGTGCGTCACGCCGTCATCCACCAGCAGGTCGAGAACGAAATGCTCATCCAGGCGCTGGATCTGCGGATATTTCAGCGAGGTCTGAAACAGGGTATGCAGCATATGGAAGCCGGTTTTATCAGCGGCAAACCAGGTGCGTTCGATCTTCATCCCGCCGAAGCGGCGCACGTTGATCGAACCATCTTCTTTGCGGCTCCACGGGCAGCCCCAAAGCTCCAGCTGCGCCATCTCCTGCGGACAGTGTTCAACAAAGTAGTCGACCACCGGCTGCTCGCACAGCCAGTCGCCGCCCGCTACGGTGTCGTGAAAGTGGGAATCGAAGCTGTCCTGCTGCTGGGTCACGGCGGCAGCCCCGCCCTCGGCGGCAACCGTGTGGCTGCGCATCGGATAGACTTTGGAAATCAGCGTAATCTTCAGTTTCGGGTTGGCTTCTGCGGCGGCGATTGCCGCCCGCAGTCCCGCTCCACCAGCGCCGACAATCACCAGATCGGTATTCAGGGTCTGCACGGTTTACTCCCCATTATTGATGTTTTTCAGGCTTACCAGAGAGATAGCGGCAGGCATTGCCCGCCAGTCGTCGCCCAGTATAGGTGGGTTAAAAATGCGCTAAGTTGATGTGTTCGGGCATTTGGGTGGGTTGCTGGCAAAAAGTCAGCGCAGGTGCCATAAAGGGAGATGAGGGTTTTATTTCCTGGTGAATTGTGTGTTGCTGCGGCGACAGGTAGACTTCCTCCCCCTGACTGACTTAGAGGTAGCAACATGAGCGAAACGTCCAGCTGGCAGCCAAGCGCACCCATCGCAAACTTATTAAAACGTGCGGCAATTATGGCTGAAATCCGGCGTTTCTTTGCCGATCGTGGCGTTCTGGAAGTGGAAACCCCGGCGATGAGCCAGGCGACGGTGACCGATGTCCACCTGTTCCCGTTCCAGACGCGCTTTGTCGGTCCGGGGGCGGCGGCAGGGGTGGATCTCTATCTGATGACCAGCCCGGAGTACCATATGAAGCGCCTGCTGGCGGCCGGAAGCGGCCCGATTTATCAGCTGTGCCGCAGCTTCCGCAATGAAGAGATGGGCCGTCACCACAACCCGGAATTCACCATGCTGGAGTGGTATCGTCCGCACTACGATATGTATCGCCTGATGAATGAGGTCGATGACCTGATGCAGCAGGTGCTGGAGTGCGCCCCGGCGGAAACCCTCTCTTACCAGCAGGCGTTTATCCGCCATCTGGAGATTGACCCGCTGTCGGCGGATAAAGCGCAGCTGCGCGAAGTGGCGGAGAAGCTCGGCGCGGGCGATCTGGCCAACCGCGAGGAAGATCGCGATACCCTGCTGCAGCTGCTGTTTATGCTCGGCGTGGAGCCGGAGATTGGCAAAGAGAAACCCGCCTTTGTTTACCACTTCCCGGCGACCCAGGCGGCGCTGGCGGAGATCAGCACCGAAGATCACCGCGTGGCGGAGCGTTTTGAGGTCTACTTCAAGGGCATCGAGCTGGCGAACGGCTTCCGTGAACTGACCGACAGCCGCGAGCAGCGGCTGCGCTTTGAGCAGGATAACCGCAAGCGCGCCAAAGCCGGGCTACCGCAGCAGCCGATTGATACCAACCTGCTGGACGCCCTGGCGCACGGTATGCCGGATTGTTCCGGCGTGGCGCTGGGCGTCGATCGTATTGTGATGCTGGCGCTGAAGGCGGAAAAGCTGAGCGATGTGATCGCCTTTACCGTCGATCGTTGCTAAGCCAGGTTTCACCCTGGCGTCAGCTCTGCATCCCGATTGCCCGCGCCGCTTCCATCAACGCATAGCGGTAGCCGCGAATGCCGTAACCGCAGATCACGCCCTGCGCCACGTCTGACAGATACGAATGATGACGGAATGGCTCACGCTTGTGCACGTTGGTGATATGCACCTCCCACAGCGGCAGCGCGACGGCGGTGACCGCATCGCGAATCGCCACCGAGGTGTGCGTCCACGCCGCGGGATTGATCACCAGCGCCTGCGCGTGCAGGCGCGCCTGCTGGATCCACTCAATCATCTCGCCTTCGTGGTTGGTCTGGCGAAACTCAATCGCCACGTCCAGCTCCCGGGCGCTGGCGCGACACAGCGCTTCAACGCTGGCGAGGGTATCAGAGCCGTAGGTTTCCGGTTCGCGGGTGCCCAGCAGGTTGAGGTTAGGGCCGTTCAGTACATAGATAGTTCTCATCATGACTCCTGTGATTCAGTAAAGCCAAACAGCCGCTTTGGCGTGTGCCACAGCACCTGGCGGCGGCGTTTCTCGTCGGGGATCAGCTGTTCAATCAGCATCAATTGAGTGCCCATATCCATCCGCTCTCCTGCACGCAGAAACGGCCAGTCAGAGCCCCACATGCAGTTCTCCGCGCCAAACGCCTCCAGCAGCGCCAGCAGGTATGGGTGGCCATCTTTCCAGGGATAGTGCTGATGGGAAAACTTCGCCAGCCCGGAGAGCTTCACGCTGGTCCGCTGCTGGCCTGCCAGCGACAGCAGCGCCTGAAACGCGGGCTGCGCCAGCCCGGCGCTGACGTCCGGCCTGCCAGAGTGGTCAATCAGCAGGCGCGTGCGCGTGCGCGACAGCATCGGCATCAGCGCGGGCAGCTGATCGTTCTGCACCTGAATCTGGGCGAAGAGATCCAGCTCTGCCAGCCTGCCCATCAGGGCATCCAGCTGGACAAAGGGTTCAGTGCCCAGCATCGCCACGTTCAGCGCAATGCCGACAATTCCCTGCGCCTGCAGGCTGGCGAGCGTGTCGCTGTCCACGTCACGCGGCACCACCGCAATCCCCTTAAAACGCCCCGCGCCGCGCTTGATGGTATCCAGCAGGCAGCGGTTGTCGGTGTTGTAGCCTGAGGTCGGGCCGACAATCAGCGAGTGGCGAATGTGGTAAGCCTGCATCACCGCGCGGTAGTAATCCGGCGTCGCCAGCTCGTGGCCGTCAGGGTTATAGGCGCTCTCGGGCGCCCAGGGAAAATTCGCCGGATCAAACACGTGGTGATGACAGTCGATAACCGGTTGCGTCAACATCAGTCTGCTTTCCCCGCCACAGAGTAGAGGACCTGCTGATTGCGCGTCTGCTGGAACTGTTCCAGCGTCTCTCCGCGCATCGCCGAATAGATATGCAGGTTCGAGACACCCACCACCGCACCCAGTTTTTCCAGCAGGAAGAAGCTGACGCCGTAGTGGATCATGCCGCGCCAGTCGAGCTGATTGATCAGCGTCTGCTCTTCAGCGGTCAGCCCGGCTTCATCAAACAGCGCCTGCGGCGCTTCGCGGAAGCGCTTGCGCCACTCCGGCTGGATCATGCGGTGCAGGAAGCGATTGATGCGCAGGGCCTTCAGGCTGCGTGCCTGGGTGAACGGATAGGTGCCCGGCAGCTTTTCCACGCCGTTCATCTGCAGAGTGATCTTATCGCGCTGGCGCTGATGCACATCGACCGGCGCCTCGCGCGACTGGTTTTCGAGGATCAGCGTGGCAATCCCGGTCATCGACGGCAGATAGTAGTCCTGATGCAGTTTCTCCACGTTGGCCGACAGCGCGCCGCGCATAATCAGCCACATAATCACTTCCGCCCCCTCCAGACCGCCCAGGGTGGCATATTCGGCGAGCGTAATCTCGGTCAGGCGCTCAGGGTCGTTAATCAGCAGGTCGATAAACTGCGCGTCCCACTCGGGATTATTAAACCCGCAGCGCTCGCCGTGCACCTGGTGCGACACGCCGCCGGTCGCCACCACGGCCACCTTTAAATCTTCCGGGAAGCTTTCAACCGCGCGTTTCAGCGCCTGGCCCAGCTTGTAACAGCGCCGCGCCGTGGGGATGGGGAACTGGAGCACCCCGACCGCCAGCGGGACGATCTGCATCGGCCAGCCACCCTGCCAGGGTGCCAGCGCCGACAGCGGCGAAAACAGGCCGTGATCCAGCGCTTTATCCTGGAAGAAGGACATATCGAACTCATCGGCCATCAGGCTGGCGCCAATATGCTGCGACAGGGCGGCATGACCACGCACCGGAGGCAGATCGCGCGCGCCGCCCCCTTCATCCGCAACGGCGTACTGGTCGTCAATGCCCAGCACAAAGGCCGAATAGTGGTCGAAGAAGAATGAGGTGACGTGATCGTTGAACACGTACAGCAGCACGTCCGGTTTCTTCTCCTCCAGCCAGCGCTGCATCGGCGCAAAGCCGTCGAAAATCGGCGCCCAGGCGCCTTCCTGCTGCTTATTGTGATCGACCGCAAAGCCAATCGTAGGGGTGTGAGAAACGGCCAAACCGCCGATAATTTTTGCCATGAGTGGTGACCTCTGGTTTAACGGTTATTCAGGGTACGCGACAGGGACGGCAGGTCATTAAGGTCGATGCCTTTGACCTGACGGGACACCTGAGCGGGGTGATGTCGGGTGATTGAAAGCGCCGCTAATACAGCCGGGAGCGACAAAACGATAAAAATAGCGGTCTGCCCCGGGAACACGCCGAGCAGCACGCCGCCCAGGGAAGAGCTGATAATGGCCCCGCTGCGGCCGATGCCGTGCATCCAGCACACGCCGGTGGCGCGCATTTCGGTCGGGTAAAATGCCGGAGAAAATGCCTGCAGGCCGGTCTGCGCACCGTTGATGCACACCCCGGCAAGGAACACCAGCAGCGCCAGCAGCGACGGGCCAAAGCCCCAAATGCCCTGAGAGACGAGGCACAGGCTGCCCATCAGATAGAACAGCGCGATAACGTATTTCGCCTTAAAGCGGTCCATCAGCCCGCCGACCAGCAGTCCGCCAACCGTGCCGCCCAGCTGGAACAGACCGGCGACGATCGCCGCCCGCTCCAGCGTTACGCCGCCAGAACGCATAATGGTCGGCAGCCAGCCGTTCAGCAGATAGATGACGAACAGCCCCATGAAGTAGGTGAGCCACAGCACCAGCGTCCCGCCCGCATAGCCGCGGCTGAACAGCTGCAGCACCTGCGCTTTTTTCGGGATCAGCGGAGCATTGAGAATAAAGGCGGTGCCTGCGGAAAACTCGCCCCCCAGCCGCTGCAGCACGGCAGCGATCTTGTCGCGGCTGACCTTGCGCACCACCATATACATCGCCGATTCCGGCAGTAACCACACCAGCAGCGGCAGCATCAGCAGCGGCAGCAGGCCGCCCAAACCGAGCACGGACTGCCAGCCATAATGCGGCAGCATTCCGGCCGCGACAAACCCGCCCAGCCCCGAACCAATATTAAAACCGCTATACATCACGGTGATCATCAGGCTGCGGCGGCGCTCCGGCATATATTCTGATACCAGGGTCACGCAGTTGGGCATGACCGCACCCAGCCCGAGGCCGGTAAGAAAGCGCAGCGCGCCCATTTCCAGCGGGGTGCGGGCGAAGGCGCTCAGCAGACTGAAGCTGGAGAAGACGGCAATCGACAGCAGCAGGACGCGCTTGCGGCCAAATTTATCGGACCACGGGCCGGCAATCAGCGCGCCAAGCGCCACGCCAAACATGGCAGCACCCAAAATAGGCCCCATCTCTGCGTGGCTGATGCCCCAGTCCTCAATCAGCGCCGGAGCAATAAAACCCATCGCCGCCGCGTCGTAGCCATCAAACATGATGATGATGAAACACAGGGCGAGGGTCAGCCACTGGTATCCGGTGATCGGGCGGGAGTCGATCCAGCCTTTTACATCGATAATGTCGTGATTGCTCATAGGATACGCTCTGATTTTTTTATTGATAACGTCTACGGGTTAAGAATTTTCTCTGGCGTGACTCACCTTAAGGAATTCACTCTAACCCGATTACAGGGATAAGTATTATTATTTTTTGCTGTTAAAACAGTTTGTTACGAGTTTCATTGTTTTTACTTCCACTACCAACTTAGGGATAGCCCATAGATTTGTCTGCCATAAAATCGTTATGAGGGTATGAGTTTTGTTTATTTGGTGAGCTGTGTCGTAATTTTATCAATCGGGGGAAGCAGGCAACAAGGGCGGGAAACGCCGAAAGAGGAAGAATGTAAATCTGATTAAATAAATCCGCATCTGCTGACAATTATTGATAAATAGAGTGACTAAATAATAAAGCGTTGTAGAGCAATAAGATAATATTGCGCGTTGCGCAGGGCGGATAATAATTATGATTAAATTAATTACTTTAAGAGACGTGGGTATTTTATTTAGATGATAATCTGAAATTTTATTTTTTATATCTCTATGAATTGATGGTGTTTTTATATATCGATAAGTAAAGGGTATGACGCGCGCATGCAGGAATATCCACGCAATAGAAAGCGAATTTAATTAAAATTACAAATGCACTATTTACTGCTAGTTAAGATTAGTCTTAATCCATTTCTATTAACTAAGATGTTAAAACTTATTTCCAGGTCCATCAGTTAATCGATGACAGCGATAATCCGTTTTGCGGAGAAGAGAGGCTATTTTGACGACACTTAAACCCTTGTTAGCTAAAAATCGCAGTTGGGCATTACAGCGACGCCAACGTCATCCGCACTATTTCCGGCAAAATGTAGATGGGCAGCAGCCGCACTCATTGTGGATCGGCTGCTCCGACAGTCGCGTCCCGGCGGAAGTGCTGACCGGTGCGCATCCCGGCGAGCTGTTTGTGCATCGCAACATCGCCAATATGGTGGTGAGCAACGACGATAACTTTATGAGCGTCTTGCAGTATGCAATTGAATACCTGAAGGTTTCACGCATCGTGCTGTGCGGTCACTACGGCTGCGGCGGGGTGCAGGCGGCCCTGACGCTGCCGGATATGCCGCTGAGCGACGAGAACTCCGCGCTGGCGCGGCGCATCAGCCAGCTGCGCCAGGCGCTGTCGGCCGATCTGGCTCCGCTGAGCGCGCAAGAGCAGCAGGGTGAGCATCTCAACCGGCTGGTGGAAGCGAACGTGCTGGCGCAGTTTGCCCAGCTGGTCAAAACCGCCCCGGTTGTGAAAGCCTGGCGGGAGAAGAGCGATCTTGACCTGTTTGGCTGCGTCTATGACCTGCACAGCGGCCATCTGAAGGAGCTGATTCAGCAAACAGAGGAGGCCAGCGCGTGAACCTGAAAACCTTACGACAGGATATTCCGGCCGGGCTGGTGGTGTTTCTGGTGGCGCTGCCGCTGTGCCTTGGCATTGCGCAGGCCAGCGGGCTGCCGCCGTTTGTCGGGCTGCTGACCGGCGTGGTCGGCGGGCTGGTGGTGACCACGTTCAGTCCGTCAAAGTTTGCCGTCAGCGGGCCGGCGGCCGGGCTGGTGACCATCGTCACCGGAGCGATTGAAACGCTGGGGTCGTTCTCCGCGCTGCTGCTGGCGCTGATTATCGCCGGGGTGCTGCAGTTTATGTTCGGCGTACTGCGCGCCGGGCGCTTTATCAGCCTGGTGCCGGGTACGGTGATCAAAGGCATGCTGGCGGCAATTGGTATTCTGCTGATTATCCAGCAGATCCCGGTGGCGCTGGGCGCAAAAGGGGAGAGCGACCTGACCTCGCTGCTGACCGGCGGTTCGCTAAATATCTCCCTGCCGGCGGTGGCGGTGTCGCTGAGCGGGCTGCTGATCCTCTGGCTGTGGACCACGCCCGCCGTGAAGCGCAATAAATGGCTGGCCTGGGCGCCCGGCCCGCTGGTGGCGGTGCTGCTGGGCTGCCTGGCGACCGTGTTTGGCGCGCGGCTGATGCCCGAGCTCTCTGCCGGTCTGCCGCGCATTTCACTGCCCGCGTTCGACAGCATTCAGGCGCTGACCGGCGAGCTGGAGCGCCCCGACTGGCTGGCGTGGCAGAACCCGGCGGTGTATATCGTGGCGCTGACGCTGGCGATTGTTGCCAGCCTGGAAACGCTGCTCAGCCAGGAAGCGCTGAAAAAGCTGCGGCCGCAAAATCCGCCGCCGTCGCCGGATAAAGAGATGCGCGCGCAGGGTATCGGTAATGCACTCTGTGGTTTTCTCGGCGGCCTGCCGATCACCGCGGTGATCGTGCGCAGTTCGGTCAACGTCAGCGCGGGGGCACAGAGCAAGCTGTCGATCCTGCTGCACGGCGTGCTGCTGCTGATCTGCGGGCTATGGTTCAGCGGCATGCTTAACGCCATTCCGCTGGCAAGCCTGGCCGCCGTGCTGCTGTATACCGGCTATAAGCTGGCGGCGCCGGGCCTGTTTGTCGCGCAGATGCGTCAGGGGGCGCAGCAGTCGGTGCCGTTCCTCGCCACCGTTGGCGGCATTCTGATATTTGGCATGCTGGCGGGGATCGGCATTGGCCTCGCGACGCAGCTGCTGTTCAGCATCTATCAAAGCCACCGCAACGCGATGCATCTGACGCGCTACGACGACCACTACGTGCTGAGCTTCCAGCAGAATCTGACCTTTATGCATAATCCACGGCTGAAGGGGCTGCTGGCGGAGATCCCGGAAAATAGCGTGGTGATTGTCGATCACGACAGCGCGGAATATATCGACCCGGACGTTAAAGCGCTGCTGAAAGATTTTGGCGAAGGGGCGAAGAAACGCGGGATCCAGCTCAACCAGTGGCCGGTTAAGCTGGCGTAGGCAAATTCACGCTGCGCGGAGGGGATCGGCGTGCTCGCTGTGGTTAAACCGGTAGATCAATCACCAGCGCGCGCAGCGGGGTTTCTGCCGTCAGCGTCACGCTCTGCTCTTCGCGCAGGAAGGCGCCGTCGCCGCAGGTCAGGCTTTCCTGCTGCTGCGACTGGGTTACCGCCTTTAGTGAACCGTGGATCGATTGCAGGTAGGCGCGTGCGCCGTGCAGCGGCAGGCTGAAACTTTCGCCCGGCTCCAGCAGCACCTGATGCACCCACGCCTGCTGGCGCAGCTGCAGGCTGCCGTCGCTGCCGTCCGGAGAGGCTAATAGCGTATAGCGCTGGCAGTCAGGTAGTGCCATGCGCTGCACTGCGCTGTTCTCGCGCAGCGGGCAGGCGTCCAGCCACAGCTGCATACGCGTCAGGCTGCTCTCTTTACTGGTGTTATGTTCTGAATAGCTCACCCCCGCCTGCGTCGCCAGCAGCAGCGCTTCACCCGCCTGCGCCGTGACGTGGTTGCCCTCGCTGTCGCGATACTCGGCCGTGCCCTGCAAAATCAGATTGAGGACATCGACCTTCGGGTAGGTGCGTGGTTGAAAGGAAGCCCCTGGTGCCAGCACTTCCTGGTTCAGCACGCGCAATGACGCGTAGCCGAGCAGTTTTGGATCAAAATAGTGACCAAAGGAGAAGGTATAGCGCGCCTGCAGCCAGCCATAATCGGCTGTGCCACACTGCTCTGCGGTTCGACTGGTAATCATACGTTTCTCCTTATTGGCCGGACTGGACCGGCCTTATTATCCTGTTATGTTAAGTTTCTGGACGGCGGATTGTTAGCCAGTTAATCTGCTGGCTATATTCAAATTTCCTGACAGAGAATTACTATGGCCAAAGATCGTGCTCTGACGCTGGAAGCGCTGCGTGTCATGGATGCCATCGATCGTCGGGGCAGTTTTGCCGCCGCCGCCGACGAACTCGGCAGAGTCCCCTCCGCCCTCAGTTATACAATGCAGAAGCTGGAGGAGGAGTTGGATGTGGTGCTGTTTGACCGTTCGGGTCACCGCACCAAGTTCACCAACGTCGGGCGCATGCTGCTGGAGCGCGGGCGCGTGCTGCTGGAAGCGGCCGATAAGCTGACCACCGATGCGGAAGCGCTGGCGCGCGGCTGGGAAACGCATCTGACCATTGCCGCCGAGGCGCTGGTCTCGACCGAGCTGCTGTTCCCGCTGGTGGAGAGGCTGGCAGACAAAGCCAATACCCAACTGTCGCTGATGACGGAGGTGCTGGCCGGCGCGTGGGAGCGCCTGGAGCAGGGGCGTGCCGATATTGTGATTGCCCCGGACCTGCATTTTCGCGCCTCGTCTGAAATTAACACCCGCAAGCTGTATACGCTGCTCAGCGTCTATGTTGCCAGCCCGGAACACCCGATCCATCAGGAACCTGAACCGCTGTCGGAAACCACCCGGGTTAAATATCGCGGCATTGCGGTGGCGGATACCGCCCGCGAACGTCCGGTGCTGACGGTAACGCTGCTCGACAAGCAGCAGCGCCTGACGGTCAGTACCATTGAAGATAAGCATCGTGCGCTGCTGGCGGGGCTGGGCGTCGGCACCATGCCGTATTCGATGGTGGAAAAGGATATTAACGAAGGGCGCCTGCGGGTGGTCAGCCCGGAATATACGCGGGAAGTGGATATTATTATGGCGTGGCGGCGTGACAGTATGGGTGAAGCGAAGTCATGGTGCCTGCGGGAGATACCAAAGCTGCTGGCAAAACAGCGCCAGAGTTAACCCCCCGCAGCACGCTGACGGGTCAGGACGCGGGATTATCTGACGCAGCGATCTCCTGGCTATGTTGAATACCGCTGAAGGTTGAAAAAGTCTGATAGTAATAGTGGCCGACAAACGCCACATAGCACAGCATCACGACGGCAAGGCAGAAAGCGAGGGGTTTGATCATGGCTTCTCTCCGGGTTGAAATCTGGCGGATATCCCGCATCAGGCGAATACATCAATAAAGATACGTAAGCGCCAGAGGCGGGAAGTTGTGCCAGATCAAGAAATGGCCGGAGAAGCCGGGAGCGAAAGTTGATTTCGCTCCTTATGTCAAAAATCAGCCAAAGTGACGGTCGCGTCCGTGCGGCTCATCCCAGTCCCAGGCCGGGCCGAGTGAGATCACGCCGCTCGGATTGATGGTTTTGTGGCTGCAGTAGTAGTGATGGCGGATATGCTCAATATTCACCGTCTCGGCCAGGCCCGGCATCTGGTACAGATCGCGCAGGAAACCGTTGAGATTGAGACAGTCGCCGATGCGATGGCGGTCGCACTTAAAGTGGGTGACGTACACCGGGTCGAAGCGCACCAGCGTGGTCCACAGCCGAATATCGGCTTCGGTCAGCTGCTCCCCGGTCAGATAGCGATGCTTGCCGAGGATCGACTCCAGCCGATCCAGCGCGATGAATAGCGCATTCACCGCCTCATCGTAAGCCGCCTGGCTGGTGGCAAATCCTGACTTATACACGCCATTGTTGACGCTGTCGTAGATCCAGGCGTTCAGCTCATCAATTTCTGCCCGCAGGTTTGCCGGATAATAATCGCCGGCGCGCGCGCCTACGCCATCAAATGCGCTGTTCAGCATGCGGATGATATCGGCGGACTCATTGCTCACGATGGTGTGCTGATGTTTATCCCACAGCACCGGCACGGTAACGCGCCCGCTATACTGCGGGTCTGCATGCAGGTAAAGTTGGTAAAGATATTCGTTCTGATACAGGCTGTCGCCGGTAGCAGCAGGGAAATCTTCATCAAACGTCCAGCCGTTCTCCAGCATCAGCGGATGCACCACGGAGACGGTGATCATCTCCTCCAGCCCTTTCAGCTGGCGCATAATCAGCGTGCGGTGCGCCCACGGGCAGGCCAGTGAAACATACAGGTGATAGCGCCCCGCCTCCGCCTGAAATCCACCCTTGCCGTGCGGGCCTGCGCTGCCATCGGCAGTGACCCAGTTGCGAAAGGCCGATTCGGAGCGTTTAAAGCGGCCGCCGGTCGATTTGGTGTCATACCACCGATCGTGCCAGACGCCGTCAATAAGTTGTCCCATACTTCCTCCCTGTGCTGCTGCAAATGAAAAGGGGCGAGGATATGATCCCCGCCCCCGATAAAATCAGTATAGCGAACTTACCACTTCTTACCCAACGCCCGGTCGATGCTGAATGCGCCAGGGCCGGTGATAGCCAGCAGCAGGAAACCGCCTGCAATGCTGACATTTTTCAGGAACATGGTTGAGCCATCAACGGCGAAATTACTGTGCGCCAGAATCGCCGTCAGGATGGTGAACACCGCAGTAATCAGCGCGGTGGTACGGGTGAAAAAGCCAAATACGATAGCCAGACCACCGCCAAACTCCAGCAGCACGGTTAGCGGCACAAACAGCGCCGGAATGCCCATGGAGGCCATAAACTGCTGCGTACCTTCGTAGTTGGTCAGTTTGCCCCAGCCTGCCACAATAAACAGCACAGCCATCAGGATACGCGCCAGTACCATACCGCTATCTTCTAATTTTTTCATGATTACCCCAAACAAGAATTGAAGGTCGTGCAGCAGCCCGACCGAGCTTTTACTTAGGCCTGAGGCGTCTTAAGCGCACACTGCCGTTCGTTGCTGGAGATAATATGCGCGGGATGAAATTATTGTAAGCGAGATAATCTGTCGAAGTTGTTCAAGAAAACTGGTGAGGTGCAGCCGCCGGTTAAGCGCGGCTGTAAAAGCAGAACGATCAACGGCGGGGCAGATAGTTACGCACTACGCGCCAGGTACTCCACAGGCCCAGGCCACGTCGGGCCAGGCGCCCGAGTTTGCGCGGGTTGCGCGCCGACCAGATGGCCATCAGACCACTGCCGAGCGCCAGATAGCGTTTCGCGCTGAGGAGAGCCAGCCAGCCGTGGTCGTAGCGCTCGGTCCGTACGAGCCAGGCTTTACGCCCGGCACTCAGGTCCAGGCGCTGCTGCTGGATCTCCTTCAGCAGCGCCGCCTTTCGGGCTTCACGTTCACGGCTCATCACTCATCCTCCAGCAGCTTGCGGTCTTCCGACAGCTCCTTGCGGGTGGCGCTGAGCAGGGTAGAACGCCGCGATTTTGCCAGCGTCCACAGGCCCAATATCAAGGCCAGAGCGAACAGCACGCCGGTGGTAATGGCAATTGCCATCAGCCGGTATTGTGCATCTACTGCCCAGATAATCAGCACCATCAGGCTCATCAGACCAAACGCGGTGAACAGCATAGTCAGGCCAATCATCAGCAGCATCTGAATCAGATTGGCTTTTTCAGCTTCCAGCTCCACCACCGCCAGACGGATACGGGTTTCAACCATGCCGACCAGCGTGGTGACGATGCGCTGCCCGATGTTAATGACCCCTTTGCCGGGGCCCTGGCTTTGACGGTTATCAGCCATATTAACGACGGGTCAGCAGCACGCCCAGAACCACACCGACAGCAGCACCGATACCCACGCTGGTCCATGGGTTATCGCGCACGTAGACATCGGTGCGCTCTGCTGCTTCACGCGTGGTCTGCGCGATGCGGTCGCCAGAGTCACCCAGGCGGGCACGGGTATCTTTCAGCGCGCTCTGTGCTTTACTGCGCAGCTTATCCAGCTCGGTTTTGGATTTTTCAGTTGAGGAGCTAAGCACTTCTTCCAGCGTGTCAGCCAGGTTTTTCAGCTCGGCGCGCAGATGTTCTGAGGTAGTATCTTTAGACATGGAAAACTCCTTTAATAATATTAAGTAGCGTTGACAGGGCCTTAATAGGGGGCAGCCTGCACTTCCTTCAATTCATGTTGGGCTTCGGCCAGTTTCTTTTCACGCTTGGCGATCTTTTCCTGGTCATCACCGTCCGCAACCTGTTTCAGTTCCTGCTGGCGCTCGGCCACTTTTTGCTGATGCTGCTTAATCTTTTCCTGACGTGCATCTCTCAGGCTGGCATCGCTACAGGTGGCGCGAGTTTCCGTCAGCGCACGTTCCAGTCCGGTGACCCGGCGCTGGTTATCATGCTTTTGCGCAAGGTCGATTTCGTGCTGGATAGACTGCTCTTTCTGCTCGCACAAGGACGCCGCCTGGCTAAAGGTGGCCAGAGCCAGCAGGCTTGCACCGAGGATAATGCGGTATGTCATAGTGGTCGTAACCTTCCTTTGCGCGGATATCGGGATCGAAGATATCGTGTTCCTGAAACAGGGGTGTCGCTATTTACGGCTTATAAAGCATAGACAGAAAACGGCGAAAGCTCAAAAAGAGAGAGGATTCTTAGGGATAGCCCCGCACGAGCGCGGGGCGAGAGGGCTTAGCCGATGGATTGCGTACGCAGGCTGATGCGGTTAATCCAGTTCGATGCACCCTGATTATCCAGCCGTGCGATATCAAATCCGTAAGGCAGCAGTTCACGCAGCACCTTTTCGGCGGCGGCGCTCTGCTCCTGGGAGTCGAACTTGATCACCAGGGAATTCTGCTCCGGCGTGATGCTTTTGATATGGATGCCCTGCGCGTTCAGGCGCTGGTAGACATAAAAGCCGTCGGGCAGGCTGATCCCCTGGCGCGACGCGCGAATTTGCAGGGCGGTATCGCTGCGAAACAGCGCAGGTACCATCGCCAGGCCAAGCAGCGCCACCACTGCCAGCGCCAGCCAGGGAAGCAGCCGCAGCGAGCGTGCGGGCAGTTTAATAAAGTCAGGCATTATGAGTTTCCTTTCTCATTAGAATGTTTTTTGCGCCACAGGACGTAAAGCGAACCAAACAAGCCGAACACCAGCAGCACCAGCGGCAGTAACATCAGGCAGAACATCAGCTGATCTTCATATTTGCGGAAAATCGGCGTCTTACCGAGCGCAAAGCCCATTACGGTCAAAATCAGCACCCACAGCAGGGCGCTCATCCAGTTAAAAAACTGAAAGCGCGCATTGCTCAGGCCAGACAGGCCGGCGATAGTGGGCAGCAGCGTGCGGACGAATGCAATAAAACGGCCAATCAGCAGGGCTGACAGCCCGTGGCGGTGAAACATCTGGTGTGCGCGCTGATGGTACTGCGCCGGCAGATGCGCCAGCCATTTCTGCACGGTGGCGGTGTTGCCCAGCCATCGCCCCTGAATATAGCTGACCCAGCAGCCGAGGCTGGCAGCGGTGGTAAGAATAAATATCGTCAACGGGAAGCTCATGGTGCCTTTGGCAATGAGTACGCCGACCAGAATCAGCAGGCTGTCGCCAGGCAGAAAAGCGGCGGGCAGCAGGCCGTTTTCGAGAAAAAGGATCATAAACAGTACAAAATAGATGGCCCAGACCAGCGTCGGGTCAGCCAGAGTGGCGTAATCCTGTTGCCACAGCGCCTGCACCAGAGATTTGAAAATATCCATTAATCGTCCTGTACACCAAAGTAGGCTCGTCTTACAGCTATTTACACACTTAATTAATCATTTTAGCGGTGCTTTTTGCCATGTAACGAGCGGCTGAACAGCGAAGCCAGTGAAAATCACTGTGCTTTTTGCACCCTGTTGCAAGAGTAAAAAAAGCCAGATAACTGTAACAAAATTACGTAAGCCTGGACAGGAAGAAACACCGGGCCAACGATGTTTTACCGTTGGAATCGGCTGGCAGGAAGGAGTTTTACACAGGCTGACACTATTGAACGTATTTTACTCAATGGGTTAGGCCAGCCTGGATCAAGAGTGCTATTTTTCGTCGTTGGCAGCGGTATCGAGGGTGACCACCGGATTTTCAGCAAACATATAGCGGTCGACGTTAAATTCAAAATCGTCGGTGGTGGCATGAAACAACATCTGCTTGGTGTTTTCCAGGTGCTGCCACATCGCCAGCTTGCTGGCGGCAGGGTCTTTACGCATCAGCGCCTTAAGGATGTTGTCGTGATCTTCACACCAGCTCTCAATCGATTTGTCGTCGATATGCTCGTGCAGCTTCAGCCAGTAAGGATTGTGGCGGCGGTGCAGCCACATCTTTTCGACAATTGCGGCCAGCGCGCTGTTCTGGGTGGAGAGGGCAATCTGCACGTGAAATTTCATATCCCATTCGGAGTCGCGGAAGCGGTCCTCCTTACGGGCCTGTGCCTGAATGTCCATCAGCTGCACAATATCCTGGCGCGTCACCTGCGTGGCGGCAAACTCGGCAATATTGCTTTCAATTAACTGGCGCGCCTGCAAGAGTTCAAACGGACCGAAATGGGCAAATTCAAGATTGCTGTCGGTGTTAACGCGGTTCTGCTGCTGCTGGGAGATGACGTGGATGCCGGAGCCTTTACGCACTTCCACATAGCCTTCCACCTCCAGCATGATGATCGCCTCACGCACCACGGTACGGCTGACGCGCATCTCTTCGGCAATAAAACGTTCGGCGGGCAGCTTGTCGCCCACCTGATAAACACCCTGTTCAAGGCGGCGTTTCAGTTCGGCGGCCAGCTGTTGGTAAAGGCGACGCGAGTCGGTCGGTTCCATGATCCACGCTCCGGTTGAGGACAGGGTGATAATGGAATTTGTTATACCACTTTTGGCGGTGAAGGGTCGACCGAAAAAATGTCGACCCCTGGCATTTGGCGGAGCCGTAGGGGCGGACCCTCTTTTTCGGTCCGCCCGTCATATCAATCACGAATGCTGCGTCACCGCCCCGACTACGCGCTCGTTCTTCTTCTGCTCAAGCTCGGAAATCGGCTGGTTCTTCAGCAGCGTCCAGATCACTATCGCGCCCAGCAGGTCAAACACCGCCAGCGCGGCAAACAGCGGGCTGAAGCCGAGCGTATCCGCCAGCGCCCCGACCACCAGCGCAAATAGGGTGCTGGCCGTCCACGCCGCCATCCCGGTCAGGCCGTTGGCTGTCGCCACTTCATTACGGCCAAACACGTCGGATGAGAGCGTAATCAGCGCGCCGGACAGCGCCTGGTGGGCAAAGCCGCCGACGCACAGCAGCGCAATCGCCGCATACGGGCTGGTAAACAGGCCGATAGTACCGGGGCCGATCATCAGCACCGCGCCCATGGTCACCACCAGCTTGCGTGAGACAATCAGGTTTACGCCAAACACCCGTTGGAAAAACGGCGGCAGGTAGCCCCCAACGATGCAGCCGAGATCGGCGAACAGCATCGGCATCCAGGCAAACATGGCGATCTCTTTCAAATTGAAGCCGTAAGCCTTAAACATAAACAGCGGGATCCACGCGTTGAAGGTGCCCCACGCGGGTTCCGCAAGAAAGCGCGGCAGCGCAATGCCCCAGAACTGGCGGTTGCGCAGGATCTGCCAGGCCGACATCTTTTTACCATTATTGGTCTGATGCTGAGCTTCCTGGCCGGAAAGAATGTAGTCGCGCTCCTCCGGGTCGAGCTTCTTCTGGTCTTTCGGATGCTTATAGAACACCAGCCAGCACAGCGCCCAGATCAGGCTCAGCACGCCGGTGATGATAAAGGCCATCTCCCAGCTGTGCGCGACAATCGCCCACACCACCAGCGGGGGAGCAATCATCGCCCCGATGGAAGAGCCAACATTAAAGTAGCCGACGGCAATCGAACGCTCCTTCGCCGGGAACCACTCGCTGCTGGCCTTCAGCCCGGCGGGGATCATCGCTGCCTCCGCCGCACCGACTGCGCCACGGGCCAGCGCCAGCCCGCCCCAGCTGCCTGCCAGCGCGGTGGCGGCACAGAAAATCGCCCAGATAATTGCAAACATCGCATAGCCAATTTTGGTGCCGAGCACGTCCAGCACGTAGCCCGCCACCGGCTGCATAATGGTGTAACAGGCTGAGTAAGCGGCAACGATATAGGAGTACTGTTGGGTGGTGATATGCAGCTGAGATTCCAGCGTCGGGGCCGCCACCGCAATGGCGTTGCGCGTCAGGTAGCCCAGAATGGTACCGATGGTCACCAGACCGATCATATACCAGCGTAACCCTTTAATTTTACGCATTTAAAACCTCTTCCCGTAATTATTATTGATGTTGCACCCGAGGTGAACACCGCTATCGAGCGGGACGGCTTGCTGCATATCAGCACCCGCACATCAGTGAGAAATCTGTACAGAGATTGACAAAACGCCGACACGATAACTTGTCATACAGATTTAAAAGTTGAATGCCATCACAAAAACCATTTTTGCAATGAGGGATAATAAAATCGCTGAAAAGAGCGCCGGATAGCGTCTTTTCTGCCGGGTGGAGCCGTTTTACAGCGATATTTAGTGGTGTATTTGTGATCGAATTCTCACTATTTATTCAGCGTTCGCCATAATTGGTATGATAACTTTACTGGCATTGTCACAAAGCAGGAGAGACCCTATGTCGCGCTTTATGAGTGAAGATTTTTTACTGGAGAGTGAGTTTTCCCGTCGGCTCTATCATGACTACGCTGCCGATCAGCCGATTTTCGACTATCACTGCCACCTGCCGCCGCAGCAGATTGCCGAAAATTACCGCTTTACCAATCTCTACGATATCTGGCTGAAAGGGGACCACTACAAATGGCGCGCCATGCGGGCCAACGGCGTGCCGGAAGCGTTATGTACCGGGGATGCCAGCGACCGCGCGAAGTTTGACGCCTGGGCGCGCACGGTGCCGGACACCATCGGCAACCCGCTGTACCACTGGACGCACCTTGAGCTGCGCCGCCCGTTTGGCATCACCGACACGCTGCTATCGCCAAAAACCGCCGATGCTATCTGGCACCAGTGCAACGATTTACTGGCGCAGGATGCCTTCAGCGCGCGCGGCATCATGCAGCAGATGAACGTGAAGATGGTGGGCACCACCGACGATCCGGTTGACGATCTGCGCCACCACCGTGCGCTGGCCGCAGACGGCAGCTTTGCCACCAAAGTTCTGCCGAGCTGGCGGCCGGATAAAGCCTTTAATATCGAAGCGGAAGGGTTCACCGACTATCTGCAAACCCTTGCGGCAGTCTCCGATACCGATATCACGCGCTTTGACGACCTTAAGCGTGCGCTGAAAACGCGCCTCGATCACTTCGCCGCTCACGGCTGTAAGGTGTCGGATCACGCGCTGGACGTGGTGCTGTATGGCGAAGCGGATGAAGCCACGCTGGACGGCATTCTTGCCCGCCGCCTGGCCGGGACTATCCCGCCCGAGTCTGAAGTCGCGCAGTTTAAAACGGCGGTGCTGGTATGGCTGGGCGCAGAATACGCCCGTCGCGGCTGGGTGCAGCAGTATCACATCGGCGCGCTGCGCAATAACAACCGCCGCCAGCTGCAGCTGCTGGGGCCGGACGTCGGCTTCGACTCAATTAACGACCGCCCGCTGGCGGAGCCGCTGTCGAAACTGCTGGATGCGCAGAACCGCGATAACGCGCTGCCGAAAACCATCCTTTACTGCCTCAACCCGCGTGATAACGAGGTGCTGGCGACCATGGCCGGAAACTTCCAGGGCGAAGGGCAGCCGGGCAAGATGCAGTTTGGTTCCGCCTGGTGGTTCAACGACCAGAAGGACGGCATGGAGCGGCAGATGACCCAGCTGGCGCAGATGGGCCTGCTGAGCCGCTTTGTCGGCATGCTGACCGACAGCCGCAGCTTCCTCTCCTACACGCGCCACGAATATTTCCGCCGCCTGCTGTGCCAGATGATCGGCCGCTGGGTAGAAAAAGGCGAAGCGCCGGGCGATATCGCGCTGCTGGGCGAAATGGTGCAGAACATCTGCTTTAACAACGCCCGCGACTACTTCGCCATCGAGCTGTAAGGAGAGGTGCACATGCAGCAGCTGAACCGCCGCGATTTTCCGGGGCGTCACTATCCCGAGCGCATTATCCAGTTCGGGGAGGGCAACTTCTTACGCGCCTTTATCGACTGGCAGATCGATCTGCTCAACCAGCACAGCGATCTCGATGCCGGGATCGTGGTGGTCAGGCCGCGCAGCAGCCACAGCCCGCGCAGCCTGAATCATCAGGACGGGCTGTATACCACGCTGATCCGCGGCATCAATGCGCAGGGTGAAGTGGTGAGCGAACCGCGGTTGATCCGCTCGCTGAATCGTGAGATCCAGCCGGCAGAACAGTTTGCCGAGTTTCTGGCGCTGGCGCGCGATCCGCTGCTGCGTGTTGTGGTTTCCAATACCACCGAAGCGGGGATCTACTTTGACCCGCAGGATCGGCTGGACGCCGCACCGCCCGTCAGCTTCCCGGCGAAGCTGACGCGGTTGCTGTTTGAGCGCTGGCAGCACTTTGACGGCGCGGCGGACAAGGGCTGGGTGATGCTGCCCTGTGAACTGATCGACGATAACGGCGCCGCGCTGCTGAGCTGCGTGCGGCAAACCGCGCAGCACTGGCAGCTGCCCGCCGCCTTTATGCAGTGGGTTGAGCAACACAACCTCTTTTGCTCCACGCTGGTGGACCGCATTGTTACCGGCTACCCCGACGATGCCGCCGGGGTACAGGCCGAACTGGGCTATCGCGACGACTACCTGGTGGCGGGGGAGGTCTATTACCAGCTGGTGATCCAGGGGCCGCCAGCGCTGGCCGACGAGCTGCGGCTCGACAGCCTGGCGCTGAATATCCGCCTGGTGGACAACATCAAACCCTATAAAGAGCGCAAGGTGGCGATCCTCAACGGCGCGCACACCGCCATGGTGCCGGTGGCGTTTCTGGCCGGGCTGGAGGCGGTGGGAGAAGCGATGGACGACAGCGCGCTGGCGCAGTTTGTTGAGCGCACGCTGCGTGATGAGATTATCCCGACGCTGGCGCAGCCGCGTGACGAGCTGAATGCGTTTGCCGATGCGGTGCTGAGCCGCTTTCGCAATCCCTATATTCGCCACTCGCTCAGCGCCATCGCGCTGAACGGCATGACCAAATTCCGCACCCGCCTGCTGCCCGCGCTGCTGTGGCAGATCGCCCGGCACGGCCAGCCGTCACCGCGCCTCAGCTTCGCGCTGGCGGCGCTGCTGGCTTACTACCGCGGTGAACGGGCGGGCGTGCGCTACAGCCTGCAGGATGACGCGCACTGGCTGCAGCGCTTCGCCACGCTGTGGCCGCAGGTTGAGTGCCGCGACATGCCTCTCGAACGGCTGGTCGCCGAGGTGCTGAGCGATGCGGCGCACTGGGGGCAGGATTTAACCAGGTTACCGGGGCTGGCGGCGCAGGTTACCGCTCACTTACACCACATCAACACGCTCGGGATGCGCGCCGCGCTGGCGCAGCTGAACTAAGGCCGATACATGCAAAGCATCATTAAGATCCACAGCCTCGACAATGTTGCCGTGGCGCTGCGCGACCTGCAGGAAGGGGAGAGCATCAGCGAGGGTGAGCAGCCGCTGGTGCTGAAACAGGCGGTTGGGCGCGGGCATAAATTTGCGCTGCAGCCGCTGGCCGGGGGCGAGCTGGTGGTGAAGTACGGCCTGCCTATCGGCCATGCTACCCAGCCGATCGCCGCCGGGGAGATTATCCACTCGCACAATGCGCGCACCAATCTCAACGATCTCGACGACTATCATTATCAGCCTGCTTTCGCTACGCTGCCGCCGCAGGCTGCGGACCGTGAAGTGCAGATTTACCGCCGTGCCAGCGGGGAGGTGGGGATCCGCAACGAGCTGTGGATCCTGCCGACGGTAGGCTGCGTCAACGGCATTGCGCGCCAGATCCTGCAACGCTTCCTGAAAGAGACGGATAACGCAGCGGATATCGACGGCGTGCATCTGTTCAGCCATCCGTTCGGCTGCTCACAGCTCGGGCAGGATCATGAAAACACCCGCACCATGCTGCAAAACATGGTGCGCCATCCGAACGCCGGCGCGGTGCTGGTGATTGGGCTGGGGTGTGAAAACAATCAGGTGGACGTGTTTCGCCAGACGCTGGGCGAGTTCGACCCGCAGCGCGTGAGCTTTATGATCTGCCAGCAGCAGGACGACGAGGTGGAAGCAGGGCTGGAGCGGCTGCACCAGCTGTACGCCGCGATGCGCCACGACAAGCGTCAGCCGGGGCGGCTCAGCGAGCTGAAGTTCGGCCTTGAGTGCGGCGGTTCCGACGGCCTGTCCGGCATCACCGCGAACCCGCTGCTCGGGCGTTTCTCCGACCAGATGATCGCCAACGGCGGCACCACGGTGCTGACCGAAGTGCCGGAGATGTTTGGTGCGGAGCGCATACTGATGAGCCGCTGCCGCGACGAAGCGACCTTCGCCAGTACCGTCCGCATGATCAACGACTTCAAACGCTATTTTATCGCCCACAACCAGCCGATTTATGAGAACCCGTCACCGGGCAATAAAGCGGGCGGTATCACCACGCTGGAGGAGAAGTCGCTGGGCTGCACGCAGAAAGCCGGGCAGAGCCAGGTGGTGGACGTGCTGAAGTACGGTGAGCGCCTGCAACAGCCGGGGTTAAACCTGCTCAGCGCGCCGGGTAATGATGCGGTTGCCACCAGCGCGCTGGCGGGAGCGGGCTGTCATATGGTGCTGTTCAGCACCGGGCGCGGAACGCCTTACGGCGGCTTTGTGCCGACGGTAAAGCTGGCGACCAACAGCGAACTGGCGGCGAAGAAGCCGCACTGGATTGATTTCGATGCCGGGCAGCTGATCCACGGCACGCCGATGCCCGAACTGCTGGCGCAGTTTGTCGATACCATTGTGGCGATCGCCAACGGCCGTCAGACGCGCAACGAAGTGAACGATTTCCGCGAGCTGGCGATATTTAAGAGTGGGGTCACGCTATAGGGGCGAGGCCGGCCCCGCCCAGACCCTTACGCTGTTTTCTGATACCACCACACGGCTTCCCACGGCCGCAGCATCACTTCGCCCGGCGTGACGTGGGTGTCCGGGTAATTACTGATCAATACCTCCCAGTGGCCGCTGTAGGCAGGCGGATGCCACACCTGCGTGTCGCCGCTGAAGTTAGTGGCCACCACCAGCGTCGCCCCCGCTATGCGGCGGCAATAACACCACAGCCGCGGATGGTCGGGCAGCAGGTCGAGATAGTCGCCAAACGTCAGAATGGCATAGCGTTTGCGCAGGGCGATCAGCTTTTGGTAGCAGTAAAACACCGAATTCTCGTCATCCAGCGCCGCCGCAGCATTCACCGTGGTGAAGTTGTCGCTCATGCCAATCCACGGCGTGCCGCTGCTGAAGCCGGCGTTCTCGCTGCTGTCCCACTGCATCGGCGTGCGCCCGTTATCGCGCGATTTGCTGGCGAGGATAGCCAGCAAATTGTCGCTGTCGCGCCCCTGCGCTCGCAGCTCGGCGTACATGTTGTGGCTCTCAATATCGCGATAATCAATGATGCGGGTGAAGTGCGGATTGGTCATGCCCAGCTCCTCCCCCTGGAAGATATAGGGCGTGCCCTGCATCCCGTGCAGCGCCAGCGCCATCAGCTTGGCGGACTCCACCCGATACTGCGTTTCGTCGCCCCAGCGTGACACCACGCGCGGCTGGTCGTGATTACACCAGAACAGCGCATTCCACGCCTGATTGTGCATGCCCTGCTGCCAGTGGGTAAAAATCGCCTTCAGCGCCACCAGATCGAGCGAGGTAAGCGTCCACTTCTGGCCGTGATAAAAATCCACTTCGACATGATCGAAGCTGAACACCATCGACAGCTCTTCCCCGCTCAGCGCCCCGTACTGCTGGCAGTGCTCCAGCGTAGCGGACGACATCTCGCCGACCGTCACCAGCTGGCGCGGGCGGAACACCTCGCGGCTCATCTCCTGCATAAACTCATGAATGCGCGGACCGTCGGTATACAGGCGCAGCCCGTCCCCGCCGGGGTCATCGGCAAAATCCTGCTGCTTGGAAACCAGGTTAATCACGTCGAGACGCAGCCCGTCGATGCCGCGATCGGCCCAGAAGTTCACCACCTGCTTCAGTTCGGCGCGTAAGTTTTCATTCTCCCAGTTCAGCTCGGCCTGCTCGGGCGCCCACAGATGCATATAGTACTGGCCGCTCTCCGGATGCCAGCGCCAGGCGCTACCGCCAAACTTCGACAGCCAGTTATTGGGCTGCTGCTGCGGGGTGCCGTCGCGCCAGATATAGTAGGAGCGGTAAGGGCTGCTCGGGTCGAGCGCCTCATGAAACCAGTGATGCTGGGTCGAGCTGTGGTTAAACACCATATCGAGGATGATACGCATCCCGCGCCGGTGGGTCTCCGCCACCAGATTGTCGAAGTCGCTCAGCGTGCCAAACTGCGGATCGATGGCGGTGTAGTTCGCCACGTCATAGCCGTTATCCACCTGAGGCGAAAGGTAGAAGGGCGTTAGCCAGATGGCATCGACGCCCAGCGTTTGCAGATAATCCAGCCGCTGGATGACCCCTGCTAAATCCCCGGTCCCGCTGCCGGTGGTGTCCTGAAAACTCTTGGGATAGATTTGATAAATCACGCCATTCTGCCACCAGGGTGGAATCTTATGCATCGCTCAGTCCGGAGAGTTGTGGGTTAGGCTGATGGGATAAGCGTAGCCAGTGTCTGGCTAACCCGCACCCTCTGTCAGGGGGTTTTAGCTGACAAAGGTAAAAGGTCGCGCTGGCGCAGCTTTTCAGGAGTGTAACTTGATGTAACCCGCGAATTATGTTTTAAGGGAACACCATTATTAAAGGATCTTAATATGCCCTGGTCACTGCCGCGCGCGCTGCTTGTCTGCTCCCTGTTCCTGCCATTTTCTGTTCTTTCAGCACCTGCGGGCGATCTCCCGCTGATGCCGTGGCCGCAGCAGGTGGAGCAGCCGCAGGACGGCGGTAGCCTGGCGCTGACCACGCCGCTGGAGGTGAAGGTAAGCGGCGACGACCTGAGCGAAGCGCTGCCGCGCTGGCAGTTACGGCTGGCACGCCAGACCGGCAATCCGCGCCTGCCGGTTTCCAGCAGCGCTACCACGCTTAAGATCACCATTGCGCGAAAGGTGGCCCCTACGCCGCAGCCGGACAGCGATGAGAGCTACCGGCTGACGGTGAACGGCGCCGGGATACAGCTCGACGCTGAGACGCGTTTTGGCGCGATGCGCGGCATGGAGACCCTGCTGCAGCTGGTGCATAACGGCGCGCTGCCGCTGGTCACCATCAACGACCGCCCGCGCTTCCCGTGGCGCGGTATTCTGATCGACTCTGCGCGCCACTTCCTGCCCATTGAGACGCTAAAGCGTCAGATCGACGGCATTGCCGCCGCAAAGATGAACGTGTTCCACTGGCATCTGACGGACGATCAGGGCTGGCGCTTCGCCTCCAGCCACTACCCGCAGCTGCAGGAAAAGGCCAGCGACGGCCTGTGGTACAGCCAGCAGCAGATGCGCGATATCGTCAGCTATGCCAGCGAGCGCGGCGTGCGCGTGGTGCCGGAGATCGACTTCCCGGGCCATGCTTCGGCGCTGGCGGTAGCGATGCCGCAGCTGATATCGGCGCCGGGACCGTATCAGATGGAGCGCGGCTGGGGGGTATTCAAGCCGCTGCTCGACCCGTCTAATGAGCAGGTCTATCAGTTTATCGACACCCTGGTGGGTGAAGTGGCGGCCATCTTCCCCGACCCCTATATCCATATCGGCGGCGATGAGGTCGATGCCAGCCAGTGGAACAGCTCTGAGTCTATCCGGCAGTTTATGCAGCAGCAGGGGCTGAAGGATGCCCATGCGCTGCAGGCGTACTTTAATCAGCGCGTGGAGAAGATCCTCGAAAAGCATCGGCGCCAGATGGTCGGCTGGGATGAGATCTATCACCCCGACCTGCCGCGCAGCATTGTGATCCAGTCCTGGCAGGGGCCGGATGCGCTGGGCGAGGTGGCGAAAAACGACTATCGCGGCATTCTCTCCACCGGCTTCTATCTCGACCAGGCGCAGCCCGCCAGCTATCACTACCGTAATGAAGTGTGGCCACAGGGGCTGAAGGGCGCAGATCGGCTGCAGGACAAAGAGGTGGCCCAGAGCTGGCAGTTCACGCTGCCGCGCCTTAAGGGTAAGCCGCTGAGCGGAAGCTTTACGCTGATTGACGCCGTCGGCGGCTGGCGCGGCTTTATTGATTTCGACGGGCGTTCACGCCGCATGGTGCGTGATGTGCGCTGGCTGGCGCCGAATCAGTTCACCTTCCGCGTCGACAGCTGGATGGGGGAGCTGCAGCCGACCCTCAGCGTGACGGGGGACAAAATAAGCGGCTACTGGCGCATTGGCAACGTGCGCTATCCGACGGCGGGCAGCCGCCTGGCACAGACGCCGCCCGGCATTGCGCCTCCGGTGCCCGACGAGGCGCAGCTGCGCAATAATCTGCTGGGTGGCGAAGCCGCCCTGTGGGCCGAAATGGTTGATGAGAGCGTGATTGATGTGCGCCTGTGGCCCCGCGCTTTTGTGGTGGGTGAGCGCCTGTGGTCGGCGCAGGACGTCAACAACGTGCAGAACATGTACCGACGGCTGGCGGCGGTCGACAGCTGGTCGGTGGTGTCGGTCGGGCTACAGCAGCACGCGCAGGCGCAGCTGCAAATGACCCGGCTGGCGAACAGCAGCGACATCATCCCCCTGCAGATTTTTGCCGAGGCGCTGGAGCCCGCGCAGTGGTATACCCGCCAGCACCTGAAATATCAGGCCGGGCACTACATGCTGGCCGAACCCTTTAATCGCCTGGCCGATATCCTGCCGGCGGAGAGCGATAAAGTGCGCGAACTGGACCATCAGGTCGATGCTCTGATCGTCAATCGCGGCGACCGTCAGGCGCTGCAGGCGATTCGCCATCAGCTCAGAGCGTGGCAGCAAAATATCCCGCAGGTGGAGCCGCTGCTGGCGCAAAACCCACAGCTGCGGCCACTGCTGCCGGTGGCGGGACAGGTGGCGGCGATCAGTCAGATGGGGCTGTCACTGCTGGATGCGATGGAGTCGGAGCGAACCTTCGGCGCACGCGAAGTGGCGAAGATGCATCAGCTGCTGGACCAGGCGGCACTCACGCAGGATGAAGTGGTGATTGCGCTGGTCTATCCGATTGAGAAATTATTGCGCTACGGGAAATAACTGCGGGTCGATCGCCGATCGCCCCCTACAAACAGACGCCCGGAGGGTCGATCGCCGATCGACCCCTACAAACAGACGCCCGGAGGGTCGATCGTTGATCGACCCCTACAAACAGACGCATGCGCGCCGCTTAACGGCGAACGGCAATCGCTTCGATTTCGATTTTCACATCTTTTGGCAGGCGCGCCACTTCCACACAGGAACGTGCAGGGAAGCTGGCGTTGTGCTCAGTGAAGAACGCTTCGTAAGTGGCATTAACGGTAGCAAAGTCGTTGAGATCCTTAACGAACACCGTGGTTTTCACGATATCGCCCACTTTCAGACCGGCTGCTTCCACAATGGCCTGCACGTTTTCCAGCGACTGGCGCGCCTGTGCAGCGATATTGTCGGCAACCGCGCCGGTTTTTGGATCGACCGGGATCTGGCCGGAAGTGATGATCATACTGCCAAGATCGACACCCTGAACGTAAGGTCCGATGGCGGCTGGCGCATTTTCCGTACTGATTTCACGCGACATAGTTTCTCCTGAAGGTGTTTGTTAGGGGGATTGCGGGTCGGGCATGCCCGACCCCTACAAAACGCAATTCTCCGTAGGGGTGAGGCATGCCTCGCCCTGGTATTTACCGGGCACGTGGAACATCCTGCCCACGCAACACGGCAATTGCAATGGGGTTAATCGCTGGCCATCACCACATGGTGCGCGAACTCTTTCTCACAGTATTTGCACTTCAGGTGCAGCTCGTGCTGGCGCTGTTTCACCGCGAAGCTGGAAAACACCGGCTCGCTGCGGCTGATGCAGTTGCTGTTCGGGCAGGTCAGGACGCGCTCGATGCGATCCGGCAGGGTCGGCGCTATCTTCGCCACCACATTGTAATCGTCGATGCGGTTCACGGTGGCATGCGGCGCATACACCGCCAGCTGGTTCACCTGGTCGTCGGTCAGGAAGGTGTTTTCAATCTTGATCAGGTCTTTACGCCCCATCTCGCCCGATGGCAGATTAAGGCCGATGGTGATGCGCTGGTCGGTTTCCGTCAGGCGGAACAGCGACAGCAGCTTAAAGCCGATTTGCGCCGGGATATGGTCAATCACCGTGCCGCGTTTGATTGCTTCAACCTGTAATTTATTATCTTGCGTCATGATTATCCCCTTACAGAGTCGCTTCGCTGTTCAGTACCAGCGCCAGAAGTGCCTGACGCGCATAAATGCCGTTGCCGGCCTGCTGGAAGTACCAGGCGTGCGGCGTGGCGTCGACGTCAGTATCAATTTCATCAATGCGCGGCAGCGGGTGCAGTACCTTCATGTTGTCGCGCGCGCCCGCCAGATCGGCGGCACGCAGGATAAACTGCGCCTTCACGTTGGCGTATTCCGACGGATCCAGACGCTCTTTCTGCACGCGGGTCATATACAGAATATCCACCTGCGGCACCACCTCTTCGATGCTGTCATGACGCGTCCAGATAATCCCTTTCTCATCGAGCATATCGGTGATGTAGGCCGGCATTGCCAGCGCATCCGGGGCGATAAAGTAGAAGCGGTTGCCGTCAAACTTCGCCAGCGCCTGCGCCAGCGAGTGCACGGTACGGCCATACTTCAGGTCGCCGACCATTGCCACGTTGAGGTTGCTCAGGCGGCCCTGGGTCTCCTGAATGGTGAACAGGTCGAGCAGCGTCTGGGTCGGGTGCTGGTTAGCGCCATCGCCGGCGTTGAGGATCGGCACGCCGCCGGAGAACTCGGTCGCCAGGCGCGCGGCCCCTTCCTGCGGGTGACGCATCACAATGGCATCAACGTAGGTGCCAATCACCGAAATGGTATCCGCCAGGGTTTCGCCTTTCTTGCCCAGCGAGGTGTTGCCACCGTCGGCAAAACCGACCACCGACGCGCCAAGGCGATGCATGGCGGTTTCAAACGACAGGCGGGTACGGGTGGAGGCCTCAAAGAAGCAGCTGGCAATCACGTTATGCTTCAGCAGCTCCGGCTGCGGGTTGGCCTTCAGGCTGGCGGCGGTACGCAGCACCAGCTCCAGCTCGTCACGGTTGAGATCGTTAATTGAAATAATATGTTTGTGATAGAGCGGGTTAGCGGCCATTTTCACTCTCCTCTACGCGTGCGGGGCTGAAATTCGGGCAAAAAAAAGCCCCTCAATGAGGGGCTTTTCCTGATGATCGGGAGTGCCACGGAAGGAAAAAGCATGCTGCCCGCCACGATTACGGCGCGTCAGTTCGGCATTTTTCTGGCTGGTTATTTTCATGCATCCTCCCGGCAAACGGGGTGCATTATACGCATTCACCTGGCGGCGGCAAGCGAAAATCGCCGCGCAGGTAATCGTTTGCCCTGGCGGATTTAGCCGGGCTGCGCCAGGGTCGCCACCATCACTGCCTTGATGGTGTGCAGACGGTTTTCCGCCTGATCAAACACCACGCTGTGCGCGGATTCAAACACCTCGTCCGTCACTTCCATGCCGCCGTGCAGATCGTACTGCTGCGCCATCTGCTGGCCGAGCGTGGTCTGGTCGTCGTGGAACGCAGGCAGGCAGTGCAGGAACTTCACCTGCGGGTTGCCGGTAGCCTGCAGCATCGCCATATTGACCTGGTAAGGGCGCAGCAGGGCAATACGCTCCTGCCACACCTCTTTCGGCTCGCCCATCGACACCCAGACGTCGGTATAGATAAAGTCGGCACCTTTGACCGCCGCGTGAATATCGGCCGTCAGGGTGATTTTGCCGCCGGTTTTCTCCGCCACCTTGCGGCACTCGGCGACCAGCTCTGCGTCCGGCCAGCAGCTTTCCGGCGCGGCGAGGCGCAGGTCGATGCCCATCAGCGCGGCGGCTTCCAGCAGGGTGTTACCCATATTGTTGTGAGTATCGCCGACGTAGGTCAGCGTCATCTGGCTGAACGCTTTTTCCGGCAGATGTTCCTGCATGGTCAGCAGGTCGGCCAGCAGCTGGGTAGGGTGGAACTCGTTAGTCAGCCCGTTCCATACCGGCACGCCGGCATGTTCAGCCAGCGACTCCACCAGCGCCTGGCCGTGGCCGCGATACTGGATGGCATGGTACATGCGGCCCAGCACGCGGGCGGTATCCTTCATCGACTCTTTATGGCCTATCTGGCTGCCGCTCGGGCCAAGATAGGTGACGTTGGCGCCCTGATCGAATGCGGCAACTTCGAAAGAGCATCGGGTACGGGTCGAGTCTTTTTCGAAGATGAGCGCAATATTCTTGCCTTTCAGGTGCTGAATTTCTTCGCCATTTTTCTTGTCAGTCTTCAGCGTGGCCGCCAGCGCCAGCAGGCCGGTGATTTCAGCGGGAGTGAAATCCAGCAGCCTGAGAAAGTGACGGTGATATAAGTGACTCATAACGCACTCCGGATAACCTTTAATGAATTAAAATTCAATTTAACCGTATGAATATGCATTTTCAACCCCGGCGTGAAGAAACTTTTGTTTAAAGGTAGTGGCGCGGAGGGCACTGTGGGAAAATACTGGAAATAACGCCCTAATGAGGAATGGATCATGGCTAACGAAGCATTGTTGGAAGAGCAGCGTGAAGAGACGCGGCTGATTATTGAAGAGCTGCTGGATGATGGCAGCGACCCTGATGCACTGTACACCATTGAGCATCATCTCTCCTGTGACAGCTTCGACGCGCTGGAAAAAGCCGCGGTAGAAGCCTTCAAGCTGGGCTATGAAGTGACTGAACCAGAAGAGCTGGATCTGGAAGATGGCACCAAAGTGCAGTGCTGCGACATCATCAGTGAGAGCGCGCTGACCGCCGAGCTGATTGACGCGCAGGTTGAGCAGCTGATTGACCTGGTGGCGAAGTTTAACGTCGACTACGACGGCTGGGGCACCTACTTCGAAGATCCCGACGGCGAAGAGGAAGACGACGAAGACGGCGAAGAGATCGACGGCGAAGACAACGGCATCCGCCATTAATTTTGTATCAGGACGGGTCAGGCATGTCTGACCCCTATAGAGTTTGCTTTGATGAACATCGAACACCTTCTTGCCCCCGTCACCCGCTTCCTGCACTGCCGCACCCCGCAAGCCTGGATTGATGCCGCGCGCCAGCCGGAAAACCTGGCAACGCTGCTCACCGACCACCTGGTGTGCGAGCTGAAAGCGGCCCAGACCGCAATGTGGCTGATCCGCAAATACGTGGCCGACAAAGAGAGCGGCGATGCGCTGCTGGCGTGGCTGAAACCGTGGGAAAACTTTGTCCACAACGACCAGGCCGATCTCACCTTCCTTGAACAGCACAAAGGGTTGTCGAAAACCATTATCAGCCGCGAAGAGGTGCCTTACGGCGACGAGCTGGTGGATAAGATGGTGCTGCTGATTAAAGAGGAGCTGCACCACTTTTATCAGGTACTGGAGATTATGCAGGCGCGCGGCATTCCGTATGCGCGCATTACCGCCAGCCGCTATGCCAAAGGATTACTGCGCGAAGTGGCGACCCATGAGCCGCAAACGCTGGTGGATAAGCTGATCTGCGGGGCGTATATCGAGGCGCGATCCTGCGAACGTTTTGCCAGCCTGGCGCCGCATCTCGATCGGGAGCTGGCGGCATTCTATGTCTCGCTGCTGCGCTCCGAGGCGCGCCACTATCAGGATTATCTGGCGCTGGCGGCGCTGATCTCGCCGACGGATATCACGGCGCGAGTGCAGAAGATGGGGGAGGTCGAAGCGCGCTTAATCAGCGAACCGGACAGCCAGCTGCGCTTTCACAGCGGCGTGCCGGTCTGACAGGGTTGGGGGGCGCTTGGATGGTGCGCCCGCCACGGTTACAAACTTTTCAGCATCGTCACTTCGCAGTCGACATGGCCGGTAAAGCCCATCGGCCCGTCGATATGGGAAAAACCGAGGTGCTCATACAGGCGGATTGCGCGCGTGAGCGAAGCGGTGGTTTCCAGGTAGCAGCGCTTAAAGCCGCACTCGCGGGCGTAATCCATGGCCTGAATCGCCAGGCGACGTGCCAGCCCGAGGCCGCGCACCTGCGGCAGGAAATACATTTTCTGCAGCTCGCAGACATCGGCATCGCTGCCCGCCAGCGGTGCGACACCGCCACCGCCCACCACTTTCCCTTCCAGCTCGACCACCCAATAGGCGCAGCTGGCTGCGCTGTAAACCTCAAACAGATGATCGAGATTCGGGTCGGAGACGGTATAGCCTTTATCCGCCGTCAGGCCAAATTCGGCAGACACGGCGCGGATTACGGCGGCAATGTGGGGATTATCCGCAGCAGCGATCGGGCGCACCAGCAGGGTGGAATTTATAGCGGTAGTCATAACTCAGGCTCATAGCAGTTCGGCAGCAGGTAAGTGTAATAACACTGGTGGCGTATTGATGCAATGCCTGCGCAGTGGCAACGCCCCTGAGAGACCGCTATTAAGCTGAATGATAATTATTTATTGTCCGTTTCTGAGGGGCATGCTTAAATAGCCGCGCTACTTATTTAACTTTAATAATCTGCCTGGCAGATAACTATTCTTATTTTCAGGAAGAAAATCTAATGGAAAACAATACCTCGACTTCACAGCGCCATGCTGTGCTGTTTCATGGCCGTTCCGGCGAATATTTCTCTATCTGGCTGGTCAACGCATTACTGACCATCATTACCCTGGGGATTTATTCCGCCTGGGCGACCGTGCGCCGCCGCCGTTATTTCTATGGCAATACCGAAATCGCCGGTGACCGTTTTGATTATCATGCCCGCCCGATCGACATTCTGAAAGGGCGCATTATTGTCTTTGTCGGTCTGGTGCTGTTCTTTATTCTCTCCGCCGCATTGCCGACCATTTCACTGGTGTTCCTGCTGGCGTTCTTTGCGCTGGTGCCGTGGATTGTGGTGCGCAGCTGGCGCTACAACGCGCTGATGAGCAGCTTCCGCGGCGTGCGCTTTAACTATCACTGCCGCATTGGCCGCGCTTACTGGACCATGTATCTGGCACCGGTGCTGATGATTGCCGCCCTGTATCTGGTGGTGGGTATGATTGGCATGATGGCGGCGACCAGCGGCAATATCAGCGCGGCCCTGACCGTTGGCGTGCTGTGCTTTGTGCTGTTCCTCGCCGGGCTGGCAGCGGTGCAGGGCACGGTTGCGGCAATGAATCACGACCTGTATATCAATAATATGTTTTACGGCCAGCAGCCCTTTAAGGCTGAGCTGCAGAAAAAGACCTTTATCAAAATGGTATTAATCAGCTTCGCGATTATGCTGCCATTCCTGATTGTCGCCGGGATGCTGATTGGCTCGCTGTTTATTTCGCTTATTTATGCCGCCGCGATGGGCATGAGCGATCCAGCGATGATGGGCAACCTGATGGGCGGCAATCTGTTTAATATTTTCCTGACCTTTGTGGTGTTAATTTTCGGCGGGCTGGTTTCCTCCGCCTATTTAATTGCCGCACAGCGCAATTATGTTTTCGGCCAGACTCAACTTGGTGAAAAACTGCGCCTTAAGTCAACTTTATCGACAGGTTCATTCCTTGCGCTGACGCTGACCAATACCCTGATTGTGATCTTCACGCTGGGCCTGGGTGCGCCAATTGCTGAAATTCGTCTGGCGCGCTATCTGGCGAACGCCACCGCGCTGGAAGGCGATATCTCCCTGCTGGATATCAGTGCGCACCACGAATCGGCGCGTACCGCCGTGGCGGAAGAAGTGGTGGCGGCGTTCGATCTTAACCCGGGCATCTGATGCTGCAGCTGAACGGCTACTATCAGTCCCCTGGACGGGCAGCTCGCGAGGCTGCCCGTCTCACACTGGGCGAGCGCCATCTGACGCTGGAGCAGGGTGGGCAGCAGCAGATCCAGCTGCTGAGCGCGGTTAAGGTTTCCGCTGCGCTCGGCACCATCCCCCTGACGCTGACCTTTGCCGACGGCGGCCGCTTTGTGCCGCAGGATGACGCTGCGTTTCGCCAGTGGTGGCAGCAGCGCCATCGCCCGGGGCTGGTTCACCGGCTGGAGCAGCATCGTCGCGGCGTCGGCCTGATGCTGCTGGCAACGCTGGCGGCTATCGCGCTGTATGTCTGGGTGATCCTGCCCGCCGTCAGCAGCGTGCTGGCGCGCCATATCCCCAGCTACGTTGAGCGTCAGGTGGGGCAGCAGACTTTCACCCTGCTACAAAACAGCGGCTTTAGCAGCGGGCAGCTGGCGGTCGGGCAGCTTAAGCGCTTACAGGGCCTGTTCGCCGCCACCGTGCCCGCTGAGATGAAAGATGACCCGACGCCGCTGCGGCTGAAGGTGATGCATTTCTCCGGCGGTCCCAACGCCTTTATGCTGACGGACGGCACGCTGATTATCAGCGATGAGCTGGTGCAGATGGCGAAAAGCGACGATGCGCTGGCGGCGGTGATGCTGCACGAAATCGGCCATCACGCTTACCGTCACCCAATGCGCATGCTGGTGCGCTCTTCGCTGGTCAGCCTCAGCTATCTGTGGCTAACCGGGGACGTCAGCGGCATCGGCGATACGCTGCTGCAGTCCGCCGCCTTTGTTAACCAGCTGCAGTTCTCGCGCAGTATGGAGCGCGAAGCGGACGAGTACGCGGTGGCACAGATGAAGGCGCAGGGGCGCTCTCTGGCGGCGATGGTGCAGATTTATCAGCAGCTGGCGCAGTCGGGGGAGAAGGTGAGCGGCGGGTTGAGTCTGCCGGAATGGATGAGTACCCACCCGGATATGCCTGCGCGCATCAGGGCGATTCAGGACGGATCGCGGCAATAAAAAAGGGCGCGGCATGCCGCGCCCCTACGGGTGTTGTAGGGGAGGGGCATGCCCCTCCCGCTCATTTTACAGCGCGGCGATAACCGCCTGCTGCTCAATCAGTTTGCTCTTAGCCTGCTCGAAATCGGCCAGGCGCTCGCGCTCTTTCGCCACTACCGCTTCCGGTGCGCGCGCCACAAACCCTTCGTTGCCCAGCTTGGTGGTGATTTTTTCCATCTCCACTTCCACTTTCGCCACTTCCTTCGCCAGACGTTCCAGCTCCGCCGCTTTATCCACCAGGTCCGCCATCGGGATCAGCAGTTCAGCACCATCAACCAGCTTGGTCACGGCAACCGGGCCTTTTTCACCCGCTGGCAGCAGCGCCAGCGTGGTAAGGCGCGCCAGGGTTTTCAGGAAGTTGTGGTTGTCGTTAACGCGACGCACCACGTCGGCACTGGCGCCGCGCAGCAGCACGTCCAGCGGCTTAGCCGGGGAGATATTCATCTCGTTGCGAATATTACGCACCGCGACGATAGCCTGCTTCAGCCATTCGGTATCGGCCATTGCAGCGGCATCAACGCGGCTTGCGCTGAACTCCGGCATCGGCTGCAGCATGATGGTGTCGTCGCTGATGTTCTTCAGCACTTTCACCTGCTGCCAGATGGTTTCGGTAATAAATGGAATAATTGGGTGCGCCAGGCGCAGCAACGCTTCCAGAACCGTCACCAGCGTATTACGCGTGCCGCGCAGCTGGGCTTCAGTCCCGCCGTTCATCACCGGCTTCGCCAGCTCCAGATACCAGTCGCAGAACTGGTTCCAGGTGAACTCATACAGGATGTTGGCGGCGATATCGAAGCGGTAGCTGTCCAGCGCGCCGCGGTAGGCCTTCACGGTTTCGTTGAATTCCGCGAGGATCCAGCGGTCCGCCAGCGACAGTTCCAGCTCGCCACCGTTGAAGCCGCAGTCGTGCTCCTGGGTGTTCATCAGCACAAAGCGGCTGGCGTTCCACAGCTTGTTACAGAAGTTGCGGTAACCTTCCAGGCGCTTCATATCCCAGTTGATGTCGCGGCCGGTTGAGGCCAGCGCCGCCAGCGTGAAGCGCAGGGCATCGGTGCCGTGCGGCTCAATGCCGTTGGGGAACTGCTTCTCGGTGCGCTTGCGGATCTTCTCCGCCAGCTGCGGCTGCATCATGTTACCGGTGCGTTTTTCCAGCAGGTCTTCCAGCGAAATCCCGTCAACCATATCCAGCGGATCGATCACGTTACCCTTCGACTTGGACATTTTCTGCCCTTCGTCGTCGCGGATCAGGCCGGTCATGTAGACGGTTTTAAACGGCACCTGCGGCTTACCGTCTTCGTCCTTGATGAAGTGCATGGTCAGCATGATCATGCGCGCAATCCAGAAGAAGATGATATCGAAGCCGCTGACCAGCACGCTGGTCGGGTGGAAGGTGCGCAGCGCTTCGGTGTTCTCCGGCCAGCCGAGGGTGGAGAAGGTCCACAGGCCGGAGGAGAACCAGGTGTCGAGCACGTCTTCGTCCTGGGTCAGCACCACCTCGGGCGCGATGTTGTTTTCCGCACGCGCTTCTGCTTCGCTGCGCGCCACATAGACGTTGCCTTCGGCATCGTACCAGGCCGGAATACGGTGGCCCCACCACAGCTGGCGGGAGATGCACCAGTCCTGAATGTCACGCATCCAGGAGAAGTACATGTTCTCATACTGCTTCGGCACGAACTGGATATCACCCTGTTCCACCGCTTCTACCGCCACTTTCGCCAGCGGAGCGGTGCGCACGTACCACTGGTCGGTCAGCATCGGCTCGATCACCACGCCGCCACGGTCGCCGTAAGGCACGGTCAGGTCGTGCGGTTTGATCTCATCCAGCAGGCCGAGTGCATCAATCGCCGCGACAATCGCTTTACGCGCCGCGAAGCGTTCCAGCTTCTGGAACGCCGCCGGAATGGTCGGGTCGCAGGCGTCAGACTCTTCGCCGTTGGTGTCGTAAACCTGGGCGCTTTCGCGGATATCACCGTCGAAAGTCAGGATGTTGATCATCGGCAGCTTGTGACGACGGCCCACTTCGTAGTCGTTGAAGTCGTGCGCCGGGGTGATCTTCACGCAGCCGGTGCCTTTCTCCATATCGGCATGCTCATCGCCCACAATCGGAATGCGGCGACCGACCAGCGGCAGCACGAGGAATTTGCCGATCAGATCTTTGTAGCGCGGATCTTCCGGGTTGACCGCCACGCCGGTATCACCGAGTACGGTTTCCGGGCGGGTGGTGGCGACCACCAGGTAATCTTTACCGTCAGCGGTTTTCACGCCGTCGGCCAGCGGGTAGCGGATGTGCCACATCGAGCCTTTCGACTCGCGGTTTTCCACTTCGAGATCAGAAATCGCGGTGCGCAGCTTCGGATCCCAGTTCACCAGGCGCTTGCCGCGGTAGATCAGGTTCTCTTTGTGCAGGCGCACGAACACTTCTTTCACCGCGTTCGACAGGCCTTCATCCATGGTGAAGCGCTCGCGCTCCCAGTCCACGGAGTTGCCCAGACGGCGCATCTGACGGGTGATAGTGCCGCCAGACTCGGCCTTCCACTGCCAGATTTTTTCGATGAACGCATCACGGCCATAATCTTTACGGGTTTTGCCCTCTTCGGCGGCGATTTTACGCTCAACCACCATCTGCGTGGCGATGCCCGCGTGGTCGGTACCCGCCTGCCACAGGGTGTTTTTACCCTGCATGCGCTGGTAGCGGATCATGGTGTCCATGATGGTCTGCTGGAAGGCGTGCCCCATATGCAAGCTACCGGTGACGTTCGGCGGCGGGATCATGATGCAGAAGCTTTCCTGGCTGGTGTCGCCATTCGGTTTGAAGTAGCCCTGTTGTTCCCAGTGCTCGTAGAGCGGCTGCTCGATATCTTGCGGGTTATATGTCTTTTCCATTTCTGCTATGTCTTAGGCAAGGGGCGGCGTTGCCGTATTCAAGTGGAATCCAACGCTGCGATACGCTTTGTAGCGGTCGCGCGCCAGCTGTTTCAAGGATGCTTCATAGGGAACGAAGTCTATCACTTCATAGAAAGCGGTGGCAAAATCTGCAAACTGCGGCAGCAGGCTGATCAGCAGGTCACGCGGCGAGTTTCCGCGCCGCTGCGGCCAGGCCAGTTCGACCGGTGCGCCATATTTCGGGCCTTCACCCGCCAGATTATGCGGCACAAAGGCGCTGGCCGGACGCTGCCACAGGGCTTCATCCAGGCGGATAGCCTGGGCTTCATCCTGGCAGGCGACCAGCACGCGTTTCCCTTCCCGCCAGCGCGCCTCGGCCAGGTCACAGACCAGCGCTTCCTGCGCGCTCAGCCCGTCAACCGGGGTGTCGGTTTCCAGCAGATAGAAAGTTGCGTTTTTCATAATGATGCCAAATGATTGCGATAAAACTGTAGGGGGCGACCTTCTTTTTCGGTCGCCCCGCCGGGATTAATCGTCGCCGTTCAGACCCGCACGATTAAGCAGGAACTGCGACAGCAGGGCGACCGGGCGACCCGTTGCGCCTTTGGCCTTGCCGGAGCGCCAGGCCGTACCGGCCACGTCGAGGTGTGCCCAGTTGTACTTACGGGTGAAGCGCGCCAGGAAGCAGGCCGCGGTAATCGCACCGCCGGGACGGCCACCAATGTTTGCCATATCGGCAAAGTTGGAGTCCAGCTGCTCCTGATACTCATCGGCCATCGGCAGACGCCATGCGCGGTCACCCGCCTGCTCGGACGCGCCAATCAGCTCGTGTGCCAGCGGGTTATGGTTCGACAGCAGGCCGCTGATATGGTGGCCGAGCGCAATCACGCAGGCGCCGGTCAGGGTCGCCACGTCGATCACCACGTCCGGATCGAAACGCTCAACGTAGGTCAGGGCATCGCACAGCACCAGGCGACCTTCGGCATCGGTATTCAACACTTCCACCGTCTGGCCGGACATGGTGGTCAGTACGTCACCCGGACGATAGGCGCGGCCGCCAGGCATGTTCTCACAGCCTGCCAGCACGCCGACCACATTAAGCGGCAGGCCCAGCTCGGCCACCATGCGCATCACGCCGTACACCGACGCCGCGCCGCACATATCGTACTTCATCTCGTCCATCGCTTCGCCCGGCTTCAGCGAGATCCCGCCGGTATCGAAGGTGACGCCTTTACCGACCAGCACAATCGGGCGCGCATCCGCATCCGGGTTGCCCTTGTACTCAATCACCGACATCAGCGATTCGTTCTGCGATCCGGCTCCGACGGCGAGGTAGGCATTCATGCCCAGCTCTTTCATCTGCTGCTCGCCAATCACGCGGGTGGTGATATTGCTCCACGCATCCGCCAGCTGGCGCGCCTGCGAGGCCAGGTATGCGGCATTACAGATGTTTGGCGGCATATTGCCGAGATCTTTCGCTGCCTTCACGCCCGCCGCAACGGCCAGGCCGTGCTGGATAGCGCGCTCGCCGCTGGTCAGCTCACGGCGCGTTGGCACGTTGAACACCATTTTACGCAGCGGACGGCGCGGCTCGACCTTGTTGCTTTTAAGCTGGTCGAAGCTGTACAGCGTCTCTTTGGAGGTTTCCACCGCCTGACGCACTTTCCAGTAAGTATTGCGACCTTTTACGTGCAGCTCGGTCAGGAAACAGACGGCTTCCATCGAACCGGTATCATTCAGAGTGTTAATTGTTTTCTGAATAACCTGCTTGTACTGGCGCTCGTCCAGCTCACGTTCTTTGCCGCAGCCGATCAAAAGGATGCGCTCAGAGAGAATGTTCGGTACATGATGCAGCAGCAGCGTCTGACCGACTTTTCCTTCCAGTTCACCACGGCGCAGCAGGGCACTGATGTAGCCATCGCTGATTTTATCGAGCTGTTCAGCAATCGGTGACAAGCGGCGCGGTTCAAACACGCCCACTACAATACAGGCACTGCGCTGTTTTTCCGGGCTACCGCTTTTTACACTGAACTCCATGCACTCTCCTGAATCTTAAAGACAACGGCGCTTGCTCCGGCTAGAATGGACCGCTTTCGTACCGTATAGCGCTGGTGCAATATGTCGCTGTCAGATTGAGTTTTGGTGATAATAAGTTTTTTTTTGCATCACCAGAACGCGATTGTTGTCATACTATTTTAGCTATGACTTGGGCCATTGATAGAAAAAATGGCGTGTAAGCGATGAAACTAGCGATTTTCCTGCAAAAAGACAAGTTTTCACAGGCGTACTCAGCGTGATCATCATTAGATATCTGGTTCGGGAAACGCTCAAAAGCCAGTTGGCTATCCTGTTCATCCTGCTGCTGATCTTCTTTTGCCAGAAGTTAGTCAGGATTTTGGGAGCCGCGGTGGATGGCGAGATTCCAACAAATTTAGTACTCACATTATTGGGCCTTGGCGTGCCGGAAATGGCGCAGCTTATCCTGCCGTTAAGCCTGTTTTTAGCCATTTTGATGACGCTTGGCCGGTTATACACCGAGAGTGAAATCACGGTGATGCACGCCTGCGGTTTAGGCAAAAGCGTGCTGGTGAAGGCGGCGATGATCCTGATGCTGTTTACCGCGCTGGTGGCAGCGGTCAACGTTGGCTTCCTCGGGCCGTGGTCCTCGCGCTATCAAAGCGAAGTGATGCAGAACGCCAAAGCCAACCCGGGTGCCGCTGCACTCGCGGCCGGGCAGTTCCAGCAGTCGGGCGATGGCCAGTCGGTGCTGTTTATCGAGAACACCAAAGGCAACACCTTTGACAACGTGTTCCTGGCGCAGATGCGGCCGAAGGGCAATGCCCGCCCGTCCGTGGTGGTGGCCGATCATGGCCATATGTCGCAGCGTGCCGATGGTTCCCAGGTGGTGACGCTGGATAGCGGCACGCGCTTCGAAGGCACCGCGCTGCTGCGCGACTTCCGCATTACCGACTTCAAGAACTATCAGGCGATTGTCGGCCATCAGGAAGCGATTCTGGATCCCAATGATTCCGAGCAGATGAGCATGAAAGCCCTGTGGCAGTCCGATAAACCCGATTTCCGCAGCGAGCTGCACTGGCGCCTGACGCTGGTGTTCTCGGTGCTGGTGATGGCGCTGATGGTGGTGCCGCTCAGCGTGGTCAACCCACGCCAGGGGCGCGTGCTGTCGATGCTGCCCGCCATGCTGCTCTACCTGATTTTCTTCCTGTTGCAGAGCTCGTTACGCTCCAGCGGCGGCAAAGGGCGCCTCGACCCGGCACTCTGGATGTGGGTGGTTAACCTGGCTTATCTGGGGCTGGCGATAGTGCTGAACGCCTGGGATACCGTACCGATGCGCCGCCTGCGCGCGCGCTTTACTCGCGGAGGATCGGTCTGATGTTTGGCGTTCTTGACAGATATATCGGTAAAACGATTTTCAATACCATCATGGCGACGCTGTTTATGCTGGTGTCGCTCTCCGGCATCATTAAGTTTGTCGATCAGCTGCGTAAAACCGGGCAGGGCGACTACACCGCGCTCGGCGCCGGGCTGTACACCATCCTCAGCGTGCCGAAAGATATCGAGATCTTCTTCCCGATGGCGGCGCTGCTGGGGGCGCTGCTGGGCCTCGGAACGCTGGCTCAGCGCAGCGAGCTGGTGGTGATGCAGGCATCCGGCTTTACCCGTATGCAGATTGCCGCCTCGGTGATGAAAACCGCCATCCCGCTGGTGCTGCTGACCATGGCGATTGGTGAGTTTGTCGCCCCACAGGGCGAGCAGATGGCGCGTAACTACCGTGCGCAGCAGCTGGTGGGCGGTTCGCTGCTCTCCACGCAGAGCGGGCTGTGGGCGAAGGACGGGAATAACTTTATCTTTATTGAACGTATTCGCGACGACAACCAGCTGGCGGGCATCAGCATCTACAGCTTTAACCAGCAGCGCCGCCTGCAGTCGGTGCGCTACGCGGCATCGGCCAAGTACGATGCGAATAAAAAAGCGTGGGCGCTGGCGCAGGTAGATGAATCAGACCTGACTGACCCGCAGCAGGTGAGAGGCAGCCAGACGCTGACCGGCGAGTGGAAAACCACGCTGACGCCGGACAAGCTGGGCGTGGTGGCGCTGGACCCGGCGGCGCTGTCGATCACCGGCCTGTATAACTACTCGAAGTATCTGAAGCAGAGCGGCCAGATGTCCGGACGCTATCAGCTGAATATGTGGAGCAAAATCTTCCAGCCGCTGTCGGTGGCGGTGATGATGCTGATGGCGCTGTCGTTTATCTTCGGACCGCTGCGCAGCGTGTCGATGGGGATGCGCGTGGTGACCGGGATCAGCTTTGGCTTCCTGTTCTACGTGCTGGACCAGATTTTCGGCCCGCTGAGCCTGGTGTATAACATCCCGCCGATCCTCGGCGCGCTGCTGCCCAGCGCGGCGTTCTTCGCCATTAGCGTATATATGCTGTTGAAACGCAGGTAATTGTTGCGGTTGCGGGTCGACCAGAAAAGCGGTCGACCCCTACAAGATCGGTACAGGCCGCCCCTGATGACGGCGCACCGTTCACTACCCCCTGTAGGGGCTGACCCTCTTTTTCGGTCAGCCCTTTTTTCTTACAGCACCAGCGGCAACAGCGACAGCAGATACAAAATCAAACCAATCACCCCGCCGACCAGCGTGCCGTTAATGCGGATGCGCTGCAGATCGCTGCCGATATTCAGCTCCACCTGATGTGACATATCTTTAGCATCCCAGCTTTTTACCGTATCGCTGATATGGCGGCTGAGAAACGCCGAGAACTCCGGCGCCACGCTGCTGGCGGCGTCCTCCATATGCTGATTAAGCGAGCTGCGCAGCGCGCTGTCCTGCATCAGCGTTTCGCCAAACCACTGCCCGGCGGCGCTCACTTTGGCGTGCAGCTGTGAGTCCTCACGGTCGAGATCGGCCTTCAGCCAGGCTCTGAGATCGCCCCACAGCTGGCTGATATAGCCGTTCAGCGCCTCGTCTTGCTTGAGCCAGGTTTTAATCTCCTCCGCTTTTTCTGCCATTTCCGCGTCGGTGCGCAGGCGGGTAATCAGCCGCTGCACCGCGCGGTTAAAGCCCTGGCGCAGCTGGTGCGACTCATCATTTTCAATCTCGCTGAGGATCGACTGCACCGCTTTCGCCGCCACGCCGGCGCTCTGCTCACCCAGCCACTCGCTCGGCAGCATCTTCTCCTTCAGCGGGTGTTCGCGCTTCAGCCAGCGCACCACCTGCTGGGCGATAAACTCGTGCGTGCCGGGCTTGTTGATCAGCTGCAATACCTGCGCCAGCGCATCGTCCAGCAGCTGCTGGTGGCGGTTATTTTTGGTCAGGCTTTCCAGGATCATCGCGGCCGACTGCGTGAGGTCCACTTTGTCGATCGCCTTGTGGATGGCGCGGCGCATGAATGCCTGAATACGCTGGTCATCGGCAAGGTCGAGAAAGCCGCGCACCATCTTCAGCAGATAGCCGCTGAGGCGGGCAGTATTCTCAGCGCTGCTGAGCCAGCGGGCGATAATCTGCGCCGGATCGTGGCGGCGGATCAGCGCCAGCAGCGACTCGGTGTTGAGGAATTTGTCCTGTACGAACAGCGCGAGGTTATCAGCGATGCGGTCCTTGTTGCGCGGAATGATCGCGGTGTGGCGGCCAACCAGCGGGATCGGCACGCGGCGAAACAGCGCGCTGACCGCAAACCAGTCGGCCAGCGCGCCAACCATCGACGCCTCCGACACCGCCTTAAGTCCGGCTATCCATAGGTTTGGCGGGTAGTACAGCGGCCAGACCACCGTGGCGATAAACAGCAGCGCCGCCACGCCCAGCAGTATCAGCGGCAGGCGCCTGGCCTGCCGCAGTTCCAGTTCCTTATCCATAAACTCCCTACTTGCGGCGGCCGCCCATAATGCTGCCCAATACTCCGCGAATGATTTGATTGGTGATCTGCCGGGCGGCGCTTTTTGCCACGCTCTGCACCACGCCTTCGCGCTTGCCGCCGCGCGGCCCGGTGCTGCCAAACAGGATATCCTTCAGCCCGCCGAGAATGCCGTCATCGACCGCCACCGCATCGCCTTTCGCCGCCGGCGCGCTGGCGCTGTCGGTGGCTGCCTGCACCCCTTTTTGCAGCAGCTCGTAGGCCGACTCACGATCGACCGCTTCTTCATACTTGCCCGACAGCGCCGAGTGATTGATCAGCCCGTTACGCTCATCGTCGGTGACCGGCCCCATGCGCGAACCGGGGGCGATGACCGAGGCGCGCTGCACCACCGACGGGCTGCCTTTCTCATCCAGGAAGGAGATCAGCGCTTCGCCGGTGCCCAGCTCCTGAATTGCTGTGACAGTATCAAACGCCGGATTGGCGCGCATGGTCTGTGCGGCGACCTTCACCGCTTTCTGATCCTTCGGCGTAAAGGCGCGCAGCGCGTGCTGCACGCGGTTCCCCAGCTGGCCGAGCACCGCATCGGGAATATCCGCCGGGTTCTGCGACACGAAGTACACCCCGACCGCCTTGGAACGGATCAGGCGGATCACCTGCTCAATTTTATCCAGCAAAACGGCGGGCGCTTCATCAAACAGCAGGTGCGCCTCGTCGAAGAAGAACACCAGCTTGGGTTTCTCCTGGTCGCCCGCCTCCGGCAGCTGCTCGTACAGCTCCGACAGCAGCCACAGCAGGCTGGTGGCGTACAGCTTCGGCATCTGGTACAGCTTCTCGGCGGCGAGGATGTTGATCACCCCTTTGCCGTCGGCATCGGTGCGCATCCAGTCTTTGATATCCAGCATTGGCTCGCCGAAGAAATACTCGGCACCCTGCTGCTCCAGCGCCAGCAGCCCGCGCTGGATCGCCCCGACCGACGCGCTGCTGATGTTGCCGTACTGGCTCTGGAACGCCTTGGCGTTGTCGCCGATATACTGCGTCATGGCGCGCAGATCTTTAAAGTCGAGCAGCAGCATCCCCTGGTCATCGGCCACGCGGAAGATGATGGTCAGCACGCCGCTCTGCACCTCATTAAGGTTTAGCAGGCGCGCCAGCAGCAGCGGGCCAAGGTCGGACACCGTGGCGCGCACCGGGTGGCCGCGCTCGCCGAAAATATCCCACAGCACCACCGGGTTGCTCTGCGGCGTCCAGCCGCTGACGCCGATTTTTGCCAGCCTGGCGCTGAGCTTTTCCGACTCCGCACCTGCTTTGGCAATGCCGGTCAGGTCACCCTTTACATCGGCCATAAACACCGGCACGCCGATGTTGGAGAAGCTCTCCGCCAGCTTTTGCAGCGTGACGGTTTTTCCGGTGCCGGTCGCCCCGGTGATCAGCCCGTGACGGTTGGCCATAGAGGGCAGCAGGTGCAGTTGGTGTTCGGTGGTCTGGGCAATCAGCAGCGGCTCGGTCATAGTGAGTTATCCATCGGGTTGGAAGAGGAGGGGACCCCTGTAAGCCTGGCAGGCATCCATTTTTCTACAAAAAATACATAACCATAAGGCGATGATGAGGAAATCATCGCGTAGTGTAAAGGATAAATTAATAGCGCTATTTACTCTCTGTCAATGCGGATTTTCAAGCTGTCACGGCAGGGGAGGATGGCGGAGATAATAACAACTCCTCATCTCTTTTTATTTTCATGATGAAAATAAAAGCCAGGAAGGTTAAAAAATGTGCTGGCGGGCAGGGGTGTTTTTTAAAGTTAAATCATCCGTCTTAGACAGGATGTTATTAATAATTACAATTTAAATGAAAGAGCGTTGCACCCCATTTTGGATGCAACGGCTCTTAATGCTCTAAATGCGATGAATATAGCGTGATTTTCTGTTCTAAGAGGGAACATTCATCGCTGCAATATTTTAAGATCCTGTTGGTCCTTGAGTAAGTACCATTTATGATACTTTTTTATTTTATCTCTGCTCACACAGCCGCGTTGTTCTAACGGGAGAAGCAAATGTCTGACTTTGTAAATGGAAATGCCGCATAGGTCGGCAATTTCTCTTGTCGACAACCCCTCAGAAGAGTGCTCTTTTAACGAGTTGAGAATAAAGATCTGTTCGGGGATATTAACCTTTTTAATCTCGACATTGCTAATACCCATTTCCATTGCCAGCATAAGCAGATTTTTAAGATGATTGTGGTGACCTTTGCGTAACTCACCTGAACTGTAAGAACATACAGAGGTTTTCATTTTGCCTACTCCATGGGCTTCAAAGGAAGCTCGTAGTATGAGATCCCAGTAATTCGTTAGCAACATTAACGTGAAATGAAGCTTGAATCAGAAGTTTTATCTAAAATTTATCATTTTTTTATTTTATTGTTCTGTTTTTGGGTGTTCAGTAAATCTAAGTTTGGAGGAGAATATGAGATTCAATATCGAAGGCGTAGTTATTTTTGATACCGAAAAGGCTTTACTTGTCAATCTGCTCACGGGAGATTGTATCGAGTTATCCCAAACATCGGCGCGCCTGCTGGCTGCATTGCTGACGCATTCCGGAGAGGTATTAGCGCGCGATGAGATTTTTCAGTCTATTTTTGATAAGTTTGGCGCACGGGCTTCTAACAGTAATTTGAATCAATATATTTCAATACTGCGAAAAAATTTACATGATTTGGGGATCGAACAGGAGATTATTATTACTGTCCCTCGCGTTGGGTTTACGATCTCGGAACATGCGGTAATTAATGAAGAAGTCAACGCTCCCAATGTCGCTGTCAATCAACGATGGCTGCCTTTTTTATACGAAAAGCTCATCGCGGGTCGGATCTATTTTATGGCCGGAGGGAGTGTTGTTTTTTTAGCATTTATTGTCTTTTTCTTCAGGGTGGAAGAGCACATCACAGAATTAATTCCGTCAAAGATGTCACTGAATCAGTGTAGTTTTTATGTCTATCTTCCCATGTCAATGCAGGATATTCATAACGCTTTTTCTTTGTCCGGAAGAGTGCTGGACTGCTCGGTGCCAAAAAAAATCTATCTTTACAGTCAGGTTATAGAAAGTGATTTAGGTTACCACGTTCAAATTTTGATGGTTGAATGCGAACGAAATGGCAATCGTTGTACCAGTGAGTATATAAGAGAGATTCACAATGCTTAAGCTGTCAGCTTTGCTTGCAATTATTACCTGTCTGCTGTCGGTAGGCGGAGTAATTTATTTTTCCAAGGATCCCGTTTTTATCTGTGAAACGCCATTCACCATGACTCAAAATGTAAATAATGAGGTGATCCGTGCCCAGGGCGTCATGTTTGTCCATGTTGACGGTGATAAACTGTTTATTAAAATGGATGGCCTGCTCACTCACCAAAGCAAAAAGTATATTATCGCCCGCACGATTGAGCTAGCGTATAAACGCTATAATCTTAAGGCCGACCTCTATAAAGTTGTCAGCCTCGACACTGTGCGCGACGACACAGACAATATTGATGATGGGCTGGTCTCGGGCTTGCTTTTCGGTATGAGGCAGAAGGAAAAAATTATTTTCCTTAAGCGTGTCGGGGATAGTGTCATTTTGTTCGGCAATAATACCTTTCCGCAGTTCGGTTGCCTACGCAATCCAGCGGAGGCCCACAGTTAATCCCCTCGCTGCGCTAACAGGAAATTCTCTGTCCAGGTGCAGCAGGTTAACCGCAAGCGGTGGGCCCAATCACAGCTGATGATGCCGCGAAATCAGCTATTTCGCGGCGTGGGTTAATCAGGCCGAGAGCCCACCGTCAAGCACCAGCGTCTGCCCGGTTAAATAGCTGCTGTTATCACCAATCAGAAAGGCGGCGGCCTGGGCCACATCCACAGGGTCGCCCAGCCGCCGCAGCGCGATATTTTGCCGCATCGTTTTCAGTTTCGCGGCGGGCACAGCCTCAATCATTTCGCTGGCGATTAATCCCGGGGCCAGGCAGTTGACCCGAAGACCAAACCGGCCGACCTCCCGCGCCAGCGAACGAGCCATGCCAATCATCGCCGCCTTGCTGGCGGCATAGGCCGTCTGCCCGCTGTTGCCCTGAAGCGCTGTGACGGACGACATCAGCACGATCGCACCGCTTCCCTGCGTCATCATCTCGGCAAGCAGCCCCTGGTGCCAGTTCATCACTGAGACCAGGTTGTTATCAAGAATTGCGCGCCAGTCCTGCGCATTCTGATGAATGTGCAGGGCATCGCGGGCGATCCCCGCGTTATGAATAATGGCGTGCGGTGCGCCAAACTGTTCGAGTAACGACCCGGCGACCTGCGCGACGCGCCCGTCATCCGTGCCGTCGCAGCATACCCCTTCAACCCAGGTGTCGGTGCCCATACTCCGTGCCTGCGCCAGCGTCGGCGCAATGCTCTCTGCGCTGCGGCCGGTAAAGACGATGTTCCACTCGGTCAGCAGGTGCATAACCAGCGCCTTGCCTATTCCCCGGCTGCCGCCGGTTATCAATATCCATTTGTTGGTCATATTAACGCGCCATCTCCTGCTCAATAAGCTGACAAAGCTCTTTGAGGGTCATAAAGGGATGATTGATAAACATATCGGCCGTCAGCGTGACCTTAAACTCGCGCTTTGCCAGCACCATGAGTTCGACATAATCCAGGCTATCCAGCTCAAGCTGTGGCAGCGTCGTTTCTGGCGTGATTTCGCCGGGTTCCAGATCCTTTGCATCGCAGATCATTTCGCTGATTTTGCGGTATACAGTCATAATATTATCCTTATTTATGCTATGGCCACCGGGCCAATCTTGAGAGTGACGGCAGTGCTGATAAAGTGATTGCGCGAGTGGGTTCTGGCTGCAATACGGATAATCGCACCTTGCTGAAGATCGCCGATGACCATCACCGGCAGCGTTTCCAGCGTCAGATTTTCTGCCGGGTCGTGCGGATGCCAGTCTGCCAGCAGGCGGTGGTCAAAAAGGCTTTCCTGATGCGTCTGAATCACGGGAATGTGGGCGAACAGGGCTTCCAGCGTCGTGCCCTGCGGCAGCATAGCGGCGACGGCCTCCTGACGAAGCAGCGCCTCATCCTGAATCAGGTGGCGAAACAGCAGCGCGTCGAGGAAGTGCCAGCGCTGTCCGGCAGGTAAAAGCGAGGCAAACTTCTGCTGAAGTCGCGCCAGCGTGGGGCGATCCAGCTCGCCGCGGCTGACGTTGACGCTGTCGACGTCCGGCAGGGCAGCGGTGGGTGCGATCTGGCAGGTGAGGCAGATTTCTCCGCTGGCCGGGTCGCGAACGATGGCCGCTGCCGCTTTTTTCTCATCGCGTATCAGCTGATAGGGCATGTCACACCACAGCGGTCTGCGCAGGCGTACCGTGCATTTCAGCAGGGGGGCATCGCTGGCAGATGGACTGATTGCGGCTTTAACATCAAGTAACGCGCGCATGCCGTGTACGCTAAGATGCGCTGCGCCCTGTTTTTTTGCCCAGGACGCGTCGAAATGGACAGGATTGTAATCCCCGGAGAAGCCTGCCCAGCCGTGTGCATCGCTCAGGGTGTAGTGCAGCGGCATCATGGGTGTTTTTCCAGAATCAGTGCCGCATTGGCTCCCCCAAAACCAAAGCTCAGGTTCAGCGTGCGGCGAATGTTCCCGGCGCGATGTCCCTCAACGATATAGTCGAGGTCACAGAGCTCGTCCGGCTGCTGATAGTTGGCGGTTGCCGGCATGGTGCTCTGTGCCATCGCCTGCAGACAAACAATGCTTTCAAAAACGCCTGCAGCGGAGATGAGATGGCCCGAGTAGGACTTGGTGCTGGAGACGGGGATCGCATACGCGGCCTCACCGAGCGCCATCTTCAGCGCCTGGGTTTCATTGAGATCGTTCAGCGGCGTTGAAGTGCCGTGAGCATTGATATAGTCCAGCTGCGTGGGCGCCAGCTGCGCCTGATGCAGGGCTTCAGTAATGGTTTTAACGCGCGCGAGACAATCCCCGGCGGGCGACGTGAAGTCCCAGGCATCGGAGAAGTTTGCGTAACCGGTGATCTCCCCGAGGATCGTTGCGCCGCGCGCCAGGGCACTTTCGCGTTCTTCAAGGCAGAGTACCGCCGCGCCTTCGGAGAGCACAAACCCACTGCGGTGGGCGCTGAACGGGCAGCTGGCGCGTTGTGGATCGGACTGCTCCTTACTTAACGCCCCCAGAACGTCGATGTTCCACACCGCGCAGTGGCTGGTCAGCGACTCTCCGGCGCCGGCCAGCATCATTTTTGCTCTGCCGCTGCGGATCACCTCGCAGGCATCGCCAATCACCATTGTACCGGTGGCGCAGGCAGCAATAACCGTATTTTGATAGCCGCTTAGCCCCCAGAACTGGCTGCACGCGGCCGTGGTCACGCTGGGCATCGCGAAGAAACAGTTAAACGGCGAGGTGACGCCGGTGGTGGCAAACTCCTCCTGGGCGCTGTAGCTTTCATCCAGTCCCGCCCAGCCTGTTCCCATAATCACCCCACAATCCAGCGCAGAATAAAATGCCCGCGGCAGCGCCTCACCAAAGGCCATTGCCATCGCCTGGCGCGCCGCGCCGACCGTCAGGCGCGCAAAGCGCGGCAGCTTACGGCGGATCGCTGCGGGCACACCTTTCAGGCTTGGCTCCTCATCGATCAGCCCGAGAAAACGGGTATGGATGCCCAGCTCAGTTTTATCCACGTAGCGGTAGCCCCGGCGGTATTCCATGATCGACTGCCAGCTTGCTGCTGCCGTTGCGCCAAGCGGCGTGACGGCACCGTATCCGGTCACAACCACGCGTTTTCCCTGATTATTTAACGTCATTATTTAATATCCTGTATTGCGTTTTGCCACCCCCCTGCGCCAGCCAGAGCTGAAGCGTGGCGTAGAGGTAATCGTATTGCGTTTGTGCAAGGGTATTTTCCAGCGTCAGCAGATCGTCCTGGGCGTCCAGCAGCGTTTTAAAATCCACCGCGCCAGCGCGATAGCGGCTTTCAGTCAGGGTTAAACGCTGGCGGCCCAGCGACAGCGACTGCTGCAGGCGGCTTCGCTGCTCCGCGGCGCTGAGGCGCTTCTCCATCGCGTTATCCACCTCGGCGAGAGCGGTATACGCGGTGCGGCGAAAAGTGATGGCCGCCTGTTGGATCGCCAGCCCCGACTGCCTGACGGTGAGCTGTGTGGTATTCCACTGGATAAAGGGCAGCGCGAGTGACGTGCCGACGGTGCGAACGGGGTCGCGGAACCACTGGCTGAACGCCTGGCTTCCGGCATTCAGAGCCGCATTTAACGACAGCGAGGGGTAGAAGCTCAGCCGCGAGGCGTCATAGCCCGCCAGTGCCGCGCGCAGGCGTGACTCAGCCGCCTGAATATCGGGGCGATGGGCAATCACCTGCAGCGGCGTTTTTTCCCGCACCGGCACGCGCTGGCTGGGCAGCAGGAAGGCGGCCTCCGCCGTGTGCTGCTCCGCAGGGCGGTTAAGCAGCAGCGCCAGCGCATTGCGCGCGTTTTCACGCTGTTGCTGCAGCGTGCGCAGCTGGTTCTGATGCTCAATCAGCGCCTGCTGAGAGAGCAACACATCCAGCTGTCCGACCTTACCTGCCCTGAACCAGGATGCCACCTGCTGCGCCGTCTGTTGCGCGATCGCCAGGCTTTGTTGCCGGTTGCGGATCTGCTGGTTGTAGAGGGCAATGTTCCAGTAAAGCTGCGCGGTGGTGCCAATGGTGGAGAGCAGCGTGGCCTGATAGTCCTCAGCGCTGGCGACGGCCTGCCATTCACTTTGCTCGCGAATACGCGCCAGCTTGCCCCACAGATCCAGCTCGTAGCTCAGGCTTAACTGGCTGCTGTAGCTCTCGCTGGACGCCGCCGCGCCGCGCAGCCGCTGGCTGTTGCTGGCACTGCCGTTCAGCTCCACGTTTGGCGACAGGTTGGTTGCGGTTAGCCCGGCAGCCACGCGCGCCTGCTGCAGGGTAATGGCCGCGGCGGCCACATCGTTATTACTGGTCAGAACCTGGGTGATGATGCGCGACAGTGTGGGATCGTCGAAACGCTCCCACCAGTTGTCATATCGCCGATCGAACCGATCGGCCCGATCGACAGCGGGCCAGCGCTCGGGCAGTGAAAGCAGCGGGCGCTGATAGTCACTCTTGCCGAGGTGACCGCAGCCGCTCAGCAGCAATATCGCGGTAAGTAAGGCGGGGATCTTCATTCTCGCGCCAGCGCCTCCATCGGGTTAAGCCGGGCGGCTCTGCGCGCCGGAAAATAGCCGAACGTCACTCCAATAGCCGCGGAAAACAGGCAGGCGATGACCAGCGGAAAGAGGGTAAACACCATCGTGAACTCATCCGTTATCAGTGAAAACAGCGTACCTACCAGCCACGAACCGGCGATGCCTGCCAGCCCGCCCAGCACGCAGATGGTGACGGCCTCGATCAGAAACTGATTCATAATGTCCGATGGCCGCGCCCCAACAGACAGGCGAATGCCGATTTCATGGGTGCGTTCCGTCACCGATACCAGCATGATGTTCATCACACCGACGCCGCCGACCAGCAGCGAAATAGCGGCAATCGCCGTAATCAGCAGCGACATCGAGTCCGAGGTTTTTTGCAGTGCCGTTGCCAGCTTATCGTCGGTCTGGGTAAAAAAATCCTTTTTGCCATGACTGCGTACCAGATGATCCACCGCTCTGCGCGTCGCGTCGGCAGGCGACAGCGTCTCCTGAAAGCGCAGAGTGATGGCTTCGAGCGGTTTGTCGCCGGTGATGCGCTGCTGTAGCGAGGTGTAGGGTATCCAGCCGCTGACAAAACCGCCGATCATCTTCGGCCCGGGGCGTGAGGCCACGCCGATCACGCGCCAGGGCGCCCCGGCAATCTGAACGATCTTGCCTAACGGATCCTCGCCATCCGGAAAGAGGGCATCACGGCCGGTTTCATCAAGGATCAACACCGGTTCGCTTTCAGCCACATCCCGTGCGCCAAAGCCGTGTCCCTGTACGAACTGCAGTCCCTGTAAGGCAAAGTAGTTCTGCGACACGCCGTTCAGCATGACGGAAGCGTCGTAGCCTTTGCGCACGGCTGTCGTCATGCTGCTCAGCAGCGGGGAGACGCCCACCACCCACGGGAGTTTTTCCAGGCTGCTGACATCATCCATTGACAGAGCACGTGTCATATCCGGGCGCTGATTGCCCCAGCCGCTACCGGGATGGATTTCCAGCGTGGTGGTGCCGAACTTACCAATTTCATTCATGATGGTCTGACGGGCGCCTTCACCCACGGCCATGGAGGAGACAACGGAGGAGATGCCGATAATAATCCCCAGCATGGAGAGAAAGGCGCGCATGCGGTGCCCGCGCAGGGCGCGCCAGGCCATGCGGAAAGATTCCGTCAGACTGCGCGTCAGCGAGGCACGCCCGTTATCCTGCTCAGGCAGGGAGACGGGCGTAGCTGGCCGGGTCTGACGGGCATCTTTGATGATTCTGCCGTCGCGGATCTCAATCACTCGCTGCGCCTGGCGGGCAATCTGGTGGTCATGGGTGACGATAATCACCGTGTGACCTGCGGCATGAAGCTGATGCAGTACGTCCATCAGGGCTTTGCCGCTGACGCTATCGAGCGCTCCGGTCGGCTCGTCGGCGAGGATGACCTGCGCCCCGTTGATTAACGCCCTGCAGATGCTGACGCGCTGCTGCTGACCGCCTGAAAGCTGGGTCGGGCGATGATGAAGGCGTTCGCGCAGGCCCAGCTTGTCTGCCAGGGAATGAATACGGGCGTGGCGCTCTTTTTCCGGCATCGCGGTATACAGCGCCGGCATGGCGATATTCTCTTCCGCCGTCAGATAGGGCATTAAGTGGTAGCGCTGAAAAATAAAGCCCAGATAGCGACTGCGCAGTTCGGCAAGATGCTGGCTGTCGGCCAGGTGTACCGCCGCGCCATCGATCAGCACCTCGCCGGAGGTCGGGCGGTCCAGGCAGCCAATGATATTCATCAGGGTAGATTTACCGGAACCGGAAGCGCCGACGATGGCCACCATCTCCCCGTGCCCAATGGTAAGTGAGATATCGCTTAACACCGGTAGGGTTTGCGTTCCGGCACGAAACGCCCGGCAGACATGGCGTAAGATGATTATGGGTTCCATGGATTACGCCTGGCCTCCGTCCGGGGTCAGTGCCACCCGATCGCCGGGCTGAGCCCCCGCCAGCACTTCGGCGTACTGACGGTCGGAGATGCCAATCTGTACGGTGCGCGAGTAGAGTTTGCCGTGATTAAAGACGCGGATGCGGTAGTGGTTGGCCTCCAGCGGCTGCCCCAGTGCGGCCAGCGGAATGCGCAGCACGTTGTTCGCTTCAGCAATGCGGATAAACACCTGAGCCGTCATCGAGGTTTTCAGCTCGCGGTCGGCGTTCGGCACGGTAAAGGTGCCGGTGTAATAGACCGCAGAGGCCTGCTGATTGGTGCTATTTCCCCGGCTGTTTTGCTCTTCCAGCGCCTCCTGGGGGGCCGGCTGCACGTAGCCCATCTCACTGTCGTAGCGTTTGTCGGGATTGGCGATAACGTAAAACTGCAGCGGCTGGCCAGGATGGATCTTCTGAATATCCGCTTCGGAAATGCGCGTCTGTACCTGCATGGTGTCGAGATCGGCCAGCACCAGGATCGTCGGTGCGGTTTGCGACGACACAATCGTCTGCCCTTCGCGTGTCACAATACCGAGTACCTCGCCGTCCATTGGGGCGACGATGCGGGTATAGCCAAGGTTCGCGTTGGCCGTTTTCACCGCCATTTCACCCTGCACAATCAGCGCGTCGTTTACCGCAATTTGCTGCTGCTGCGCATCGTACTGTGCCTTCGCCTGTTCAAATTCACTGCGAATGCCGGAGCCATCGCGCATCATCATCTTCTGCCGCTGATACTCCTGGCGGTAGCGCAGCAGCGTGGCTTGCGCCGCCAGCTTCTGCGCCTTCGCGCTGGCTAACTGCGCCAGCGCATTGTTCAGTTCTGACTCCTGGAGAGTGGGATCGATCTCGGCCAGCAGCTGGCCTTTACGCACAGTGTCGCCCTGCTGCACGTAGAGCTTGCGCAGCTGGCCATTCACCTGGGCTCCGACGTTAACCTGCACGGCGGGTTTCAGTATGCCGGTAACCATGACTATTTTTGTGATGTCACCACGTTCAAGCGTTTCAAGCTGAAGGCTTTCCTGTGGGGAAGATGAGGTGTCGAAGGCTGCAATGGCGGCGAGGGTCACGGCTATCGCCAGCACACAGCCTGTCGCTATCCAACGGGGTCTAAGCTTCACGTCGCGGCTCCTGTGGCGTCAGGTGGCCTTCAGCGAGACGATAAACGCGATGAAAACCGGACATCACCTGTTCGCTATGGGTCACGACAATCAACGATTTTCCGTGGCGCTGACAGTGGGCGTGGAGGGCTGCCATCACGATGGCGGCCGTTTCGTCGTCAAGATTGGCCGTCGGTTCATCAAGCAGCAGAACCGGGCGCGAGCTGTACATCGCCCGCGCCAGCAGCAGGCGCTGACGTTGCCCCAGCGACAGAGCGGCATGGCTTTCGCGGATCAGGGCATTAATCCCACCGGGCAAGCCGCGCACCGCCTCCCCGAGCGCAAGCGACTCCAGCAGTGCCTCAATGCGCTGCTGGTCGCGCTCGCGGTAGGCGGCGTCAAACAGGGTAATGTTTTCGCGTACGGAGGCGTTAAACAGGATATCTTCCTGGCTTTGCAGGCAGACAAACTGCGCCAGCTGCTGGCGAGGTAGCGGAATATCACCGGCATAGCAGGTGCCCGCCTGCGGCGAAAACAGCCCGGCAATCAGCCGCAGTAAGGTGCTTTTCCCCGCGCCGGACTCACCGAAAATGGCTATCTGCTCACCGGCCGCCAGAGAGAAAGAGACCGAGTCGAGAATCGTTTTCTCCGCATCCCAGGCATAGCGGATGGCCTCAAAGTGGAGATGTGGCGGGCTGTGCGCCAGGACCGGTTCGGGCGGGGCGGCTTCTGCACCGTTTTCCGCTGGCAGAAACAGGCTGTGCGCGCGGCCGTCAATGATGTGCAGCTGAGACTTCTGGATCACCGAGTAGAAGATGCGCGTAATGTATGAGGTAAAGATCTGGCGCAGAAAGCTGTAGGCAAAAAAATCGCCCAGCGAGATCAGCTTGCTGTGGACCATGGGCAGCACCAGCAGCATAAAAATCACCATCTCTATGCTGCCCGTCAGCTGGTAAAGCCCCTCTTTTACCTGCTGATAGATTTTTTGCCGCTGCAGGCAGGAGAACAGATCGCGGCTATAGGCAGCGAAGGCGATCTGGCGCTGGCTCTCCAGCCCGGCGGTTTTGACCGTCAGAACGCCCTGTAACGTCTCCATAAAGAAATCGTTCAGTGCCGCACCCTTCAGCTGTAGCTGCTGGGTGTACCAGCGATCGCGGATCACCGCCCAGATGCTGATCAGGCCCATGACCGTCACGCCGACGGCAGAGATGGCCGCCAGCAGGGGGGCGATCCAGAACATGATGGCAAGGGAGATGACGGCGATCACCCAGTCGGAGCGCAGACTGTTGTCGAGCTCGATCTTTTGTAGCATTCCCGACTGCCAGGCGGTGAAACGGCTGAAAATCTCCCCCGGCGCGCGCTTTTCAAAAAAGCGCAGCGGGTTGTTCAGCAGACGCGAAAAGCCGAGGCTGCTGTTGATCAGCACGAAGCGTTTGATAAACCTTTCGCTGACGATCCTGACACCCATTGCCATCAGCGTGGAGACAATAAACGCCACGATAAATGCCCCGTAGGGGAAGGTGTCGCTCCCGGTACTGGAGAAGGCCTGGTTAATCGCGTTGCTCACCATCGTTGGCATCAGAAACAGGCTAAGCGACACCAGAAAAGTCAGCATCATCAGCCGGTAGATCCCCGGTACGGCGGCGGTCTCTTTCAGGCTCATAGCACGCGGCGCGCGCGGCGTTTTGCTCTGCGGGGGTTCAGCGATCTGAGCGGTCAGATGCGTGTCGGGATCGACAATCAGGGCATAGCCGCTGATCTCCTGCTTCAGCGCCGCCAGCGGCAGCCACTGCTCTCCTATCGCCGGATTCATCACGCAGGCGTGATTGCCTTTGCGGTAAGCCAGCAGCACAAAGTGGCTGGCACCGTAGTGCAAAATGGCCGGTAGCGGCAGATCCCGCAGCTCAGCATGCTCAAACAGGACCGGCGTAGTGGCCACGCCCAGGCGGGCCATCATCTTCATCAGTGCATCAAGTGAGGTGCCGTGATCGGAAGCCGGAAACAGCTCGCGCAGGGTTTCCAGAGAGACGCGGTGCCCCTGGGTTTGTGCCAGCATCGCCACACAGGCGAGACCGCACTCGTTGGTCTCTTCCTGAAAAATAACATCGGGGATCGTCGTTTTCATCATGATGTTCAGTGATTAATAAAATAGAGAGAGTGGTTGTGCCAGAGCAACCAGTCCTGGGGACGGGTTCGCAGCGTCTGTTCGATAATGCCAGGCAGGGCGCCGGGCACCGCTTTAGCCGCCACGGGGGCATGAATATGGATATGCAGGCCGCGATCGTAATAGAGATGATAAAAAACCACCTGTGCGGAGATGGCAGCAGATAGGCGTACCACGCCGTTGTGTAACTTTGCCGCGCGTCCAAACAGACGGCAGGGCAGCTTAGCCGCCAGCGCGCCCTCTGCCTGCAGGGTATAGTCCGGAGTAATATCCGGGAAAATGATCATATTCTGCTGACCATCGATGACGTCGTTCAGCAGCGACATCAGATCGCCAGCCAGCGCCTTATTCTGCTGATGAATAGAGCAGTAGGAGAGCTGGATCCCACCCAGCGCCCGCGTGTGGCGGTTATAGCGCGCCGCACTGGCGGAGACGACCACGCTGGCTCTCCCCGGCGTCACGCTGGCGCCCACCATCGCGGCCAGCACATCGGAGACGGAGTGTAACGGCGCGAGAATAATCGGGTGCTTTTCGCGGTGCAGCGGTGCCACTACCGCATCAAGCTGTCTGGCGCAGCGCTGGATCTGTTGCAGAAGTGCCGGGTTCTGTCCCCAGGTGGCCGCTTCTTCCAGCAGGCGACGGCGCACCGCAATCCACGCGGCGTTGATCTGCCCAGTCTGCCCCGTCAGACAGCGGTAGTTCTCGGTTGCCACCGCATTTTGCAAACGCCAGCCCCGGCCGACAATACGCAGTGCACAGAGCGCCCTGGCGACCGCGAGTAGCGCGGGCAGATAGCCGTATCGCAAAATTTTGCGCAGTATCACCATGGCCGCGCGCGACCCCAGACTGCGTAATGCAGCAGTCCGCTCAACGCCATTTCTGACGCTAAAGACGATACGGATCAACAGAAGCTTCAGCACTGGGATCACTTATCCTCGCTGAGCAGTTGCCGCATTCGGTCGGCAAACGCCGGGAAATCGCGATCCTGAGCGACGACGTAACGCCGGTTAATAATAAAAATTGGCGTGGAGCGGATAGCGTAATGGCGGGTCACCTCCGCCATATAGTTCAGGCGATTTTTTACTGCGTCACTCTGACTGACACGATGATATTCCCCCACGTCAATATTATTTTTTGTTAGCCAGGCTTCAAGCGCTTCGCCATCGCTGAGGTTAATATTGCGCGTAATGATGGCGTTATAGGCGCTGTCGCGATACTTCTCTTCAATACCCATCTCCTCCAGCGTGGCAAATAGCGGAGCGTAGACGGCCAGGCCATTATCGTCGCTGGTGATGTGAATCGCTTTGAACTGGCTTCCCGCCGGCAGCGAACGTGCGAATTCGGCGAGGTTATCTTCATTCGCGGCACAGTAGTGGCAGCCAAGGGACATCACCTCAATAATGGTTTTGTTGTCCTTAATAGGGCTGTTTTTAACCTCTTCATCGCTGACCTCACGAAAAGCTTGCGTCTGGTTAACGTCAGAGGAAAAAGTATTAAACACAAACAGGTGATAGCACAGTACGGTTATCAGTACAGAGATTATAATCAGCAACAGGGAATAGCCGATAAATGTGCGGCGTTTAATCTGGATAGTCATCTTCATCTCGTTATGAAACAGAAAAATACCCGGAAAAGAGTGACTCCGGGTATTAGCCCTTCAAGGGTTTAGTTCAACACGCCACAATTGCTGCTGGCCGCATCTTTTGAGGTGCTGGAAATAACCGTACCGTGCTTATCGGTGCAGGTTGTTACCAGCTTACAGGACTTCACGCTCCCTGATGTAATCAGCTGATAGGTGCTTTCACAGGTCTTACAGGTGCCACCAATAATGCGTGCGGCTTCAACAGCGGTCACTTTTTTCATCTTTATTTCCTTACTTTAGGTTGATTTTGCAGACAGGTGCTGCGCGATACCGACGGAAAACCCGGCGGTAAATATCGAATTTATTGCTTTATCTTGAGGGCGTAAGCCATTTGAACTTCTCAAAAAGAGCGATGTTGTTTTTTATATTTAGCCTTTTCATTAGCTTGCGCTTTACATAGCTTATTTTTCGGATGTCGGTGTCCGCCTGATGGGCAATATTTGACAGAGATTTCCCTCTCAATATCTCTTCAATTAACCACCACTCATTACAGGAGATTAAATGATGGACATCACCACTGCGTATAGTGTTACGGGTATAATCTATCAGCGAGTAGCTGAACCGGTTTTCATTGGCTTTTTTTTGATTCAGTCCATTAAGAAAAGCAGGGATATGCTCCATTTTTTCATTTTTCATTAACCAGTGCGCCTGTGGAAACAGGTTGTAGATGGTTAAGAAAAATGGCATATGATGATTGCTTAGCATAATGACCAGCTTTTTGTTCTGGTGCTTATAACAACCCTGCATTCTGTTCAGCATCACAAAACGCTCCATAGGGAGCATATCTAAATCGCAGAAAAGCCACAGGTGTTGGTTACCCTCGATCCTGCTTTTAGTTCGATCAATAAGCTGTTCGTAATCATCCGTTAGCGAAAATGACACATTTCTTGTTTCACGAAATAAAGATGAAATGCTCGCCTTCATCCCCTCAAAAAAGTAGGCATTTTCGTCATAAAAAAAACATCGATACGTCATGCTGAAAATCCCTTTTGATGCCGTTACTGATAATTCAATATGTAGTTTGCCGTGGCGGTAAAAGGCCCGGTGGTCAAGGTTTCTTTTGATAGCGCTTCAGGCTCTGCGGCGATAAAAGCTTTAAAGTTCAGCTGCATCATCCCGCTTTTAAGCGTGACAGGAAGCGTTGCCACTCCCAGTTGGATCGGCGTGTTATTTTCTTCCAGCAGTCCGATGCCAATACCGCTGGCCCCATTGGATGTTGAGGGCTTTATCGCCAGGTGGTCTTTCAGATTGGGGTTTTCGCTGCCGCTAAAGGTTACGGTGACGGTACTTGCCAATTGCGGATTACAGTCCTGTAGCTTGAGCGTGAAAGCAATGGGTTCACTTTTCTCAGAGTGGTAAAGATCGCGCGTGGAAATTTTGCCAAAATCTACCGGTGCACTTTCCGATTCCGGAGCGATGCTGCAGGGGATAGCCACCACAACGCCTTTAAAATCCAGCTGGCCACCAATCAGTTCGCCAGCGGCCTGCGCGGGACCCGCAAGAAGCAAAGGCAGCATCAGTACGAGACCAATAATGATATTTTTCATTCTCTTCCCTTACTGGAATTGCGCAACGATAGTTGCCGAGGCGCTGAATTCGCCTTCCTGAATCATCGACGTGGCGCTTTTTGCAATCGGCGCGGCCACGAGATTCCAGTTCCCTTCATTATTGGTAAAGCCCGGAACGTCATAAAAAGTATTGGGGATGATGGCTTTACCCTGACTGTCCTTAAGGGCGATACCCAGCTCGGGACGCGCAGGAGAGCCACTGACGCTGAGATATCGACCGTCGTCAAAAGCCGGCGAGGGCTGTTGAATACCCAGCTTGATATTCAGTGCGCCACTGGCAAAACTTCCTCCCTGGCACTTCACGTGGATCGGTATATTTTGGCTGTAATTAATGCCGTTCAGCTTGCTGCCCGTTCCGGGGATGGTGCCAAAATCCACCACCACAGGCGTGCCCTGATTAATGATGCACTTGTCCGGAACGGTAATGATGGCGGAATTGATGTTGGTGCGCGAAAGGGCCACCGTGCCCTGGTTACCCGCGACGAGGCTGCCGAACAGCCTGGCAATCTCGGTACCCTCCAGCCTGATGCCGTTAATAATGGGTTTGGTCACCATAAAGGTCACGCGGCCCATCGAGCCCGAGTCCATATCGGGCGTTATTCTTGAGGAGGGCGCGGTGCAGCTGTTCGCCAACATATTTGAAACGTTATTAAACGGCACGGCAAAATACTCGCGCCGCGCGCCGCTAATCCAGATCTCAATTTTGACGGACAGGTAGTCATTGAGCTTGAGAAAGCCTGCGTAGCGACTGTCCTGTGGCAGCGTCGCCGTGGAGGAGAAGTAGATAGGCGCATTGCTAATATTGCTGTTGCAAAACACCCTGGCCGAGTAGCTTCCGCTCAGGCTATAAGCGCGCGGGATAGTGGCCCCTATGCGGTTATCGGTAATGTCCTGATTTTCCAGGTTGATGTTGTAGTCATAGGTGCCCGCCGTCGGCTCAATGGCGCCATGAGGCTCGGCGGACCAGGCTAAATGAGGCAGCAGCAGTGCAGCAGCAGAGAGCAGGCCCCGACAGCGTGGCTGGCGTAACAGCGTGGAATTTTTCATTACAGATACTCCATTTTCAGGCGGATCAGACTGCTAAATTCGCCATTGCTGACGTGACCGCCCGTTGATTCCAGCGCGGCCACAAAGTCAAACTCGCTGTCTCCGGCATTGATCAGATAAGATCGGGCTGTTTGATTGAACGCCAGCGCGTTGCCGTTGATATCCAGCAGCCGGATGCCTGCGCCCTGCACGGTTCCGCGAATACGCAGCAGTTCCGCGTTGCTGGGATCGGCCTCTCCCATAAAAATCAGCTGGATAGTTCGCTCACCCGCGGGATTGGCCGCCCTGTTACTGACCACCCGCTTCGCCCCGTTAGGGGCTGGCGCACCGGCGGCTCCTTTCAGGCAATTTTTCAGATTCAGTCTGATGTGTACCGGCTGACTGCGATCGCCAGCCTGATGAAAACGTCCCGCGTCAATTGCGCCCAGCGCAATATCCCGCATATGGCTCTGCGTTATCACCGTACACGGCAAGGTAAGATCCAGACTGTGGAACCGGACAATGCCGTTGACCTCGCGAGTCTGCTCCCCGGCCTTAAGATCTGGCAGCCGTAACGTCTCTGCCTGCAGCGGAAGTGTCAGGCTCATCATCAACAGAGACAGAGATGAAAGTGTGTGGCGCATTGTCGGCTCCCTGTTACCTGGTTACTGATCCTGCTGCGCAGGCGGTAGCGCTTTACAGGTGTTGCCGTCACAGCGGTATTTCAGCTCCGGGTGGCCGCCATAATCGTTGACGTACATCATGGAGAAGGTGCTGACGCTCGCTTCCGTGATAGCAAACTGCTGGCTGGATTTCGGCGCAATCATGATCCCTGGAAAGTGGGTGAGTTTGCGCTTCGCATCGTCCGACAGGCCAAGAAGGGTGATGTAATAAGGCGTCGGATTCTGTGCCGTTATCTGATTGCCGTTTTTCTGGAACACCACCTGGTCCTGCCAGACCTCGCTTTTACTTTTTGGGATCACGGCAGCCGGCCGGTAAAACAGCTTGATGCGTGACTGCATCGCCAGCTGCAGCGTATTCGGCTTATCGGGTTTCGGCGGGATCTCACGCACGTTGAGGAAGAACAGACTCTCTCTGTCCTTAGGCAGCTGCTCTATTCCCGAAGTCTTTGTGACGCGTGCAATTCCCTTTTGCCCGCCATTAATGCGCTGCAGCGGAGGTAAAACCAGCAGCGGTGCCGTGATCTTATTGCCCTTTTCATCCTCTACCCACGACTGGGCAAGAAAAGGAATGGCTGAACTGGTATTCGAGAGATTTACGCTAGCTGAGGCCTCTTTCTCGGTAATAATCAGCCGGGTCCGATCGAGTGAAATACCCGCTACGGCCTGGCCACTGAGTACGCTCAGCGCCACGGCGGCCATCCAATGGGTTGTGTATTTATTCATGCTCATTTTTGACCTTTTATGACTGTGAATTAACATCATGTGCGTGCTTAGCGGCACGGCAGCAGCATGCTGGTGGCTTGCTCGTTGATATCCGACGGCATGGCGATGCGGCACTGATTTTTACCATTCCAGACCACGTTGAGCGTCTCGTCAGGATTGACCCCGGCCAGCCAGGCTTGCCCGTTATCCAGCACCATCGCCACGCTGACACCGTCTGCGTTATAAACCTCGGCACCAAATGGCGGTACGCTATTGTCAGCCAGGCGCAGCGTGGCCATGATTTTCAATCCCCTTGCCATGCCAAAAGCCTGATAGCCGATGGCCCCTTCGGTCAGCGTTGCGGTGGTAATGGCTTTGGCGGGTTCGATGTCGCCATCCATCGCGTCAACGTCAACGCGGGTATCAAAACTGCTGTAGCTCACGATGTCCGGCACCACGGCAATACCAAAACTGTTGGTTCTTGAACGTTTGTCATTAAGCGGCACGCCGCCGATCCCGTTGGTGTCGACCATCACCCGCGCCGTGTTCATGGTGGCTCCGCCGTTGTGCAGCGCCGCGCCATGACGTGTGGCGGTAAAGCCGCCGCGCACTGATGTGCCTAGCGCCACAAAGCGATTTTGCTGGTAGCTGGCATTGGTGTTGATATCTGCCATCTGCGCACGACGCTGGTAGTAGCCGTCAACGCTGGCGTTGCCGTCCTGGCTGGCGCCGCTGCGGATACGCCACAGATTGTTAGCGTCGCTGTTATCGGTGTAGGACGCCATCGGGCTGCTCTTGCCGTTATAGCTCTGTACATCCACACCGGCCCACCGGCTGTCACCTATCGGGATCGAGAGCGAGAGGGCGAGAGAATCATCCGTGCGTCCCCGATAGTCGGAGCGGTATGCCGAAAGATTAGCGCTGATGCCTTTGGTATCCCCCACGCGGAAGCTGCGGCTGACAGACATGCCGTAGCGCTCCCTGCGTTTGTTTTCCCAGTAATTTTGATGGGTGTAGGACAAAAACAGTGTGGTAGCCTGGTCCGCGCTATCCGGCCAAAAGGTTTTATTGGCGGTGATGGTGTACAGCTCTTTTTCACGGCCAAAAAACGGTGAGTCCTGATAGTCGCGGTAGCGATCGTCGAGGTATTGCGCCATCGTTCGGTAATTTTTTTGCGAAAAGCGGTAGCCTGCGAAGGTGATCGCACTGTGGTATTCGTCAAAGGTTTTCGCATAGCTCAGCTTCCAGGAGGTGCCGGTAAGACGCTCGCCATCACGCTGTTTACTCAGGGATTGGGTGGCATCGACAGAAAGGGCCCCCAGCACGCTCAGGTCGCGCCCGACGCCCACTGTGGAGGCGGAAAATTCCTCACCAGACGTTTGCAGCCCGCCGTATAACGACCAGGCATTACTGACCCCCCAGGAAAAATCCCCGGAAATGAACGAAGGCCCCTGCAGCTTATGGCTGTAAGTCGACGGCGTGCCGCCGGCAAGGTTGTAGCGTACGTATCCCGGGCGCGTCAGATAGGGAATGTCGGCGGTATTAATCTGGAAGGTAGACACCGAGCCGTCCTGCTCTTCGACGCGGACGTCCAGCGTGCCGCGCACCGAGCTGCGCAAGTCCTGAATATTGAACGGTCCCGCAGGCACGGTGGTTTGGTAGATAATACGACCGCTCTGGCTGACCGTTACGGTGGCGTTCCCGCGCGCAATTCCCTGAATTTCAGGCGCGTAGCCTTGCAGGGCGGGGGGGAGCATGCGTTCGTCACTGACGAGGTTTGCCCCGGTAAAACGCACCGTACTAAAAACCTGCGAATTGAGCGAGATTTCACCCAGCGTCAGTTTGGCCGCCATCATCGGCAGGGGACGATAGGCGTAAATCTGATTCCAGTCGAAAGCAAACTGGTGATTGTCACTGTAATAGCTGGTTTGATACTCACCGCGCAGACGCCACGCGCCAAGATTAGCGCCGGCCTGGCCGTAGCCTGATACCGTGCTGTAATTATGGCTGTCGTCGAATTGTCGGGTCATTTGTCCGTTAAGACTGTAATCAAAAATCAGCCCGGCGATGCCGTTATCCCAGCGCTCGGGGGGCGTCCAGTCAGGATCGTCGTATTTCATCCATGCCTGGGGCACGGTAATGTCGAGCGAACCGGCATAGTTACTTAATTGCACACCCGGCAGCGTTTGCAGCGAGTAGCAATTCTCATAGGGCTGGGCGACCTTCAGCCGCGCTTCTTCTTTCAGCGCCAGCTTATTCAGCAGGCTGCTGCTGATGCAGGGCTGGGCACTTTTTCCCTTTGCGGTTTCGATATAGCGAATTTTTTCCTGATCCAGCGACTTGCCGTTAACGCGAATATCAAGCAGGTAGCTGCCAGGCGAGATGTAGTTATCCGTTGAGAAACGAGATAAATCGATATGGGTACGATCGGCGGTATCTAACACGTCGGTATTGAATTCAACGCTATCGTCAGCATATATTGCCGTGGCGTAGCAGACGCTGATTGCCTGCAAAATGGCCGCGGTTGATTTAACTCTGAAAGTTCCCAACATGATTTCAATCCTGGAAAAAATGTTTAAATGCTCTGCGTTTCATAACGAACTTTTCAGTACGGATAGCGTAAACCTACCCCCCGAAAACAGATGCCTTCCGTAATATCATCGGGGTGTTTTTTTATTGGCTAGCGCTCTCAATGATAAGTGTTTTAATGCTCTGAGTTTAATTTTTCTGCTCTTTGCTGGGGTTCTTTTTTGTGGTGATATTTTATTTTTCCGTTTATGGCCCGATCGGGTCTGACTTTTTCCTGCTTCAGCGCGCGCAGAAAAAAGAGCAGTGAGACGCTCATCGCTACTTATTGCGTTGCCGATCTCCATTCTGACTCTCCCTGGCATTGCCATCGAATGTGAAAATGTGCGGGGGGATCCCCCCGCACTGTATCTTTATTGCGTATTACTGGTAGGCGATTTCGAAATTAATTGTCGACTCGAAAGAACCTGCTGTAACCGGGCTGTAAGCAACATTATTCTCAGTATCTGTGGTTTTTTCTGAACGCAGGAAAGCAACAAACGGAATGGTCGTCGTGCCGTTAACCAGCTTCACGGATGCAGTAGGCTGGCCCCACTTAACTTCCTGGTTAGCGCTGTCCAGCAGGCCGATACCCGCGCCAGAGGCAGTACCCGAAGTAAATGCTGCCAGTGAGTCATCAACGGCATTTGGGCTGGTTGGGTTATAGGTGACAACAGCACTTTGCGCTATGGTGGTGTCGCAGTACTGCAGTTCAATATTTTTCTGAACGCTGGCTGCACGCTGGCCATTTGCCAGTGCTGATACAGGAACCTGGTAGAAATTAACGTTCACTGGACTGGAGTTTGCAGAAAGACCACAGGCGGTATTAACCAGTTCACCTTCGAATTTGATCTGCCCTGTGGTGGTATCAGCGGCAAAAGCAGCCCCAGAGCTCAGAGCAGCAGTGAAAGCAGCAGCCATAACTACTTTAGTCATTTTCATAATTCATCCTGTTTATATTAAAATCCTGAGAAATAAAGAGTCACAACCTCACGATCAATCTATAATTCGATCCTTGTCAGGTGCTATCCGTATTGTTCGCTTAAGTGATGTTTCGCCCATCCCTTGTAAATCAGTAATGAGTGAAAGTGCTTAACCGAACTGGAAAGGATGCTATCAAAATAAAGAAAATCCTAAAAGAGTTGCGCACTAGCTCAGTGATATACGCCATCAAAATTTAAGATCGGGGTCTTTTTCTAAGGTATATCTCGCGAAGAGGTTAGAATAATCCTAAGTTGTGAGTTATCCGATTGTTTAAAGTTAGACTGAGGTGTTTTACCCGTTTTTTTTAAGATGTTTCGGGTCGTATGGGCTGGTGAGGGGGTTTTAAATCTGCTGAATTACAATTCATACCGATGCCAGATGGGGTAATAAGTGCTTGCGGAGACGCCCTCGAGGAATATTTTAGCGACGGCTTACGATGAGAGATATCCCTGTAAATTACAGGGCTAAAAAGTGGCATTATGTGGCTCGGGTTATTTGCCTGGTACTGCAGAGAGAGGCGGGGAGGGGACAGCCTCACCGCCTGAGAGAGAGGTTACGAGATAAACTGTTTACCCTGTTTGAGAACCAGATCGCAGGCTTTGGTTTTCACCTTCTTGCCGATGGCGGTATCGCCCAGCGACTTCAGGTCAACCTGCTGGTTGTTGCTGGTATTCAACAGGCCCATTAGCCCCTGTTTGTAGTCGGTGGTTTCCTGCTGCTTCTGGCTATCCGCAAGGCCCAGCTTGCCGAGCAGCTTATCCTTCACCGAGGAGACATTGTTATCCACGATGTTGTTCTGCACGCAGTACTGCAGCACGCCCGCCGCATTGGTCATGGTGCCGGAGCTGAGCGACTGGCTGCCGCCGTTCAGCAGCCCGGTGAGCGCGCCCAGCGAGGTGCCGCTCTGGGTGGTGGTAGTAGAAGAGGCGGAATTGCTGTTGGCGTTCTGCCCCAGCGCGCTGGCGGCCGAGTTAAGCTGATCCTGCCAGCTGGCAGCCCCCGCCGCAGCGGTGAACAGGGCGGTGGAGAGGGAGAGTGCCAGAACAAACTGAGAAGCTGCTTTCATGAGGTGACCTATACAATGTGATGTGGCGCGCAGCCCTCCGTGGCGCTGCAACGATAGCTTCCCTTTCGGACCCTGTTATCCGCGCTGAGTTCCTTTAGGAATGTTCCGTAACTCATGCCGCCACCTCCCCCTACGCCCTGTTTTTGTAGGGGCCGACCGCTTTTAAGGTCGGCCCGTTATACCCCCATCACCCACCGTTTTCCGTTTTTGGTCAGCCATTCTCACACCTGTCACCCACCGTTTTTGCTGCTGCCGACCGTTTTTATGCTCGACCATCCTCCCACCTGTCACCCCCCGTTTTCGTAGGGGCCGGGCATGCCCGGCCCGTTATTCTCTGACCCCAGCGCGTGTTTTTTCAGCACTCACACCCGGCACGTGCGGAATGGGGTTGCGTATACAGGGGGTAACGGTATAATCCACAACGTTTTCCGCATACCCTTCAGTGCCGAAGTGGCGAAATCGGTAGACGCAGTTGATTCAAAATCAACCATCGAGAGATGTGCCGGTTCGATTCCGGCCTTCGGCACCATATGCAAAAACTAAGTCACCTGAGGGTGGCTTTTTTTTGCCTTAAATCAATTGGATATCTTAATATCTGTTCTTTTTTTGTTCGCATGGTATCTGTTGGTATATCGCATGCTGCGGGATACTGATTTCTATACCGAAAGTTCGATTTTAAGCGGTATACGGTTTTGAGTAATGGGTGTCATTAAATGAAACAGAACCTGATGCATTGCCATCGTTGAATGGCAACGCTCCCTTAAACCGTACTGTATCCTTGCTTAGAATGATTTTTATACTGAGGAAATGCCAGTTTAAGCTGACCACACTCCACCAATTGCTTCAGGTACTGCTGGCGCAGTGCGTTGGGGTTACGTTTCAGGATTTCCCCCAGCGCAGATACTGAAATAAAATGCCCTTGGCACACAGTCAGGATTACAATTTTCATCAGATCCTTGTCTCCTAGACGCAATTTTTCACGGGGTACGGCAGCGTGCGTGAACAGAATATCTCGAAAGGGTTGCGTCAAATGATCTACGGAGTCAATGTAGGGTAAGTCGATAAAGCGGTTTAATATGCGTCCATGTTCATCCCTTACAACGCATTGATGACTATCCTCCATATCACTCTTGGTCTTCGCTACGCTCTCTGGCGTGATGTCGTTATGTGTCAAGCCTCCCTCACTATATGTGGAGCTCTGCTCGTTAAGTGTGGAGCCCTCTCCGTAATATGTGGAGCTGCTTAGCATATTAACTGCTCCCTGAGAGAAAACTTCATCTGGTGTCATTACCGAAACACCCGGCAGCGTGTAGTGTTTACTCTTCTGCTCACCGCCTGCAGTGAGGAAGCCTTTACTTTCCAGTCGTGGTAACGTCAGCGTAACTTCCCGTGGATGCTTAGTTGTCAGCTGGCAGGCGCGCTCATGATTCACCCAGCCTTCAATGGCGGCCGTTGCGATAATGACCTGTTCAAAGTCATCGAGCAGCCCGAATCTTTCACCAAATTGCCGGTATAACGCATCAAGAATGTGCTGTGGAATAAGGCTCGCAGTAGAAAGCTCGAGTAAGGTCTGTGCAGGGATAGGTTTTTCCCACAGCTTTGGCGTTCGCCAGTTAGCCGACTTCCAGCCACTGAAAATCTTGGGCATACCTGAACCGGCTTTCTCACCCAGTCCTATGAGCAGAAACATCTGATGCAGAAGGCGATTACGGCAGTCGCTTGTGCCTCCCGTGACCACATCTTCCAGGGGTAGGCGCATAAGTCCTGGGTTCCGAAAACCAAACATATCAGGTCGTTTAACAATCAAGATGGAAACCCGATCTGAAAAATCAGCGTGTACCAGCGTATTAACTAACGCTTCGCGTAATGCGATGTGGATAGGCGTATCGGTTTTACGCTGACCTTCCTCGAGAGTAAAGGGGACTTTAAGATCGGAAACAAGCTTTTGATAAACTTTACGATAAAAATCAAATAAGTTACCTGACCAGGTACCGTCAGGGGTTATCCTGTCGACCCAGCGAAGTTCAGTTCTGGCTTCCGGGCGCTCCTGATAATCCAACATATAGTTGGGTAAGGCAGCAGTAATAGCATCCCACTTACCAAACATTAAAATTCCAGCAAGTGTGATGCCCTGCTTTCCCGTTTCACGGTCTTTACGCCAGCCACCGACCATCTTGAGTAACTCAAAGGGTTCACAGGCGAGATAGGGATGCTGTGGATTATTTGACGAAAGCAGGTTGCGGTAAACTTTCAAGCTATCGAGATCAATATCTTCGTCAAAACCATAATGCTCGGAGAGGACTTCATTGTCACGACTGTCGTGGATCTGCTCAGCAAGCATGCGCTTAACCGTCATATCATCACAAATGCGATCCCCTTCATGTAGACGCTGATAGGTGTTACCAAAAGGTGATTTTTTTAAGTGGACAGGTTTTTGTTTTCTTATCGCGGGAGAGATGTGAATTGCTAACACCTCTCTGCCCTGTAAGTTCACCAGCTGTACGTCTTTTTCGGACTGGAGAACATTAGCGCTGACACGATCACGATCGTTCAGCTGATTGAACAAATCAGTTTTGATCTTTTGGGGGTCAGTTACGCCTACAGGCGTGAATTCGCCATCCTGTTCTTTGACGCCCAGGATGACCCAACCACCTCTTCCATTGGCCATAGCAGAATAGGTCGGCCAGAAATCCTTTGGTAACTCACCTTTGCCGTCTTTACCACCAGCTAACTTAAACTCAACCTGCTCGGATTCAATGAGAGTCTTCAGATCAATAATATCCTGTATTTTCAGAAACATACCCATTCCTCAGGCCTCAAAAAAAGATTAATTTACCATAGTTTCTTCGTCTGCTCTTTGTCACCGTCGATACAGTGTAACGGGACAGATTTGGATGAAAACTGAATCGCTACAGAAAATCGTAACAGGGAAAGGGCGTTAAACATGAAAAACATAATGCTGCTGGGTGTCGTATTTCTCTTAACGGGATGCCCTGGGTCGGGTGATCGAATGGTAGAACGAAAATCGACCACGACGTATATCAAAGATAATCAAGTTTGTGTGGTGTCACCACTGGAGCCACAGGAGCGGATTACTGCTATTCAAATCAATAGCGACAATAGCGATTCTCTTCACAAGATTTTCGATGACAAGCCTGTTTATGTACCGAAAGGTGAGTGTCTCCCTGTGTTTGGATTTAAGTTTACAAATGGAGAGCGTTATAACTTCGCGTATGACGTCCAATCTGATAAGTCAGAGTCTCATTTAGTCACTGCTGAATTTTCTTATCCCAAAGAATGAGGGGGCAGAACGCCCCCAGATTTTACTTCTTTAAGTCACCAGTTTATTGGTACTCCATAGTGACCAGTGGAGTGGTCAACTAAAACTGGCCACCGCGAGGTGGTTTTTTGTGCCTGACATTCAGCTTTCCTCAATCACATCACCAGGCTGATGACGTTCGGATAAAACCAGTAAAGCGCGACCATCATCCCGATGTTCAGCAGAACAGTAATAAAGAAGTAACGCTTAAACGGCTGCTTCTGCGTTTTATGGCGAAACAGCTGCTGACCAAGCACCGCACCCGGCCATCCCCCCGCCAGTCCCAGCACCAGCAACGTCGACTCCGGCACTCTGCGCCAGCTTTTGCGCGCCGCCATTTTATCCCCGCCGTAGATGACAAACGTCAGCACGCTGGCGAGCAGCAACCACATCACCAGCGGGTGCGGCAGCAGCGCACTGGCGACCGCCGCTAAGGCCAGAAGCAGGTAACAGAAGGTATTGAGGGTCATGGGATTTACGGTGGCCACTGTTGAGAAAGAGGGACGATTGTAGCTGATTTTGCGCAGGATTCGCGAGAAAGCAAGAGATGGGAAGGAGCGATATCCAAGGCATGAGATCGCTTTTAAACTCCAGAATGCTGATAATTTGATCGCTATGATTTTAGGTTCATTGAGGGGGTGCAGCTGCCATTCCCTCACTAAAAGGGAGGAACGATAAAGCATGGACGATGATATTGAGCAGCGGGTTATCGCACTGGCAAGGCGCTACAACGGTGTTTATTTATTTAACAACGAAAAGAAGCAACGGCTGCTCACACCCGCAACTGATTTAGACACGGATATGCGCTTAGATGTTGGTGAAGCCGAAGATTTAATGGACGAGTTCTTTAGAGAATTCCAGGTTCAACAGAGGAGTTACATGATTGAAACTTACTATCCTGATGAGCCTTTTTCGTGGAATCCCTTCAAGAAATTTCCAGTCACTCCTGTACCCGACTTCACTCTTGGGATGCTGATTGAATCGGCTAAGGCAGGGAAGTGGCTGTACGACTAATCAATGGCACCGGGTTGATACGGTTGCCCCTGCAACCGTATCAACTCAGTCACGTTCACTCCGCCCGCCACAATCCTTCACCGCTAATGCGCAGTGCCAAACAGCTCCGCGAACTTCACTGCCAGCCAGCCGACGGGAGTGGTGGCTCCCCCGACCATATTGGTTACCTCAGACATCCCCTCCGGGATCGGGATATTGGCGTTTCGCGCCGCCTGCGTGTACTCCGGGGAAATGTCGCTGCCGACGTACAAAATGCAGGTGACGATCAGCGTGCCGGTAATAAACATGCGGAACATATTGCGTTTACAGAAGGGCGTGACCATCGCCAGCAGGAACATCAGTGACGCCAGGTCAACGAACGGCAGCACGCGGTTGCCCGGCAGAATGACGGACAGCACCACCGTCACAGGGATAAGCAGCAGCCCGGTTGCCAGCACCGAAGGTTCGCCAATCAGTAACGCCGTATCCATGCCGATGTAGAAATCCCGACCGGGGAATTTCGCCTTCAGCTTTGCTTCCGCCGCATCACGCACGATCATCAACCCCTGCACCAGGATCTCGATCATTTTTGGCAGCAGCAGCATGGCCGCCGCGACCTTAATCGCCAGCGCAACCGCCGCCGACGCACCATATCCGGCCAACAGCGCCAGCAGTAACCCCAGCACAAAGCCTAACGTCAGCGGTTCACCAAAAACGCCAAACTTTTTGTTAATGGTTTCCGGGTCGAAGTTTATTTTTCTGATCAGCGGGGTCTTATCAATAAGGTAATTACAGACCATGGCAAAGGGCACGTAGCATATACAGGTAAGATGGGGGAATGAGATCCCCTTGAGGTGATAATTTTTCTGCAGGTAGGGCGCGGTGAAATCTGCCGCCAGCAGCGTCAGAATAAATATGCCGAAGGTCATCCCGACAGCAAGCCAGTAATTACCGGTTCCGGCATACACCACTGAACCCACAAGCAGGAATATCCAGTAGTTGAAGATATCGATATTCACCGTTTTGGTGATTTTCAGCAGCAGCATCGCCAGGTTGATGATAATAAAACCGACCACCACCGGCAGCATCAGCGGCGAGCCCCAGCCGATGGTTGAGGCCGTGGGCCAGCCGGTATCGACCACCGTCAGGTGCAGGCCAATGCGTTCAACCATCGCCTGCGAAGCGGGGCCGAGATGGGTCAGCAGCAGGCCAATCACCAGTCCGACCCCTTCAAACCCGATCCCCACCAGCATCCCGGCTTTAAATGCCGTGCCGAGGGTGACCCCAAAGCAAAGCGCAATAATAAAGAATATTACGGGCATCATGACGGATGCCCCCAGACTGATAATGCTGTTGATAATATCCATAATCATTCCTTCAGCGTGCGGAAGATACGGGCACGGAATATTCCGCGCCCGGTTGGCTATGTGGATTGAGTACAGCGTGAGGGTTATTTTTTATTAAGCCTGGCCAGCAGCGCCTCAGAAAATAGTTTGGGCGAGTTGCTGAAGGCATCCATAGTGCTACCGGCAATATGTGGCGTAATCGTTACGTTATTCAGCGTGTAAAAGGGGCTGTTATCCGGCAGCGGTTCGTCATCAAAGGTATCCAGCGCGGCACCCATAATTTTCCCGGCTTGTAAGGCCGCAATTAAGTCGCCCTCATTGATTAACCCGGAGCGGGCGGTATTGACGATTATCGCGCTGCTTTTCATCAGGGAAAAATGATGCGCGTTAATCATCTGCGCGGTTTCCGGCGTCAGCCGGGCGTGCAGCGAGATAACATCAGCGCGTTTGACCAGCTCATCCAGCGAATCGACTTTTTCATAGCGATCGTGTCCGCTAACGTACTTATCGTAAAAGATAATCTCCGTACCAAACGCACTAAGGTAACCGGCGACCCTCCGGGCGATATTGCCCAGCCCGACAAGGCCGACCACCTTACCGCCAATCTCCGGGATCGCCCGATGGTTAGGGCTCTCCCCGCGCCAGATTTTAGCGCGCAGCGCAGCGTGCGAACGGGCAATATTGCGCATCTCCGCGAGGATCATGCCCACGGTGAACTCCGCCACGCTGCGCGCATTGCGCCCCGGCGTATTTATCACCTCAATGCCGCGCACCTGCGCAGCGTCCTGATTGACGTTTTCCACGCCGCCGCGCAGCACGCCGATAATCTTCAGCTGTGGCAGCTGGTTGAGGACGGCGGTGTTCACCGGGGCGAACTGAACGATCAGGATGTCGGCGTCCTCCGCTGCCAGCAGCAGCTCTGCGGGTAACGCCACGGCTTCGGCACCCTGCTGCTCAACCCGCAGATTATCCTGCTGTAATTTCTCGACGGAGGGATGCGTCCACTCGCGCACTTCAACCTCGATGCCTTCATCCCTGAGCGCCTTAAGGCCGGATTCCATCATCGCTTTATTGATAAAAAGATCGGCAATCGCCAGACATTTCATAACTGTTCTCCATGGGTTAACGCATCAACATCCCGCCAGTGACATCGACCGTGGCCCCGGTCATATAGCGGGTTTTAGGGGAGACCATAAACACGCCGATGTCGGCGATCTCTTCGGGCTGGGCCACCCGGCCCAGCGGAATGCGCTTCAGGTAATAGTCAGGATCCCGTTCGAGCTGGTCACGAACCATCGCGGTATCCATCATCCCGACGGCGAGGTTATTGACGTTGATTTTCTGCCGGGCGACCTCGCGCGCCAGCGAAATGGCGAACGCCACCAGGCCCGCTTTACTGGCCGCGTAGTGCGCATGCCCGGTGGTGGAGCCGTGAAAGGCCGCCTGCGAGGTAATGTTCAGAATGCTGCCCGCCTGGTCCCGCTGCAGGCAGTGATTAACAAACAGCTGGCTGAGGTGAAACACCGCTTTCAGATTGATGTTCATCACCCGGTCCCACTCCTGCTGGGATAATTCAGTGACGTAGCCGCTCAGCCAGATCGCCGCGTTATTGATCAGGATGTCCGCGCTACCCAGCCTTGCAACGCAGGTTGCGAACAGCGCTTCCCGGCTTTGCTCATCCGCCAGATCGGTTTTCACCGCGATAATGTTGACGCCGGTGGCGTTTTTCACGCTGGCAACCAGCTGCTGCGCGCTCTCCTCATGCGTTAAGTAGCTGAAGCAGATGTTGACCCCTTCGTTTGCCAGCGACAGCACCAGCTCTTTCCCCAGCCCGCTGGCACCCCCGGTGACGATGGCGCTACGGTTTTTTAAGTTCAGATCCATGCTTGCCTCATTAATCGGTGATGAAGTGGCTGCAGCGCCGCCACGGGGACTGCATCTCTGACAGCAGATTTTTGTACAGCTGATATTTGTCCTGATAGACCTGCTGATTGTCCGGGTTGGGCAGCACGGTGCGCGAGACGTGGACCATCGCGTGAGAGGCGCTAAAGACGTCGTCAAACCAGCCGATCATCACCGCTGCCGTCATCGCCGTGCCCAGCGTGCCGTGCTCTTTGACATCGACGATTTCCAGCCGCGCCTGAAAGATATCGGCGAACAGCTGCAGCCAGGCAGGGGAGTTAGTAACCCCGCCCGCAATGCGAATCGTGCGGCTTAACTGCGGGTTGATATGGCGTAAACGCTCGGTGTGATAGAGGTGGCTAAACGCCACGCCCTCATAGATCGCTCGCAGGAAATGAGCCTTTTTATGGAAGCTGCTGACGCCGATAAAGCCGGCGGAGGCATCCGGGATGGTGTTGGAGCCAAAGACAAAGGGAAAGAACAGCAGGTGGCTTTCTTGCGGCGTAGTGGAGGAGACCAGCGCGCTGCACAGGTCGTAAACGGATGAACCCTCCGAGGCCGCTTTTTCCCGCTCGCCCTCCATAAAGTTATTGATGAACCACTCCAGATTACTGGCCGAGGTGGGGCTGGCCTCGGTGATCAGCCATTTACCGTCGATCGGGTAGATGGAGGTCATAAACAGATCTTTGTCGATCACCGGTCGATCGGTGACGTACTCGTTGATGCTCCAGGTGCCGGTGACGATCGCCAGCTTATCCACGCTGTTGATGCCGCAGGCGATAGCAGAGGCAGAGATATCGAACACGCCCCCGGCAACCGGCGTTCCCGCCTGCAGCCCGGTCTGGCGGGCGCTCTCCGCGCTGAGGGTGCCGCAGCAGTCGGTGGAGAGCTTAATCGGTGGTAACCTGTCGCGCAGCTCAGTAAGGCCCCACCACGCCAGCAGTTCGTCGTCGTAGCGGCGCTCGCGCACGTTAATCAGGCTGGTGCCGGAGATATCGGTCAGCTCCACGCAGGCTTCCCCGGTCAGCCAGAAGCGGACCAGGTCCTTTACCATAAAAATCGCGTGGGTTTTTTGCAGCGTTTCCGGCTCGTGGTCCTGCAGCCAGGCCAGCAGGGCGACGGGCTGCCCGGCCCAGACCGACTGCATGGTTTTGGGCAGAACGTGGGAGATAAATTCCGGCGAGTTTTGCCATCTCTCCACATACTCTTTTGCCCGGCTGTCGGTGGAGATAATGCCGTTACGCAGCGGATGACCGCTTTTATCGACCAGATACAGCCCGTTGCCGTGGCCGGTCACGGCAATGCCTTTGATCTGGCTGGCGGCAATGCCGGACTGCTCAAGCGCTTGCCGGATAACGGCAAGATTGGCGGCCCAGAGTTCATCCATATCGCGTTCGGTGTGATGCTCTTGCGGGGTCAGCATGCGGGTGGACTGTGCGGCGCTGGCGATAACCTTACCGCGGCGGTCGTAAATGGCGGCCTTGGTGAAGGTGCCGCCATTATCAATGCCCATGACGAATTCATCATTCATTAGCGTGGACTCCTGATTGGTTACCATAAGCCAGGTTCGCTGGTGGTGATCCCTTTAAATCCGGCATGGAATATTTTCTCTACAAGGGTTTTGCGCTTTACGAAGCCCCCGGCGATAAATACCACCTCACAGCCGTTTAAATTGCGGCTGATTAATTCCAGGCACTGACAGGCGTATTCAGCCGGTAAAATTTCAATCGCATCCAGCGGGTTGTGCTTAACGATATCGATGGAGTGGTCGAGCGAGCGCGAATCAATAAGCAACACGCGAAAGATGGTCAGCAGCCCCTCTTTTTTGGCATAGCGCAGCGCGGAAAGATTGGATGAGATAACACCATCAACCCGGTAATAATTTTTTAGCAGGGCGATCCCTGCCTGGTCCGGTTTAAATCCGCCGAGCAGTTCAAGATGGACCAGCACTTTTTTACCGCCCTGATGACATTTGCCAATCAGCGACTGCAGGTTGCCGATATTGGCCTCCGACAACAGCAGATACTCCGACGGGCAGGCGAGCGCCTTTTCCAGGTGCTTATACTTTCTGACTGAGGGAATAATGGTGTTATTTAACTGCATAGTGATTTCCGATGTTAATGAGCCATGTAGAGGCCGTAAGCATCTTCCGCCGTGGCATTGTGATGGATGATGGCATTCAGACCTGCTACCACTTTTGCTGGCTGTGGGTCCTGCGTGATATTGCGGCCCACCGCCACCCCTTTTGCGCCAGCCTGCATGCAGTGCTGTACAAATTGAAAGTAGCCGTCGATACCGGTTTTAGGCCCGCCGAGCGCCAGCACCGGTGCGCCTGCCGCCTCGACGATCAGCCGGTCGTCGTCAGTACCGCTAAAGCGGGTTTTGATCACGTCTGCGCCCAGCTCCACCGCGGCTCTGGCCGCCGCCGCAATGATCTTCGGGTTGTTCGAGTCGTCGCTGGTCACGGCATAGCCGTAAGGGAGGGATTCAACAATCAGCGGCATATTCCAGCGGTCGGCCGCCTGCGCCAGCTGCATCGCCATAAGGTGGGTTTTCTCCTCGTTGAAGGCGCCGGGGAAGGTCATGCACACCACGCCCTCCGCCGCGACTTTCAGCGCATCTTCAATGGAGAACACCGCAACGGTATCGGGCACGCTATTATCAAAAATACTCACCGTGCTATCGACGCGTAATACCACAGGAACGTGGCTTAATGCCTCACCGAAGTTTTTCAGCATGCCGTAAGTGACCAGCGCACAGTCGAGACCCTGCGCGACCAAATCTGGCAGCTGACTGAGTGTATTATCAATACCCGCTGTTTTCGTTGAAAAGTGATAACCATCCAGCGCCAGCGTGACCGATTTGCCATCTTTTGCAAAAATTCTCGACAGACGACGTTGTTTAGACATTGAATTCCTCCTGAGTAGAAAAACAAAAAAAGCCCTCAGAGAAACGAATCTCTGAGGGCTTACTCTTCACGTACCCTGATGATAATGGTTCGGGGGGCCAAACCATTACTCTTGAATTATTTATCCTGGAAAGAGGCATTTATATTTACAATATAAATTCACTCTTCCGTGCGGTTAACAACTAGCATGTGGCCGTTCGCCCTGTCCAGTCGGGACAGATAAAATGAGACGTTCATCACGACTTGGTAAGTGGCTAATTCACCGCAAGCCTGAATGCTTCCGCCATATATTCCTGTTCCCGCTGAGGGAGTTGTAAACCATTGGCAATGGTCCTCCACTGACTCACGATGTCAATAAAGTTATGAATGATTTCATCAGCCTCTGCCAGGTTCAGACGAAAGTATCGGGTAATACTAACCTCACACGGCTCAGTGCCCCTGCATGAAGCGAACGCAGCGTTAGTGGCCTTAAACCTGTCCGTTCCGGAAGTTGTTTGGCTGTCAGTTTACGGCTCAGGTGTCCCAGCTTGAGCCTCTCACCAAAATCGGTAAGCAGCCGGGCTGTGACAGGAAGTAGATTTGCTGTTTTTTTTGCCATGGTGCTAATATTTTATCTTTTTATGGTATTTGTGGGAATAATAATAGCACTTAACTTTGTGGGGGCATGGTAGGTTAGGAGGGGTCAGGATAGCGAATATTATTGTCTTATAGGGTCAAAAGATAAAAATACTGGCACTAAATAAGGTTGGAAGTTTGGCAAAGCTGTGATGGCAAACTAAGTTTTGAAAGGTTATTTCTAAGGTTGATGGCGAAAAAGTTGCTGACTGGTAATCGGGATAGGCCATACAGCCCATCAAACTTACCTTCTCCCCTCTGTGCAGACGCTCCTCACAGGCCAAGCCACTTGCGCAAACTGCCCCATACCAACGCTTAAGCGCTCGCGCGTCCAGCTAAGCATTGTCGGATTGATGTTTGCTTTTGTCACTTAGTAGCCCCCGTGGCTTGGTAATCTTGGAGATATGGATTGTATGTGGGTCTCACAGTTGAGGTGCAAGAACAGCACCGTAACTAGGTTAAGAATGATAAAATGTTGATGGCTAAAATATAATAAAACCATATTAATCAATCATATACATCTGGTTCGTGAATGTCATTCTTAGTCGGACAGCTATAAGAAAATTGAGACGAGTAAGTCAGAGCCGAGAAGAATAGTTCAATCATGCTTTTGCCTTGAAACCTGTTTTTTTATATAGTAGTGCATGCTTTTTTCAACATTCAAACGGATAAACAATGACCACAAAGCCAGCGATTTTCTCCTTCTTTTCAGGCTCAGGATTCTTAGATCTTGGGTTTGAAAACTCTGGATATGAAGTGGTGTATGTAAATGAATTCCATCTTCCATTTATGGAAGCGTACAAGCATTCAAGAAAAGTGCTCAAACATAAAGAACCACGGTTTGGCTATGCACCTTGCAGCATCGAAAATGTGGATCATTCATCTTTACATAATGATATGAATACCTTACGTGCTGAAAATCAGCTGGTCGGATTTATCGGAGGACCACCTTGTCCTGATTTTTCTGTAGCAGGGAAAAATAAAGGGCATGATGGTGAAAATGGTCGTTTGTCGCAGACCTATGTTGACTTAATTTGTGAAATGTTACCTGACTTCTTCCTTTTCGAAAATGTCAAAGGTCTATACCGGACTGCTAAACATCGAGCTTTTTTTGAAAAAATTAAAGTCGAATTAAGTTCTAAGGGCTATATCCTCCATGAGAGATTAATCAACTCAATCGAATATGGTGCGCCACAAGATCGAGACAGAATAATATTACTCGGTTTCAAAGATAAATCCTTGAGTTCAGAGTTTCATTGGTCGGAGAGAAAGTATCTTGGGCGGGATGCATTCAGTTTTCCTTGGCCAGAAACTGATGAGTTTGGAGTCGATTCTGAATTATCAACTCCAGAAGGCATACCTGTTGAACTAACAGTTAGCCATTGGTTTGAGATAAATAAAGTAGATCTTCACCCTAATGCTAAACATGTTTTTACTGCCAGAGCAGGGTTGGCGAGATTTTTAGCCGTCCGGGAAGGTGACGATAGTCGCAAGTCATACAAAAGATTGCATCGCTGGCGTTATTCCCCAACTGCAGCGTACGGTAATAATGAGGTGCATTTACATCCTTACAAGCCTCGGCGTATAACCGTTGCAGAAGCTCTGGCTATCCAGTCATTACCAGCTAATTTCGAATTGCCACAGGACATGACTTTATCTAACATGTTTAAAACAGTAGGTAATGGTGTGCCTTATTTAGCAGCGTATGGTATTGCAAAATCAATTTTAAATCATTTAGGCGTGTCAAATGAGACTGACAGCATCGAACTTAGTGCATGCAATAGCTAAACTTCCACGAGATACAACCTACAATTATGTGAATGACAGGAATGCAGGTCGTATTTATGTAACAAATATTATTCAACCTGAAGGCCCTATTGAGTTTAAAAGGTTTGACCCCAGCAAGGGGCAAGCCTTAGCTGACAGTAAGAAGGAAAGCATTTCATCGCAGATGATTTGGCGTTTAGCTAATTCTATAAAGAGCGACATTCCTGTTAATGTTGATAGGGTCTTTGGTGCTAGCTATAACACACGGTCTGTTTTAGAAGCATTGTTAGCTCATACGCCCGAGTTTTACTTTTGTAAGCCAGGACGTTTAGAAAGCATGAACAGCAAAAAGGCTGTTCGTCCAGGACATAAGCACTTAATCTACATGCCAGACAAACCACATGAAAATGGGGTTATGGCGAAGCATGATACTGATATTGTTATATCTGAGATTAACTTAGATGTTGTTCATCAAGGTATTGATTTAGATACCATTTCACCACAAGTGGGAATGAGTATTGAAGAAAAAAGGCGTCATGCTCAGATTCAAATTGCATTAGCAAAAATTGGTAATTGTCTTAACTATCGAACATGGGTTGCTGCGAATGATCGCCATATAAAATATGGTAGCGGTACAATTGCACAAATTGATGGTGTCATTGAGAGATTAAACGAAGAAAAAGTACTTAGCGCTTATGAAGATGCAGTTGAAGCAGCGAGACTTATTGATTGCATATGGTTTAGAAACGGAAGGCTTATGCCGGCCGTTATGGAAATTGAGCATAGTACTGGCATAAAAAGCGGCTTAACTAGAATGCTGAAATTCCATGATTACGCTCCACTTCTACAAGATATCAGGTGGGTTATTGTTGCTCCTGATGAAGTAAGAAACAAGGTAATGGAATTTGCAAATTACCCGCATTTTAGGAAGATGAAAACTAAGTTCTTTCCTTATTCTGCTGTTGATGAGCTTTATTCGCTATGTGAGAGAAGGAATCCACAAGGTATAACTGATACTTTTTTGGATTGTTTTATGGAAGAATGTGTTGAGTAATTATTAACTGGAATCTGATTTGATTTTCTCAGATTCCATTTTGAAGTCTCACAAATGTGGACCAATACTTGCAACTGCAATGTTATAGCTATTTTCCTTTATAGCATAAAAGCCAAAATATATTCTTAAATGATAATGTTTTGAGTCGCCACTGTTGTTGTGTTTCGATGGTTTAAGATGATAGACACAGTTGATCTGTGAAGAAGAATTATCACTACTATAAGAAAATGAGTATTTGAATTTTGGGTCGGATTTACCTTCTTCCGTACACTTGAATCCAGCAATAGCTCCTATTTCTTTTAGGTTCGTTGATACATTCCTGTGTTGAGTGGGGCTACATTTATTTAATGCAATTAAACACTTGGTTAATGACTTGGAAAAATCGCAAATATTTTCCTCACAGTTATCTATAGTGTTTATACATTTATCATGGAATATTAAATTTTCAAAACGAGATTTGGCTCTTAAATACCAAGAGTTACTGTCCATTGGATATTTTGAAAGCAAAAAATCAAACCTATTATCAATGTCTTCCTTAGTATGAACGTTGTTTGCTTTTTCGATATGTTCTAAATGTGGAATGTATCCGATGTAACATTTATCGACTAGAGTATCAATATCATCTTTTGAACTCTCTAAAAGCTCATTAGTAGTCTTGTTAAATAGTGCTTGCGGAAACCATTCTTGAAAAAATCTGCTTTTAAAAGCTGCCATAACTTGCTTGTCCTGAAAACAGAAATTTTCAATTTGTTGTTCAATTGATGTCCCATAGTATCTATACTTTAGAAAGTCTGTTGCAATACTGTGCTCAATATCTTTGTAAGGAAAAAGCTTTTGAAAATCACTAAGTTCTTTAAAAAAAGATTCAAGCTCTCTATATGAGCAGGCATGTGATTTCCTTAAACTAAAATGGGAGTAAAAGACATTTAAAATCATATTACCCCTCCAGAAATTAACATGTCCATATCTATTGCTTGCTGGTCAAAAAAGTTTTCTGGCCAAGATGAAAATTGTGCTTGCTGATTCAATTTTATCTTCACTACTTTCGATTCTAAATTATTATTATAGATATTATAAAAAATGACATTGTTAGCTATAACACTTCCAGATCTGATCATTAATCTGATGCCATTAATTATATGTTCGCTATGAGTCTCAATGATTATTTGTAGTCCGGACATTGATGATAGTGCGATTAGTCTTCCTAAATAACTTTGCCCTTTTGGGTGCAAGTGTGCCTCAGGATTTTCAATGATAACAACATCTCCTCGTTTCGAAATTAATAATGCTGTTACTACACTTAATGCGTAGCTGTACCCAAAACCAACATTTATAGGTTTAGTCTCATAGCCATGGGGTGGTAATACTGTGTTGTAAGAAAGCCTTGCCTCTTTGATTTTCTTGGGATTCATTTTATAGCCTGGCGTAATTTCTTCCATCCATGCCTCGATGTTAGAATATACACTATGACTTTTCCCAGTAGAAGGATGCTTCCTGATATCTTCATTTTCTAATTCAAGTCTTTTTTCTGATATTAAACTTTCAAGTACTTCAATAGTAAATTCACCTTTCGTACCCAACCAATCATAATTATGATTATGTTCAGCCATTGGTAAGTTATTTCTCGGCCCAAATCGTTCTGCGTGAAGATACTGATAAATTATATTTGAGCCAGCTTCATTACTTTCATCACTAATTTTTTCATTATTATTAGTATGATTAATTCGAGGAAGCATGTTTTTCCGAGCAAGGTATTCCTTTTGATCTATGTTTTCATACCCCCAAGATGCTGTGAACTTATCAGTGTTTAAGGTTATTTTTAATGTTTCTTCGCTTCGATTGAAGAAATTGTGTATATCATCAATGTCGCCTACATTCACAAGTTCGCCATTAATATTGACATTTCTTCCACAGTTAGATTGTAGTAATATCCCAAGAGCCTGAATTGCCGTGCTTTTTCCAACCGAGTTGCTTCCGCAAAATACAGTAAGTCCTTCAAAGTCAAAGGTTTGGTTCTTATATGCTTTAAAGTTGATCAGGTTGATGGAGTTTATTTTATTCATTTAGTTTCACCGATCGCCGATAGTTGAACGTTTATACCAGTACTTCTTTTTAATATCTCTCTGAATGCTTCAAACCTATACTTAACAGTAACTTTTTTTCCGGTTGAAGTTGAAATAGAATACATAAAACCTCTGTTTTGTTGGCTATATAACTCTGAATCCCATTTTGCGTAAGTTGCATCATTTTTTTCAATTGCCAAATATAATTCATCTATAAATTTATTTCTTTTTTCTAATAATGTAATTTCTTGTTCTGTAGTTAATTCTGAAAAATAAGTAATGAGTAATTCAAAAAGTTGTTTACTGACAGGAGCTGTCTTCTTAGATTTGGTTTCTTTAATGAAGCAAATGTCGCCAAATATTTTGTGAGAGAGCGTTAATGCTCGTTCAAATTTTCTTGAAAGAATTAAGAATATTTCATCACTAGCATTTTCTTTGATATTAGAATTACCAATATCAATTTCTTCGAGGTTATCTAAGGTAAGTTGATGGTCATTTAAACAACTCATTCCTTGGGAAAGAAAGCTATCGTACGATTTTTGTCCGAAGTTTTCATATCCATTAATCATGAATGATATTGCTGAAAGGCATAGCTCCATGTCTTTTTGTCTATCAGGTTTGACTTTTCCATGGGTAGATTTCTTGAACACATCCATAGATGACAAATAGCGTAAAAAAGTAACACTAGTACCTTGGTTTAATGCGGACCTTATTTCTTGATCACTCAATTTTACTCCATAGGTATTTATTCTATGGAATAATTCAACAATCATATTGTTTTTATCAGTTGATGTATCAAGCAAGTGAGCTGTTATAGAATACTCTTTTATATCGCGCTGCTCAACTCTAGATAAATCATTAAAGTATTTATTATCATATTGTTCTCCTAAAACCTCCAAACCTTTCAATGAGAACTTTCCTGCCATAAAGTCATAAATTGTTGTAACACGTTGTAAGCCATCTACAACTATCCAATCTTTATTTGGCTTTTCTGCAAAATAGAAAACAGGCAAAGGTAATCCCATTAAAATAGATTCAATGAGTTTTGATTTTTTATCTGTTTTCCAAATTCTATCTTTACGTTGAAAGTCAGGTTGGAGTTCAATTTCTTTGAAATGAACCCGATCATAAATAAGTGAGAGGACAGGTGTTAATTGTCTAATTCTCATACTTCTTTCAATTAATGAGACTGCTTTTTCTTTAGGAGGAAATGGTGACTCTTCGATGTTTCCATCATCGACTCCAGTATAACTTGGAGATTCTATTTCTGCTTCAATGGAGTTAAACTTTTTTTCATTCATTAATGTATTGTTAATATTTTTTGTTTCTTCATCGAAGTCTAAACTTACTATGGAGTTTTCAAGGGTTAATTGCAATATGCCCAATTTATTTAGCGCAGACTCAATGGACTGATATTTTGAGTTACCCAAGCTAGTCTTTATGATTGGACTCAGATTTTTATTAAGAGATGAAATAATTTCATTTTGTTCATTTTTAATGGATGATATTGAAAGCTTATGGAAGCAATCAATTTTTTCTCGTATTTTAAGAAATTCTTCAGAAGACACTTCATTTAATGTTCCTGCAGTATGAGTTCTTTTCTTTCTAAATAATAAGTGTTTTTTTCTTTCGTATTTAAAATGTTGAATATATGGTAAGTTTGCCAAGATGGTTTCGGGATGGTTTCGGCTACTGCTACTTCCATACAATGTTTGTTCTACATTGCAAAACCCTTTTTTATTAAGGTCATAAAAAATAATTTCAAGCTCGGTTATTTTTCTTTCGAATTCTTTCTCTTTGGTTTTTAGGAGGTATTTACCGCTGGCTCGATCAATACCAATAAGAACTACCGATGGAGTTGATGGATTTATTGATTCCAATTCAACCCCAACCAAAAGATTTTCTATATCATTCAGTAGATCATTAAAGTTCATGGTTTCCATCCGATGGTTGAATTTAGTTTGTTAAACCTTAGCATAACTGCAACTATTAACGGAGTAAATAATGATGTGTCAAGTATGATTTTTAGGTCTTTCTAAAATCCAACCCCTTCTTGGATAGTATAAAGTTTGACCATCTTTGTTTATATACTGGCCGATGATCATTTGTAAACCAGTTGTGAACCAAATGAATGCAATCCAATAAATTTAGCAGGATTCGAATTCCACTATCATCCATATCCGTAAACCTCCGCCCATCCTTCTCCCTCTCCCCGCTGCCGTACTTAAACGACAGATACCAGACCCCGCCAGGCTTTAGCGCCTTTGCCAGCTGCGTCATCACCCCCGGCAGTTCCGCCAGCGGCACGTGCAGCAGGGAAGCACAGCACCAGATGCCGTCGTAGCGCTCCACTTCAGTGACGTCCTCGAAGCGCATCTGCTTAACCGGTAATCCCGTATGCTGGCGCGCCAGTTCGACCAGTTCGGCGGAGGCATCGAACGCTTCCACGTCATAGCCCATCTCGCGAAACGCTTTGGCATCGCGCCCGGAGCCACAGCCGGCGTCGAGTATCCGCGCGCCCGGCTTGAGGTGGGCGACGAACGGGCGATACAGTTCGGACATATCGACATCCACCGTCTCGCTGAAAAAGCGCTGTGCGTGCAGCTGGTAATAGTCACTGTTCATCAGAAAATACTGTCCCCTTGTGCGGCGGGCTGCCAGGTGTGCAGCAGCGCATTGAGCGCGCTCTGCCAGCGCTGCTGCAGAAAGTTGTGGCGCTGCTGGCTGCTGCTGCCGGTTTGCTGGATCAGCGTTTCTCGCAGCGGCAGGTGGCTGTTAATAAAGTATTCATTACGGTGATGTAAACGCTCCAGCAGCGGCAGCGACGGGATGCGGGCAAACTTGCCTTCGTGGCCGCGATTGCATGACTGGCAGGCCAGCACCAGGTTCCAGACGCCGTTGAGGTTGGCGTGCGTGGCGTGCAGCGACCAGGGAATAAAGTGGTCGACGTCGGCGAGGTTGTCATCGCCCGCCTGCAGGCTGATGTCGCGATAGCAGTAGAAGCAGCGCCCCTTCTGGTAGCCGTTCAGGCTGTCGCGGCAGCTGGTGATGTTGATGCGTCGCTGCTGCTGACGGCTGAACAGCAGCTGCTCCTGTTGATCGTATTCCAGCGCGATCAGGTTGCGCGATACGCCCATCGCCCACGCCTGTTCCACCAGTCGCCAGCGGGCATCCGTCTCCTGCACCAGGTTGTTAAACTGCGCGGTCTGTGTCAGCTGGTAGAAGTTATCGGTCAGGCGAATCCCTTTGGCAGTTTTGCGCTCGTCGATAAAGAAGCGTTTATCGATCTCGGCGCTGTTCACGTTATGGAAAGCGTCAATCACGTTGGCAAAGCCACGGCGTACCGTCTGCTCAATCAGCTGCGCTTCGCCGATCTCCTCGTTGTTGAACTGCATGCAGGCATCGAGAAACTGGCTTCGACTCACCGTGATCTGTTTAGGCGCATGGCGCAGGTGCGTGCAGAGGTGGCGGGCAAACGGTGCGGCTAATGTTTCCAGCGGGATCAGGTCGTCCTGATGCTGCTGCAGGTCATACAGCGCATGGGCGAGGGCGAACTTATAGGAGGCAACGTTCTTGCCAAACAGGATCACTCCGCGCCAGTAGTTCGCCAGCGTCGGGTCGGCCTGATAGAAGCGCATAGGTTATGGATCCCGCTACGGTTAGCGCCCGATAAGTGGGCTAAACGAGTAACGTGATCACATAGCAAAATGGCGGCGATGTAAACCAGAAATGCGGGACGGCTCGCAAAATCTCAGGATGAGTGATAAAAACGAACGGGTCATTAATGCAGGGCATGTATTGGCCAGCCATCAACACAGGATGTGAGATGAATAAGTTTATGCTCTTTACACTAAGCGCTATTTCGTTCAATTCCATTGCGGCATTCGCTGCGCTAACACCGACAAGTGTGTTAGACGATATCCAGCATAATGGCGCGAAGACTTACCTTCAGGCATTAGCCAGAGAGAATGCGCACGCCGCGGTGAAAAGTGATTGGGAATATATTATTGCAGGGATATCCAGCGGGGATGCCGAATGGTTAAAGATAATCCCACTGATTGCCGCCGCTACCGATGCCGGGTTCGCTGAGGATCTTGCTACCGCGCTTGCACAGGCTATCCCAAAAAATGTTGGTGGAGTAATGGAAGTGCTTAATGACAGCGTGCCGCCTGTCAGCGTTCGGTCTGTGTGTTCAATGCCGCTTTATGTTGAAACGGTTCCGCAAAAGAACGAATACTTTGTCAAAGCGGTGCAGGCTCTATATAAACTCAATACGGCTACGTCGAAACAATGTCTGGCGCAACTTATCAGGACGGTTGGGCAGGCAGGTCCATTCAGGATGGTGGATTAAATGATTATCCCAGTGAAATGGTGGCTAACGCTAATCGCAATCCCCGCATTCTCAGCTGCCGCGGTCACTCCAGATGATATTCAGCGCGATATCAAATATTTTTGGCCAGCTGAATTTTCCCAGAAAATTCCTGACGCCGACTGGAATACAACGCTCGCCAATATCTCCGCAGGTAGAGCAGACTGGATTGCTCTGGCTGCGCAACTGGCTCCTGTGATGGACAGGCCGCATGCCATTCAGCTCGGTAAGGCGCTGTACGACGCGCTGCTGCCAAACGCGGAAGATACGCTAGCGGTGCTGGCGATATTGGATAAAAATCAGCATAACTATCCCTTTCAGCAGGGAACGGGTACCAGCTGCGTTCCCCCTTTAAATAAGTCCGGCGATGGTCTGCTTGACCCGCAAGATTATGAGCAAACTCGTCTGGCGCTGCTGGATGTCGGGCCGCAGGGAGCAGACTGCCTGTGGACCAGTGAAGCACTGGCTGAAGAGGTGAAAGCTGACGCACGCAGTAAGGCGAACGGCAAGAACAGGGGTAATAAATCACTGTGGTAGTTGCCAAATCCCGGCCATCAGGCCGGGATCGCTGACTGCTGCTACTCTTTAATCTTTCTTCCCGCCAGTCGCGCCACGTACTTCTCCACCCGGTGCTGCTTGGATTCCGGGAGCCTGCGCACGATGCGGATCCCCTTTTGCAGGCGTGATTCATACTGCTCGCGTACGGTGATCATTATGCAGCCGTTCACGACGCGCATCTCCACCGGTGTGCCCCGTGGGAAGCCCGCATCAGCCAGCCACTGACCGCTGATGCGCAGTAAGGGCACATCCCAGTATTTTGGAGGGTTTCTCACATAACCCACGCGGCAATGATGTAATTCCGGCGCTGCGGCTTCTGGTTCAATGATTTCTGCATTACAATCCTGCTCATCCATAATAACTACCTCATGCTAGTTGTTGTGGCTAGCGGCGTAATTGTGTTCGAGCACATTTACGCCGCGACTTAATACCCTGTAATTATATCCAGCGGGATAAAGGAAAACAGCGAAAAATAAAAGCCGTGTTGGAAAATGCAAAGCGGCTCGAAAAAATAAATGTAAACCGTGAAATAACCCTCGCCGAAAATAAATGTGAAAAATTAATTTCATTGATAGTGAGGGCCGATCGAAAAAGAGGATCGGCCCCTACAGGATTCATGCAGGCGGTAATATAGGGCCGATCGGAAAAAAGGATCGGCCCCTACAGGATTCATGCCGGGCGGTAATATAGGGCCGATCGGAAAAGAGGATCGGCCCCTACAGGGTTCATGCAGGGCGGTAATATAGGGCCGATCGGAAAAAAGGATCGGCCCCTACAGGATTCATGCAGGACGGTAATATAGGGCCGATCGGAAAAAAGGATCGGCCCCTACAGGATTCATGCCGGTCGGTAATATAGGGCCGATCGGAAAAAAGGATCGGCCCCTACAGGATTTATGCAGGCGGTAATATAGGGCCGATCGAAAAAGAGGATCGGCCCCTACAGGGTTCATGCAGGGCGGTAATACAGGGCCGATCGGAAAAAAGGATCGGCCCCTACAGGGTTCATGCAGGGCGGTAATACAGGGCCGATCGGAAAAGAGGATCGGCCCCTACAGGATTCATGCAGGGCGGTAATATAGGGCCGATCGAAATAGAGGATCGGCCCCTACAACGTGACGGATACAGTCAGCCCTCAGCGCACATCTTTAAACCACTGCGGCACGGGGTGCGGGCCTTCCATGGGGCGGCGCTGTGCATCGGGCTGCCCATCGCTGCCTGCCGTGCAGTGCAGGCGCTCAAAGCCCCAGCTGCCGTCACGGCCGGAGTAGTAGAGCGCCCAGTTCTCATCGTCGATGGCGAAATAGCGCTCGTGGTCGCTGCGCCACGCTTCACCGGCGCAGTAATAGCTGCTCTGCCATTCGCGGTTAATCGCATAATCCATCGTTTCCACCATGATCTTGCCGAACCACTGCACCAGCCCCTGCATCGACAGCACGATAATAAAAAAGAAGGTGGTGAGGGTCAGCATCATTCTCGGCCTGCTGCCTTTCATCACTACCAGAAAGGAGATACTGGCGGCGGGGTAAATAAGCAGCGAGAACCACACTGAAAAGTAGAGCGCCTTGACCCACAGATTCAGCACCGGGGAGTCATCTAGCTTAATGCCGCTCATCATATAAAAATCGCTGGCCGCGTAGCTGCTGGTAATAGCGTAAATCACCGGTACGGCGGCACCTAGAATATATCCCGCCTTTTTTAACGTCTGGTTCTCGTTGCGCATTAAGGCGATCAGCAGCAGCAGGGCGGACAGCATCCCCAGCGCGACAAAGCCGACCAGCAGATAGCGCCCCGGCCATATCCAGCCGCCGTTCACGGTAAATATCGAGAGGAAGAACGCCAGCAGTGCCCAGGTTGCCAGCGTGTGCGCATTCTCCTCAAGGGAGTGCAGGGAGAAGCAGAGCCAGCCGCGCCGGAACCGGTCCAGCCAGCGCCAGTCATCGCGCCAGAACAGAAACAGCAGCAGCACCGCCAGGCTCAGCAGCAGGATGATGCCTTTGCCCGGCAGCTGCACGCCGACTAACCAGATATTCAGCAGGCCAAAAAGGCACAGTGCGCTCAGTGACGGCTCTTTCCTGATGGCACCCGCTATCCCTTTAAAAATCATTGCCGCTCGCTGCCTGAACCCCATGGTGGTTAACTCCTGTGGTGAAAATTGTCCGCTAGCTTCTCGCTGATTAATCTGTGAAATGTCATCACGTATTACTCGACGAGTAAAACTAAACTACAGGCTGTGGTAGCTTTTTTGGTGCGCGGCACCCAGAATACTCGCAGACGCAATTTAACACGCCGTGGAGGTACAGCATGCAACAAGGACCCTTAACCGAAGAGGAACTCGAGTTCCTGGACGAAATCTTAACCAAGTACGGTAATGACGATTCGGTGCTGGATGCCTCTGAACTCGACGGTATGTTCACCGCTATCCTCTCCGGCCCAACGCTGGTGGAGCCGCAGGTGTGGCTGCCGGCGATCTGGGGCGGCGAAGAGAACGACCCGGAGTGGGAATCGGAAGAGGAGTTCGAGCAGTTTATGGAGCTGATCGCGCAGCATATGAATGATATTGCTGACCGCCTGAGCGAGTACCCGGAGCAGTTCGAACCGCTGTTTGGCCTCAACGAGATGGAAGGCACCGAGTTTGTGGTGGTTGAGGAGTGGTGCTACGGCTATATGAAGGGCGTGGCGCTGGGCAACAACTGGCCAACCCTGTCGGAAGCGCTGAAGCCCGCGCTGGCGGCTATCGCCCTGCACGGCAGCGAAGAGAACTTCGACAAGCTGGAAAGCATGACCCCGGAAGAGCATGAGCAAAGTATCGAGGCGATCCGCCCGGCGGCACTCAGCCTGTTCAGCCCGAAGGTTCTGCACTAAAAAACTCAGGCTGGAAAATGCCCGCGCATTCTCCAGCCTTTTCTACTGTTACCAGCCCGGCACCGCGCCGCCGTTAAAGATCCCTTCCGCCGCTTTTGCCACTTCTGGCGACTCATACGACTTCACAAAATCCTGCACGTTCTGCGCATCCTTGTTGTCTTCCCGCGCCACGATAATATTGACGTAAGGCGACTGCTTATCTTCGATAAACACGTTGTCGCGCACCGGATTCAGCCCGGTCTGCTGCAGGTAGGTGGTGCTGATAATCGCCACGGCGACCTGGGCATCATCCAGTACGCGCGGCAGCTGCGCGCCCTCAATCTCCATAATCTTCAGCTGCAGCGGGTTGCGGGTGATATCGGCGCTGGTCGGCAGCAGGCCGGTGCCCGCCTTCAGGGTAATCAGCTGCTCTTTTTGCAGCAGCAGCAGGGCGCGGCCCAGGTTGGTCGGGTCGTTAGGGATGGCGATGGTGTCGCCCTGTTTTAATTCGCTGACCTGCTTAATCTTTTTCGAGTAGCCCGCCATCGGGAAGACGAAGGTGTTACCGACCGCGACCAGCGTGGTGCCTTTGGCTTTGTTGTCCTGCTCGAGGAACGGACGGTGCTGGAAGACGTTGGCATCGAGGTCGCCATGCGCGGTCGGGTCGTTAGGCAGCAGCGAGCCGCTGAAGCCAACCAGTTCCACATCCAGCCCGTACTTCTCCTTCGCCACTTTTTTTGCCACTTCGGCCACGTCCTGCTCGGCACCGTTAATCACGCCGACCTTAATATGGTGCGCGTCGGCGCTTTTTTGATCGCAGCCGCTCAGCAGCATGCCCAGCATCAGTGCCGCGGCGGTGAGTACAGGCAGTTTCACGTTATTTGTCCTTAAATACAAAGAGGTAGAAAGCTAACCACTATCCGTGAATCCACCGCTGAGTCAACGGCGCAGTCCAGGCTAAAAAAGCACATGATATAAGCAGGAGGAGTAAGAGGGGTTATCGCGGCAGGCAGAGCGCAGGCGTTACTCTGGGTGCTGTTGTAAATACCACTGGCGCACCAGCTCGGCCAGCTCATCTTCAACGGTGTAGAAATAGCAGGAAGGCACGTTCAATATCGACGCAAGGCGGCACACCAGCTCGAAGTCCGGCACATGAATGCCGCGTTCGTACTGGTTCATACGCGCGCTGGAGGTCGCTTCATCAATCCCGGCCAATACCCCGAGTTTTTGCTGAGAGATCCCTTTACGCAGGCGAGCTTCTTTTAAACGGTGTGACAGCATGGCGATCCTGATGCGTTAACAAGTAACAGGATTCTCTTAGCTGCTTATGCAAATTGTACTAAGTTATACTTAGTGTTAATTTTACAGGCTCAGGAGTTTAGCCAGCAGCAGAGGGAGCGATGAAAAGAAAAGATATGCATCCGGCCGATATCATTGCGGCATTTAAGAAAAAGGGGATCTCCCTGGCGCAGCTGTCGCGACAGGTTGGGCTGAGTTCGGGAACGCTGGGCAATGCGTTGAAACGGCCCTGGCCGAAGGGGGAGTTTATTATTGCGGGTGCGTTAGGCAAGCATCCGGCGGACATCTGGCCAACGCGGTACTACGACAGGCGGGGGCGCCTGCTGCCAAGAGAAAATCTGATCCGTCGCCAACGGTCGGTGGCAACGGATCGCGCAGAGGATGAGGATATCACTGCGCCATAATGCTGGCGGCAAGCTGTGCGCTGCCAGAACTGTTACCTATCAGCTCGGTCAGCAGGTTGTTGACCCCGTCGCTCATTGGCGTAAAGCGGGTCTCTGCTGAACGGGCTACCACGATAAAGACGCCCACGCTGTACTGCGGCACCATCGCCATATAGGTGATGAAACCGCCGCCGCCGCCGGTTTTTTCAATAATGCCCGGTCGGCCGTCACGCGGACCCATGTAGACCCAGCCCATGCCGAGCGCGTCGGCGCGGCCCGGCACGTCCATGCCGTCGACTTTGGTCAACTGCGCGCGCTGGTAGATCATGGTCTGCAGTCGGTCAGCCTGCGGGCTGCGGGTGTGAACGTCGGAGGAGAGGAACTGCTGCATCCAGCGGCCCATATCGTCAGGGGTCGAGTATACGCCCCCGCTGCCAATCGCCGCCAGCGAGTTGTTGCAAGGGCTTGGGCTTTTCGCCGGGATCATCAGGCGTGCGCACTGGTCCGGGGAAGGGGTAAAAGTGGTGTCTTTCATTCCCAGCGGCCGGGTGATCTTCTCCTGCAGCAGTGCGGGATAAGGCTTGCCGCCCGCGCGCGCCAGCGCATCGCCCAGCAGGTCAAAGCCCAGGTTCGAATAGGCGGCGCGTTCGCCCGGCGCATATTTTAGCTGCGCGCTGCGCAGCCAGGCCCAGCGCTGGCTGTAAGTTGGCCAGGTAAATACCGCACGGTTTGCTTTGCCGCCGGGCTGTTCACGCGGCAGGGCGGCCGTATGGGTGGCCAGGTTGATCAGGCGGATAGGCTGGCCGTTGTAGCTCGGGACGTGGCTGCCGGGCGGGGCGTATTTGCTGAGCGGGTCATTGAGCTGTAAGCGCCCCTCTTCGGCCAGTTTAACCATCAGCTCGCTGCTCATCAGCTTGCTGAGCGAGGCGATGCGGATCAGCGAATCTTTTTGTGGCCGCTGGCTGCTGCCGGGGCGCACGGAGCCGCGGCTGACGAACACCCGCTGGTTGGCATCAATCGCCACCATCGCCATACCGCTGGCCTTGGTGTTGTAGAAGATATTATCGGCGTAGCGTTCGACGGTCTGCGAAGCCAGCAGCGGGTCCGGCGTGGTTCGCGCCTGGCTCAGCAGTGGCAGAGCCAGGGCGGGAAGCAGCAGAAAAGCATAGAGCGAAGATTTCAACGGGCGTGCATCCCTGTAAGTGAATGATTGACCGCTTCATAGTAGATTTTCTGGTTCTAACTGCAAGCCTTTCCTGAGTAAAAAAAAGTGTCATGCCTGTTCATTTTTTTATCAAAAAAATAATTAATTCGCCAGAGGTCCATAATTGTAATTGAAATCGAATAAGCCATTTTTGTCATTAAATATACTTCGATATATTTTTAATGTTTTGTTGCCTTTTTACTTCATGCTTTTACTAATTAAGTTGCTCCGGCAGGACTATTTGATTTTTTTTCGCTACATATTAACAGGCAAATTATTGTGCCATTAAAAGGAGCTTATCATGTGTGGAATAACAGGATGGTTGTCATTTAGTCGCCAAATGCAGCAGCAGCGCGATGTACTGCAAAACATGACCGATACCATGGCGCTGCGCGGCCCTGATGCAGGCGGGCTATGGATTGACGGGCCGGTAGGGTTAGGGCACCGGCGGCTGTCGGTTATCGATCTGGCCGGCGGTGGCCAGCCGATGATGGCCGGCAATCGCGGCAACCTCGAGGCAGTGATTACCTACAGCGGAGAAGTCTACAATTTCAAGGAGCTACGCGCAGAGCTGGAAGCCGCAGGCCAGCGCTTTTTAAGCCGCAGCGATACTGAGGTGGTGCTGCGTGCCTGGCTGCAGTGGGGCAATGATTTTGCCCAACGGCTCAATGGCATATTTGCCTTTGCTATCTGGGATATTCGCCGCCAGAGTCTGCTGCTGGTACGCGATCGCATGGGGGTGAAGCCGCTCTATTATTTTCCTACTGATGATGGGGTTATTTTTGGTTCAGAACCCAAAGCCCTGCTGGCTAATCCGCTGGTTAAGGCAAGAGTGGATGCGGACGGCCTGCGTGAATTACTGAAGCTGGTAAAAACGCCCGGGCAGGCGATATTTAAGGGAATATATGAAGTGCTGCCGGGTGAGATGATTCACTTTTCCAGACGCGGAAAACAATATCACCGCTACTGGCAGCTTGAGGCGCTGGAGCATACCGATACGCTAGAGCAGACAATTGCCCATACGCGCGAGCTGCTGGATGATATCGTCGGGCGGCAGATTGTCGCCGATGTTCCGCTGTGTAGCCTGCTCTCCGGCGGGCTGGACTCCTCGGTCATCACCGCGCTGGCCTCAAAAAAGCTGCTGTCACAGGGGAAAGAGAATATTCGCTCGTTCTCAGTGGATTTTCGTTCACACGGCATTGATTTCGTTAAGGACGAGCTGCGCGGCACGCCCGATGCGCCCTTCGTACGCGATCTGGTGGCGATGATCGGCTCACAGCACGGTGAAATTGTGCTTGATAGCCGCAGCATGGCCGACTGCAAACTGCGCGACAAGATTATCCGCGCGCTGGATCTGCCGCCGGTAGTCTGGGGGGATATGTGGCCGTCACTCTACCTGCTGTTCGAGGCGATCCGCCATCACTCCACCGTCGCGCTGTCCGGGGAGTCAGCGGATGAGGTGTTTGGTGGCTACCGCTGGTTCCATGATGCCGAGGCGGTGCAGGGCCAGATTTTCCCGTGGCTGGCACAGGGTTCCGGTAAGTACTTTGATGGCACAACGCTGCTGGACGCCAGTTTATTGCAGCGGCTGCATATTGATGAGTTCCTGCATGACAGCTTCACCCAGGCACAGCGCGAGACGCCACGGCTGCCCGGTGAAAGCCCGACCAATCAGCGTATGCGACAAATCAGCTATATGAGCCTGACGCGCTTTGTGCGCAGCCTGCTCGATCGTAAAGACCGCATGAGTATGGCGGTGGGGCTGGAGGTCAGGGTGCCTTTCTGCGACCACCGGCTGGTGGAGTATGTGTTCAATATTCCGTGGGAGATGAAGTGTTTTGACGGTCGCGAGAAGAGTATCCTGCGTGCCGCGGGTCAGGATCTGCTGCCCGAGTCGATCGTTAAACGGGTGAAAAGCCCTTATCCCTCCACGCAGGACCCGGCTTACGAGCAGGCACTGCGCGAGCTGACGTCCGCGATTATGGCGGATAAGGATGCGCCCGTGCGGGCATTGCTGGATGATAAACAGGTCAATGATAAGTTAGCGCTGCCGATGGGAAGCAGCAGCTCAATGGATATTCGCGTCGGGCTGGAGATGGTGGTAGGCCTGAATCGGTGGATGGAAAACTACCAGGTTGAGCTGGCACTATAAAGTCAGGGTGGCCCCGCGCATGCCGGGGCCACCTCAATCTCAGGGTTGAGCCGTAACCTTCAGGCTGACCAGCCCTATCCCCAGCTTACGTGCCGCAAAACCATCTACCGTACCTTCACTGGTTTCAATCGGCTCCGGCGGCGTGATGACGATGCTGCGCGCCCGTGACGGGTTATCCACCTGCAGCGTCATCGTGGTGTCCTGCGCGCCGAAGGTCACCTGCTGCTGCCAGTCACCGACTCTGACCTGCACCGGGCGCAGGCTGTTATTGCCAAAGGCGCGGGCGCTCATCGTCAGCGCAAATTTAGCTGGCAGAGGCTCCAGATACTGGATGGTGACATCCGGCAGCAGGTTGGCATCCGACCAGCGCCCCCAGTTTTCAGCATAAGAGAGGCCGGACACTTTCTGCACCTGCTGCGGCAGGCCAGGCAGATTGAACTGAATGCTGTCCGAGGCGTATTTCAGGTCGGCGTCGGCTATCTTCAGGCGCGTCAGGCTGCGCTGATAGCGATCGTCACTCTGCTCACCTTTGCTAAAGGTGATTTTCCCCAGCGTGTTGCCCGGTTTAACCTGAATAATGGTCGGGTGCGCATTCAGCGTACCGTTTGCCACGCACAGGCCGTTGTTCATTATCAGCTTGTCATCCCATACGCTGCCTATTTTGTAGCAGCGATCGATCCAGACAAACTTCTCGTCGGGGGCGAATCTTGCCAGCTGCTGCTTCAGCGGGGTCGCCAGGTAAGCATCCAGCTTCGGTTCAATCTTATTTGGCATCACTGACAGTAACAGCGGCAGCTTGAAGTGGGCGCCAGAGAAGCTGAAGGTATTTTTCTCGCTATCAATTTTGTAGTCGGAGATCGCTTTCGGGAAGTTCCACAGCGAAATCACGTCCGGCTTCCACTCGTTGATCTTCTCTTTGATATTGAGATAGGTGGCGGAAAGGGAGGTGGAGGAGAGGCTGCTGCGCCCCAGGCCGATAAAGTTATCGCCGCCCATCGCATCCAGCACCGTGGCGCCGTTGTCCAGCGTGTTTCGCTTCAGCGAAATCACTTTGCTGCTGACGTCATCGCCGCGCAGCATAAAGAACAGATCGCGGCGATCGTGCTGGTTAAGATATTTGTAGGCGGTGTTGTTCATCGCCAGATGGTCGGAGCTGACCACGATAATGGTGTTTTTGAAATACGGCGTGGCGCGGATTTTTTCAATCAGTCTGGCAATATGCTCCTGGCCGCAGGCAACCGCCGCGAAGGATTTATCCTCTTTGCCGTCAAACGGATAAGACTTGCGCTGGCAGCTGCGGGAGATAAAGCCATCCGGATGATGGGTATCCACGGTCAGGGCAAACAGCGAGAACGGCTGGTTTTTCTGCGCCAGCTCCAGATATTTGTCAAACACCACCTCCAGCACGGTATCGTCATACCAGCCCCAGTCGTTGCGGTATTTCGGGTCTTTCACCACGCCAGCCAGCTCTTTAAAACCGTACATATGGTCAAAGCCGTGCGAGGAGAGGAACAGATCCTTGCCCGCGAAGCTCAGGCTGGCACCCTGATAGAAATAGTTCTGATAACCGGAAGATTTCAGGATATCGCCAAGGCAGACATTCTGCGGGTAGAAGGTCGACAGCGAGCTGGAAGCGTTGCCGTCAAACGGCGCAAACAGCGGGATGCCGCACTGTGAGGCCACCATACCGGCAATGGTGTATTCAGTGCCGGGCAGCTGTTCAGTATTGCTGAAGTCCAGCGAGTTATTTTTAATTTCGTTCAGTTCAGGTGCCAGTTTTGGAAACGCATGCTCATCAAAATAGGTGCGTTCCAGGCTTTCGGCGTAGATATACACCAGATTAGGGCGATCGCCGCGTAAGCTTTTTCCCGGCACCTGATAATGACTGTAAAAATCCGAGTCGCCTTTGGTCATTTGTGACTTAATTAAATTGGTGACCTGCTGATAAGCCGGGGTGGTTTTGATCGAGAGTACGGCAAGCACCAATGCCAGCAGGCTATATAATTTGCTGTAATTATGGTTTTTACGCAGTTGTAATACCCAGGATAATAACAGGAATAGCAGTAATAACGTTATTATCAGCCCCACTGCTGGCAGAATATACTTCTGCACCCCGGCGCCGCTCAGGCTGCTGGTGATGGTATAAATAACCGCATCGTTAATGCCTTCACCGGTGAAATAATTACTCGCCAGCAGGGAAGCATTCAGCACAATGTAGACGCCCAGCAGTACCAGCACCGCCGAGAACCAAAGCTTATGGCGTCCTGCCTTCCATGTGTAAAGTGATACAGAAGCGATAAAAAATAGGAGTGATAACCATTCTGAAACCATCGGATCAATTTTACCCTGTATGTGACGCAATCCCTGTCAGGTGCCTGCGAAAAGAAAATATTAAGTTCAACGGATTAATTTAACGCAGCGAATTATCTCTGGCAACCAACCGGGGGGACAGGAAAATGTGATAGTGCCCACGCCTGCAACCCCGCCGTTTACCTTTCGTTTAACTTTGCGTGACGCAATGATGACTTTTTTCAATCTGCTGTTTGCGGGCGATAAGGCTATTTGACACTGCTTTTCATTGCTACAGGCGAAGCCACCCTCATTCAGCCATGACCAGACAGTCGAATAGCCCGCATTTGGCGCGAAGTATCTTAAACATAATTAATGAGTGAGTGCAGGAGGGAATAATCTCAAAATTAGGATTTAGCTCACATAAATGGCGAGTCAGCATCTTTTTCATTTAAAAACCACAAAAAGCCGTAACGATGTTGCAAAAATGTTAATTGCGCCAAATTTTTGCAATCTCGCTATGCAGAAACGGGGGTGTTCACATTTAGGGATAAAACCCGGCTAAGAATCAGGCGTTTTTATGATTGCGCATTTCGTGAAAACTGCTCCCCGCCGGGGGAGTGGTCTACTCAGGGAGGGTAATGATGAAACTCGCTTGCACGCTTCACCTGTGTCGTTCCGCGCTGCTGCTGCTACTTTTTTCCACCTCATGCCGGGCTGAGATCACCCTGCTCAGGGCCGATCCGCAGGGGGGCAGCTTGCTAAGCCGCTTCAATTTACGCGTCGGCGGCGATATCCGTATGAGTATCTATGATGTGATGGGCGGTAAAGATCGCGGTTCTTATCAGCGCAACCTGTTTGATGGCGGCTCGCGCCTGCGTTTCCATCTGCGCTATCAGCTGGATAACGACTTCAGCCTGGTGGGCTACGCGGAAACAGGGGTGAATAGCGCTGAGCTGATCGGCTGGCACGGCCACTATGCTGAAGGGGCGCGCAACACCAGTAATCGACAGCTGTTTGCCGGGGTACGCAGTCAGCGCTGGGGCGAACTCACCTGGGGCCACCGCGACAGTATCTATTACCAGGTGGTGACCGCTAAAACCGATATCTGGGGCAACGATATGCACACCGAGCCGGTGGAGAACGGGATGGAGGCAAATGCCGATGGTTCCTGGCACGCCCGCCGATCGCTCAACTACCTGCAACATTTCGGCCCCGTCGATCTCTACGCCAGCTATCTTTTCCCGGTCAATCCGTACTACAGCCGAGGCGCAAGGTACAAGCGGCATGATGGTCAGTCACTGGGAATTGACGACCATTTAACACCCCGGCTGTCGTGGGGGCTGGCGTGGAACCGCACCCGCGCTTCCATGAGTGATGCACAGCAGCAGCGCAAGCGCTTTGATCAGCAGATCCTGGGTACCGGGTTCTCCTGGAAGCCAGGGCACTGGACGGTGGCGGCGACCGGCGGCTGGTTCCGTAACTTTACCCCTCTGGCCGGCCGACCGCTGCGGCGCTACTTTGCCACCCGCGCCTGGGGGCTGAGCTATTTCATCGGGCGGGACTTTGCGGTAAATCGCTACGGGCTGAAAAGCATCATGCCGATCTACTTTGGTGCCCAGCTGCGCGCCGGGCAGCATCGTGAGCGCTACCAGCGTGAGAATGGTCTGGGCGTGGAGTTCTTTTTATACAAAGGGTTCCGTTTTGACTATCAGCATGTGTTTCGCTCCAGCAATGACCACATTGGTGATTTAAATTTGTTTCGCCTGCGCTATGACTTCTGAAAACTATTTGGCTTTTGTTTAGGCACGGTCAATAAATACCGCACAATTTGATAATTTGTGTGAATAAAAAAACATAATGAAATATTTGCTTAATCTCTTCGTGCGCAAAACCGCACAAAATCGTCATGCAGATGAACTAAATGTCACATATTTCGGGCTAATATCTCGCCGTTATATTTGGCAATATTACACAGGGCTACATAATGTTAACTAAAATGCGTATTTTAACTCAGGCCATTGGTCTGGGGCTGATTGTTGGCAGCGCTTCTTTTGCTGCTAATGCTGAGATTACCCTGCTTAAACAAGATCCCCAGGCGGGCGACCCGCTGAGCCGTCTGAACTTCACCGTGGGCGGCAGTATTCGTCCACAGTTCAACAACCTGACCGGCAACGATGGCAGCAACGCCTACCGTCGTAATGGTTTTGACGGCGGTTCGCGTTTCCGCTTTGCCGCTGATTATTATCTGTTTGATGATATCAGCTGGATCAGCTACTACGAACTGGGCGTCAATATCCCGGCGGTGTTCGACTGGGATAACCACTACGCCCCGGGCGCGCACAACACCACCCGCCGTATGCTTTACACCGGCCTGAAAAGCAAAACCTGGGGTACGCTGACCTTCGGCCAGCAGAACAGCGTTTATTACGATGTGGTCGGCGCGAAAACCGATATCTGGGACTACGACATGCTGGCCCAGGCACCGGGTAACGGGATTAACGGCGACTACGACGGCTCTTATCGTTCACGCAAGATGCTGAAGTACAAAAATACCTTCGGCGACGCCGATGTGTATGCCTCCTACCTGTTTGCCGACAATGACTACCTGGTCAATGGCAATAGCCTCGGCTACAAGCGTCAGGGCGGCGGATCGCTGGGCGTGGATTACCACATCGCGAAGGATCTGACCTGGGGCACCGCGTGGAACTACACCCGCGCAGATATGCGTAACCGCAACAACGGCGATGACAAATCTTACGACCAGAATATTTTCGGTACCGCGCTGAGCTGGACGCCGGATAACTGGACCTTCACCGTGGGCGGCGGCTGGTACGACAACTTCCTGACCACCAAAAAAGCCGATGTTCACAACTACTTCGCCGGTGATGCATGGGGCGTGGAGTATCTGGCCGGTTATACCGTGCCGGTGGGTCAATACGGTCTGAAGTCGGTGATGCCGTACTTTATGGGCGACCGCCTGCAGTACGTGTCGGGGCGTGATTACCAGCGTATCGATAACGGCCTGGGTGTGACCTTCAAGCTGGATTACGGCTTCCGTGTTGACTACGAACACGTGTTTACTTCCAGCACCGACAACCTGGGTGATATGAACCTGGTGCGTCTGCGTTACGATTTCTAATCGTTATGCACTCCCCGGCGGCCAGCCGGGGAGTTTCTGCTACTGCTTACAGCTCGCCGGTCAGATACTGCGCCACGCCATTGCCGAAGCTCCAGTCGCCTTTATCGTTGGTGATAAAGGTCATCATCACATCAGTTGGCAGGATCCCACAGCTCTCTTCCAGTTCGCGGCACAGTTCGGCCATAAAGAGCTGCTTCTGCTCGCTGCTGCGCGGGCTGGTAAACACCCTCACCATCACCAGATTATCGGTACGCGGCAGATCCAGGCCGGTATCCTCGAACACCATCTGGTAGCCTTTATTCTCGTGAACAATCTGATAGCGGTCGCGCGCTGGCACGTTAAACGCCGTCAGGACTGCACGGTGGGCCGCATCCAGCAGGGTTTTTAGCTCGGACTCTGAACGGCCCTGAATGACATCGAATTGCAGTAACGGCATAGATACCCCGACTTGGTCATTGTTTAGTGATGCAGGCAGTATCGCCTGTCAACGGGGGCAATTTAACCCTGATGCGCGGCGGGAAAAAGCGCTATGCTTGAAATGATTATTTACTATAGTGAACAATGAAAATGAAAGAGCTTAAGACGGATGCGCTGTGGACGCATCTGCACTGGCTGACGGTGCTGGCCGAGCAGGGCAGTTTTACCGCCGCCGCAGACCGGCTGGAGGTCAGTAAGGCGGCGATGTCGCAGAAGATCAAGGAGCTGGAGCAGCTGGCAGGAGTACCGCTGGTGACGCGCACCACGCGCAGCCTGCGCCTGACCAGCGCCGGGGAAAAGCTGGTGGATGACCTGCGCGCGCCCTTTGCACAGATTGCCCAAAGTTTTTTCAGCGTGCGCGACTCTGCCGGACCGCTGCGCGGGATGGTGCGCGTGACTGCACCGGTGGCGTTTGCCCGCCAGCAGCTGGTGCCGCATATCACCGCTTTCCTGCGCGAGCATCCGCAGGTGCGCGTGCAGCTGGAAGTTTCTGACCGCCTGGTGTCGCTGGCCAGCGAAGGATTTGACCTGGCTATTCGTCACAGCACCACCTTACCGGAAACCCACGTCGCGCTGCCGCTGTGCCCGACGCGCGCCGTGGTGGTGGCTTCTCCGGCCTATCTGGCACGTTTCGGTCATCCCGCCAGCCCGCATGCCCTGAGTGAACACCTCTGCCTCTACTATCCGCGCGGCGTGGAGGCGCCGCGCTGGCGTTTTCAGCCGCTGGCCGGGGGCGAACAGACAGCCGTGAACGTCAGCGGGCCGTTTGCCACCAACAACAGTGAATCGATTCGCGATGCGGCGCTGGAAGGGCTGGGCATTGCGCTGCTGCCGGACTTCAGCGCGCAAGCGGCGCTAAAGGATGGCTCGTTAGTGCAGCTGCTGCCGCAGTGGCAGGCGGTGGGCGCCTTTGCCGAGACGCTGTACGTGGTGCGCCCGTGGTCGGCTCAGGTGCCGCGTGCCGTCAGCGCTTTTATTCACTGGCTGCGTGAGGCGTTTGCGCATAAATCTGGTGAGAATGGTTAAAGTTTTCGCCACTTTCTGCCGATGGTTTAGCATAGAGCAGGCAAGTTGCTGCAGGATCCAAACCATCATAACAAGGTCGTTATATGCAAACCCATCAGCACGTAACCCAGCAGGAGCATCTGCTCGACGACGATACCACTCTGATGACCACCACCGATGCCGACAGCTACATCACCTACGCTAACAGCGCGTTTATTGCGGTGAGCGGCTACGATCGCAGTGAAATCGACGGTCAGCCTCATAATCTGGTACGCCACCCCGATATGCCAAAAGCCGCCTTTGCCGATATGTGGAGCACCCTGAAACAGGGGCTGCCGTGGACCGGGCTGGTGAAAAACCGCCGTAAAAATGGCGACCATTACTGGGTGCGCGCCAACGTGGTGCCGGTGATCCGCCATGGCGAAATACTCGGCCATATGTCGGTGCGGGTTAAGCCCGGCGCCGAAGAGGTGCGTGGCGCCGAGCAGCTGTATCAGAAGATGAATCAGGGGCGGCTCAAGGGCTGGCGTTTGCATCGCGGCCTGCTGCTGCGCACGGGCTGGCTGCGCCCGCTCTCCCTGTTGAAAACGCTGTCACTGCGCTGGCGCATTCATAGCGCGGTGCTGGCGCTGTGGCTACCGCTGGTGGCGGCGGCGGCAGTCGCCGGGCTGCAGGGCGCGGCGCTGGCCGGTTTTAGCGCCTTTTCGGTGCTGATCGCGCTGGGAGTGGATGCCTGGCTGCAAAGCCAGATTGCCCGCCCGATGGCTGCCGTCTGTCGCCAGGCGCTGGACGTGGCCAGCGGCGCTAATCCGCAGGTTGAGCACCTCAACCGGGTTGATGAGATCGGTATGACGCTGCGGGCGGTGGGGCAGCTGGGCCTGATGTTCCGCTGGCTGATTAAAGACGTCAGCGATCAGGTACTCGACGTGCATCGCGCCAGCGACGAGCTGGCGCGCGGTAACGACAAGATCAACAGCCATACCGAACAGACCGCAGCCAGCGTGCAGCAGACGGCCAGCACCATGAACCAAATGACCAGCACGGTGCAGCGCAACGGCGAGAGTACCGAGCAGGCCAATCAGTTCTCGCATACCGCCAGCAACGCGGCGGTGAAGGGCGGTGAGGTGATGCAGAACGTGGTGGTGACGATGGATGAGATCGCCGCCAGCTCGCGCCAGATTGCCACCATTACCGGCCTGATCGACAGCATCGCTTTCCAGACCAATATCCTGGCGCTGAATGCGGCGGTGGAAGCCGCGCGTGCCGGCGAACAGGGCAAAGGCTTCGCCGTGGTCGCCGGAGAAGTGCGCAGCCTGGCGCAGCGCAGCGCCGGTGCAGCCAGTGAGATCCGCCAACTGATTGCCGCCAGTAATCTCAAGGTGGAGTCCGGTGCCGGGCAGGTGCATGAAGCGGGCAAGGCGATCGGCGATATTGTCGATAAGGTGCAGAACGTCACCGAACTGCTGCAGCAGATCAGCGTGGCAACGGCCGAGCAGAGCGCCGGGCTGGGCGAGGTCGGGCAGGCGGTAGAAGCGCTCGACCGCCTGACGCACGATAACAGCGCGCTGGTCAGCGAAGGCGCGCAGGCGGCGCAGCGTATGAAAAACCAGGCCAGCCGTCTGGTAGAGGCAGTCAGCGTGTTCCGCTAATCTGAACGCGGGCCTTGCACGGCCCGCGATGGCTGATGCGTACAGCGTGCCTGTTCGGCAGCTTCTGCCGCCAGATACCCCAAAAAAAGCAGCACAAACGCGTCACCTGGGCGAAGATGTTATCTTGCTGGTTATATTAATCATCTAAGGAGCATCATGAAAAGCTATCAAGTGGCGGTGATCCCCGGGGACGGAATCGGCGTGGATGTGATTAACGCTGCCTGGCATGTGCTGGTCCACAGCGCGGCCAAATTTGATTTCGCCCTTGGCGGCGAGTGGTTCCCGTGGTCGTGCGAATACTATCTTGAGCACGGTGAGATGATGCCGAAAGACGGTATCGATACGCTGAAGAAATTTGATGCGGTGCTGCTGGGTGCGGTTGGCTGGCCGGAAAAAGTGCCGGATAACGTCTCGCTGCACGGCCTGCTGTTGCCCATCCGCAAGCAGTTTGACCTGTTTGCCAACGTACGGCCGCACCGCCTGCTGGCGGGAGTGGAAGGCCCGCTGCGCAAAAGCGAGTTTGATATCCTCTGCATTCGTGAAAACACTGAAGGCGAGTACAGCGGCGCGGGTGGGCGTATTCACCAGGGAACCCCGGCGGAAGTGGCGGTAGAAACGTCAATTTTCACCCGTCGCGGCGTTGAGCGCATTCTGCGCTTTGGCTTTGAGATGGCGCAAAAGCGCAGCAAGCGGCTGGCCTCCGTCACCAAATCCAACGCGCAGAAATACACCATGGTGATGTGGGATGAAGTCACCGAGGAGGTGGCGCGCGACTATCCTGATGTCACGGTTAACCGCTATCATATTGATGCGATTGCAGCACGAATGGTGATGAACCCGGAAACGCTCGACGTGATCGTCGCCTCCAACCTGTTTGGCGACATCCTCACCGATCTCGGCGCGGCCATTCAGGGCGGGCTGGGCTATGCGGCTTCTGCCAACCTCAATCCCGACCCCGCTGTGCCTTCGATGTTTGAACCGGTGCACGGCTCCGCGCCGGATATTGCCGGGCAGGGCATCGCTAACCCGATTGCCGCTATCTGGTCTGCGGCGATGATGCTGGAACATCTGGGCGAGCAACAGGCAGCACGTGCGATCCTGCACGCCGTTGAAACCGTCACCGCGCAGCAGAAAATAAATCACGGGCTGAGCACCGAAGAGATCAGCGCAGCAGTCATTGCCGCGATTTAAATCACGATGGCTGCCGCACGCGTGGCAGCCCGCTAGCAGGGAGAGAGTGATTCATGGAAGCACACGGCATCAGCGATATTATCCAGCCCCGACTGAGAGTGCTGTTCTGCGGCATTAACCCAGGAAAATCCTCCGCCCACACGGGTTTTCATTTTGCGCATCCGGGTAACCGCTTCTGGAAAACCATTTTCCAGGCGGGCTTTACCCGCAGCCAGCTCAAGCCCGAGCAGGAACAGCAGCTGCTGGAGACCGGTTGCGGTATTACCATGCTGGTGGAACGGCCAACGGTGCTGGCCAGTGAACTGGCGGGCAGCGAGCTGCGTGAGGGCGGCCAGGCGCTGGTGGATAAGATTGAGCGCTATCAGCCCGCGGCGCTGGCGGTGCTCGGCAAGCAGGCTTATCAGCAGGCATTTCGCCGCAGCAAGGTGGAGTGGGGCAGGCAGCCTCTGACGATTGCTGGCACCGAAATCTGGGTACTGCCGAATCCCAGCGGCCTGAATCGTGCCTCGCAGCAGGAGATGACGGCGGCCTATGCGGCACTCGATCAGGCATTGCGTGAGCAGGGACGTTAAGCTATCCGGCCCAAAGTGTCGGCAAAAAAATGGCCCCTCAGTGAGGAGCCATCTTGTGACGCAGACCGTCGGTTAATCGTCGAGGAAGCTGCGCAGCACTTCAGAGCGGCTTGGATGGCGCAGTTTACGCAGCGCCTTCGCTTCAATCTGACGGATACGCTCACGCGTCACGTCAAACTGCTTGCCAACTTCTTCCAGCGTGTGGTCGGTGTTCATATCGATACCGAAACGCATACGCAGCACTTTCGCTTCACGCGCAGTCAGGCCAGCCAGCACGTCGTGGGTAGCAGAACGCAGGCTCTCAGAGGTGGCAGAGTCCAGCGGCAGCTCCAGCGTGGTGTCTTCGATAAAATCACCCAGATGTGAATCTTCATCATCACCAATTGGCGTCTCCATCGAGATCGGCTCTTTGGCAATTTTCAGCACCTTGCGGATTTTATCTTCCGGCATCAGCATGCGCTCAGCCAGCTCTTCCGGCGTTGGCTCGCGGCCCATCTCCTGCAGCATCTGGCGCGAAATACGGTTGAGCTTGTTGATCGTCTCAATCATATGCACCGGAATACGGATGGTACGCGCCTGGTCGGCGATAGAACGGGTGATCGCCTGACGGATCCACCAGGTAGCATACGTCGAGAACTTATAACCACGGCGGTATTCAAACTTATCCACCGCTTTCATCAGGCCGATGTTGCCTTCCTGAATCAGATCAAGGAACTGCAGACCGCGGTTGGTGTATTTCTTAGCGATAGAGATAACCAGACGTAAGTTTGCTTCAACCATCTCTTTCTTCGCACGGCGCGCTTTCGCTTCACCGATAGACATGCGGCGGTTGATATCCTTCACCTGCTCAATGGTCAGGCCGGTTTCTTGCTCAATCTGCTGCAGTTTCTGCAGGCCACGATGCACATCTTCTGACACGTCGTTCAGCTTTTCAGACCACGGCTTGTTCATTGCCAGTGCCGCTTTGAACCAGGTTTCGCTGGTTTCATTGCCGGTGAACAGAGTAATGAAGTTCTTCTTCGGCATTTTGCACAGTTCAACGCACAGCTTCATAATCAGGCGTTCCTGAGTACGTACGCGGTCCATCATCACGCGCATGCTGTTTACCAGGAAGTCGAACTGCTTCGGCACCAGGCGGAACTGCTTAAAGACGTCGGAAAGATTCTGGATCTCAGCGATGGCATCAGCGTGGCTGCGGCTTTTCGCTTTGATAACGGTACGGGTTTTCTCGTACTGTACGCGCAGATCGTTGAATTTTTCACGCGCCAGCTCCGGGTCGATGCTGTTGTCATCGTCCGAGCTGTCGTCATCTTCTTCGTCTTCTTCTTCGTTGTCGTCACGCTCAGCTTCAGACAGCTCGGAACCGACATGGGTCGCCGTCGGTGCGATATCTTCCTGCGCGTTGGGATCAACAAAACCGGTGATCAGGTCTGACAGGCGCGCTTCGCCCGCTTCAACGCGATCGTACTGCTCAAGCAGGTAGGTAATGGCTTCAGGATATTCAGCAACCGAGCACTGTACCTGGTTGATACCGTCTTCGATGCGCTTCGCGATGTCGATTTCGCCTTCGCGAGTCAACAGTTCAACGGTACCCATTTCACGCATGTACATGCGCACCGGGTCGGTAGTACGCCCGATTTCGGACTCTACGCTGGATAGCACCTGAGCAGCCGCTTCAGCAGCATCTTCGTCCGTATCGTTGTTGTTTTCATTCAGCATCAGATCATCGGCATCAGGCGCTTCTTCCACTACCTGGATGCCCATGTCGTTAATCATCTGGATGATGTCTTCAATCTGATCGGAGTCGACGATATCTTCCGGCAGATGGTCATTGACCTCGGCATAGGTCAGATAGCCTTGCTCCTTACCACGGGTGACAAGTAGCTTCAGCTGTGACTGCGGGTTTTGCTCCATAAGACGGTATCCACACTTCTGTTAAATTAGATTGGTGTCGGGTCGGCTAAGATGCCAACAATAACAGTGAGGGCGTTTAGATTATTGCCGCTGCCCGTCATGGCGGCTGTCAGGGGCTGCCTGACTCGAATTCGGCACTTAAGCCGCTGATATCTTTGTCGAGGCTATCTCACTTGCCATTTTGAACCCCGGCTGTGCTCGCACTCCTCACGTACTTCAGTACGCTCCGGGTGCTGCGCGCAGGCGGTGTGCAAACTGACTGCGCCGATAACGCCTCTAAATTCTGTGTGACTTTGGGGCGAACCCTAAAATCTTCTGTGATGTAGGGGCTGACCCTCTTTTCCGGTCAGCCCGCAGCGCCTGGTTAAGCCTGCTGCGATTACTGTTTCTTCAGAGCCTGGCTTAGCGTCCAGAACTCGCGGCGCTCTTCTGCGCTCAGTACGTGCGTGCGGTCACGGGCAATCAGCTCTTCCAGCCGACGCTCCAGTGCGTCATCGTACATACTGCCCAGCGCATCCTTAAACATGGTGTCCACTTCGTCATCTACTATCATGTGGTTCCATGTTGCCAGGGTTTCAAGGCTCTGGCTAAATTTTGTGCCGCGGTATAACTCTAGTAGCTGTCCGGTCGTCAGGCCAGGTTGAGCAACGCAAGTGCTCACTAACTCAACGAACAGCGGAAAACCGGGTAAATCCGACTGCTCCAGCCCATCAAGCGAGGGCACCATCATCGCCAGCTGCGGGTTCTGGATCAGCAGCCCAATAAGTATACGCATGGTTGTGCGTTTTAGCTGGGGCTGCGCGGGCGGTTTCGCATTTTCCGCTTGCTTCGGCAGCAGCTTCTCCAACTGGCTATCGTCAAGGATCCCCAGCTTGTTGCCCAGCTCCTGACGCAGGTAGATGCGCAGCGTCTCGCCCGGCACCTGGCTAATCAGCGGCAGGGCCAGGGTGCTGAGCTGCGCGCGGCCATCCGGCGAGCGCAAATCGACCTGCGGCATCAGCGTATCGAACAGAAACCCGGAGAGCGGCATTGCCTGCTCCATCCGCGCTTCAAACGCCTCTTTACCCTCTTTACGCACCAGCGTATCCGGGTCTTCGCCGTCAGGCAGGAACATAAAGCGTAGCTGACGACCGTCATTCATGTAAGGTAATGCGGTTTCCAGCGCACGCCAGGCTGCCTCGCGGCCTGCACGGTCACCGTCGTAACAGCAAATCACGGTGTTGGTGGCGCGGAACAGCAGCTGAATATGTTCAGCTGTGGTGGAGGTCCCCAGCGAGGCCACGGCGTAATCCACGCCAAACTGCGCCAGCGCCACCACGTCCATGTACCCTTCAACCACCAACAGCTTAGGCGGTTCAGGATAATTTTTTTGTGCTTCATACAGGCCGTATAGCTGGCGGCCTTTATGGAAAATATCGGTTTCCGGCGAGTTGAGATATTTCGGCATCCCGTCGCCGAGTACCCGGCCACCAAAGCCAATCACCCGCCCACGCTTATCGTGGATAGGAAACATCACGCGCTCACGGAAGCGATCGTAGCTGCGGCCCTGATCGTTGGTGACCAGCATACCGGCGTCGATCAGCGACTGGCGGTCATCAGGATTACGGCCAAAGCGTTTAAGCGCGTTGTCCCAGCCCGCAGGGGCGAAACCGATAGAAAAATGTTTAATGACCTCTTCGCTTAGCCCGCGCTGCGCCAGATATTCACGCGCGCCTGCCGACTGGCTTTGAGCCAGCGCCTGCTGATAGAAATCGCGCAGACCGGTCATTAACTGATAAAGACTTTGACGCTGGTGACGCTCAAGCTGGCTGGGACCGTTACCGCTTTCATACGGCACTTCCAGACCATACAGGGTCGCCAGTTCTTCGATGCTTTCGACAAATTCCAGACGATCGTAATTCATCAGGAAGTCGACGGCGTTGCCGTGTGCACCGCAGCCGAAACAGTGATAAAACTGTTTCTCGCCGTTTACCGTGAAGGAGGGGGTTTTCTCATTATGGAAAGGGCAGCACGCGTGATAGTTTTTACCCTGCTTTTTCAGCTTCACCCGGGCATCAATAAGATCCACGATGTCCGTGCGTGCGAGTAAGTCATTGATAAATACGCGTGGAATTCTTCCTGCCATAAGCCCCGGTTGATCAGCTCATAAACGACAACAAGCCGCGCATTCCTTTCGGAAGCACGGCCTGATAACTACTAACTGGTCTGTATAACGAGAGGGCGAACCCTCAGGCTACTAGTACAGACGAGTGCGGCGTGCGTTTTCGCGAGCCAGTTTCTTCGCGTGGCGTTTTACTGCAGACGCTTTAGCGCGCTTACGTTCGGTAGTAGGTTTTTCATAAAACTCACGACGACGAACTTCAGCCAGAACGCCTGCTTTCTCACAAGAACGCTTGAAGCGACGCAGTGCTACGTCGAATGGCTCGTTTTCACGTACTTTAATTACCGGCATGTAACTCTCACCTCGATAAATTCGGTTTTGCTGCTGACATCGGTGCCAGCTCATTTCAAAATGGTGCGGAATTTTACTCCAACACAGGCTGCGTTGTAAAGCACCATAGCTTAATGTAACCAACAGATGCGCCTGTGCGGCTGCCGGTTTTTTTCAGGGGGCTGATTATACACGAAACCAGCGTCCCTGGTGGGAAAAAAAACGCCTTATTGGTCAAGGCATAACCGTTGAGTCGCTAAAATTGCCGCCCGGCAAAGCGCCGTCATGCTACACTGCGCGCCGCAAGAATGAGGTGAAAAAGCCATGCGTGTTCTCGGAATTGAAACATCCTGCGATGAAACCGGTATTGCCATTTATGACGATGCGGCCGGTTTGCTCGCTAATCAACTTTATAGCCAGGTAAAGCTCCACGCCGACTACGGTGGTGTGGTCCCCGAACTGGCTTCGCGCGATCACGTGCGTAAAACGGTGCCGCTGATCCAGGCCGCGCTGAAAGAAGCCGGGCTGCAGGCGCAGGATATCGATGCGGTGGCCTACACTGCCGGCCCGGGCCTGGTCGGTGCGCTGCTGGTTGGCGCCACCATTGGTCGCTCGCTGGCGTTTGCCTGGGATGTCCCGGCGATTGCCGTGCACCATATGGAAGGGCACCTGCTGGCTCCGATGCTGGAAGATAACCCGCCCGAGTTTCCGTTTGTCGCGCTGCTGGTTTCCGGCGGCCATACGCAGCTGATCAGCGTCACGGGCATCGGTGAATACACCCTGCTGGGCGAATCCATAGATGATGCGGCAGGCGAAGCCTTTGATAAAACCGCCAAGCTGCTGGGGCTGGACTATCCCGGCGGCCCGATGCTGTCGAAAATGGCGCAGCAGGGGGTGGAAAAGCGCTTTGTCTTCCCGCGCCCGATGACCGATCGCCCGGGGCTGGATTTCAGCTTCTCCGGCCTGAAAACCTTCGCGGCAAATACCATTCGCGATAATGACAGCAGCGAACAGACTCGCGCTGACATCGCGCGCGCTTTTGAAGATGCCGTCGTCGATACGCTGGCAATTAAATGCCGCCGTGCACTCGACCAGAGTGGTTTTAAGCGCCTGGTGATTGCCGGGGGCGTCAGCGCTAACCGCACGCTGCGCAGTAAGCTGGCAGAGATGATGCAGAAGCGGGGCGGCGAAGTGTTTTATGCGCGCCCGGAATTTTGTACCGATAACGGCGCGATGATCGCCTATGCAGGGATGGTGCGGATGAAAGGTGGTGCGCATGCGGAGCTGAGCGTCACGGTGCGCCCGCGCTGGCCGTTGGCAGAGTTACCTGCTATTTAACTGCTCGCCTGTTGTGGGTCAGGCATGCCTGGCCCATCAGCACATTCAGCGCGTTTTTGTCGGGGTTAAGTAACCCACTTACCGATGCGAATTCACCGTGATTAGGCAGGGGTGAAGCATGCCTCGCCCGTATCTTTACGGATCCTTTCTCTTCTTCTTCCAGATCTTGGTTTCCTGCCCGCGCCACAGGCGCTGAATATTGTCGTGATGACGCAGCAGGATCAGGCAGGAGAGCATGGCGACCGGGAAGGTAAACTGCGGTTTAAACCACCAGACGTAGAACGGCGCGATCAGCGCGCTGATAATCGCCCCCAGCGAAGAGTAGCCGCTTAGCAGCACCGTCAGCAGCCAGGTCCCGGTCATCAATCCCGTTAAATCCCAGCCGATAGGCGCGATAGCACCAAAGGCAGTGGCGACGCCTTTACCGCCTTTGAACTTAAAGAATACCGGGTAGATATGGCCAAGACAGGCCGCAATGGCGGTCAGACCGAGGTAGAGCGGGGTGACGCCGAAGTGATACGCCAGCCAGACCGGCAGCATGCCTTTAAGCACATCAAACACCAGCACCATGGCTGCCGCACCTTTACCGCCGATGCGCAATACGTTAGTGGTGCCGGGGTTGCGCGAACCGTGGTGGCGAGGGTCCGGTAATCCAAACAGCCGGCAAACCAGAATCGCGCTGGAGATGGAGCCACACAGATACGCGAAAATGATCATACCAAGCGCGAATACACTCATAACTCTATTCCGTCTTGTTGGGGTCGTCTTAAAGTCTGCATCCGTGGATAATACGCATAAACCGCCGGGGATGATATCCGGCAACCGTAAAAACAGAGAGCCGTATCATGGATATTGTATTTATAGATCACCTGTCCGTCATCACTACCATTGGCGTTTACGACTGGGAACAGACGATTCAGCAGAAGCTGGTGTTCGATGTCGAAATGGCGTGGGACAACCGCAAAGCCGCGGCCAGCGATGACGTCAATGACTGCCTGAGCTATGCCGACGTCTCACAGGCGATTATCGATCACGTTGCCAACGGCAAATTCGCGCTGGTTGAGCGCGTTGCGGAGGAGATTGCCACGCTGTTGCTGGCTCGATTCGCCTCGCCGTGGGTGCGGATTAAGGTCAGCAAACCGGGAGCCGTCGCTCAGGCGCGTGAGGTCGGGGTGATCATCGAACGCGGGACTAATCCGAAATAAACGCAATCTCATTGCCATGACAATGAAACCAAACCACATTATGGTCTGTCTTAAGGTTGCCCTAATTCAGTCCGGGCACAATTTGGCGGTAGCGCAAAGCGACCGCCTTTTTAATGGTTTTAACTTGGTTAGAGGTAGAATTTGATGGCAGATATTCATCAGCTATGGGTGGCAGCAATACTCGGCATTGTTGAAGGGTTGACGGAGTTCCTTCCTGTTTCCTCCACCGGGCACATGATCATTGTCGGTCATCTGTTAGGTTTTGAAGGCGATAAAGCAGAGACTTTCGAAGTGGTTATCCAGCTTGGTTCAATTCTGGCCGTGGTGGTGATGTTCTGGCGCCGTCTGTTTGGCCTGATCGGTATTCACTTCGGCAAAGAGCCGCATGAAGGTACCGGTACCGGCAAATTAACGCTGATTCATATTCTGTTGGGTATGGTGCCGGCGGTAGTCATTGGTCTGCTGCTGCACGACCAGATCAAAACGCTGTTTAACCCGATTAACGTGATGTATGCGCTGGTGGTCGGTGGCGTGCTGCTGATCGCGGCGGAGCTGCTGAAGCCGAAGCAGCCAAAAGCGGTGGGCGTGGATGATATTACCTATCGCCAGGCATTCGTGATTGGCTGTTTCCAGTGTCTGGCGCTGTGGCCGGGCTTCTCACGTTCCGGTGCGACCATTTCCGGCGGGATGCTGATGGGCGTGAGCCGCTATGCGGCTTCTGAGTTCTCTTTCCTGCTGGCCGTGCCGATGATGATGGGCGCTACCGCGCTGGATCTCTATAAGAGCATGGGCTTCCTGACCCTGGCCGACTTCCCGATGTTCGCCGTCGGTTTTGTCACCGCCTTTATTGTCGCGCTGATCGCGATCAAGACCTTCCTGCACATCATCAAACGTATCTCGTTTATCCCGTTTGCTATCTACCGCTTTATTATCGCGGCAGCGGTTTACGCGGTGTTCGTTCTGTAAAACTACCCGTAGGGGCCGATCTTTTGTTTCGATCGGCCCTGGGGTCGTTTGTTTCGGTTGGCCCGTTACGATGTTATGACGACTTCCACTCTTCCAGCGCGGCCACTCGCCGCCGCGTTAGCTCTTTTCTGACTTCGCTGCCCTTGAATCCGGCCTCAACCACCTCTTTGGTCGACACGCTTTGTGCCACCCGCCAGGCGGTGCGCAGGTAGTCGCCCTGCGGATAAGGATTGCTTTCAAAACCGGTGCGCCCACGCGCATCGGCTTCGCTGGTGATAGCAATCTGCTCAACGCGCTGCGGCTTACGCCAGGCATCCACGCGGTCAAACAGGGCAATCAGCGTAGCGGCTGACTGATTCTGTACGGTGTGCACCAGATCGTGAAATTCGGTAACCAGCAGGGCAAGGTCGCGCACGGCATTCGGCACGCGCAGGCGCTCGCACAGCGCGGCAACCAGCGGCACGCCAGCCGGGCCGTGCCCGTGGTGGCTGGGCCACTTCTCCGGCGGCGTCAGGCCCTTGCCGACGTCGTGAAACAGCGTGGCGAAGCGAATATCCAGCTCCGGGCTGAGCTGGGCGGCCATCGCCAGCGTCATCAGCGCATGCACCCCGGTGTCAATCTCCGGGTGCCATTTGGCCGGGGCCGGCACGCCATACAGATTATCCAGCTCGGGGAACAGCACCGCCAGCGCACCGCAGTCGCGCAGTACCTGGAAATAGACCTGCGGGTTGCGGGTGAGCAGGGCGCTCTCCGTCTCTTTCCATACGCGTTCCGCCGTCAGATGCGCCAGCTCGCCGCTTGCCGCCATGGCGCGCATCAGCGCCATGGTTTCGTCAGCGACGCGGAAATTGAGGTGGGCAAAACGTGCCGCAAAGCGCGCCACGCGCAGTACGCGCAGCGGATCTTCGTTGAATGCGGCCGAAACATGGCGCAGCAGGCGCAGCTTAAGGTCTTCACGCCCGCGATAAGGGTCGTAAAAGTTGCCGTCAGCGTCCTGGGCAATGGCGTTGATGGTCAGATCGCGTCGGGCCAGATCCTGTTCCAGCGTGACGTCGGGCGCGGCATAGCAGACGAAGCCGGTATAACCGCTGCCGGACTTACGCTCGGTGCGCGCCAGCGCATACTCTTCGTGGCTGGAAGGGTGCAGAAATACCGGGAAATCGCGGCCAACCTGCTCGTAGCCAGCATCCAGCATCTGCTGGGGAGAGGCTCCCACCACCACCCAGTCTTTGTCTTTCAGCGGCAAATTCAGCAGTCCATCGCGCACGGCGCCGCCGACAAGGTATGTTTTCACTGCGGGTCTCCACAAAGCGGATAATCGGAATTAACCGATCATTAATCGGAACACTATAACATCCATGTTGCACAAATGATAAATCGCAGGCACGACAAAAAGGGCATCCGCAGATACCCTGATTTGTCATCGTTTGGATTAATTCATCCAGCGGTCGCTTTTCTTCCTGCGCGGGATCATATGCGGCAACAGCAGGCCAAGCAGCAGGCCGACACCGGCTACGCCGCCGCCGTACATAAACCACTGCATAATGATGGTGCGCTGTTTATCGTCAAGCTGTACGTTGGCGGCATCCACTTTCTTTTTCGCCACCACCAGCTGGTTTTTCAGCTGCTGATTCTCTTCTTTCAGGCTGTTGATCGCCCCATCGCTGCCGGCGACTTTTTTCTGCATCTCGGCGGTGCGTTCGTTCCAGCTACCGTCGATATTGGCCAGTTTGGCCGTCAGGTCTTTGACCTGCTGCTCCAGCTGCGGCACGCGCGAACGCAGGCTTGGCTGCTCGCTCAGCTGTGCCAGCGGGATCCAGGTGGTGCGCCCCTGGCTGTCGCGGATTTGCCCATATTTGCTATTGTCGTTTGACTGCAGCAGGGTGACTTCTTCGCCGGCGTTCAGGGTGCCGATCAGGCGATAATCATTGCCAGGACCGCTGCGGACCCAGGTGGAAAGCTCGTCGGAAATGTAGCGTTTTTCTTCAGCATGAACCGATGTTGCAACGCTAAAAGTGAGTAAAGTCAGTCCAATAAGGTGAGTTTTATTCATTCGAACTCTTATTCGTAAGTGCTGGAAAAAAGTAAAGGCACAGTCTGGAGCGGCCTCGCAGAAAGCTGAATGAGAACTATCCTGGTCTCAAAGAGCGTGAGAGCGGGCACGCGAAAGCGTAATAAAGCAGAGACAGCCCTGTCGCTTGTGCATTACTCTTCGGGTTAAGCTACCTGTCATAAAGCAGGCATAATCAGTTACCTTAACCGTTTACCGTGCCGTTAACGACGTAAATAAGACAATATGACCATCGAAATCGAATTAAAGTTCATCGCCGCGGCAGAAGCTGCATCAAAAATTGCCGATAAACTGGCGAACTGGCCTCACCAGCACAGCGCGGGGCAGAAGCTCACCAACATCTACTTTGAAACCGACGACAGCCAGCTGCGCCGCTGGGATATGGGCCTGCGCATCCGCGGCTTTGGCGACAGCTACGAGATGACGCTAAAAACCGCCGGGCAGACGGTGGGCGGGCTGCATCAGCGGCCGGAATACAATGTGGCCCTCGGCCAGCCTGAGCTCGATATCGCCCTGCTGCCTGCCGACGTCTGGCCTGCAGGCACCGACGTGGCCGCGCTGCAACAGCGTCTCAACGCGCTGTTCAGTACCCATTTCGTGCGCGAAAAGTGGGTGGTTACTTACCTGCAAAGCGAGATTGAAGTGGCTTACGACTGCGGGGAAGTCAGTGCCGGTGCGTTAAGCGAGCCGCTGAGAGAAATCGAGCTGGAGCTGAAAAGTGGCCAGCGTGACGATCTGCTGGCCTTCGCCGCCGAGCTGGCCACGCTGGAGGGCCTGCGCCTCGGCAGCCTGAGCAAAGCCGCACGCGGCTATGCGCTGGCGCAGGGCAATCCACCGCGCCCGCTGCGCCCGGTTCCGCTGCTGAAGGTCAAGCCGAAAGCAACGGTAGAAGAGGGGATGCGCAGCGGGTTCCTGCTGGCTCTCAGCCAGTGGCAGTATCACGAAGAGCTGTGGCTGCGCGGCGTCAGCGGCGCACTGCCGCAGATCAAGGATGCGCTGGAGACGCTGCGTCAGGTGTTCTCTCTGTACGGCGCGCTGGTTCCGCGCAAGGCCAGCAGCGATCTGCGCCAAAAACTAACCATGCTGGAAGAGGCGCTGCTGGAAGAGAATGTCAGCGCTGAAAAGCTCTGTTTCAGTCCGGTCTGGCTGGAGACCCAGTTAGCGCTTACTAACTGGATTGTCACCGAAGGCTGGCGTGCGTTTGTCGATCAAAAGGCGGATGCCAAGCTGCAGGGCTCATTTAAACGCTTCAGCGATATCATGCTCGGGCGCATTGCCGCCGACCTGAAAGAGACCTTCGCTCACGTCAACCATTCGGGCGAGTATCAGGACAAACTGACGCGCCTGCATCGTCAGCTGCTGGCCGTTCATCTGCTGGCCGGTGCCTATCAACCTGATGTGGTCAACAGCTGGCTGCAAAGCTGGCAGCAGCTGCAGCAGGCGATTGTCAGCCAGCAGGAAGTGTGGCTGGACAGTCATCGCCAGCAGGCGCTGAAACAGGCGGCGTTCTGGAAGAACGGCAGCGTGTAAAACCTTTGGCGTGCGGCTTTTTATAAGGGAGTGATTATGTTGCCATCGTTACTGACCGGGCAGATCGCACTGCTCGATCCCATTTTCAGCGGGGCCAGTGAACAGCAAAAGGCGGTTCTGGCATTTAGCGATTTTATCAGCGATAACCTGGCAAAATGCCCCGACTGGTGGCAGCAGATCCAGCAGCAGCAGCCGCAGCCGGATGAATGGCAACACTATCCGCAGTGGTTACAGGCGCAGCTGGCCGCGGCGCAGGATGAAAATGCGCTGATGCGCGAGCTGCGCCTGTTCCGCCGCCATATGCTGACGCGTATCGCCTGGATGCAGACGCTGGCGACCAGCAGTACAGAGCAGAGCCTGCGCCAGCTGAGCGAGCTGGCGGAGACGCTGATAGTCGCTGCGCGCGACTGGCTGTGGCACGCCTGCTGCCGCGATTTCGGCACGCCGGTGAATGCCGCCGGGGAGCCGCAGCCGCTGCTGATCCTCGGTATGGGCAAGCTGGGCGGTGGCGAGCTTAATTTCTCCTCTGATATTGACCTGATCTTCACCTGGCCGGAAAACGGCACCACCCAGGGGGGCCGCCGCGAGCTGGATAATGCGCAGTTCTTCACCCGCCTTGGGCAGCGCCTGATTAAGGTGCTGGATCAGCCCACCGTGGATGGCTTTGTTTACCGTGTGGATATGCGCCTGCGCCCGTTTGGCGACAGCGGCCCGCTGGTGCTGAGCTTTGCCGCGCTGGAAGATTATTACCAGGAGCAGGGGCGCGACTGGGAACGCTACGCGATGGTGAAAGCGCGCCTGATGGGCGACAGCGACGACCGCTGGAGCGAAGAGCTGCGCCAGACGCTGCGCCCGTTTGTCTTTCGCCGCTACATTGATTTCAGCGTGATCCAGTCGCTGCGCAATATGAAAAGCATGATCGCGCGTGAAGTACGGCGGCGCGGGCTGACCGATAACATTAAGCTGGGCGCTGGCGGTATCCGCGAAACCGAATTTATCGTGCAGGTCTTCCAGCTGATACGCGGCGGTCGCGAACGATCGCTGCAAATGCGCTCCTTATTGCCGACGCTGCACGCGATTGGCGAGCTGCATCTGCTGCCGCAAGGGCAGGTTAGCCAGCTGCGCGATGCCTATCTGTTCCTGCGTCGCCTGGAGAATCTGTTGCAGAGCATCAACGACGAACAGACGCAGACGCTGCCGGTGGCTGAGTTGGACCGCGCCCGCCTTGCCTGGGCGATGGATTTCAGCGACTGGCAGGCATTGCATGACCAGCTTGATATCCATATGGCGCAGGTGCGCACCATCTTTAACGATCTGATCGGCGACGATAGCTCAGAGAGCGGCGACAGTCGCGACGCGGGTGAATACGGCGTGCTGTGGCAGGATCAGCTGGAAGAAGCCGAGCTGGCACCGCTGGTGCCGCATCTCGACAGCGCCGCCCGCCAGCTGCTGTGGCGCACCATCACCGAATTCCGCCTGGATGTGGATAAACGCACCATTGGTCCACGCGGCCGCCAGGCGCTGGATCAGCTGATGCCGCGCCTGCTGAGTGAAGTGGTGCCGCGCGATGATGCCCCGGTTACGCTCAGCCGCCTGACCCCGCTGCTGCTAGGCGTGGTCACCCGCTCGACCTATCTCGAACTGCTGACCGAATTCGACGGCGCGCTGAAACATCTGATCCGCCTGTGCGCCGCCTCACCGATGGTTGCCAGCCAGCTGGCGCGCCACCCGCTGCTGCTTGATGAGCTGCTCGACCCGGCCACGCTGTACCAGCCGACCGCCACCGATGCCTACCGCGACGAGCTGCGCCAGTATCTGCTGCGCATCCCGGAAGAGGACGAAGAGCAGCAGCTGGAGGCGCTACGCCAGTTTAAACAGGCGCAGCATCTGCGCATTGCCGCCGCCGATATCGCCAAAACCCTGCCGGTCATGAAGGTCAGCGACCATCTGACCTGGCTGGCCGAAGCGATGATCGAAGCGGTGGTACAGCAGGCATGGAATATGATGGTGCAGCGCTACGGTCGCCCGTCGCACCTGACCAGCGACAGCGAGCGGGGCTTTGCCGTGGTCGGCTATGGCAAGCTGGGCGGCTGGGAGCTGGGCTACAGTTCCGATCTCGATCTGGTATTCCTGCACGACTGCCCGGTGGATGCCGTGACGCTGGGTGAGCGCAGCATCGACGGGCGCCAGTTTTACCTGCGCCTGGCGCAGCGCGTGATGCATCTGTTCAGCACCCGCACCTCCTCCGGCATTTTGTATGAAGTCGATGCGCGCCTGCGCCCGTCCGGTGCGGCGGGGATGCTGGTCAGTACCTTCGATGCCTTCGATGATTACCAACGCAATGAAGCCTGGACCTGGGAGCATCAGGCACTGGTGCGGGCGCGCATTGTGTTTGGTGACGGGGCGCTGAGTCAGCGCTTTGACCAGATCCGCCGTGGCATTCTTTCGCTGCCGCGCGAGCCTGACGCGCTGAAAACCGAAGTGCGGGAAATGCGCGAGAAGATGCGCGCGCACCTTGGGCACAAGCATAAAGGGCGCTGGGATCTGAAAGCGGATGAGGGCGGTATCACCGATATTGAATTCATTACGCAATACCTGGTCTTACGCTACGCCGCCCAGGATCCGACGCTGACGCGCTGGTCCGATAACGTGCGCATCCTCGAACTGTTGGCAAATGGCGACAAGATGGCGCAGGCCGAGGCGCAAGCGCTGACCCAGGCCTACGTTTCGCTGCGCGATGCGCTGCACCATCTCGCTTTGCAGGAGCTGCCGGGGCACGTAGAGGAGAGCGCATTCAGCGCGGAAAAGGCCCAGGTCAATGCCAGCTGGCAGAAGTGGCTGGGAGCCTGAGTGGGTGTTCGGCGCGTGATGATGGTCAGCAGCAAGTTGTGCTATCATCGCGCGCATAATTTTTCCTGTTTAAACTGCAGTCTGGAGTGTCTGGAATGAAAATTACACTGCCCGATTTTTCGCGCGCGGGTGTTCTGGTGGTTGGCGATGTGATGCTGGATCGCTACTGGCACGGCCCAACCAGTCGCATCTCCCCAGAGGCCCCGGTGCCGGTGGTCAAAGTGGACCATGTGGAGGAGCGCCCGGGAGGCGCGGCCAACGTGGCGATGAATATCGCTTCTCTCGGTGCCGGTTCGCGTCTGGTGGGCCTGACCGGGATTGATGAAGCCGCGCAGGCGCTGAGCGCGACCCTGGCCGGGGTGAACGTGCGGTGTGATTTTGTGGCGGTGCCGACGCATCCAACCATCACCAAACTGCGCGTGCTGTCACGCAGCCAGCAGCTGATCCGCCTCGATTTTGAAGAGGGCTTTGACGGGGTTAATCCGGAGCCAATGCACGAGCGCATCCGTGAGGCGCTGCCGAAAATTGGTGCGCTGGTGCTGTCTGACTACGCCAAAGGCGCGCTGGCCAGCGTTGAAACCATGATCGCGCTGGCACGCGAAGCGGGCGTACCGGTGCTGGTCGACCCGAAAGGGACTGATTTCTCACGTTATCACGGTGCAACGCTGCTGACGCCAAACCTCTCCGAGTTCGAAGCGGTGGTGGGCAAATGTAAAAGCGAAGCGGATATCGTCGAGCGCGGTACGGCACTGATGCAGCAGCACGGCCTGTCGGCGCTGCTGGTCACGCGTTCCGAGCACGGTATGACGCTGCTGCAGCCGGGCAAAGAGCCGTTCCATATGCCAACCCAGGCGCAGGAAGTGTTCGACGTTACCGGTGCCGGTGATACGGTGATTGGCGTACTGGCGGCTGCGCTGGCGGCAGGCAATACGCTGGAAGAGAGCTGCTTCCTGGCGAATGCCGCGGCGGGCGTGGTGGTCGGTAAATTGGGGACCTCGACGGTTTCCCCGGTTGAGCTGGAGAACGCCATTCATGCGCGCCCTGAATCCGGCTTTGGCGTGATGGATGAAGCACAGCTGATTGCTGAAGTCGCCAAGGCGCGCCAGCGCGGCGAGAAAGTGGTGATGACCAACGGCGTGTTCGACATTCTGCACGCGGGGCACGTCTCCTATCTTGCCAATGCGCGTAAGCTGGGGGATCGCCTGATTGTGGCGGTCAACAGCGATGCTTCAACCCGTCGCCTGAAGGGCGAAACGCGCCCCGTAAACCCGCTGGTCAATCGTATGATCGTGCTGGGTGCGCTGGAAGCCGTGGACTGGGTCATCGGTTTTGAAGAGGACACGCCACAGCGGGTGATTGCTGAAGTGCTGCCGGACCTGCTGGTGAAAGGCGGGGACTATAAGCCGGAAGATATCGCGGGCAGTAAAGAAGTATGGGCTAACGGCGGTGACGTGCGGGTGCTGAACTTCGAAGACGGTATTTCAACCAGTAATATCATCAAGACAATTATTTCAGGCACCGGTAAAAGCTGATGGCTGTCGGCTGCCCTTGCGGGCAGCCGCTTAACTCACTCAGTTTGGCGCTTTCGGCTCGCTGGTGGCCGCTGTTGCAGAGGTCGCTGGTGTTGCAGAAACCGCTGGCGTTGCAGCTGTAGCAGGCTGTGCCACTTTCGCTTCCAGCTCGGCCAGGCGTTGTTCCAGCGCGGCCAGTTTCTCACGCGTGCGCAGCAGCACCTGAGTCTGCACATCAAACTCTTCGCGATTCACCACGTCCAGACGGGTTAACTGCGCCTGTAATGTCTGGCGAATTTTCTTCTCCACATCATCACCCAGCTCGCGGATCCCTTTCGGCATGGAGTCATGGACCTGACGGGCCAGTTGTTCAATTTTTTTTGCGTCGATCATAGCGGCTTCCTGGTAGCAGCGGGTTTTACCTTAGTGTAATCCCTGACGCTAAAAGGTTAAACCTGAAATGAATAAACAGGAAATGCCTTAGTCATCTGCTGACAATCTATTTGATGTTTTTGTTCGTTGCTCTGCTACTTTTTCAGCGTTATGATGTTTTTGCTTATTCTCAGGGCGGGGCGAAATTCCCCACCGGCGGTAAATCAGCTGACGCTGAAAGCCCGCGAGCGCTTCAGGAGCAATTCTGAAGGACAGCAGACCCGGTGTGATTCCGGGGCCGACGGTTAGAGTCCGGATGGGAGAGAGTAACGAATCTTGTCGGGCTTTTGCCTGCCTCGCGTTATTTTTTGTCACTGCATGACACTCCTAAGCACGCCCTGGTTCTGGTAACCCATAAATTAATTAAGGTTTTTTTACCATGAATCAGTCGCTACTTTCTGAATTTGGCACGCCTGAACAGCGTGTAACCCGTGCTATCGAAGCGCTGCGCGCTGGCCGCGGTGTGATGGTTTTAGACGATGAAGATCGTGAGAACGAAGGCGATATGATCTTCGCCGCGGAAACCATGACCGTTGAGCAGATGGCGCTGACCATCCGTCACGGCAGCGGTATTGTTTGCCTGTGTCTGACCGAACAGCGTCTGCAGGAGCTTGAGCTGCCGATGATGGTGCAGGACAACACCAGCGCTTACGGTACGGGTTTTACCGTGACTATCGAAGCCGCCAAAGGCGTCACCACCGGCGTTTCAGCTACTGACCGCCTGACTACCATCCGCACCGCGATTGCCGATGATACTAAGCCGAGCGATCTGAATCGCCCTGGCCATGTATTCCCGCTGCGCGGCCGTGCTGGCGGCGTGCTGACCCGTGGCGGCCACACCGAAGCGACCATTGACCTGGTGACGCTGGCCGGCTTTAAGCCTGCGGGCGTGCTGTGTGAGCTGACTAACGACGATGGCTCAATGGCGCATGCCCCTGAAGCTATCGTGTTTGCTAAGCAGCACGACATGCCGGTTGTGACCATCGAAGACCTGGTGGCTTACCGCCGCAGTCACGAGACGCGTCAGGCCAGTTAAGCCCTTCAGGGCCGGTTTATCCGGCCCTGCTAATCTTCTCCTTCCCGTTTTTCCCCTTCAAATTTTCTGAATATCTCCGTCAGGCTTATCCAGGTTCATCCGTGAAATAAAGCGCGTAATGTAGGCGTCATTGAGCACAATATTGCCTGGAGTTTTAACATGAGCCACTCACGTATGCCCGCGCTTTTCCTTGGACACGGCAGCCCGATGAACGTGCTGGAAGAGAATATCTACACTGAAACCTGGCGTGAGCTGGGTAAAACGCTGCCGCGCCCGAAAGCGATTATTGCGGTTTCCGCACACTGGTACACGCGTGGCACCGCAGTCACCGCGATGGAGAAACCGCGCACTATCCATGACTTCGGCGGTTTCCCGCAGGCGCTGTTCGATACCCACTATCCGGCACCGGGCTCGCCCGCGCTGGCACAGCAGGTTGCCGATGCGCTGGCTCCGGTAGCGGTAGAACTCGACCGCGAGTGGGGTTTTGACCACGGCTCCTGGGGCGTGCTGATCAAGATGTATCCCGATGCCGATATTCCGGTCGTGCAGCTGAGCGTTGACGGCACCAGGCCGCCTGCTTACCACTTTGAGCTGGGTCGCAAGCTGGCGGCGCTGCGCGAACAGGGCATCATGATCGTGGCCAGCGGTAACGTGGTGCACAACCTGCGCATGGTGCGCTGGGGCGGCGATGCCGCAGCCTATCCCTGGGCGGAATCGTTCAATCAGTACGTGCGCGATAATCTGAGCTGGGAAGGAGAGTCAGCGCAGCATCCGCTGGTGAACTTTATGCAGCATGAAGGCGCCGCCTTGTCGAACCCGACGCCGGAGCACTATCTGCCGTTGCTGTATGTGCTGGGCGCACGCGCCGCGGGCGAGGCGATAGCGATCCCGGTGGACGGGATTGTGATGGGGTCGTTAAGTATGTTGTCGGTGCAGGTGGGATGATTGAAGGGGCGAGGCATGCCTCGCCCGTTTACGCGATTACTCGATAAACGCGTGCGGATAAAATCGTGACAGATCCTGGGTGATCAAGTCGCGATCCTCGCGCAGACCAATTCCTGCTGGCTGATCGTTGATCAGCCATGAACCAATCAGCGTATAGCTATCGCCAAACTTCGGCAGCGGATGGAACTGCTGTACGATCATTCCTTCCTCACCGTACGGACCGTCAACGCGGGCAATCTCCTGACCGTTTTCCACAATGCGAATATTCGCGCCTTCACGGGAGAACAGCGGCTTCACCACGTATTTATCCATGTGCGGCACGTTGTCTTCGGCAAAGTAGGCGGGTAACAGATTGGGGTGATCCGGGAACATCTTCCACAGCAGCGGCAGCAGCGCTTTATTAGAAATAATGCTCTTCCAACCCGGCTCCAGCCAGCGCACGCCCGCATCGGCCAGCTTGGTGGAGAACACCTCGCGCAGCATAAATTCCCACGGGTAGAGTTTGAACAGATTGGCGATCACCTGGTCATGCTGATCGGTGAACTGCCCTTTCTCGCCGAGGCCAATCTCATCCATATAGAGGAATTCGCTCGGCAGGCCCGCTTCGGTAGCGCAATCCTGCAGATACTGCACCGTGCCGCGATCTTCATCGGTATCGCGGCAGCAGGCGAAGTGCAGCCAGCTGAATCCGTGCTGCTGGTGCAGCTCGGCGAAGCGCTCGATCAGCTTCTCCTGCAGGCTGTTAAACTGGTCGCTGCCGACCGGCAGCTGGCCGGCGTTCAGCTGATCTTCCAGCCACAGCCACTGGAAAAAGGCCGCTTCATACAGCGAAGTTGGCGTATCCGCGTTGTTTTCCAGCAGCTTAGGCGGCGTCACACCATCCCAGGCGAGATCGAGGCGGGAGTAGAGCGACGGCTGGCCGCTTTTCCACGACTCGCGCACGAAATCCCAGGTGTGTTTGGGGATGCGAAACTTCTCCAGCAGCTCGTCGCTGCCGACCACCATCTCCACCGCCTGCAGGCACATCTGATGCAGCTCGCTGGTGACATCTTCCAGCGTTTCAATCTGCTCTAAGGTGAACTGGTAATAGGCATCTTCACACCAGTACGGCTCGCCGTGCATGGTGTGAAAACGAAAACCAAACTCCGTGGCCTTTTCCCGCCAGCCTGGGCGTTCAGTGATGGCAATACGCTTCATCAGCGATTAGCCCCCAAAGCTGCGGCTGGAGCCGGAAGCCGCGCTGCTGCGTGACATGCTGGTCTGCTTGGCAACGCTTTCACCAAAGCCGCCGCGCATTACGGTGCTGGTAGTGGCAGGTTTTGGTGCCATGGCGGATTTAGGCACCGTCATGGTACGGCCAGGGGTAGCTGCGCCGTAGCTTTTGCCGCTGGCATCAACGAATTTGCCGTTGGCCGGGCTGGCTGGGTTTTTAGAGGAGAACAGCGGCTGCTGCTGGCCCATACCGCCGCCCATCATGCGGCCCATCATGTAACCGGCCATCAGCGGCATCCAGAAGCTGCCGCTGGACTGAGATTCAGCATTGGTGGTGCCCACGCCAGCCTGAGCCGGAGCCTGCTGACACTGGCCTTCACCGAATTCCGCCACGCAGTCTTCGCGGGTGGCATATTTCGGTGCGGTTTTCACCGCCTCTTCTTTAGCTTTGTTATAGGCCGTGGTGCACTGCTCGCTCTTGCCCGGGTTGGCGCTCGAACAGTCATCGGCGTTCATATAAGTCGAGACGGTCTCGTCTGACTGCTCACAACCGGCCAGCATAAATACGGCGGTAACCGCCAGCGCCACCGGCGTTAAATGGCGTGCGCTCCAGCTTTTGCGAAAGGAGGCATGATTAATCTGTTTAGTCCGTTTCATCACTTTTCGTCCTGTGCCCAAAGGTAGTGCATAGGATAGGGGAATAGCGGTGAAAAATGAAGCGATGAGGCGTGACAGACCGGGGATCTTTACTTAGCTATACGTTTGATTGTGAAGGAGAGGTTAAGACAGGTGGGATCGAAATAAAACGGGGCAGCGTTGGCTGCCCCGCGGGGAGATTACTGACTGAAAGGATTGCCGCTGCTGCGGTTTGCTGCCGGGCGGCTGGTGGCTGCTGCCTGGCGCGCGGCCGGGGCGCTTTCATTGCCGTCGACGCGGGCAACCTGCTGTGGATTTTCTGGTGCCACAGCTTCCGGTGAGGTATTGATATCCTTGCCCAGATGATTATTCAGCGTCGCCAGATCCTGCTCGTTCAGCGTACCGAGCGCAGATTTGATGTTCAGCTGGTTGATCATATAGCTGTAGCGGGCGTTAGCCAGCTTCTGCTTTGCGTCATACAGCGTGGTGGTCGCATCCAGCACGTCAACGATGGTACGGGTACCTACGGAGTAACCCGCTTCCATTGCATCCAGCGAGCTCTGGGCAGAAACCACGGCCTGCTTGTACGCTTCGATGCTGCTGATGGAGGCATTCACGTTGTTAAACGAGGAGCGGACGGTCTGCACGGCGGAGCGGTGCGCGCCTTCCAGCTGCTCGCTGGCTGCCACAAACGCATACTGCGCCTGCTTCACCTGTGACGACACCGAGCCGCCGCTGTACAGCGGCAGGTTGAAGCTTAAGCCAACCTGGTTGCTACCGCTGATGTTGTCGTTATTGGTGGCGCGGTCGCCGCTGTAACGGTTGTTCGACAAACCGGTTGACGCGGTCAGGTCTACGGTTGGCATATGGCCAGTTTCCGCAGAGCGGATCTGCTCACGCGCCAGGTCTTGCGACAGACGGGCAGAGAGCAGGCTGAGGTTGCGGCTCTCGGCCTCTTTCAGCAGCGCGTTAACCGGCTGTGGCTTCTCGGTTTTGAAGTTATCAACGTTAAGCGAGGCGAGGCTCGGGTAGTAATTCCCGGTCACCTGGCGCAGCGTTTCAACCGCGTTATCAAGATCGTTACGCGCCGTCACTTCGTTGGCCAGCACGGTGTCGTACTGTGAGCGCGCATTCTGCACGTCGGTGATGGCGACCAGGCCCACGTTAAAGCGCTGAGTGGTCTGATCCAGTTCACGGTAGATCGACTGTTTCTGCGCTTCGGTGTAGGAGAGGGTATCAATCGCATTCAGCACGTTGAAATACGCTGTCGCGGTGTTGAGGATCAGCGTTTGCTGCGCGGTCTGATAAGTGACATCCTGAATCCCGGCGGTTTTTTCCTGCAGGGTCAGCGCGCGCCATTTTGACATATCAAAAATGGTCTGAGTCAGCTGCAGTGAGGTGCTTTTCGAGGTGCTGTTCGAATCGCGCGCGTCGCGGTAGCCGTTGTTGTAGCTGTAGTCGGCACCCAGTCCCAGCTGAGGTAACAGCGGGCTACGTGCTTCATTAATCTTCTCAAATGCCGCATCACGATCGGCTGCTGAGCTACGAAGGTCAGGATTGGATAAACGAGCCTGCTGATACACCTGCAGCAGGTTCTCAGCCTGGCTGGCAACACTGAAGCCGCCCAGGCTCAGACCGATGAGTAAAGGGAGCAGTTTGTTCATTTGCATTCCTTGTAGTGCAGCAAAATTGCTATGGTAGCGCTGACGTAAGCCAAAAATTATCGCCGATGATAGCAGAGAGTTCCGAGAAGGTAAGTTGGCTGAAAGTGCCATCCTGCCTTAATTTACTTAAATATTTCATTAAGAACCAGACATCAGGCGGATTACGATTGCATTTTACGTTTTGGCCACCATTTCACAGGAGCTGTTGTTATGGCAACAAGTAACAAATACCCGGTGACTTTCACCAAAAACGATGTAGAAATTATTGCACGAGAGACCCTCTATCGTGGTTTTTTTTCGCTGGAGCGCTACCGCTTTCGTCACCGCTTGTTTAATGGCGGGATGAGTGGTGAAGTATCACGAGAAATTTTGGAGCGCGGTCATGCCGCAGTGCTGCTACCCTATGATCCGCTGCGCGACGAAGTGGTGTTAATCGAGCAGATCCGTATCGCCGCTTACGACACCAGCCCAACGCCGTGGGTGCTTGAACTGGTGGCGGGGATGATGGAACCGGGTGAAACGCCGGAAGAGGTCGCCAGACGCGAAGCGCTGGAAGAAGCCGGGCTGACTCCCGGGCGCATTAAACCCATAATTAACTACCTCTCCAGCGCGGGAGGAACCTCAGAACGCCTTGCGGTGTTTGTGGGAGAAGTGGATGCCAGCGTGGCGCAGGGAAACCACGGTCTGGAGGAAGAGAATGAGGATATTCTTGTGCATGTGGTCAGCCGAACTCAGGCTTACCAGTGGGTGGAACAGGGGAAAATAGATAACGCCGCTGCTGTCATTGCTTTGCAATGGCTGGAGCTGCACCATAAACAGCTTTGTGATGAATGGAACCCCGAATAATGAAACGTTATGTCCCTGACTTTCCAGAAATGATGCGCGTTTGCGAAACCAATTTTGCGCAACTGCGTCGCCTGTTGCCCAAAGAGGACCAGGCGGGGGAGTCCGTGACGTATCAGGTTAATGGCGCCAGTTACCAGATAACTATCCTGGAATCAACGCGCTACACCACGCTGGTTGAGGTAAAACAGACCGCACCGGCCGTCAGTTACTGGAGCCTGCCATCGATGTCGGTTCGCCTGTATCATGACGCGATGGTGGCGGAAGTGTGTTCCACTCAGCAGATCTACCGCTTTAAAGCACGCTATGATTATCCAAATAAAAAGCTGCATCAGCGTGATGAAAAGCATCAGATTAACCAGTTTCTTGCGGACTGGCTGCGTTACTGTTTGTTCCATGGCGCAATGGCAGCCCCGGTTTTTTAGAACGCTGCGACAATTTCAGAGCGAGTTAAGGACTTTGATTGGATAGCCTGTTAAAACTTCCTGTGGCGAGTGGGTCCAGAGTCAGGATTTTACAGATAACGGATACCCACCTTTTTGCAGGTAAACACGAAACGTTACTCGGTGTGAACACCTGGGCCAGTTATGACGCGGTACTGGAGGCGATCGCCGCCGGGCAGCGTCATTACGATCTGATTGTCGCCACTGGCGACCTGGCGCAGGATCACTCGGTCGAAGCCTATCAGCATTTTGCTGAGGGTATTGCTCGCCTGCCGGCTCCCTGCGTCTGGCTGCCCGGCAATCACGACTTTCAGCCGGCGATGTTCAGCACGCTGGCGGAGTCGAGTATTGCCGATGAAAAGCAGGTGCTGGTGGGCGATCGCTGGCAAATCGTGCTGCTGGACAGCCAGGTGTTCGGCGTCCCGCACGGCGAGTTAAGTGACTACCAGCTGGAGTGGCTGGAGCGCGCGCTGGCCGCTGAACCCCAGCGCCACACGCTGGTACTGCTGCACCATCATCCCCTGCCTTCCGGCTGCTCCTGGCTCGATCAGCACAGCCTGCGCAATCCGCATATGCTGGATGCGGTATTACAGCGCTACCCGCTGGCAAAAACCTTGCTGTGTGGGCATATTCATCAGGAGCTTGACCTCGACTGGCACGGACGGCGCGTGTTGGCCAGCCCGTCCACCTGCGTCCAGTTTAAACCCCACTGCACCAACTTCACCATTGATGCGGAAGCGCCGGGATGGCGCTGGCTGGATCTGTATGATGACGGACGGCTGGAAACCGAAGTTCAGCGTCTGGCGACCCGCAAATTTAACCCCGATCTCGACTCAGAAGGATACTGATCGATGGCAACCCTGCTCTATCTGCACGGTTTCAACAGCTCTCCGCAGTCGGCAAAAGCGACCATCTTTAAACAGTGGCTGGCACAGCACCACCCAAATATTACCCTGCATGTGCCGCAACTGCCGGCATTTCCCGCTGAGGCTGCGGCCCTGCTGGAGGAGTTTGTCATGAAGTCGGCGGGCGAACCGCTGGGTATTATTGGCTCTTCTCTTGGCGGCTATTATGCCACCTGGCTGTCGCAATGCTTTGCGCTGCCTGCGGTGGTGGTGAACCCGGCGGTACGCCCGTTTGAGCTGCTGGCGGATTACCTTGGCAATAATGAGAACCCATACACCGGCCAGCAATATGTGTTAGAGTCTCGCCATATTTACGATCTAAAAGTGATGCAGATTGACCCGTTAGAGTCGCCGGATTTGATCTGGCTGCTGCAACAAACGGGCGATGAAGTGCTCGACTACCGCCAGGCTCTGGACTACTACAGCGCCTGCCGTCAAACGGTAGAAGAGGGCGGAAACCATGCTTTTATCGGATTCGAACGCCATTTCTCCGCAATGATCGATTTCCTGGGCTTCCGGGACTGAGATAAGCCGGAGTCTGGACACGCATTTTTAGCCATTATCAATCAGATTGTAACGATGACTCAATCCAGCTATAACGCTGATTCCATTGAGGTTCTCAGCGGCCTTGAACCCGTGCGTCGCCGCCCGGGCATGTACACCGATACCGTGCGCCCTAACCATTTAGGTCAGGAAGTGATCGACAACAGCGTGGATGAAGCGCTGGCCGGTCACGCCAAGCGCGTGGAAGTGATTTTGCACGCCGATCAGTCGCTGGAAGTTATCGACGACGGGCGCGGCATGCCGGTGGATATCCACCCTGAAGAGGGCGTGCCGGCCGTTGAGCTGATTTTCTGCCGCCTGCATGCCGGGGGCAAATTCTCCAACAAAAACTACCAATTCTCCGGCGGCCTGCACGGCGTGGGGATCTCGGTGGTTAACGCCCTCTCCAAACGCGTGGAAGTGACCGTACGCCGTAATGGCGAAATCTACGAAATGGCGTTTGAGAACGGCGATAAGGTTCAGGACCTGGTGGTAACCGGCACCGTCGGTAAACGCAACACTGGCACCCGCGTGCAGTTCTGGCCTGATGAATCCTTCTTCGACAGCCCGCGCTTCTCGGTTTCGCGCCTCAGCCACTTGCTGAAAGCCAAAGCGGTACTCTGCCCGGGCGTAGAAATTGTCTTTAAAGACAAGCTGAACAATACCGAACAGAGCTGGTGCTACGCCGATGGTCTGACCGACTACCTGATGGAGGCGGTTAACGGCCTGCCAACGCTGCCGGAAAAAGCCTTTGTCGGTGCTTACGCCGGAGATGTGGAAGCGGTGGACTGGGCGCTGCTGTGGCTGCCGGAAGGCGGTGAGTTGCTCACCGAAAGCTACGTTAACCTGATCCCGACCATGCAGGGCGGCACGCACGTTAACGGTCTGCGTCAGGGCCTGCTGGATGCGATGCGCGAGTTCTGCGAGTTCCGCAATATCCTGCCGCGCGGCGTGAAGCTGTCGGCGGAAGATATCTGGGATCGCTGCGCCTACGTGCTGTCGGTCAAAATGCAGGATCCGCAGTTTGCCGGGCAGACCAAAGAGCGCCTCTCTTCGCGCCAGTGCGCCGCCTTTGTTTCCGGCGTGGTGAAAGATGCCTTCAGCCTGTGGCTGAACCAGAACGTGCAGGCGGCAGAAATGCTGGCCGAGCTGGCTATTTCCAGCGCTCAGCGCCGCATGCGTGCCGCCAAGAAAGTGGTGCGTAAAAAGCTCACCAGCGGTCCGGCGCTGCCGGGCAAGCTGGCGGACTGTACCGCGCAGGATCTCAGCCGTACCGAACTGTTCCTGGTGGAAGGGGACTCGGCGGGCGGATCGGCCAAGCAGGCGCGCGATCGTGAGTATCAGGCGATCATGCCGCTCAAGGGTAAGATCCTGAACACCTGGGAAGTCTCTTCGGATGAAGTGCTGGCGTCGCAGGAGGTGCACGACATCTCGGTGGCGATCGGTATCGATCCCGACAGCGAAGATCTCAGCCAGCTGCGCTACGGTAAGATCTGTATCCTTGCGGATGCGGACTCCGACGGTCTGCACATTGCGACCCTGCTGTGCGCGCTGTTCGTGCGTCACTTCCGTACCCTGGTGCAGAACGGCCACGTCTATGTTGCCATGCCGCCGCTCTACCGTATTGACCTGGGCAAAGAGGTCTATTACGCGCTGGATGAGGAAGAGAAAGAGGGCGTGCTGGAGCAGCTGAAGCGCAAGAAGGGCAAACCTAACGTACAGCGCTTTAAAGGGCTGGGCGAAATGAACCCGCTGCAGCTGCGTGAAACCACTCTCGACCCCAATACTCGCCGCCTGGTGCAGCTGACCATCAGCGAAGAGGACGTGGCGCAGACCCTGGCAGTGATGGATATGCTGCTGGCGAAAAAGCGCTCCGAAGATCGCCGCAACTGGCTGCAGGAGAAAGGCGATACGGCGGAAATCGAGGTTTAACGCTTCGTAGCCGCATTAACAGCCAGCCCGAAGTGGGAACCCCCCTTCGGGCTGAGTTTTTATTATTCGCCGGCCAACCTGGCCAGATCGCGCTGAATATCGCTTTGGCGACCGCTATCCGCAATCTCTCTTCCCGGGCGTGGCGCTGCCCGTTGCGCTTTTTCCAGATAGGATCGGGCTAACGCCTTATTACCCTGTTTGAGTTGGAAATCGCCATAAAAGTAATTGGAATCAATCCCATCAGGGTTGATCGCCAGAGCCTTCTTCAGCAGTTCATCGGCTTTATCATTATCCCCAAAAGCCACTGGCCAGCCCGGCACCTGATAGTAAAGTGCGCCCAGGCTGGTCCAGGCCGATCCCTGAAGTGCATCTGGCTCCAGTGCGATGGCTTTTTCCAGACTGCTGCGCGCCTGTTTGACCAGGCTGAGCGCTCCCAGTCCGCCTTTGGCCCCCGCCCAGCTGCTGTCAATGATAGCTGACCAGATAAGCAGATCGGCCTGTTGGTCATTTCTGGCGCTGGAGGCCTGATGCGCTTTTTCACTGAGTGCCGTAAAGCAGGCGACTTTCTGATCTTCAAGCGTGCGGTACTGGCAAACGGACCAGCCTTGCTGCAATTCAGTGAGGGGGGCCGCTGCCTGAGAGAGCGCAGGCAGTGAAATAGCGATAGTCGCGACAAAGATATTCAACGCCTTCATTTTACCGCTCCTTTTTCCGACTGGCGGGCAAAGTGATTAATGGCTGACATTTTCTTAGCTAACGCACTGTCGACCAGCGAAGGAAACAGAGCATTAATTTTAACAAACAGACGTTCTGCCAGTCCGAGACGCAGACGCTTACGCTGTTTTTCCAGCGCAAATACGATTTTGCTGGCAACAAATTCCGGCGAATCCACACCATTTTTCAGCGAGTGGTTCAGGGCGTTGGCAGAGGCGGAATTGAACCCGGTGCGGGTGGCACGCGGGGCGACGTAAAGTACGGACAGGCCAGACGAGCTAAGCTCTCGCCCCAGCGCTTCAGAAAAGCGATGAAGCGCCGCCTTGGTGGCACTGTAAACGCTATAGCCCGGATGGCCAATCTCACCGAGGATAGACCCCACATTCAGGATGATACCGTCGGCATTAAACTGTCGGGCTAACGCCCGGGTCAGTAACAGTGGGAGTTCGACATTGGCGCGGATCTGCTCGCGGATGTCGCTGTACGACTGTTCGTCAAACAGAGCGAAGCAACTGGTGCCGGCATTATTGATCAGCACATCCAGGCGTGAACTGCCCCAGAATGTCTCCGTCAGATTCTGAATTTCCTCGTCGCTGTAACTGTTCATCACCACCACCCGGTGGTGTGCCCGATGCGGAAGCCGCTCGCAAAGCTCAGTCAGAGCCGCTGCATTGCGACCAACCAGCCACAGCCGGGCCCCCTTTTGTGCCAGGCTCATCGCCAGCGCCTGACCAATACCGCCGCTGGCGCCTGTCAGCACGATATTTTTATTATGCAGATTCATAAGTCGGTTCACTCAGTTGAGACAGCATATCGCCATACAGGGAATAGACCCGACGTGCGGTATGGATAATCGCCTGCTGGTCTTCTGGTGAGGTCACGCGATCCATCAGTGATTCAAAGAATTTCAGGTGCTCCATATCGAGCGCACCGTGGGAACGCAAATAGGTTGTTGCACCCTCCGCCAACCCTAGCGACTGTTGCAGCGCCTCGGCGATGGGGGTGGCAATCACGACGCTGGTGCCCTCCAGCACCTGAACCATGCCAAATATACTCATGGGGTTCACGCGCTCAATGCGGTGATAAAGATAGGCGATCATCAGCTCGATGGCCTTTTCAGGCTGGCCGTTTCTGACGCGTTCAACATCGCCGCCGCAGTGCTGGATATCATTGAGTATCCACTCCTGGTGGCCATACTCTTCCTCAATATATTCTGCCAGCGCACCGCGCACCCACTCATGCGAGGCGGGTAGCCGGCTTCCGGCGCACATCAGTAGCGGTACGGTATGGCTAACGTGGTAGTAAGCCTGAGTCAGGAAGGCGATATACATTTCACGGGTGACCGCGCCCTGGCTGCAGTGGGCAATCACCGGAGTTGAGAGCATTTTTTCGCGCGCAGAACGGGTCTGCTCCTGAAGAGTCTGGTAGAAGGACATTATGACGCCTCGCTATAGCTGAGAATCTGTTCATGGAATAATTGCCAGATGGCATCGCGCCGTGGCCGACCGTTGGGGGTTAATACCGCCGGCGATGAGATCGTCGGCGTAAACAAAAGGTGATGCAGCTGGGCGTAATCGGGTAACCGCTGCGACAGCTGGTGCAGCTGCGCGCGCGCGGCCTCCTCCATGCCCGGCATCGCATCGACCAGTGCAACATTGGTGGCCAATCCTTCACCAAAGATCACCAGCCGGCGCACGGCAGGGCAAACCATCGCTTCCGCCTCAATCCATTCCGGTGAAAAATTACGGCCAAAGGCGGTAATTTGGACGTTTTTTTTGCGTCCGGTGATGTGAACAAATCCCGCCTCATCAAGATGAGCGATATCGCCGCTGCATACAGCGCCATGCTGAAGCGAACCGTTGAGATAGCCGAGGGCGTTTGCCGGGCTGTCAATGACCAGCTCTCCACGATTGTTAAGCGCTGCACTGATGCCCGGAAGCAGCCTGCCCGCGCTGCCCGTTTGATTGCTGCCAGGCAGGTTAAGGCTCACCACAGAGCCACATTCAGACAGGCCATAGCCCTCAAAGACAGGAAGCCCGAGCTGTTGCGCCTGCTCGAGAAGGGCTGATGAAATCTTAGCGCCCCCTGCGGCAACAAAACGCAGTGAGGCGGTACAGACCGGCTGCTTCAGATGTAACTGATAAAGCACGCGAATCAACTCAGGCACCAGAACCAGGCTTTGTGGCTGCCAGCGCGTCAGCGCCTGCGCGAAGCTGGCAGGATTAAACTGGCTGGATCCTTCAAAACCGATCATTGCAGGAGGCAGGACAATCGTTTCAACCCCTAAGCAGAGCGGAATATAGATGCCACACAGGTTTTCGAGCAGCGTGCACAGAGGCAGCGTCACCATATGGCGCTGCAGGGAGAGAGGGCGCATTTGCATGGCGAGGGTATGCGCACTCCAGCTCATGCCTGCAAGACTGAGACAGACCCCCTTTGGTTCACCGGTAGTTCCCGAGGTGTAAGTGATTTTTGCCGTTTCCGCAGGCAGCTCGGTGGCCGCCTCAACCCGGCGAATCTGCAGCTCACCGAGAGTGGAGGCCGCACGGGTCCAGCCTGAACGCCGTTCTCCCCCGACGATGGCATCTGCCATGCAGGATTCGAGCAGCCAGCTCTGCTGGGTACTGGAAAAAAAAGGCGGTACGGGTATGCAGACAATCCCGCTATGAATGCAGGCAAGATCGAAGATGGCCCATTCAGCGCTGTTATTACCGGCCAGTGCAAGGCGGCGTATGTTTAAGGCTGAAAGCTGTGCCGCGATACTGAACACGGCATCACGGTACTCTCGCCAGTTCCAGCTGCGGCTCTCGTTGGTCAGAGCGGGCTGTTCGGGGCGCTGATCTGCCCACTGTTCAAGCAGCGTTATAAGCATGCTGTACTCCCCGGACAGGACCATGGCGCGTCTGGCAGCGTGGCAAACAGGCTAAAAAGCAGACTGCTCTGGCTAAGCGTTGACTGGCCGCCAGCGAGCTCCCCCACCATGACCTGTGGCTGATACTGATAGTAGCTACCCCACCTGTCGCGGCTGCCGCGCAGGCGTTCAGGGTGAGCATCGCTTAACAGCACAGGGCTAAGGCGCAGGCGTGAAAAGATATTGCGAATTTTATGGGTCCCGGTAAAAACAATGTGTGTGAAGTGATAGCGATTAAGCAACAGACAGACAGCGGCATACATCACCCTTGCGGATGCCCCGTCGCTGGCGGCGAAATTCCCCACTTCAACGAGGGTATTGCGCGCGATCTCCTGCGGGAAATGGTCAGACATCAGCACTTCAACAGGGGCGTCGAGATACTGCTCCAGATAGAGCGGCCCTGCGCCAGCCAGCCGGATACCGCAGGCAGCGTTAAGCTCCCCTTGTGCGTCATGCAGACTCAGTAGCCAGGGCATACATTCTGTTAACTGGGCGTTATACGTCTCACGATATTTTTCGCGAATAAAAATACTGGTATCGTTAATTTCCTGGCCGCCATTACACCACTTCAGGCTGTAGGGAGAGTGTATTTTCACAGGATTACCTCATTTTCTCTTTTATAAATTGAGTTGCATTGAGAGCTGATGAATTAGGCTGTTTTCTAACTTCAGCGTTGAAATAGCTTACTGTTGAGAAAAATATGAAGTAATCCCATGGCTCCATGAGCGAAAAAATAGATTTCAACAAACGTTGTCAGATTTTTATGCCAGTGCATCACGCTATGCGCCAGCGGGTTTTGCGCAGCATTCAAGAGAAACCAGATCCCCCCGGAAAGGGCAACGCCCAGCAGTGACAGCACGCCCAGCCCCTGAATGGTGGCAGCGATACCTCCTGAATGGGCTTCAGGCAGACGCAGGCGCTTCAGCGTGGCGATATCTTGCGCAATGTCGCTAAAATCAAAATGTAACCAGGAAAAATAATAGCGCGCACCGCGCTGCGCTAACATCCAGCCCAGCATGATGACGCCCAACACAATAAGAGAGAACCCGGAAATAACATGCATCCAGGTGATAATACTCGTCAGGCCTTTCTCATCCAGCGCTTCACGCTCAGTAAAATTAGAGTTAATAATCTGCGCAAGGATCATCAGCGCAACGAGAATATGCAGGCCGCGAAAAAATGGCGCATCTGCGTGCGGTAGCGAGATTCTGATTGCTTTGCTCATAAGATTTTTCCCGTTAATTTTATTTTTCTGACTGATGCTAGCGATTGTGCCAGGGAATTATTAAATTAACCTTAATGAAAAAATGCATGATGATATTTATTCCTGCAAAAAACTGCTGCCGGGTATCAGCCGGGATGGCAATTTTTTTATCAACCTCTGTTAGAATTGATGCGCCATTCGCATCCAGTTGGGTGCGCTCTTCTAACCACAAGGCCCTCTCGTGAAAATCACCCTTGAAGAGTTACGCGCGTGGGTGGTGGTGGTCGACACCGGTTCGATCACCGCTGCTGCAGACCAGCTAAACCAGACCACCTCCGGCATCAGCCGTGCGCTGAGTCGCCTGGAGAGCAAGCTGCAGACCACGCTGCTGCACCGCACCACCCGCCGTATTGCGCTGACTGAGGAAGGGCAGATCTTCCTGGAGCACGCCCGCCAGATTATTCGTTCGGTAGAGACCGCCGAAGAGCAGATCGCCCAGCGGCGAGAAATCCCTTCCGGGCGCCTGCGCGTCAATGCCGCCACGCCGTTTATGCTGCATGTGATTGTGCCGCTGATGGCGGAGTTTTCACGCCGCTACCCGCTGATCCAGCTGGAGTTAAATACTGATGAGGTGGTGATCGACCTGCTGGAGCAGCAGACCGATATCGCTATCCGCATCGGCGACCTGCGCGACTCCACCATGCACGCGCGCGCGCTCGGCAGCAGTAAGCTGCGGCTGATGGCCAGCCCGGACTATCTTGCCCGCCACGGTACGCCGCACAGCGTGGCAGATATGGTGGAGAATCATCAGCTGCTGGGCTTTAGCAATCTCGATCAGCACAACGTCTGGCCGGTGTGGCGTTCGGAAGGGGTGTTTTTGCAGATCAAACCGACGGTGTTTGCCTCCAGTGGCGAAACGCTGCGCCAGCTGGCGGTTAACGGCATGGGGATTACGCGTATTTCTGATTTCCTCAGCCGCGAGGATCTGGCTGAAGGCCGGTTAATCCCGGTGCTGGTTGCTGAAACGCACGAGATGCGCCATCCCATCCATGCGGTTTACTACCGCAACAGCACGCTGTCGACGCGCATCAGCTGTTTTCTGGACTACCTCAGCGAACAGTTCGCCAGCAAAACGCTGTTATAGGATGTTCAAGGGCCGACCGAAAAAGAAGGTTGGCCCCTACCTGATGCGAGGGTTTAAAACGCCGGCTCTAAGACGAAAATCTTCACATCAACCACATCATGCTTAATCGCCGTGCGGTGGCGTTCCATATGGTCGGCCTGCTGGTGCTGCTCAAGGTGGCGCAGCGACTCCCAGTGCTCAACCATAAAGATCGACTCCGGCGAATGCTGCTTCCACGGCACCTGGGCTTTGTGGTCGATCAGCGTCTGATAGCTGCCGCAGCCCTCTTCAGCCAGCACGGTTGGCGTTAACGTCTCTATCGCCTGCAGAACAGCAGTACGGCGGCCTGGCTTGATACAAATTTCCGCAATCACGGTCAGCATACTGTTTTCCTTCTTACTCGAATGGGCGAACTACCAGTTAAGCAAAAATTTCGCTCAGATGAGTCCGATAGCGTGCGATATCCCCGGCAATATCCGGCTGTTTGATCACATCGTTACAGATAAAGGTCGGCAGACCGTCCATGCCAAGGAACTGGTTGGCTTTGTGGAAGTGCAGATACAGGCCGTCGACGCCGACGCCCTCGAAGAACTGCTCAGGGTCGGTAAACGCCTGCAGCGGTGCATTCCAGGTGAGGGAGAGCATATAGTTTTTACCCTGCAGCAGGCCGCCTGAACCATATTTTTTCGCCGCGTCGGAGCGGGTCCGGCCATCGCTGGCGTACAGTTTGCCGTGACCTTCGGTAAACACTTCGTCGATGTATTTTTTCAGCGTCCACGGTTCGCCCATCCACCAGCCCGGCATCTGGTAAATGAGGGTATCGGCGGCGAGGTATTTTTCAATTTCGTCCGCGACCACATACCCGTCGTCGACCACGGTGACATCGACCTGGTGACCGGCATCGCGCAGGAAGCTGGCGGCAACGTTGGTCAGGGTATGGTTTAACTCGCCTTTAGAGTGGGCGAAGGCTTTACCGGCATCAATAATTAAAATCTGGCTCATGAATTTCTCTCAGCTGTGTGCAATTTCTGTGAGTCTACCGGAGGACAGCGCCGGGAAAAATGTGGTATCAATCACAATACTCTTGCGTTTTAAGCAACAATGCAGGGAACAGGACCGACAGTGATAACAACAATGAGAGAAAAAGCATGATGATGAAATCCGGGGTGGTCATCGCCCTGATGCTAGTGGCAGGTAGTGCCAGCGCCCAATCGCGCCTCGACCGCGTGATGCAAAGCAAGACCTTAACCGTGTGTACTACCGGGGATTATAAGCCTTACACCTACCTGCGCCCGGACGGCAGTTACGAAGGCATTGATATCTCACTGGCGCAGTCGCTGGCGAAAAGCCTCGGTGCGGAAGTGAAGTGGGTGCCGACCAGCTGGAAAACCATGACCCCCGATTTTATCGCCAAGCAGTGTGACGTGGCGCTGGGCGGCGTATCGGTGACGCTGAAGCGCCAGCAGACGGCGTGGTTTGCTAACCCGCTGGACACCGACGGCAAAATCCCGCTGGTGCGCTGCACCGATAAAAAGAAATACCGCACCGTTGAGCAGATGAACAAAGCGTCGGTGCGCCTGATCGAACCGGCGGGCGGCACCAATGAGGCCTTTGTTCATGCGTATCTGCCGCAGGCAAATCTGACGTTATTCCATGACAACGTGACGATTTTCCAGCAGCTGGTAGATAAGAAAGCCGATGTGATGATCACCGATGCATCGGAAGCGCTGTACCAGCAGAAGCGTTTTCCGCAGCTGTGCGCGATCAACCCGGATAAGCCGCTGCAGTACGGCGAGAAGGCGTGGATGCTGCCGCGTGATGATATCAGCTGGAAGATGTACGTTGACCAGTGGCTACACCTCAGCAAAGCCACCGGTGAGTATCAGCAGGTTGTCGGGCAGTGGTTAGCCGCCAAATAATCTGACAGGGTCGGGCTTGCCCGACCCTGGATTCACTTCCCGGTTAACGATACAGATCCGCTTTCCCGGCCGAGCCAAACAGCGACATCTTGTAGGCGATCACCTCTTTTGCCGCCTGGATCGGCTGCGGATAGATCACGTTCGGATCCCACCACGCCTCAAGGCTTAAGATCTCACGCGCTTTGGCAAAGTAGGCATACTTCATATCGCTGGAGATGTTGATCTTGCCAACGCCGAGCGTCACCGATTCGGCGATCTCCGCATCCGGGTTCGCCGAGCCGCCGTGCAGCACCAGCGGGATCGTCACGCGCTGCGAGATATCGCGCAGAATATGCATCTGCAATTCCGGCTTGAGATCCTTCGGATAGATGCCGTGCGCGGTACCAATGGCCACCGCCAGCGTATCGACGCCGGTGCGCGCGACAAAATCCTCCGCCTGTGCCGGATCGGTGTAGATCACTTTACTCACGCCCCCCTCTACCGAGGTGCCGGTATCGCCAATGGTGCCCAGCTCGCCCTCCACCGAGATCCCCACCGCGTGCGCCAGCTTTACCACCTCCTGCGTCAGCGCCACGTTCTCTTCATACGGCAGCAGCGACCCGTCGATCATCACCGAGGTAAAGCCGCACCGAATGGCGCGCTGCACGTGCTCAACCGACGCGCCGTGGTCGAGATGGATCACAAACGGGATGCGGCTGCGCAGCGTGCGCTCGCGCACGTAGCCAAAGAACTCATCGGTCACGAACTCCAGCTCGCTGGGGTGGATGGAGATAATCGCCGGGCTGTTGCTGGCTTCGGCCTGCTCAACCACCGCGCGGATAAAGCAGCTGTCGGCGACGTTAAACGCCCCAATGGCGAAGCGGTTTTCACGGGTGGGTTTTAACAGTTCGTGCATTGACATCAACATGGTCTATTTCCTCAGGGTCAGATTTCAGGCAAGACTTTCCTGCACCAGTGACGGGTCACTGACGGAATGCAGGGCGAACGGAAAAAATTAACGGTGACGCTTTACGGGCAGAGCGGGAGCCGCAGAGAGGCTCCAGCCCCACTTCATTCCAGGGTAAATTTAATGTCTTCGTCGCGCACGCTGGCGTCGTCCACGTCGTCGAACTCTTCATCCGCCGCCGTCACCGGCTTCTTCAGCAGCGACAGCATCACGCCGCAGATGACCGTGCCGATGCCCAGCGCCAGGCAGAACAGCGCGGGTTTGGTGAACAGCGGCACCACAAACATTCCGCCGTGCGGTACCGGTGCCTCCACGCCCCAGACCATGATCAGCCCGCCAGCGATGGCCGAGGCAACGACGCAGCTGCCGACCACGCGGAACAGGTCGCGGGCGGCAATCGGGATCACCCCTTCGGTGATCAGGCAGATGCCCATCGGGAACGCCGCCTTCAGCGCCTCTTTCTCTGCCCGGGTGTACTTGTTGCGCGTCAGCAGGAAAGAGAGGGTGATGCCAAACGGCGGGATCATTGAGCCGACAAACTTCACCGCTTCCGGCCCGTAAATGCCGTCGACCAGCATGCCGTCAGCGAAGAGCGACATGGTTTTGTTTACCGGCCCGCCGAAGTCGAAGGTGGCCATTGCGCCGAGGATAGCCCCCATCAGGAAGCGGGAACCGCCCTGCATCGACTCCAGCAGGTGGTACAGCGCTTTCTGCAGCCAGGCGATCGGCTGGCCAATCAAGGTCATCATCAGCAGCCCGGCGATAATGGTGCTGAGTACCGGCAGGATCATCACCGGCATCAGCCCCTGCATTGAAGCAGGCAGTTTGATGGTGCGCCGCAGCAGCAGCACGGTGTAACCGACCAGGAATCCGCCGAGGATGCCGCCGATAAACCCGGTGCCGATCTGTCCGCAGATAAAGCCGACGATCAGTCCCGGCGCAAAGCCGGGGCGGTCGGCAATCGACCAGGCAATGGCAGCCGCGATCAGCGGCACGATCAGCCCCATCCCCCAGCCGCCAATTTGATTCAGCATCCAGGCGATAGTCCCCGGGTGTTTCCCCACGTCCGGCCCGCCGATCACCTGGCCAAGCGCAATACAGATCCCGGCGGCGACGATCAGCGGGATCATCCACGAGATGCCGGTCAGCAGATGCCCCTTTATCTCTTGTCCTATGTTGCTGGTTTGCGTACGCATAGTGATTTCCCCGAATGACGGTTCAGGCGCGCTCTAACGAGCCGGCCACTTTTTCCAGGAATTTCACCGGGGACTTGATCACGATATCGGTTTTGACCCGTACCACCGGCTTGCCTTTGAAACGCTCTTCGCCGTTGATTTTGATATCCACCGCGAGGATCACCACGTCAGCGGCGGCGATATCCGCTGCGCTCAGGGCATGCTCGGTGCCGATGGTGCCCTGGGTCTCCACCAGGATGTCGAAGTTGAGCGCTTTCGCGCCCTTAATCAGTTTTTCACGCGCGATGTAGGTATGCGCGATGCCTGCGGTGCAGGCGGCAACACAAACGATTTTCATGATGTGCCTCGCTTCTTATTAACAGAGGTCTGTTTCCGCGTACTGGCTGAACAGTTGGATAATGCTGTCGGCATCCTGCTCCTGTAACAGTTGGGCAATCACCTCATCATCGGCCAGCGCGCAGGCCACCTGAGACAGCAGGCGAATATGCGTGGTGTTTTGATCCTCCATGCGTACCGCGAACAAAATAATGCAGCGCACTTCGCTGCCGTCGAGCGTTTCCCACGGAATATCGGCGCGGGTGCGGCCGATAGCCAGGGTGGTCTGCTTCACCGCCAGCGATTTGCCGTGTGGAATGGCGATATGATTTTCAAAGCCGGTGGAGCCCTCTGCTTCACGTAAATAGACGTCGTGAATAAAATCCTCTTTTGAGGTCAGGGCGCCATCCGCATACAGCAGGTCGGTCAGTTCACGGATCGCTTCATCTTTACTGCGGGCGTTCATGTCTAACTTGACGCGCCGGGCGCTGAGAATCTTATTAATATCCATCGGCAAACCTCTTTAAAAACGTTATGAAAAGGCGTGTTCACACGCCTTGATGCGATCGGAAGCCAGCAGCAGTTTGCTGGCGATAACTCTTTCGGTGACGCGCTTGATATCGTCATCGTTAAAAAAGGCCGAAACATACACCACCGGCAGCGGCAGCTCGGCCAGATGAACGGTAGAGATCACCAGCTCAATATCCTGCTGCTGGCAGTGCTGCGTCACGGTGCTGGCGGAGACCACGCCAACGATCGTCCAGTCGGGGAAAGCGCGCAGAATGCGGCTTTTCAACAGGTGTGAGGTGCCGACGCCGCTGGAGCACACCACCAGGATGCGCTTGTGGGCAATTTGCCGCTCCAGCGCGGCCTGAAAATGCACCGTCAGATAGCCCACTTCATCGTCGGCAATGTCAGCCAGCTGGAAGCGCTGGCAAACGCGATGAATGGCGTGGCCCGTCAGCTGATAGATATCCGCCAGCTCCTGTTTAATATCTTCCAGCAGCGGATTACGAATGCGGATGTGATATTTCAGGCGGTTCAGCAGCGGCTTAATGTGCACCAGTAATCCTTCGTGCAACAGGCGGTCATCGCGCAGGTCAATATTAATTACCTTGGAAAAAGTGGCGATTAAATCCAGCGTTAAACGGCGTGATTCACTGTTGGATAGCTGGCAGTACAGTGGCGGATTATTTTCACTCTCCTCAATGACAATGCCGGAGGAAATAATATATTGATAAACAAACCACACTTCATCGCGTGGCAGGATATTACCAATACGCCGTTCGATGTGATTAACCATCTGCTGCGCGATATTAAAAATAGCCTCATCCGGCTGCTGATTAATATTCTCTTCATTGAGAATAAGCGGGTTACCTAAAGACATGCGGTGCATCATAATTAAAATATGGGTAAACAGATTGATGTAATAAGGTTCACCCAGCGGGTAGCCCAGCTGCTGCTCCATCTGCTGCAGGATCTGCTGCACATACAGCACCTCCTCCTCGCCGAAATAGTGCGTCAGGGCTTTATAGCTGCCGGGGTCGAGGCGGGAATGATTGACGCTGCCCGGCTCCTGATAGTTCATCACATCGTTAATCAGCGTGGCCATCGCCTGGCGGATATGATTTTCGCTGCCCTCAATATGCGTTCCGCTCTGGCTGCGCACCAGCGTCAGGCCGAGCGGGGCAATCCAGCTCTCAATCATCTTCAGGTCATTGACGATCGAGGCGCTACTGATGAAGTAACGTTCGGACAGTTTACTGATGGAGGTTTCGCGCGGCGTATCGCTCAGCAGCTGCGAAGCAATTTTCACCCGGCGCGAATTGTTTGCCAGCGCTTCAGCGCCGCCGTCTTCCGGGGTGATGAGCTGCTCCAGCAGCATCAGGCGCTGGCTATCGTCGACCAGCAGCATAATGCCGCTGCCAATTTTTTTATCGCTGGCGATATTCCACTCGGCCAGCATCTCTTCGATAAACTGGATATCGCGATGGACCGTCTTTTCCGATACCGCCAGCAGCTGGGCGATATTTTTAACCGGAACATACTCCTGATGTTGCAGCAGGTACTTAAGTAATTTGTTTTGTCGGGAGCTAAGTATTTGCATCATATCACCCTTTTTTTGCCCGTTCGGCGGTGTCTTATTGTTAATAGATTCTCATGTTTTATTCATTCACCGTGCCGGACTGAATTTATCTGGCGCCAACTTATGATGATGAATTTAGTCGCTGCGGGGAAAGGGGGCAATACTAAAGGTTGTCCGTCAGGCGGGACAAAATTAAAACGATCCCGCAAGAGGTAATTATTTGGGAGGGAGATCACATTAATCCATTTCTGAATAAATGTGATCGCGTTCTCATATTATTTTCATGAATGATTATAGCGGGCATAAATTACATTTTTCGCTCGTTAGCGACAATTTGTGGCTGACAGCACGGCTTAACCGCTGATCCCTGTGACAGACCCTCACCAGATAAGGTACTATCCTCGCCAAACTTACCGCTGTGTGGCGCCTTGCCCTTAACGCGCCGCGAAGTGAGGAAAAGAGAACAATGAGTGACCTGACGCAGGATGGCGCAGAGCGCCTTCCCCTGCACACCTTTACCGAAGATGCGTACCTGAAGTACTCCATGTACGTCATCATGGACCGTGCGCTTCCTTATATCGGCGATGGCCTGAAACCGGTTCAGCGCCGCATTATTTACGCCATGTCCGAACTGGGCCTGAGCAACAGCGCCAAATTTAAAAAATCGGCACGTACCGTCGGTGACGTGCTGGGTAAATACCATCCGCACGGCGACAGCGCCTGCTATGAAGCGATGGTGCTGATGGCGCAGCCGTTCTCCTACCGTTATCCGCTGGTCGATGGCCAGGGCAACTGGGGGGCACCGGACGATCCAAAATCCTTCGCCGCGATGCGTTACACCGAATCGCGCCTGTCGAAGTATGCGGAAGTGCTGCTGGGCGAACTGGGTCAGGGTACCGTTAACTTCGTACAGAACTTCGATGGCACCATGCAGGAGCCATCCATGCTGCCGGCGCGCCTGCCGAATATTCTGCTGAACGGCACCACCGGCATCGCGGTCGGCATGGCAACGGATATTCCGCCGCACAACCTGCGCGAAGTGGCGAAAGCCGCCATCACGATTATCGATAACCCGAAAACCACGCTTGATGAGCTGCTGGATATCGTGCAGGGGCCGGACTATCCGACCGAGGCCGAAATCATCACGCCGCGCAATGAAATCCGCAAAATCTACCAGAGCGGTCGTGGCTCGGTGCGTATGCGCGCGGTGTGGAAAAAAGAGGATGGCGACGTGGTGATCACCGCGCTGCCGCACCAGGTTTCCGGTGCGCGCGTGCTGGAGCAGATTGCCACGCAGATGCGCAATAAAAAGCTGCCGATGGTGGAAGATCTGCGGGATGAATCCGATCACGAGAACCCGACGCGGCTGGTGATCGTGCCGCGCTCTAACCGTGTGGATATGGATCAGGTGATGAACCACCTGTTTGCCACCACCGATCTGGAGCGCAGCTACCGTATCAACCTGAATATGATCGGCCTGGATAACCGCCCGGCGGTGAAAAACCTGCTGGAGATCCTCTCCGAATGGCTGGTGTTCCGCCGTGATACGGTGCGCCGCCGCCTCAACTATCGTCTGGAAAAAGTGCTCAAGCGCCTGCATATCCTTGCCGGTTTGCTGGTGGCCTTCCTCAATATTGATGAAGTCATCCACATCATCCGTAGCGAGGATGAGCCGAAGCCGGTGCTGATGTCGCGCTTCGACATTTCAGAGACCCAGGCCGAAGCGATCCTCGAACTGAAACTGCGCCATCTCGCCAAACTGGAAGAGATGAAAATTCGTGGTGAGCAGGATGAGCTGGAGAAAGAGCGCGCCCATCTGGAAGCGCTGCTGGCCTCCGAGCGCAAAATGAATACCCTGCTGAAGAAAGAGCTGCAGGCCGACAGCGATGCCTACGGTGACGATCGTCGTTCCCCGCTGCGCGAGCGTGAAGAAGCGAAAGCGATCAGCGAAAATGAGCTGGTGCCGTCTGAGCCAGTCACGATTGTGCTGTCGCAGAGCGGCTGGGTACGCAGCGCCAAGGGGCACGATATCGACCCGACCGGCCTGAGCTACAAAGCCGGTGACAGCTTCCGCGCTGCCGCACGCGGCAAGAGCAATCAGCCGGTGGCCTTTATCGACTCCACCGGGCGCAGCTACGCGCTCGACCCGGTCACGCTGCCTTCGGCACGCGGGCAGGGTGAGCCGCTGACCGGCAAACTCACCCCGCCGCCGGGCGCAGTGGTGGAGCAGGTGCTGATGGAGAATGACGATCAGAAACTGCTGATGGCTTCCGACGCCGGTTACGGCTTCGTCTGTACCTTCAGCGATCTGGTCTCGCGCAACCGCGCCGGTAAAGCGCTGCTGAGCCTGCCGGAAAATGCCAAAGTGATGACGCCGATGGCGATCCACAGCAATGACGATCTGCTGCTGGCGATCACCACTGCCGGACGGATGCTGATGTTCCCGGTGGGCGACCTGCCGCAGCTGTCGAAGGGCAAGGGCAACAAGATTATCTCAATCCCTGCGGCGCAGGCCGCTTCGGGTGAAGACAAACTGGCCTGGCTGCTGCTGCTGACGCCGCAAAGCGACATCACGCTGTACGTGGGCAAGCGCAAGCTGACGCTGAAAGCTGCCGATTTGCAGAAATTCCGCGCCGAACGCGGCCGCCGTGGCACCCTGTTGCCGCGCGGCCTGCAGCGTATCGACAAGGTAGAAATCGAAGGGCCGGTGCGCGCTGCTCCGGTGGATGACAGCGAAGAGTAACGACGGCGGCCTGCATGCGGGCCGCTGCCTTTAAGTGACGACGAGGTTTTGATGCTTGCTATTTTACGTACCATCATCGTGGTGGTGTACTCGATTCTGCTGTGTGTCTTTGGCTGTATTTACTGCCTCTTCAGCCCGCGTAACCCGCGCCACGTGGCAACCTTTGGCCACCTGTTTGGCCGTCTGGCGCCGGTCTTTGGCCTGAAGGTGGAGCTGCGTAAGCCGCAGGGCGCAGAGAACTATCCGAATGCAATTTATATCTGTAACCATCAGAATAACTACGACATGATCACCGCTGCCGCGATTGTGCAGCCCACCACGGTGACCGTGGGCAAAACCAGCCTGCTGTGGGTGCCGTTCTTCGGCCTGCTGTACTGGCTGACCGGTAACCTGCTGATCGACCGTGATAACCGCGCTAAAGCGCACGGCACCATCGGCGAGCTGGTGGCGCAGTTTAAGAAGAAGAAGATCTCATTCTGGATGTTCCCCGAAGGGACGCGCAGCCGCGGCCGCGGCCTGCTGCCGTTTAAAACCGGTGCCTTCCACGCGGCCGTCGCGGCTGGCGTACCGATTATTCCGGTCGTGGTCTCCAACACCCACGGCAAAATTAAGCTCAACCGCCTGAAAAACGGCCTGGCGATTGTCGAAATGCTGCCGCCGGTGGATACCGCAGCCTTTGCCGACCAGTCGGTGCGTAAGCTGGCGACCCACTGTCGCGAGCTGATGGCGGCTAAGCTGGATGAATTAAATGCCGAAGTGGCCGAGCGCGAAGCCGCAGGTAAACTATAAATTAACGCAGTGGCCGCACTGGCGGCCAGGCTGACCGCGAAAAACGGCAGCACAGGACGCGGCAGCACAGCCCGCGCACAATGATAAAAAATGGAATACGGCCACTGCGGTGGTCGGTTTTTTGGCTTACGGAGTGGGTATGTCCTTCAGTCGTCGTCAATTTATTCAGGCATCGGGCCTTGCCCTGTGCGCTTCTGCCTTACCCTTCAGCGCCCGCGCAGCGGGGCCGGGTAATCCCTTACCTGTTCCTCCGCTGATTGAATCCCGCCGTGGGCAGCCGCTGTTTCTGACGCTGCAGCGCAGCCACTGGTCATTTGATGGCAACAGCAAAGTGCCGGTATGGGGCGTTAACGGCCTGTACCTGGGCCCGACGGTGCGCGTCTGGGCGGGTGATGACGTGAAGCTGATCTACAGCAACCGCCTGAATGAGCCGGTGGCCATGACGGTCAGCGGCCTGCAGGTGCCGGGGGCCCTGATGGGCGGCGCGGCGCGCATGATGTCGCCGGGCGTTGACTGGGCGCCGGTGGTGCCGATCCGTCAGCCTGCCGCGACCTGCTGGTATCACGCCAACACGCCGAACCGTATGGCACCCCACGTCTATAACGGGCTGGCCGGGATGTGGCTGATTGAAGATGAAGTGAGTAAGTCCTTACCCGTGCCGAACCACTACGGCGTCGATGACTTCCCGCTGATTATTCAGGATAAACGTCTCGACAACTTTGGTGCGCCGGAGTACGACCCGCCGGAAAACGGCGGCTTTATCGGCGATACGCTGCTGGTCAACGGTATTCAGAATGCTTATGTGGAAGTGTCGCGCGGCTGGGTGCGCCTGCGCCTGCTGAATGCTTCGAATGCCCGGCGCTATCAGCTGCGGATGAGCGACGGTCGCCCGTTCAACGTGATTGCCAGCGATCAGGGCTTCCTGCCTGCGCCGGTGGCGGTTGAGCAGCTGTCGCTGGCCCCGGGCGAGCGGCGGGAGATCCTGGTGGATATGTCGCAGGGGGATGAAGTGTCGATCACCGCCGGGGAAGCCGCCGGCGTCATGGATCGCCTGCGCGGGTTCTTTGAGCCATCCAGCATTCTGACCTCGACGCAAATACTCAACCTGCGGCCCACCGGGCTGCTGCCGTTAGTGACCGATAACTTACCGATGCGCCTGCTGGCGGATCAGATGATTGAAGGCGCGGTCAGCCGCACCCGTGAATTCCGCCTTGGCGATTCCGTACCGGGTATCAACGGCGCGCTGTGGGATATGAACCGCACTGACGTGCAGGCGCAGCAGGGCAGCTTTGAACGCTGGATTGTCCATGCTGACACGCCGCAGGCGTTCCATATTCAGGGCGTGATGTTCCTGATTAAAAACGTCAACGGGGCGCAGCCAATGGCGGAAGATCGCGGCTGGAAAGATACGGTGTGGGTGGATGGCAGCGTTGAGCTGTTTGTCTCCTTCCCGCAGTCAACCTCGGAGCATTTCCCGTTCACCTATTACAGCCAGACGCTGGAGATGGCGGATCGCGGGACGGCGGGGCAGCTGGCGGTGAATCCAACGTTGTAATAAATGATGCGGGCGGACCGAAAAAAAGGGTCCGCCCCTACACGTTGACCCCGGACTTAAGCGTAGGGGGCGACCCTTTTTTCCGGTCGCCCCTTCTGGCGGTCTGTCAATTAATTCAATTCATCCGGGTTCGGGCCCAGACGATTGCCCCGATCTAATTTGGCAATTTCGCTAATTTCCGGTTTTTCCAGACGGAAATCAAACACCTTGAAGTTCTCTTCAATACGCGATGGCGTGACCGATTTCGGGATCACCACCAGGCCACTATCGAGGTGCCAGCGGATGACGATCTGCGCCGGAGTCTTGCCATATTTTTTCGCCAGGTGCTTAATCACCTCCTGATCGAACACCCCTTTACCGCCCTGAGCCAGCGGGCTCCATGATTCGGTCTGGATCTGGTGCATGGCATTCCACGCGTGCAGCGTGCGCTGTTGCAGCATCGGGTGCAGCTCCACCTGATTGACGACCGGGCTGACGCCAGTTTCATCCAGCAGGCGCTTGAGATGCGCTTCCTGGAAGTTACAGACGCCGATGCTTTTGGTCAGCCCCTGCTGCTGTAGCTTGATCATCGCTTTCCATGCTTCAACGTAGTTATCTTTCTGCGGGCAGGGCCAATGCATCAGATAAAGATCGACGCTGTCCAGCTGCAGTTTCTTCAGGCTGGTTTCCATCGCGCTTTCGGCATTAAGCTGATCGTCATTCCACAGTTTGGTGGTGACAAAAATATCCTCGCGTGCCACGTCGGTCTCTTTCAGCGCCTGGCCAATGCCCTCTTCGTTCTTGTAGATGGCGGCGGTATCTATGGAGCGGTAGCCCACTTCCAGCGCTTTCACGGCGGCGGCGCGCGCGTCGTCAATCGTGGCCTGCCAGACGCCCAGCCCCAGCTGCGGCATCATGTTGCCATCGTGCAGTTTAATCATCGGTTGATCGGCCATGTTAATCTCCTTTTCAGCAAGTTACCGCCGCTCAGCAGCGGTAGATGTGATCAAGTCTAGTTGAATCACAGACGAATGCCGGGCGATTAGGAGGCATCCTGGTAGATACGGCGGCTGACGTCGAGGGTGATATCCTGGCGCTCGCCCAGCGCGGTCAGGCCTTTCTCTTCCAGTTTTGCCAGCAGCGCCGGGATTGAGGAGCCGTCGAGCTGATAATCGCTAAAGCGCGTCGGCACGCCCATTTGTTCGAAGAAGCTGCGGGTGGCGGCAATCGCGCCATCGATACGCCGGTCCTCGCTGCCTTCGTTGATTCCCCAGATGCGTTCAGCGAACTGCAGCAGCTTCTCGCGCTTGGTATCGCGCTTAACGTTCATCAGCGACGGCAGTACAATCGCCAGCGTCTGAGCGTGATCGAGCCCGTGCAGCGCGGTGAGTTCATGGCCGAGCATATGGGTGGCCCAGTCCTGCGGCACCCCGGCGCCAATCAGGCCGTTAAGCGCCATGGTGGCACTCCACATCACGTTGGCACGCACGTCGTAGTTTTCCGGCTCGGCCAGCGCGCGCGGGCCTTCCTCAATCAGCGTCAGCAGCAGGCCTTCGGCGAAGCGGTCCTGCACGCGGGCATCAACCGGGTAAGTCAGATACTGCTCAATGGTATGCACAAAGGCATCGACCACGCCGTTAGCAATCTGGCGCGGCGGCAGGCTGTAGGTGTAAACCGGGTCGAGCACGGCAAAGCGCGGGAAGACGTGGTTATTGCGAAACGCCTGCTTGTCGTGGGTCGCACGGCGGGTGATAACCGCGCTGCGGTTGGACTCCGAACCGGTGGCGGGCAGGGTCAGCACTGAGCCAATCGGCAGCGCTTGTTCAATCTCTGCTCCGCCGGTTTGCAGAATATGCCACGGGTCCTGCGGGTAGAACGCTGCTGCGGCAATAAACTTGGTGCCGTCCAGCACCGAGCCGCCGCCGACCGCCAGCAGGAAGGTGATCTTCTCGCGCTTCACTACCTCCACCGCCTGCATCAGCGTTTCATAGCTCGGGTTCGGCTCAATTCCGCCAAACTCCTGCACGTCAAAACCCTGCAGCGCGCTGTAAACCTGGTCCATCACGCCGTTGTTTTTCACGCTGCCGCCGCCGAAGGTGATCAGCACTTTGCTGTCAGCGGGGATCTCAGCGGCTAAATGGGCAATCTGGCCCTGGCCAAACAGAATGCGGGTCGGCGTATGCAGTACAAAATTATTCATGTCGATAATCCTGGTGAGTGGCGGCGGCAAAGTCCGAGATTGATTGTGAGCAGTGCTGCTGCTTTGCTCAATGCACATTTCTGCCTGTTTCTTGCCTGATCCTCCAAAGGGCTGGAGAATTCGCAGGCGGCAGGCGATGATATCGTCACTGTTTTTTCAGCAGCGGGAATCTCTATGGATCGTAAGGCAATCTGCGCCCGACTGGCGCAACAGGTTATTGGGCTGGTTACTCAGGATAAAACCCGCGTTGCCCCGGTGCCGGGCATCAGCCTGATCTATGCCGACCAGCACTGGGCGCGCCAGCCGGTGATGTACCAGCCTGCCATTGTCATCCTGTTTCAGGGGCAGAAAACCGGCTACCTTGGCAGCAGCGTGTTCAGCTATGACGCCACCAAATATCTGATGCTAACCGTGCCGCTGCCGTTCGAATGCGAAACCTTTGCCACGCCGGAAGCGCCGCTGGCCGGGCTATCGCTGCGCGTTGATGCGCTGAAGCTACAGGATCTGCTGATCGACATTGGCGATGACGACGGTTTCCACCCGGAGCCGCAAACCCGCGGCATCCACTCGGCGCTGCTGACGGAAGAGATGCTGTGCGCCACCGAGCGCCTGCTGGACGTGATGAAAGACCCGCGCGATGCCCGCGTGCTCGGGCCGCAGATCGTGCGCGAAATTCTCTACCACGTCCTGCAGGGGCCGTGCGGCGGTGCGCTGCTGGCGCTGGTGAGCCGCCAGACGCAGTTCAGCCAGATAGCCAGGGCGCTGCGGCGCATCGAGCACCATTTCACCGACAGCCTGAGCGTGGATCTGCTGGCGGCGGAGGCGAATATGAGCGTCTCCGCGTTCCACCACAACTTCAAGGCGGTGACCAGCACCTCGCCGTTGCAGTATCTGAAAAGTTACCGCCTGCACCAGGCGCGCATGATGATGTTACAGGAAGGGATGAAGGCCAGCGTGGCGGCGATGAAGGTCGGTTATGAGAGCGCATCGCAGTTTTCCCGCGAGTTTAAGCGCTATTTTGGCGTGACGCCGGGCGAAGAGATGACGCGCATGCGCCAGAGCGGTTAAGCAAAAAGCCCGGATTCACCGGGCTTTTTTTCTGCGCATCACCAGCGCAATACTGCCAATAAGACCGATGGAGAGCATCACCAGCGGCAGCACCATCAGGCAGGCCATCACCTGGTCTTCATGGCGTTTAATAAACGGTACCTGGCTAATGGCATAGCCGAATCCCACCAGAATCAGCACCCACAGCAGACCGCTCAGCCAGTTGAACAGCTGGAAACGGGTGTTCTTTAATCCGGCAATCCCGGCAAGGGTGGGCAATATGGTACGGACAAAAGCCAGGAAGCGGCCGACCAGCAGCGCCATCAGGCCGTGGCGGTTGAACAGGTTCCATGCCCGCTGGTGATACTGAGCGGGCAGGTGCATAAGCCAGCCCTGAACCATTTTGGTGTTGCCCAGCCAGCGCCCCTGCAGATAACCCAACCAGCAGCCGAGGCTGGCAGCGGTAGTCAGGATCAGCAGCGTGGGGATAAATGCCATCGCCCCTTTGGCGATCATCGCCCCTGCCAGCAGCAGCAGGCTGTCACCGGGCAGAAACGCCGCGGGCAGCAAGCCGTTTTCCAGCAGCAGCGTCAGAAACATAATTCCGTACACAATCCAAATCACGTCCGGATTGGCCAGCGCGGCGAAATCCTGATGCCACAGCGCCTGAACAATCTCGTGTAATACACCCATTAGTTATCCCGTAACCTGCATAGCCTTGATACTTGACGCCACAGCTGCATTAGCTGCGTACGAACACCCAGGTGACTGACTTCTGTAAGCTCCCGGGGATGCGCGTACTTGCCGCCTTGCCGTCACGCCAATTATTTTGGCTATTGAAATTTCGCTGTCCATTGTAGCTGCAATTTCGCTTCAACACCTTGATCAAAGGCGCGAAGCCGGGAGGCTATTAACACTTTGTTGAAGCTTTAGGGCATGACTGGCTTAAGCGTGCAAACCCGACAGCAAGGTCGTCAATCAGATCGTCGACGTTTTCCAGCCCGATATGCAGGCGCACCAGCGTGCCGCTGAAATCAATGCCGCCCGCGGGACGGATCGCCGCCAGCTCTTCCGGCTGGTTCGCCAGAATCAGCGACTCATAGCCGCCCCACGAGTAGGCCATGCTGAAATGGCTGAAGTTGTCGAGGTAGTGTGCCAGCTGCTCGCGGCTCAGCTTCGCCTTCAGTACAAAGGAGAACAGACCGCTGCTGCCGCTGAAATCACGCTGCCAGAACTGATGTCCTTTGCACTGTGGCAGCGCCGGGTGGTTGACCACCGCCACTTCCGGGCGTTCGGCCAGCCAGTTGGCGACGCGAATGCTGCTCTCTTCATGCTGACGCAGGCGCACTGCCAACGTGCGCAGGCCGCGGCTGGTCATATAGGCGGTGTCGGCATCGACCATCTGGCCCATCAGGTAGGAATTCTCGCGCAGCTGCGCCCAGCAGCGCGCGTTGGCGACGGCGGTGCCGATCATCGCATCCGAATGGCCGATCAGATATTTGGTTCCGGCCTGGATCGAGATGTCCACCCCGAAGTCCAGTGCGCGGAACAGGATCCCGGCACCCCAGGTGTTGTCGATCATGATGATCGCATCCGGCGCTTTGCTGCGGATCGCCGCGACAATGGCTGGAACGTCCTGCACTTCCATGGTGATCGAAGCCGGAGATTCGAGGAACACCACGCGCGTATTGGGCTGCACCAGCTCGGCGATTTCGCTGCCCGCGCTGTGATCGAACCAGGTGGTCGTGACATTCATTTTACTGAGGATTTTTGTGCAAAAATCCTGAGTCGGCTCGTACACGCTGCCGCTCATCAGCACGTTATCCCCCGCGCAGACAAAGGCGAGGATAGCGTTGGCTACCGCCGCTGCACCACAGGGATAGAGCACACAGCCCGCGCCGCCTTCCAGCTCGGTCAGCGCCTCCTGCAGGGAGAAGTGGGTGAGGGTGCCACGACGCCCGTAAAAGAGTTCGCCGTCGGCACGCCCGGCGGTGGCGCGTTTTTTATCGGCCACGCTATCAAACACCAGCGATGATGCGCGCTGGATAATCGGATTAACCGAGCCTTGCGTGTAGCGTTTAGCGCGTCCGGCCGCGATCAGCGCGGTTTCAATTTTTTTGCTGCTCATAAATACCCGTATGATTTTTTGCCCTGTTTCAACGTTAACACGCCAGCCTGCCGCGCGGTATGCAGCCTGCGGATAAGTGATAAAAATTCATTATCGCTGCGACAGCGCAGCGCGGGAGATAAAAAAATGTGCAAAAAATGTCCATTAAGTTGTAAATAGTAATGAGAACTACTATCAATTCCCGGCTGTTTTGGTATGATCCGCACTGAATTTTTCCGCTATCGGCTATTAGACGTTGGAGACACAGCGTGACAAATGATTTGATGCAGATGGACCTTTCCGTCTGGGGCATGTACCAGCATGCAGACATCGTGGTGAAAGCGGTGATGATTGGCCTCCTGTTGGCATCGGTTGTCACCTGGGCCATTTTCTTCAGCAAAAGTATCGAACTCAGCGCGGCACGCAAGCGCCTTAAGCGCGAGCAGCTGGCGCTGGCCAACGTGCGTTCGCTGGAAGAGGCCAGCCAGACCTGTGCCGGTTTTAAAGGCTTTAGCCTGAGCACGCTACTGGTAAAAGAAGCGGAAAACGAGCTGGAGCTGTCTGCAGGCTCTGATGACAACAACGGTATTAAAGAGCGTACCGGTTTCCGCCTTGAGCGCCGCGTCGCGGCCATCAGCCGTCATGCCGGTCGCGGTAACGGTTTCCTTGCCACCATCGGGGCTATCGCACCGTTCGTCGGTCTGTTTGGTACCGTGTGGGGCATTATGAACAGCTTTATCGGCATCGCTCATACGCAGACCACTAACCTCGCCGTGGTTGCGCCGGGTATTGCGGAAGCGCTGCTGGCGACGGCGGTGGGCCTGATTGCTGCTATCCCTGCAGTGGTTATCTATAACGTCTTTGCCCGCACCATTGGCAGCTACAAAGCTTCTCTCGGTGACCTGGCCGCCCAGGTTCTGCTGCTGCAGAGCCGCGACCTTGACCTCGCCGCCAGCGCACCGCGCGTTCAGCCCGCACAGAAACTGCGGGTAGGTTAAGCACTATGGCAATGCGATTAAACGAAGATCTCGATAACAACGGTGAAATGCATGAAATCAACGTGACGCCGTTTATCGACGTCATGCTGGTGCTGCTGATTATCTTTATGGTCGCCGCGCCGCTTGCCACCGTTGACGTGCGCGTCAATCTGCCTGCCTCCACCAGTGCGCCACAGCCGCGCCCGGAAAAGCCGGTTTATCTGTCTATCAAAGCCGACAAGCAGCTGTTTATTGGCAATGATGCGGTAACCGAAGAGACGCTGGTCGATGCACTGACCAAACAGACCGAAGGTAAGAAAGACACCACGATTTTCTTCCAGGCCGATAAGTCCGTCGATTACGCAACGCTGATGGGCGTGATGGATAAACTGCGTCAGGCGGGATATCTGAAGATTGGTTTGATGGGTATGGAAACTGCCGGGAAATAATCCCGTGTAATGGGTCGACCAAAACGGTGGTCGCCCCCTGAGGTCTCCCCAGAAATAACTTCCATCGCTAAACGTCCGCAAACCGGTCTGAGCTCAGCCTGAGCACGCCGGAACGGCAAAAGACGCTCCCTGCGGGCCTCGGCACGCGGCATCCCTGCCGCGTGACGTCCGGCTTACCTCAGGCCAAGCTCATCCCCCACTATCATCGTGCTCGCTGTGGGTTTAAACCGCGACGCTGCGGCTTTGGGTGCAAGGAGGGAGGGCTGATTGCAGCAGGCCCACGGCCAGGGATGGCCGTGAGCCAGGCTACAGGGATGTATTGATGCCGGTGCGGAAAGCAGCCCTCCCTCCTGAAACCTGCCACCTCTCATCCAGCGATAAAATTCAGAACGATTTTTTGTGGGGATCCCTCAGTGGTCGCCCCCTACATGCCCGGATCGCAGGGGCCGATCGTATTGTGATCGGCCCTTGTCATAATCGCGTTATACCTGAATTGCCGGCTCCATCAGGCGCCTTGCCTGATACTGCTTCACCAGCCGTTTGATAATCAACGTCCCAATTAATCCGCACACTGCCGCAAACGTCAGCCAGACGCCCGGCATCGCTTTATCTCCCGTCACATGGATCAGATAGCTGCACACCGCCGGAGTAAAACCGCCGAAGAGCGCTGTCGCCAGGCTATAGGCCAGCGAGAAACCGGTGGCACGCACCTCCGCCGGCATCACCTCCGCCAGATACACCACCATGGCGCCGTTATAGCTGCCGTACAGGAATGAGAGCCACAGCTCGGCTTCCAGCAGGTGGGCAAAGCTCGGTGAACCGACCAGCCAGTGCAGCACCGGCCAGGCGGTGATAATCATCAGGATAGTAAAGATCAGCAGCAGCGGACGGCGGCCATAGCGGTCAGAAAGCGCCCCCATCACTGGCAGCCAGAACAGGTTGGAAATACCAATGCACAGGGTGACAAAGAAGCTCTCTTTATCGCTCATCATTAGCACCGTTTTGCCAAAGGTCGGGGTGAACGCGGTGATCATATAGAACATCACCGTAGTGGTGACCACCATCAGCATGCCTGCCAGCACCAGCGCCCAGTTGCGGCCAACCGAACGGACAATCTGCCCCATGCTCGGGTGATGTTTACGCTGGCTGAAGGCTTCGGTCTCTTCCAGCATGCGACGGATCCAGAACAGGAACGGCACGATCAGGCAGCCAATCACAAATGGAATACGCCAGCCCCAGTCGGTAACGGCTTCTTTTGCCAGCAGATGATTGAGCAGCAGGCCGAGCAGCGCGGCGAAGATCACCGCAATCTGCTGACTACCGGACTGCCAGCTGACGTAGAAGCCTTTCTTGCCCTTGGGCGCGATCTCAGAGAGATAAACGGAAACCCCGCCAAGCTCGACCCCGGCCGAGAAGCCCTGCAGCAGTCGGCCCAGCAGGATCAGCACCGGCGCCGCCATGCCCAGCGTGGCATAGCCGGGCACCACCGCAATGGTCAGCGTACCGATCGCCATCAGTCCCAGCGTCAGCAGCAGCCCTTTACGGCGGCCGTGGCGGTCAATATAAGAGCCGAGGATAATCGCCCCCAGCGGCCGCATCAGGAAGCCGGCGCCAAAGGTCATCAGCGTCAGCATCAGTGAGGCAAACGGGTCATCTCCGGGGAAAAAGGTTTTTGCGATGGCGGTAGCATAGTAGCCAAACACCATAAAGTCGTACATTTCGAGGAAGTTACCGCTGGTAACGTTGAAGATAGTTCTGGCACCGCCCTGCCGCGATGTCCCTGTCATTGAGTTGCTCATGTTACTTCCTGTGGGTTTTTTCCTCGTTTTTAGCCTGCCGGGGCGGGTTTTAATGTGACGGCGATCACTGTTACTGGCTTACAAAATGTTCACATTAGTAACCAATAATTAACAGTGGTAGTTTTGGCTAAAATTTGCACATCATTTGCGTCGATATTATTCGCCTGAGGGGGGCTGTTCATATTTAGTTATATTTTATTGCATTTAACTTTTGCCATTTTTTCCTCTGAAATCAGTTCGATACTCGATATTAATGTTTCCCTCGTCGACAGCCGATGAGCGTGGACTACGCTTAACCCCGAACGAAACGAAATGAATATATCGCCAAGCGGAGGAACCATGGCAGACCAATACGAAATGCAGAATCCTCTCACGCAATATCCAGCGGAAGACTTCCCCAAGCAGCGCCAGCCTGCGCCCGGCGTGCAGGCTGAGATGCGGCCGGTGCCGGACTGCGGCGAAAAAAGCTATCGCGGCAGCGGCCGTTTGCAGGGGCGTAAAGCGCTGGTGACCGGTGCCGACTCCGGCATTGGCCGCGCGGCAGCCATTGCCTATGCCCGCGAAGGCGCGGACGTGGCGCTCTCCTACCTGCCTGACGAGCAGCGCGATGCCGAAGAAGTGGCAAAACTGATTGAGCAGGCCGGGCAAAAAGCGGTGCTGCTGCCGGGTGATATCAGCAATGAAGCGTTCAGCAAGAAGCTGGTGGAAGATGCGCGCGAGCATTTAGGCGGCCTGGACATTCTGGCGCTGGTGGCCGGTAAGCAGGTGGCGGTAGAAAACATTGCTGACCTGACCACCGAGCAGTTCCGTAAAACCTACGAGACCAACGTGTTTTCGCTCTACTGGATCACCCAGGCAGCGATCCCGCATCTGCCGGCGGGTAGCAGCATTATCACCACTTCGTCGATTCAGGCCTATCAGCCCAGCGCACACCTGCTCGACTATGCGTCGACCAAAGCGGCTATCCTGGCTTACACCCGCGGCCTGGCGAAGCAGATTGCTGAGAAAGGCATCCGCGTGAACTGCGTGGCACCGGGTCCAATCTGGACGGCGCTGCAGATTGCGGGCGGTCAGACGCAGGATAAGATCCCGGAATTCGGCCAGCAGACGCCGATGAAACGTGCCGGACAGCCTGCAGAACTGGCGCCGGTGTACGTTTATCTGGCGTCGCAGGAGTCAAGCTACGTGACCGCTGAAGTACACGGCGTCACCGGTGGTAATCACCTGGGTTAGAACGACAAGTCCACCGTAATGGTATCGCTGTAGCTCCCCGCTACCGGCGTTGCCTGGCTGGTCAGCACCTGAGCATTATAGTTAAAGGTGCGGGTCAGCCCGTCGGTGCTGACGCTGTTAGCCGCCGTGCTCTGCATGCGTTCTGCAGTCACGGTTCCCCCCCAACGGCTGGCAGTGCCCGACCCTTTATAAATCTCATAGGCCAGCAGGTTCGTCCCGCTGGCCATGTAGCGCTGCGCTCCCACCGCATGGATCCCGTTGTTCATCCCCACGCTGTAGGTACTGCCCTTGGTGCAGATCACGTTGATCGACTGGCTGACGCCGGTAAAGCTGCTGACCAGCGGGGCGCTGCCGAAGTTCACCGCAGGCGAAGTAATGGTGGTGCAGTCGTTGGCAATGGCGATGGTCGCGGTCAGCGGCAGGGTCGTGGTGCCGCTGTTTTGCGAACCGAGCAGGCAAAGGCCACCAATGCCTACCCCGGTGCAGACGCTGTACACCACCTGCACGTTGAGCGTCACGGTGTAGGTGCCGGCCGCCACCACGGCGCCGGGCACGGTGCGCAGGAAGAACGGCAGGCTGAACACTACCTGGTTGCCGGTGCCGATACTCAGCCCCAGCAGCTGGCTGCGGCTATAGGTAACGATGGTGCCACCAATGCCCAACTCCGTGGCGCAGGCGGAGTCGGTACACAGCTGCACCGGGATGGTATCGCTCAGGCGCAGCGTGCCCCGATTGCCAGTGGAGCTGGTGGCGCTGACTAACTGCACGGTGACGCTGTCCGATGACAGCAGCGCCAGCACCCCGGTGCCGCAGTTGAGGGTGCCGGGCGCAGAAACCGTGCTGGCCGTCGTATTGACGGTAAACGAGCTGACACCGCCAAAGGCCGCGCTGACCGGCGCGGTGGTACAGGCCGCCAGGGCTGGAAGCGAACCGCCCATCAGCAGGATAAAACTACACAGCAGCAACAGTTTTTTCATCGGGTATTTCCTGTCGGTAACGGGGAGAGCACACAGGTGAGCGGGCCGTAAGTGGTGAGGGATTTTGGCCGCCCGCCCGGCACCGTCAGTTCGGTATCGCAGTGGCGTCCGTCCGGGGTTTCGGCGCGGAGGGGGTTATGTTCAGACAGATTCTCCATCCAGGTGATGCCGTCCCAGCCAACGTACCCGCTCTGCTGACCCTCGCGGCTGATAACGGTTGAGACCGGCAGCGGCTCGCCGTTGCTGTCATGCAGGATCACGCTGGCGGCGCGCAGCGGCTCAATTGGGAAGTGCAGCAGATAACCGCTCTGGCGCTTCACCGAGAAGCGCTGCTCGACGCTGCTGGCCGCCATGTCAGCAGGCAGGTCAAGCGTGTCGATATCGTATTTCGCCGGGTAGTATGAGCTGATGGCCGGAACCAGCAGGTAGCCGTCGCTATTCGTTTTTCCCATCAGCTGGTTTTCATAGCGCACGTTGACGTTCGGGTAGTCGGTTTTCACCAGCACGAAGGAGTCCGTCACCTGATTTGCGGCAAATACGCTGTTATCCATCAGCACCAGCGAACCGGAGAGATCGGCAAATTCCGTGCTGTAATTATCATCGCCATAGAAGCCCGCCGAGGTTTCAAACTGCTGATTACGCCAGCGCAGATTGCCCTGACGATAGCTGCCGCCGCTGCTCTGATTCGCCCAGGAGGCATCGTAAGCGATCCCGCCATCGGTCGGCATCGCGCGCGAAACGGAGAGCCGTTCAGCGGTGCCGCCCTGCCGATCGCGCTCCATGCTGATGCTGGCATTGCTCAGATCGCTGAACGGGATCATCAGCGAAACGGCACCGGACCAGTTCCCCTCCTGCTGGTCGCGACTGGCGGAAAGGTACAGGCTGGTATTGCCCCACAGGTTTTTGCTCCAGGAGAGGTTGAGCAGGCGGGTGCGATCGCCGCTGCCGCTGGTGATATCAATCAGCGCCGCGCCGAGGCTGCCGTAGCGATCGAGCGCCACGCTGGCATTGTATTGCGCGCTGCTGCGGCTCAGCGTATAGGTCTCTGCCGTTGCCACCCCGCTCTCACGGTCGCCATACAGCGCAAGGTTACCAAAGCCGGTGGTACGGCGGGTTTGCTGCATTCCCACGCTGAAGCGGCTGGTGTTGTACTGGTAGCCCCAGCTGTACTGACGGCCGCTGTCGCCCTGCATCTGGCTCTGGGTGACGGCACCGTTCACCACCCCCCAGGCTCCCATTTTGAGCTGCACGCCCGCCCCGCCAAGCGCCAGCGACTGCGCCGCCTCGGCATGGGTCTCCAGCGTCAGCCAGTCGGCGATCCCGTAGCGATAAGAGCCGCTGCCGGCGGCAGAACCGTAGTCGAAGTTCTTCAGCCCGTAATTCTGGCGCAGCGCCCCGGCGGAAAAGGAAAAGTCAGACAGGCCGCTTTTCAGTAGATCGCTGGCCACGTAAAACGGCAGGGTGGTGCTGACCCGCCGCCCCTGGGCATCGGTGGTCACCACCACCGCATTACCGGCACCGTTGACAAACGGCATATTAGTCAGCGAGTAAGGGCCGGGCTGTACCGAGTTACTGCTGGTCTTATAGCCGTTGACGAACAGATCAACGGTCGAGGGGACCGCCGCCTGGCCGGAAAATGAGGGGAGGGGATAAGTGACCAGGTCAGGGCGTACCGAGAAGTCACGCGCAATCTGAATACCGCCGAGGCGCACGCTGCTGCTCCACGCCAGCGAATCGGTGATTAAATCCCCCACGCGCCAGCTCAGTGCCCGCTCTTCATCCTGATTCGCCCACCAGGTGTCGTAGCGCAGATAGCCATCCTGCAGGTAGCCGCTGTCACCCGTAAGCTGTTGCTGATATACCCCGTTGCTGGAGAACTGGCCAGCATTCCCGAACAGGCGCAGCTCATTCCAGGCAGACATGCGGGTACCGCCGTCGGTGGTCTGGCTGGCGTAAACATCGTAGTTAAACAGCAGGCCGTTGCTGCTGCGACCGGGATAGCGCGGGCCGTTTTGCGCGGCACCCCCAAAGGTCTGCTTTGGCAGCCATTCGGACGGCACCGTCAGCAGAATGCGTTGCCGCTGGCGATCGTACTCCGCCTGCACCTGATCCATAGCGGAAACATCGATAATCGAGGCGGTGATGCGCGCAGTCGGAATACCCGCCCGCTGCAGGTCGGCGGCGCGCAGCAGATAGTGGCCGTTTTGAAACTGCACCGGCACCACCTGGTCTCTCTCCTCGCCATTGACCACCAGCCCCAGCATATAATTTTGCTGCTGCTGGCTGGCAGCGGCGCTCGGCGGGGGCGGCAGCGAGCTATAGGTTTCCGCGCTGCCGGTCAGCGGTGACAGGCAGCTTAACAGGCCAGTAACGGCCAGTGTGCAGTGCCGGCCCGGCACCCGACGGCATCTGCTCATCGACTATGGTGCTGAGCGGGTACTACGCCAACTCTGTTTATGCTCCAGCTCGGCGCTCAGCTCAGCCCCGCCGGAAACCGGCACGCTGAGCGGGAATGTGTTGCTGGCATCGGCCAGCACATAGCCGAACAGGCTGCTGGAGAGGCTGCGACCGCCGAGCGAGACGTTGCTGAGGCGGGCATGACCGCTGCCACGATTGGTGATCTCCAGCGCCTGCTTGCCGCCCTGATTCACCAGGCGCCAGCTCAGCTGCGGGCGCGCGCTCTCCGGCGTCAGCCCGTCGCCATAGACAAAGAGCGGCACCGAATAGCGCATCTGGAAATTTAGCCCGGCCTGATTATCGCCCGCCTGCTGCGGGGTCGGGATCTCATCCAGCAGCACGCGGTAGGCGGCCTCTTTGCCACCCGCTGGCGGCGTCTGCTTAATCAGGCGCACCATCTGGCGCTTGCCTGGCTCAATCCTCACCAGCGGCGGGCTGGCCAGCACCTGCTGCTGAGTCTGGTACTGCTCCTGGCCATTGATCTGCTGCCAGCTGAACACCCTGACCTGCATCAGCGTGGTGCTCTCGCCCCGGTTCTCCAGCCACAGTTCGCTGGCTTTCTCCTGCGGCGCGATCTTCGGGTCGATCGGCCAAATCAGCACGGAATTCCCGGCGCTGGCAGTAGGGGACACAACACCCAGTAACAGTGCCAGCAGCGGCCCTGTAAGCGCGAATTTGGTCATCACTTCTCCTTTTTTCCCTGCTGTTACCAGCTCAACGTGACCGTCAGCGTATCGCTGTAGGTCCCGGCGCGGTTGACGCCGCTCAGCTGAAGCTGCCCGTAGATTGGCAGCGTAATGTTGTTAGCATTGCTGTAAGTCAGTGCCACGTTCTGATTCACCGGGATCGCCGTGGTATGGCTGGCGTTGGTGTAGAGGTTGTACGCCACCAGGTTGCTATTGTTAGCCACCTTCAGATTGCGGGTGGTGGTGTAATTACTGCCGCCGTCGATGCTCATACTGAGCGTGGTTCCCGGCGTGCAGGCCAGGGCAATGGTTGAGCTCTGCACGTAGGCAGCATTCGCCGTGGCGCTCCCCACGCCGGGCTGCGTACCGAAATCGAGCGTGCCAAACACGCCGGTATTGGTGCCGGAGACCACGCAGCCGTTAACGATCGAAGCGGTAACCTGGAAGGTTTGCGTGGGCAATGACGCTGCGCAACCGCTGTAAACCAGCAGCACGAGAATGAGCGGACGAGCGTCGCCCGCCAGTCCTTGAACCAGCTTCCACACCATCTCTTCCCTTGCTGCCGCAATCAGTAATTCACTGCGACGTTAATCGTGTCCGTGTAGGTACCAGCCGGAATAGCGGCGTTATAGCCACCGCCAGCAATCCGACCATAAATCGGATAGTTGTCCCCGTTGACCGGGTCGGCAGTGCCGGTATTGGTCAGGTTGGTGTTGTTAGCAATCGGCGTGGTGTAAGAGGTGGTGCCGTACAGCGTGTAAGCGACACCCTGGGTGGCATTGGTGGCGCTGACCAGATAGCGCGGCTGCGCCGTGACCGTCCCGTAAACGGTGGCGGGGGCGGCGTTGCTGCTGGTGAGCTGGACGTTGTAGGTTTGCCCGGTGGTGCAGCGAACGAAGATGCCGTTACCCAGTGAACCGACCAGGGTGGCATTCAGCGTATCAAACGTCGCCGCGCTGCTACCAAAGTCGAGGGTACCAAAGTTGACGGCGGAGGTGGCGGATTGACCGTTCACCAGGCAGCCGGTGGTTAATACCAGTCTGGCCGCGATAGTCCCTGTCGTGGTGGCGGCGAATCCCGAACTGACGACGCCAAAGCTCAGGCTGCAGCCCAGCAGAAAAAGCTTCATTTTCATAACCATTCCTTACTGATTAGAGAGATGAACGTGCTTTTTCGCCTGGTGGAATATTGACGTTAGCAGGGCTAAGCGCAACGGGATAAATAATAAAAACCCTTTAGTGGGTAAAATATAACGCGAGGAACAATCTGTTATTTGAATGAATAAGTTAACACAAGTTTCTCTTACTATAGATCAGGCTGAGAAAGCCTGTGAAGCGAAACGGAAAATATTATTTATGTGTCTGACGCTTTAAAGTGAGGCGCTGGCAGCCCGCGCGGGTACTGGGCTGGTAAAATTTTCAAGAATAATCCTAAGAGAGTCTAGGTGAATGACTGGCCTCAATGCTATGTTCTCAGCAGCAGAGCGGAGTTTTACTAAACGATATAAATTATAGGGATATATCAGATTACCCCTTAACCGCACTTCTTCAGTTTTTCTCTTTCCAGGGCAGTACTAAAGACCCGGGCGTTTATGCCGATAAATTAAGCATCAGCCTGGCCATTAATTTAATGGCCCCGGGTAACTTACACACAAAGTCAAAAATGGCTACAGCAGTCGGGATTGTCATATGCTCATGAGTTCGTACGATCAATTACTGGTTATCGTCTCTTTTATTGTTGCGTTCCTCGCCTCCTATACCGCGCTGGATATGGCGGGGCGCGTGGCAACTTCAACGGGCAAGGTGGCGCTGGTCTGGCTGCTCGGTGGCGGCTTCGCCATGGGCGTAGGGATCTGGTCAATGCACTTTATCGGCATGCTGGCGATGAGCCTGCCGATGGTGATGAGCTATAGCGTCAGCCTGACGGTGTTGTCGATGGTGATCGCCGTGGCCGCATCGATTTTTGCGCTGTGGATCGTCTGCTACGGTGAGCTGCCGTGGTACCGGCTGTGCGGCGGGGCGATTGTGATGGGCAGCGGCGTGGTAGCGATGCACTACACCGGCATGGCGGCGCTGATGGTAAACCCCGGGATTGTCTGGGACTGGCGCTGGATCTGGCTATCGGTAGCGATCGCACTGGGTGCCTCCGGCGCCGCGCTGTGGCTGGCATTCCATCTGCGCCGGGGCACCGGCAGACTGGCGCTGATGCGCAGCGGCGCGGCATTAATTATGGGGATTGCTATCGCCGGGATGCACTACACCGGCATGGCGGCGGCCAGCTTCCCGGCCAGCAGTCATGCCACCCATCTTGGCGTGAACAGCAGCTGGCTGGCGATCCTGGTGGTGGTGGTGACGCTGGCTATTCTCGGCATTACGCTGCTGGTGTCGATGCTGGATGCGCGCCTGCAGGCCCGCACCTCGGTGCTGGCGTCTTCGCTGGCGGAAGCCAACCGCGAACTGGCGCAGCTGGCGCTGCACGACAACCTGACCCGCCTGCCAAACCGCATTCTGTTGGAGGATCGCCTCGACCAGGCGATCAATAAAGCTTCACGCGAGAACTCCAAATTCGCCCTGATGTTTATGGATCTCGACGGCTTTAAAGCGGTCAATGACGCCTTTGGCCACCATATTGGCGACAGCCTGTTAATCGCCGTGACCGAACGCATGAAAGAGATCGTGCAGGGGCATCACACCCTGGCGCGCCTCGGCGGTGACGAATTTGTGCTGCTGATTGAAATTGAGGATCCCAACGATGCCGCTACCGTGGCGGATGCGTTGGTGAAAGCCGTGGAGCGGCCGTTTGATATTTCCCGCTACGAGCTGGTGGTATCGCTCAGTATTGGTATCGCAGTGTTTCCGGGCGACGGCATAGATGAGCGTGAACTGATGTTTAACGCCGATGCCGCGATGTATCACACCAAAAACAACGGACGCAACGGTCACAGCTTTTTCCAGCCGTCGATGAACATCATCGCACAGAACCAGCTACAGCTGATCAATGACCTGTGGCTGGCAAAGGATAACAACGAACTGCGTCTGTTCTATCAACCGAAGTTCTGTGCGCCACGCGGGCCGATTATTGGCTTTGAAGCGCTGCTGCGCTGGCAGCATCCACGGCGTGGCCTGCTGGCGCCAGACGTCTTCCTGCCGCTGGCAGAGAAAACCGGGCTGATCGTTACCATGGGCAACTGGGTCATTAATGAAGCCTGTCGCCAGCTGCGCGAGTGGCATCTGCAGGGTAATACCGACTGGTCGGTGGCCGTCAACCTCTCCGCCCTGCAGTTCGAGCAGGCAGGGCTGGTGGAAACGGTGGTCAATGCGCTGGAAACGCACCGCATCCCACCGGAATTGCTGACGCTGGAAGTCACGGAAACCACCGCCATGCGCGACCCGGATGAGAGCGTGCGCATTCTGACCGAGCTGACCGAGCTGGGGGTGAAAGCCTCAATTGACGACTTCGGCACCGGCTACTCCAGCCTGCTGTACCTGAAGCGCCTGCCGGCCAGCGAGTTGAAAATTGACCGTGCCTTTGTCAATGAGCTGCAGGCGCAGACGGAAGATGCCACCATCGTCACCGCCATTGTTGCCCTGGCACAGACCCTGAATCTGAAAGTGGTTGCCGAAGGAGTGGAAACCGCCGAGCAGCAGCAGTTCCTGACCGGGTTGGGCTGTAACACTCTGCAAGGATACCTGCTGGGTCGCCCTGTTCCGCCGGATCAAGTGCCGGATCTCAAACATTTTGTCGAGCGCGAAGGGGTCGAAGCACCGGTGGCCAACGCCCCAAAGCTGAGCGTAGTGGCACCGCTCTCTGACGCCGTTTAGCGAGTATGGGGTATAATAGTTCCCCATTCGCTTAAAATGGCCTGTAACAGTCGTGGCAAAATATGAACAGCTGGTTGAGCAAATCAGCCAGCAAATCGAGACGGAAATCTGGCTGCCCGGGGAAAAATTGCCCTCGCTGCGTGAGCAGGTGAACCTCAGCGGCATGAGCCTGATGACCGTGATGCATGCTTACCAGGTGTTGGAAAGTCAGGGGCGCATCCAGTCGCGTCCGCAGTCGGGCTATTATGTTGCCCCACGCGCTGAATTCCTGCGCCAGCCGATGAGCCACCAGAAAGTGCAGCTGGCCGAGTCGGTGGATATCAACGCCTTTATTTTCGATGTGTTACAAGCCTGCCGCGACCCGGATATTATCCCCTTCGGTTCCGCGTTTCCCGACCCTGAGCTGTTTCCCCAGCGCCAGCTGATGCGTGCATTGACCACCGTCTCCCACAGCATGAAAGCGGTAGATGCCCTGCATAACCTGCCGCCCGGTAATGAAGCGCTGCGCAAAATGCTGGCGCAGCGCTATGCCCTGCAGGGGATACAGGTTTCGCCGGATGAGATCGTCATCACCAATGGCGCGATGGAAGCACTCAATCTCAGCCTGCAGGCAGTGACCGAACCGGGCGACTGGGTGGCGATTGAAAACCCGTCATTTTACGGTGCGCTGCAGGCTATAGAACGCCTGAAGCTGAAAAGCGTGGCAATTGCCACCGATCCGCAAAGCGGGATCGACCTGGATGAGCTGAGCCGCGCGCTTCAGCGCTGGCCGATCAAAGCGCTGTGGATGATGACCAGCCAGCAGAACCCGGTGGGCTGCACGCTGAGCCGCGAGAAGAAACAGCAGCTGGTTGAACTGCTGGCGCAGCACAACGTGGTGCTGATTGAGGATGATGTCTACAGCGAACTCTATAGCGGGCGTGAAAAGCCGCTGCCGGCCAAGGCCTTTGATCGACAAAATAACGTGCTGCACTGCTCGTCGTTTTCGAAGAATCTGGTGGCTGGATTTCGCGTTGGCTGGGTGGCGGCTGGCCAGCACGCGCAGCGTATTCAGCGCTTACAGCTGATGAGCACGCTCTCCACCAGTGCCCCAATGCAGCAGGCGCTCGCCACCTATCTTGGCACCCACAGCTATGACCGCCATCTGCGCGGGCTGCGCCAGATACTGGAACAGCGCAAAAACCTGGCGCGCCAGGCGCTGAAACGCTATCTGCCGGCGGGGGCGCAGATTAATGATTCGCGCGGCGGCTACTTTCTGTGGATAGAGCTGCCGAAGCAGGTCAACACCACCGATCTCTATTATCGCGCGCTGCAGCAGAAGATAAGCATCGCGCCGGGGAAGATGTTCTCCTCCAGCGAGCAGTACGCCAACTATTTCCGTTTCAACACGGCCTGGTGGAATGGGGCGCAGGAAGCAGCAGTCCAAACCCTCGGCGAACTGATCGCCGATCTGCTGTAGGCAAAGCCATCCGCGGGCGCGGCATGCCACGCCCCTTCGGAGCAGTACATTTACACCGCTGCCGCGCTTTGATGGCCCCAGGTCAGGTGGAATACGTCGTAAAAGTCGACTTCACCCTTCAGGGATAGCAGCTTATTAATCCCCTGTTTCACCTTATCCGGCACGTTTTCGCTGTGCAGGATATCGCTCACCGCCTGGTCTGACAGAGTACGCACGTAATACCATTCACCGTTGTAGCAGACGCGCAGGTCTAGCGCGTCGATATCTTCAAAGCGGTACTTCGGATTCACATCCATCAGCATCAGGCCGCTCATCAGCAGGATAAAAATGGTCGCGCCCCAGAAGGCGGGCCAGCCGAGAAAATCGGTGGTAAAAATCAGCGCCACGGTCAGCACGTAGCAGCCATACATTGAGGCCCACAGGCCGGGATGCTTTTTCAAAAACTGAAAGCTGAAGCGCGGCTTGTTATCACGCTGCTCTGCACGGTTCAAACTGTCGATCTCGCGCAGCAGTATCTGTTTTACTTCTTCCATCATGTACCTCAGGGTAAAAGTCCTGGCAGAGTGCAATTAAAACATCTCTTAACCCATAGCAGCAGACACAGTTTACTGCTATTAAGCTATAACAGTTGGCTGGTTATAATGTAGCCTGCTGGCTGATTTGCGTGTAGAATCCTGGCCCCGCAGCATCAGGTCTACGGATGATGGAACAATGGGTTATAACATGATGTTTAAAAAGATCTTTATCCTTACCTTTTTCACACTCGCCATGGTTTGGGCTGTACCCGCGAGTGCCTACGACTGCACGCGTATAAAAGGAACTGCCGACCAGACGGTATGCAGCAGCCCGCAACTGTTGTGGCTCGACAGTGTTTATAACGAGGATTTTTACACTCAGGTGAAGCAGGACCCGCAGCATGCGCAGCAACTGATTGCCCCCATGCACCATGCACCTGATGCCTGCAGCAGCGAGGGCTGCCTGCGCGGAGCCTACCTGTATATGCTGGGGGTTCTGCACGGCACCGGCCAGGATTTTGACTGGCAGGGGACCTGGTGGAACGCATCGGCCGCTCATGGCAATAGTGGAAAATTGCTGATCGGTAAACTCTCCGGCTGGGAGTTTCGCATGGATGCCAGCGTTCAGGCGGGCGTCTATGAGAGCGCGTTACGCGGCGATGTGCGCCTCTATTCCGGGGTAGGATTCACCGATAGCATTGCCTGGGGCGGCGATTGTACCGTTGTGCTGATCCCCCTACACGATGGCAAAATCAAGGTGCGCAGCGACAGCAAGAACAGCTGCAAGCTGCTGATGCCGGGAGGAATGACCATCGATGGCGATTATGTGAAAAGTGACCACGATCCGCGCCCGTCCGCCACGTTACTGAGCCTTGGCATCCTGCCCGACCAGCAGACCGATGAGAAATTTCGTCAGCTGGTCGGTAAGGATTATCAGAAGTATGTTGATACCGCCACCGCCTTTAATCACGAAAAGGACCTCGACGATCTGGGTGCCAGAGTGGTGACGATGTGGATGAAAGGTCGGGCTGACCGTCAGGCGGCGATGATCATGACCACCCCGCAGGGGAAAATCTGGGCGCTACGCGTCGATCCTGAAGCGGGCAACAAGGTCAGCCAGCACTATGTCACCACCGAGCAGGACAAAAAAACGCTGCCTAATACACTGGCAAACTGGCAGGCGCGCTTTAACCTGCCGTAACGTTTAAAATCTGTCCTGATGGGAAGACAATCAGGCGGCGGTCGCTGAAGCGCAGGTCGTTAAACTGCACCCGGTTTTGCCCACCGGGGCCGAGAATACTCTTGATGATCCGCGCTTCGCCCGTATCAGCATAGTAGAGGGGCTGATAAATGAAGGTCATACCCTCAGGACCGCTGGCCAGCTGCTGCAAATTGACCTTAATCATAAACTGGCTGTCATCCGGGCTGGTGAGCATCAGAGTGGTTTTACCCTCATGCTGCGCGAAGTGCGGATCGTACAGCTCACGCTGGCGCGACAGCAGGTCGTAATAACCCAGCTGCACATCTTCCCGGTTTAGCGCTGGCACAAATTCAGCGCTGCTGCTGCCCTGCAGGGGCTTCATCAGCAGCGCGCCCAGCAGTAGCGCTGCGCTGACCAGCAGTAAACTAATTGACGCAGTTCGCCATTTCATTAAATTTTCTCTCAGTTTCCCGGTAGATCAGCGCGCTCAGCACATTGCTGTTGGTACGCCAGTTCAGTACTTTCATCGCCAGCTGTTTTTGCCCGCAGGCGTTTTTAAGCGTCAGCGTGTAATTTAGCGACGTGCCGTCAAAGGCATACACCACGTCCATGGTCACATCCTGATTTTTCAGATGTTGATTCAGCATAAACAGGGTGGGACCAAGCTGCTTGTTCAGCTCAATGCCGGCGGAAGGCTCCCCTCTGGTCACCAGCTCCTGCAAGCGAATGTTGCTGTAAACCGTCGCGTCATTCCTCTTTAACTGCTGTGCCGGTGGCGTAACGTACGGCCAGACAATCCATGCCAGAATCACCAGCAGCACGAGCGCCTGCATCGGTACCAGCCAGCGCCAGAAGGATGCCCGATCGCTGGTGACCACAGCTGGCGGGTTGTCCAGCAGCTGGCTGTCGGTGGCGGGGGCTTCAGGGGCGATGCTTTGCGTGGGTAGCCGGTTGAAAAAGGGGTTCTCTTCAACGTCATCCAGTTCAGGTACCGGGACGAACTGACAATATTCCTTTTCGAGGATGTAGCCCTTTTTAGGAATGGTTTTAATAATCTTTTGCTGTTTACCGTCATCTTCCAGCGCCACGCGCAGGGCATGAATCGCATTAGGTAAACTGTTATTGCCAATAACGCGCCTTTCCCACACCAGCTGATTCAGCTCATCGCGTGACAGTATTTCTCCGGCGTGCTCTGCCAGCACCTGCAGGAGCCTGACCTGAAACTCGCCCAGACGCCGTTGCTCACCCGTATTTTTGTGGGTAAGCGTCCCGACCGAGAAGTCGACATACCAGTGATGGATAATACAATAAGGAGTCATAGTGATCTTGTATCAGAGTTGTCCATGTGACCGCCGGATAAAGCGTCCTGGATATTATCATGGCCAGGATCTTTATTATGCGAGGGCAAAATCCATATTAACTGATAATTCGATATTTCTGGAAATATCAGTAAATGAGCGTTTGTAAAAAATAATTGCCAGTGATGATGATTGTTAATAGTGATAGTGTCACTGAGCAATATTTAATTTTATCACAGGCAGTGGTAAAAAAGTGAAAGTTATTGTGCGGGTATGACAACAGCATGAATTTGGCTTATGTCCAATTAAATTAATGTGTTATGTGATCTCTCGCGTGCAGGAAACATTGCAAGCTGGCTAAACGGTGCCACACTTAATTTAACAATCATTCAACACCGTTTTTGAAGCCACAGGAGCCTGTTATGCTGTCTGACTCTCGCAGTGTGATGTTGCTGATGTCGTTTGCTGCCGGAACTTTTGCTGCGGGCGCATCCACCAACCCGCGACATCTGATGCTGTCGCAACCTTCCCAGGGCGTCCCCAATAATCCTTTGCCGCTGATCATTTATCCGCAGGTCATTCCTGATGAAACCGACGAGGATATGAGCGCGTGGTTTAAAGCCGAGTTTGCCGCGCACGGCTGGCCGGTCAGCTGGCAAGCGCCGGTTTTCCCCTACACCCATTATCACCCGAACACCCATGAACTGCTGGGGATTACCTGCGGCTGGGCCGAGATCCTGTTTGGCGGCGAGAGCGGAAGAATGGTCACGGTGTACGCCGGGGATGCGGTGTTGATCCCGGCCGGGGTAGGGCACCAGCAGATCGCCGCCAGCGATGATTTCCTCGCGGTGGGGGCGTATCCCCCAGGCGTTGTACCGCGGACGCTGCGTGACGAGCAGGCCTTAATGGAACAGTCTATGCTTGAAATAAAACGCGTGGTGATGCCGCAAGCCGACCCGATCACCGGTGGGGTAGGCGCACTGACCGAAGTCTGGCACCCGCTGGCCGCACAATAGTTTCACCTCTTCTTTAGCGCAGCGGGCTGCACTTTATTGGTGCAGTCTGCCGCCGCGTTTCGCTTCCCCAGTTGCCAGGAAAAGCTTTCGCCTGTTGTCGATCCGCATGCCGTGCGGCTCAGGACGCCACGCCTGACTCTGGCACACTTTGTGCAGATCTCATCACAGGTTCACAGACAGCGGTAGGGAAATCATGAATCAAAGCTATGAAATAGCGTCACACTTTTATGATGAAATGTTGCTGAGCGATGGACACTATCGTCGGCACTACCGGGAATACTGGCAATGGCTACAGCAGGCCGACCAGCAGGCGATTGCGCGCAAGCGCGAAGAGGCGGAACTGCTGTTTCACCGCCTTGGGATCACCTTTAACGTTTATGGTGAAGACGGCGGAGCCGAACGGCTGATCCCCTTCGACAGCGTTCCGCGCATTATTCCGGCCAGTGAATGGGCGATGCTGGATAAAGGCATCCGCCAGCGCGTGCAGGCCCTGAACGCTTTTCTGCATGATATCTATCACCAGCAGCATATCCTCAAAGCGGGCCTGATTCCCGCCGAGCAGGTGCTGGTCAACGATCAGTATCAGCCCTGCATGCAGGGCATCAACCTGCACCGCGACCTGTATGCCCACATTATCGGCGTCGATATGGTGCGCAACAACGACGGCGAATATTACGTGCTGGAAGATAACCTGCGCACCCCGTCCGGCGTCTCCTACATGCTGGAGAACCGCAAGATGATGATGCGCCTCTACCCGGAGCTGTTCGCCGACCAGCGTATTGCCCCGGTTGAGCGCTACCCGTCGCTGCTGCTGCAAACCCTGCGAGAAAGTTCCCCGGTTAACGACCCGGTGGTGGTGGTTTTAACCCCCGGGCGCTTTAACAGCGCCTACTTTGAACATAGCTTCCTTGCCCAGCAGATGGGGGTGGAACTGGTTGAGAGCGCCGATCTGTTTGTTAAAGATGGCGCAGTGCTGATGCGTACCACCGCCGGGCCGTGCAAAATCGATGTGATTTATCGCCGCGTCGACGATGCCTTCCTCGACCCGCTGGCGTTCCGCCCGGACTCAATGCTTGGCGTGCCGGGCCTGCTGTCGGTGTACCGTTCCGGCAACGTGGTGCTGGCAAATGCTATCGGCACCGGGGTGGCGGACGACAAGTCGATCTACCCTTACGTGCCGGAGATGATCCGCTACTACCTTAACGAAGATCCGATCCTCAACAATGTGCCGACCTGGCAATGCCGCCGCCCGGAGGATCTGTCGTGGGTGCTGGCAAACCTTGAGCAGCTGGTGGTGAAAGAGGTCCACGGTGCCGGCGGCTACGGTATGCTGATCGGCCCCGTTGCCAGTAAACAGCAGTTGGAGGAGTTCCGCGCGCTGCTGAAAGCCAAACCGCAGAACTATATTGCACAGAATACGCTGGCGCTCTCTACCTGCCCGACCTTTGTCGAACAGGGGCTGGCCCCGCGCCATATTGACCTGCGTCCGTTTGCCCTCAGCGGCGCCGATATTCGGCTGGTGCCCGGTGGGCTGACCCGCGTGGCGCTGAACGAAGGCTCGCTGGTGGTTAACTCCTCGCAGGGCGGTGGGACCAAGGACACCTGGGTTCTGGAGGATGACGCATGCTAAGCCGCACGGCCAGTGGCCTGTACTGGATGGCGCGCTATTTAGAGCGCGCGGAAAATATTGCCAGGGTGCTCGACGTCACCAATCGGCTCTCCCTGATGCCGGTGCGCGGCAGCCACAACAATGAGCTGCGCGTCCCGCTGAACCTCACCAACACCAGTGACCTGTACTGGTCAGTCAACGATCGGCTGGCGATGCCGGAGCTGTTCAACTTTTTTGCCCTCGACGAGCGCAATCCCGGCAGCATCTATAACTGCTGGCAGGCGGCGTGGAATAACGCGCATGCGGTGCGCGGCAGCCTCTCATCGGAAGTGTGGGAGAGCATCAACTCCAGCTGGATCGAACTGCGCAAGCTGCGGCGCAACGGCGTTAGCAACGGTGGGGCGGATGCCTTCTTCGACTGGGTGAAAGAGCGCTCACACCTGTTCCGTGGCGCCATGTTCGGCACCCTGATGCGCGGCGATGCGATGAGCTTTATTCGCCTCGGCACGCTGCTGGAGCGCGCCGACTGCACCGCCAGGCTGCTCGACGTCTACCAGCATCTGACCGATGAAGATGACGACACGGTGCGTGAGTATTACCGGCTGGATACCCTGCTGCGCTCGGTCTCGGCGCGCGAGGCTTATCACACTATCTACAAACAGCAGATGGCGGCGGATAACGTCAATGAGATGTTGATCCTGCGCGAAGAGAGCCCGCGATCGCTGCGATCCTGCGTCGAAGAGATCGCGAATCAGCTCAATCTGATCGGCAGCAGCGGTGAAGATCGTCCGCGTTACCTGCTCACGGTGCTGCATGCGCAGCTGCGCTTTAGTAGCTGGGAATCTCTGATGACGGACGGGCTGCACGCCTGGCTGCAACGTTTTCTGGCAGAGCTGGCGGCGATTGCCGACAGCATTCACCAAACCTATCTGGAGGCGAAATAACATGAAGCTGAATATTGAGCATAAAACCTGTTTCAGCTACCAGAGTCTGGTGCGCCAGAGCACGCAGTATCTGCGCCTGACGCCGCAGGACTCTGTCCATCAGCACATTATCTCGTGGGATCTCCTCCTGCCGGAGCAGGCGATCTGCATCACCGATGCCTGGGGCAATGTGATGCACGTACTGACGCTTGACCGCCCGCATCAGGAGATAGAGATCGCCGCGCGCGGCGTGGTCGATATTCTTGATGAAGAGGACAGCTCGCCGGATCCGGACTGCGTGCTGTCGCCGCTGGTGTTCCTGCGTATCACGCCGCTGACGCAGCCTGATATGGCTATCCGCGATTTCGCCCGCCGCTATTACCGTGAAGAAGCGCCGCTCGCCAGCCTCGAACGCCTGATGGGCGAGCTGCTGCTGAAGATGCCGTATCAGCCCGGCAGCACGCTGGTGACCGATACCGCCGCCAAAGTTTTTGCCGCCGGAAGTGGCGTTTGTCAGGACCACAGTCACGTATTTTTAGCCTGCTGTCGCAGTCTGCACATCCCCGCTCGTTATGTTAGCGGCTATCTGTATACTGAAAATGTGGAACATGTGGCGACCCATGCATGGGTGGAAGTGTGGCTCGACGGCAGCTGGCACAGTTTCGATATTACCAATAATACCCGCAGCACCCGGCAGCATCTCAAGCTGGCTGTCGGTGTGGATTATCTTGATGCCTGTCCGGTGCGCGGCATGCGCCTGGGCGGCGGCAGTGAAGATATGCAGGCCGTGGCTGCGGTACAACTGGTGTTCTCGCAGCAGTAATTTTTGATCGGGCAAACTATGACCTATTGTGTGGCAATGCGCTTATCGTCAGGGATGATTTTCGTTTCCGACTCCCGGACCAACGCGGGCGTGGATCATATCTCCTCGTTCCGTAAGCTCCATGTTTTTCAGCAGGATGACGAGCGCACGCTGGTGCTGCAAAGCGCGGGCAACCTCGCCACCACCCAGAGCGCGCTGAGCCTGCTGCGGCGCGGCTGTGAAGATGGTAAACAGCCTAACCTGATGAGCTGCACCAATATGTACGATGTGGCACTGCTGGTCGGGGACACGCTGCGTACGGTGATCAAGCGTGACGGCGAGGAGTTTGGCGGTACGCTGATGCTCGGCGGGCAGATTAAGGGTGAAGAGCCGCGGCTGTTCCAGATCTATCCGCAGGGCAACTTCATTGAAGCCAGTACCGATACCCCCTATTTCCAGATAGGCGAAAGCAAATACGGCAAGCCGATTATCGACCGGGTGCTGCGCTATGACACCGCGCTGGACCAGGCGATGCAGTGCGCGCTGATTTCGATGGATTCGACGCTGGCGAGTAATATCTCCGTCGGCCTGCCGCTGGATGTGATGGTCTATCCCACCGACAGCTTCAGCAGCATGCAGCAGTACCACATCACCGAAAAGCACCCCTATTTTTCTCAGATCCGCCAGCTGTGGAGCAGCGGATTGCTCAGCGTTTTTTCGCAGCTGCCGCCGTTACAGCTCGACGAATAATCCGGGCTGGGCATGCCCAGCCCCTACAATCGGCCAACCCGTTTTACCGTTATCTCCCACCGCCTCCCTGCTTTGCGCCATCGGTAAATTTACAGAATATTGCAGCTGTCATTTCACTGACACATCATCGTCATCCGGGCTGGTTAGTGTGCGGCTAAAACACCCGGAGATAAGCCTGTGTTTACTGTTGAAAGTGTTTTAGACGACCTCAGCCCTGGCCATCAGACGCCATCGTGGCAGAAAAGCCTGCTGCGCCGCCTGCTGCGTGAAAAAGAGTTCCAGCAGTTCAATCAGCGAAATCGCCACCTGAAAGGGCTGGACATGGTGGAGCAGGTGCTGGAATACCTCGACGTCAGCTGCGAGCTGAGCGAGCGCGACCTGGAGCAAATCCCCAGTCATGGGCCGGTGGTGGTCGTCGCTAATCATCCGCTCGGTACCCTGGATGGCCTGGCGCTGCTGCACGCGGTGTCGCAGGTGCGGCGCGATGTGAAAATCGTCACTAACCGTCTGCTGAACTGTCTCGCATCCCTCAGCAGCCTGATGGTGCTGGTGGACAATATGGGCAACCGCACCAGCCGCCAGCAGGTCGAACAGATGCAGGAGCAGCTGGAAAGCCAGGGCGTGCTGATCTTCTTCCCGGCGGGTGAAGTGTCGCGCTTCGGCAGCAAGGGGGTAAAAGACAGCCAGTGGAGCCACGGCTTCCTGCGCATCGCCGCCCGCTACCGCGCACCGATCGTGCCGATCCACGTCAGCGGCCGCAACAGCGCGCTTTTCTACCTTACGTCAAAAATTTACCAGCCGCTGTCGATGCTGCTGCTGGTACGCGAGATGTTCGTCAATCGCGGTGCGCGGTTAAAGCTCAAGGTGGGCAAGCGCATTCCCTTCGCCAGCTGGCACGATGGCCGTACCCCGGCGAAAGAGCTGGCGGCGCGCTTCCGGCGTCATCTCTACCGTATTGCGCAGGGCAAGTCTGCCCTGTTCCAGACCGAAGCGGCGATAGCGCGTGCGGAAGATCGGGCGGTGCTGAAACGCGCGCTGGCCGGATGTGAAGTGCTCGGCCAGCTGCCGGACGGCAAGATGATTTACCTTTATCGCCGCCACGGCGAAGATTATGTCCCGATCCTGCGCGAGCTGGGGCGGCTGCGGGAAATTGCCTTTCGCGCGGTGGGCGAGGGCAGCGGCACGCGGCGCGACCTTGACGATTACGACGACGATTATTACCACCTGATCCTGTGGGATGCAGAGGCGCTGGACATCGTCGGGGCCTATCGCTTTATCCCGACCGCCGAGCAGTTCGAGCGCAAAGGCTTTGAGGGGATCTACAGCCACAGCCTGTTTCATTATGACCACCAGATGAACCCCGTTCTGATGCAGGGGATCGAGCTGGGGCGCAGCTTTATTCAGCCGGCCTACTGGGGCAAACGCGGCCTCGACTATCTGTGGATGGGCATTGGTGCTTACCTGGCGAAATATCCGCAATACCGTTATCTGTTTGGCCCGGTGTCAATTTCCGGCGGTCTGCCGCTGGCAGCGCGCGACCTGCTGGTGGCATTCTATCGCCTCTACTTCGCGCCTGCGCTGCCGCTGGCTACCTCACGCCGCCCGTACCCGGCATCATTGCCGGACGTGCTGGCGCAGTTCAGCGGTGATGATTATGTTGAGGATCTCAAACGCCTGAAGCGCCTGCTGAGCAACCTCGGCACTGGCATTCCGCCGCTGTATAAGCAGTATTCCGAGCTGTGTGAAACCGGCGGGGTTCAGTTTATCGACTTCGGCAGCGACCCGGACTTTAACCACTGTATTGATGGGCTGGTGCTGGTGGACCTCACCCGCTTAAAAGAGAGCCGCTACCAGCGCTATATCGCGGTGCATCAGGGTTAGCAGCAAGGTTCAACGTGTAGGGGTTGACCCTCTTTTACGGTCAACCCGTCCCGCAATATGCCCATTTCTGTGACACTCCTCCGAAATCAAATTTCTTATCCTGCTGAATTAAATCATCTTTATTTGAACGTTACTTATCGGTTAACGGTCAGGCTTTGCGCGTAATTGTTGCAGAGCCTCCGCAGGCGCAGACTCGTAGCCAGACTGAAGCACCCCGTAATGGGTGCGCTCACAGGAGGTTACCGCATGATATCCACCCCCTCTCCCCGCGTCTGGGATACGCGCCGCCGTGAAAAACAGCGCCGTATCGCCAGCCTCGGGCTGAATCACAAAGTCCTGCCCACCGACGATCTTATCCCGATGCTGGAAAAACTTATCGCGCCCGGCGATCGCGTGGTGCTGGAGGGTAATAACCAGAAGCAGGCGGATTTTCTCTCCCGCTCACTGGCCGAGGTTAACCCACAGAAAATCCATGATCTGCATATGATTATGCCGAGCGTGGGCCGCAGCGAACATCTTGATATCTTTGAAAAAGGTATTGCCCGCAAGCTCGACTTCTCATTCTCCGGCACGCAAAGCCTGCGCATTTCCCAGCTGCTGGAAGATGGCCTGTTAGAGATCGGCGCGATCCACACCTACATCGAACTCTACTCGCGGCTGTATGTCGATCTCGCGCCTAACGTGGCACTGATCGCCGGATTCAAAGCTGACCGTAAGGGCAATTTGTATACCGGGCCGAGCACCGAAGACACTCCGGCGCTGGTCGAGGCCGCCGCCTTCCATGACGGCATCGTGATTGCCCAGGTCAACGAACTGGTGGATGACGAATGCGACCTGCCGCGTGTCGATATTCCGGGGTCGTGGATCGACTTCGTGGTGGTGGCCGACAGGCCGTTCTTTATTGAACCGCTGTTTACCCGCGATCCGCGCCTGATTAAGCAGGAACACGTGCTGATGGCGATGCTGGCGATCAAAGGCATCTATGCCGAGCATCAGGTGCAGTCGCTCAATCACGGTATCGGCTTTAACACCGCCGCCATTGAGCTGCTGCTGCCAACCTACGGCGAGCAGCTGGGGCTGAAGGGCAAGATCTGCCGTCACTGGACGCTAAACCCACACCCTACGCTGATCCCGGCGATCGAGAGTGGCTGGGTGGAAAGCGTGCACTGCTTCGGCGGCGAGCTGGGGATGGAAAACTACGTCGCCGCGCGCCCGGATGTGTTCTTCACCGGTGCCGATGGCTCGATGCGCTCTAATCGTGCTTTCTGCCAGATGGCCGGCCAGTACGCGGCGGATATGTTTATTGGCTCCACGTTGCAGATTGATGGGCTGGCTAACTCCTCGACGGTGACCAAAGGCCGCCTCTCCGGCTTTGGCGGCGCGCCCAATATGGGGCACGATCCGCACGGCCGCCGTCATGCCACGGCTGCCTGGCTGGCGATGATCAATGAACCCGACCCGCTGGCACGCGGCCGCAAGCTGGTGGTGCAGATGGTGGAAACCTTCCAGGCGGGCGCAAAACCGACCTTTGTCGAGAAGCTGGAAGCGGTGGATGTGGCGAAAGCCTCCGGTATGCCGCTGGCCCCGGTGATGATTTACGGCGACGACGTCACCCACGTGCTGACCGAAGAGGGCATTGCCTACCTCTATCGCGCCAAAACGCTGGAGGAGCGGCGGGCGATGGTGGCTGCGGTCGCGGGCATCACCGATATCGGCCTCGGCGCCGACGCGAAGCGCGTCGCGCAGCTCAGGCGCGAGGGCAAAGTGGCCTTCCCGGAAGATCTTGGCATTCGTCGCACGGATGCCAGCCGGTCGCTGCTGGCGGCGGGCAGCGTCGCCGATCTGGTTGAATGGTCCGGCGGTCTCTATCAGCCACCGGCAAAATTCAGGAGCTGGTAATGAGCCTGCAGCGGCAGCTCGCCGCCTCCCCGGCTGAACATTATGCGCAGCGGCTGGCCGACCTGGCCAGCGCCTGCCTGCTGGATGAAGCCCGGCTGACGCCTAAACCCGGCCTGGTGGACCAGCGCGGCAGCGGCGCACATCGTGACCTGACGTTGGCGCTGATGGAGCGCTCGGCCTTAAGCCTCCGCCCGACGTTTTATGCGCTGGCGCTGCACAGCTGGCAGCGCCCGGCGGATATCGCCCTGCGTCAGCGCGTCGGGCTGCTGGGGCGCGCAGGGGAAGCGCAGATGATGCAGGAAACGGGCGGGGTGAATACCCATCGCGGAGCGATCTGGGCGCTGGGACTGCTGGTCAGTGCGGCGGCGATGTGCGGCGGCATGGGGGATGCTCAGCAGATCGTCACCTGCGCCGCCGCACTGGCGCAGCTGCCGGATGATGCCGCACCGAAGCAGTTCAGCAAAGGGCAGCGTGCCAGCGCCCGCTATCAGGTACCGGGCGCGCGGGAAGAGGCGCAGCGCGGATTCCCGCACGTGATCCATCTTGCGCTGCCGCAGCTGTGGCACAGCCGCCAGCAGGGGGCCGATGACAGCGCAGCGCAGCTGAATGCCCTGATGGCGATCATGACCTCCCTGAGCGACACCTGCGTGCTGTCGCGTGCCGGGATGAACGGCCTGACGGCGATGCAGCAGGGCGCCCGTGCGGTGCTGGCAGCGGGGGGAAGCCATCAACCCGCCGGAAGGCAGGCGCTGGCGCAGCTGGATGCAAAGATGCTGGCGCTGAATGCCTCACCCGGAGGTGCGGCCGACCTGCTGTCCGCCGCATTGTTTCTTGACCGGATGGCTTCGGGACGACCGGAAAAGAAGGTCGTCCCCTACAACGCCAGATGATTGCTGTAGGGGCGGACCCTCTTTTTCGGTCCGCCCGCAAAGGGAAAACACATTTTCAGAGGTTCTTATGCAACAGTTCACGTTTTCATTTCCGGCTTCGCGCCAGCTCAGCGGTAGAGCGCTCGCGGGCGTGGTCGGCTCCGGCGACATGGAGGTGCTGTACATCGCCAGTGATAGCGATCTCCTCCAGGTCGATGTCACCACCTCGGTGGATAACAGCGCTGCACGCTGGCAGGCGTTGTTTAATCGCCTGAGCAGCCTGGGCGCACTGCCCGCCGGGCAGATGACCATCCACGATTTTGGCGCCACGCCCGGCGTGGCGCGCATCCGCATTGAACAGGTATTTGAGGAGGTCGCCGATGCGTAACGACCGCAGTTTTATCGAGCTTAATGCCCGCCAGCGCGCACGACTGCTGCTGGATGAGGGCAGCTACCGCGAACTGCTCGACCCGTTTGACGGCGTCATGTCGCCGTGGCTTGCTGCGCAGGGCGTCGTGCCGCAGGCGGATGATGGCATGGTCGTGGCAAAGGGCACCATTGACGGCCAGCCCGCGGTCGCCATCGCCATCGAAGGGGCTTTCCAGGGCGGCAGCATGGGCGAAGTGTCCGGGGCCAAAATGGCGGCCGCGCTTGAACTGGCCGCAGAAGATAACCGTAACGGCACGCCAACCCGTGCCGTACTGTGCTTTGAAACCGGCGGCGTGCGCCTGCAAGAAGCCAACCTCGGGCTGGCGGCGATTGCAGATATCCATGCGGCAATCGTCGACCTGCGCCGTTACACCCCGGTTATTGGCATCATCGCCGGGACCGTTGGCTGCTTTGGCGGCATGTCGATAGCCGCCGGGCTGTGCAGCACGCTGATCGCCACCCGCGAAGCACGCCTCGGGTTGAATGGTCCGCAGGTGATAGAGCAGGAGGCGGGGATCGACGAGTACGACTCCCGCGACCGGCCGTTTATCTGGAGCATGACCGGCGGCGAAGTGCGCGCGCGCAGCGGGCTGGTGGATACGCTGGTAGCGGATGGCCAGCAGGCAGTAAAGAACGCCATGCGCGCAGCGCTGGCAAAAGGCATTCCTGCGCAGCATCGTTCGCAGCGCTGGCAGGAGTATCTGCCGCGCCTGACGCAGTTCGACAGCCGCCAGCAGGCGGATGCGCAGCGGATTACACAGCTCTTTAGCAGGGAGGATTGAGGATGAAAAAAACCATCACACGCGGCGAAACCTGGCTGCAACAGCTCACCGCCGGTGCCAGCCGGCTGCCCGGGCTCTGCCCATCGGTACAGGCTGCGGATGGCGAGCTGAACGGCGAGGCCGCACGCTTTATCGCGGTGGTGCCGGATGCCGCTAACCACTATCCGCGAGCGGCGGGCGGTGAGGTCGGGCTGCTGGAGGGCTGGACGCTGGCGAAAGTGGTCAGTGAAGCGGTGCAGCAGGATGCGGGTAAAGCAGGCAAGCGGCTGATTATCGCCGTGATTGATGTGCCAAGCCAGGCCTACGGCCGCCGGGAAGAGGCTTTTGGCATACATCAGGCGCTGGCCGCCGCCGCCGGAGCCTATGCCGAAGCGCGTCTCGCCGGGCATATCGTCATCGGACTGATCGTCGGCAAGGCGATGTCCGGCGCCTTCCTCGCGCACGGCTATCAGGCCAACCGGCTGATTGCCTTTAACGACCCGGGCGTACAGATCCACGCGATGGGTAAAGAGGCTGCGGCGCGTATCACCCTGCGCAGCGTTGCGGCGCTGGAAAAACTGGCTCAGACCATTCCACCGATGGCCTACGACATCAAAAATTACCACTCGCTGGGGCTGCTGGAAGCGCTGCTGAATATCCGCCAGCCGGACGCGCCCGATGAGGCTGACGTTAAGCAGGTGCAGCAGGCGCTGAACGATGCCGTGACGGCAGCCCGGCGCGATCCGGGTCTGCAGTGCCGTTTGCAGGCGGAGCATCGCCGCAGCTCGAAAGCGGTGCGTGAGAGAATGCGCGCGGCCTGGTGAACGGCCACCTGACGGCAATAAGTAACATAACTACCTGCAGGGCGGGAGCAGCAAGCAAATAGCCCTCACTCCCGCCTGAAAACAATAATAATTGTCGCGCCTGCGCGCGGCGTTAACTAACAGGTGATGCTATGACTTACGTTATTATCCATGCTCTTGCCCCTATTTTTGTCATCATGTTACTCGGCTTTTATGCGGGTAAAGCCGGAATGGTTGATAATAAAAACGTCGTGACGCTGAATATCTTTGTGATGGATTTCGCCCTGCCCGCTGCGCTATTTGGCGCGACCGTCCAGACGCCGTGGCAGGGTATTATTGCGCAGTCCCCGCTGATTGTGGTGCTGGCATTAACCATGTGGGTGACCTATGCCGCGATCTATTTTATTAGTACCCGATACTTTCATAAGTCACCGCAGGATGCGGCAGTGCTGACGCTCACCGTGGCACTGCCTAACTATGCCGCGCTGGGCCTGCCGATCCTCGGTAGCGTGCTGGGGCCAGGGCCAGCAACCTCACTGTCGGTGGCGGCATCGATTGCCTGCGGCTCGGTGCTGATGACGCCCTTCTGCCTGCTGATCCTTGAGCGTGAAAAAGCGCGTGCAGCGGGCCATAGTCAGCATGGCGGAATAGGGATGCTGCCACTGCTGATGTGGCGTTCCGTCACCAAACCGATAGTCTGGGGGCCGCTGCTTGGGGTTGTCTTGTCCGGGGTGCAGCTGAAAATGCCGGACCTGGTGCTGGCGGCGATCCATCCTCTCGGGCTGTCCGCGACGGCGGCTGCGTTGTTTCTGACCGGCGTTATTCTCTCTGCGCGCAAACTGAAGCTCAGCCGGATCGTGGTGATCTCCAGCCTTACCACCATGCTGATCGAGCCCTTTATCGCATGGGGACTGGTGCTGTTGTTCGGGCTGCATGGGCGTGTTGCCGTGACCGGCATTCTGATGATTGCGCTGTCGGCGGGTTTCTTCGGCGTGGTATTTGGCAACCGTTTTGGCGTCTATTCGCCGGACGCGGAAGCCACGCTGCTGATCAGTTCGCTGTTATGTATTATTACCTTACCGCTATTTATTACGCTGACTGCAGGACTCTGATATGACTTATACGCCCCACGATCTGGTCTGGATCCGCCACTCGCAGGCTTTGACGGGCGATCTGCCCGCCTGGGTCAGCAGCCAGTGGCGCAGCGCGCTGCCGCTGGTGGTGCGCCGCGACAGCGATGAGAACGGGCGTGTCCCGGTTGGCGTGCGCGGGCTGCGGCGCGAGGAGCGTGCGGCCGGTTGGGTGGCTGCCGCTGACATCGAGCATGTACAAAACCCGGAAGCGTTCAGCAGCGTGGAGCGGCTGCTGGCCTCGCCGTTTGTTTCGCAGCAGCCGGTGCAGGCGGCGATCCAGCTGGCGCAGCAGCGCTGGTGGTGGCCCTGGGGCATTACCGGCAGCGTCGGCTACGCGCTGGCGACCGAAGTGCCGGTGCTGTCAGCGACCAGCGATCTCGACCTGCTGATCCGCTGCCCGCATCCGGCCGCGGAGACGGAGCTGCGGCGCTGGCAGGCGTTTGTCAGCCAGCTGCCGTGCCGGGTCGATACCCAGGTCGAAACGCCGTACGGTGCCTTTGCCCTCAATGAATGGCTGCGCGATGGTCAGGTTCTGCTGAAAACCAACCTTGGCCCGCGCCTCACCGCTCAGCCGTGGAGTAGCCCATGATGAAAGTGCTGTTCACCTTTCCCGGCCAGGGGCCACAGCGCCCCGGGATGCTGCAACAGCTGCCGCAGGGGGATGCGCTGCTGGATCGCGCCAGTGAAGTATTGCATGAGGATGCCCGAGCGCTTGACGGTGCGCAGGCGCTGCAGCACACGCGGGCTGTGCAGCTGTGCCTGCTGATTACCGCAGTGGCGCATGCGCACGCGCTGCAGCGGCAGGGGGTGGAAGCGGATATCACCTGCGGCCTGTCGATCGGTGCGTTTCCGGCGGCGGTGGTTGCCGGGGCGCTGGCGTTTGACGATGCGCTGCGGCTGGTGTCGCTGCGCGGCGCGCTGATGGAGCAGGCTTATCCGCAGGGCTACGGCCTGACGGCCATTGTCGGGCTGGAGCAGCAGCAGCTGGAACCGCTGCTGGAGACGGGCTGTTATCTGGCGAATATCAACGCGCCGCAGCAGCTGGTGATTGCCGGTAGCGATGCGCTGATGGCGCAGGTAGCAGACAAAGCGCTGGCCGCCGGGGCGCAGAAAGTGCATCGGCTGGCGGTGAGTGTGCCTTCGCACTGCGCGCTAATGGCCGCTCCGGCGGCTAAGCTGGCGGCCGCCTTCAACAGGTTAACCCTCCAGCGCCCGCGCTGTGCTTATCTCAGCGGCAGCAGCGCCCGCGTGCTGTGGCAGCCGCAGCAGATCGCCGACGATCTGGCGCAGAACATGGCGCGTACCGTGCGCTGGCATGAAGCCATGGTGGCGGCGAACGAGCGGGAAGTCGGGCTGGCGATTGAGATGCCGCCCGGCGCGGTGCTGACGGGGCTAACGCGCGGGCCGTTATCTCGTGGGGAGGCGATAGCGCTGGAGCAGGGCGGGCTGCTGCTGGCCCGCCGCCTGGTGGCGCGAATTAAGCCTTAGTTTGCTGACGCTGGCGGCTGTACATGCGGCCTTCCGCCACCAGCGCCAGCAGGTTGGGGTCATGCTCGCGGTTGCGCTCGAAGACAATCGCGATGTTCTGGCGCATCTGGTATGGCTCCGCCAGCGGCAGCAGCTGCACCGAATTTTCATACACTTTTTTCATCCTCCCCGGCAGCAGGGTATAGCCGACACCCGCCTGCACCAGGCTCAGCATAGAAAAAATATCGTTTACCCTGGTGACAATATCCGGCTCATATCCGGCAACGTTAAACGCCTCCTGAAAGCCCTGCCAGGTAGCAAATCCTTCCGCCAGCGAGACAAATTTCTGCTGGCGAAAATCGCGCAGATCGGCGGGGAAGCTGGTGTCCAGCCCGGAAGCGGCCGGAGCCGCCAGAAAGATATCGTCATCGAACAGCGGCAGCATTTCAAAGCGGCTGTAGTCGATCTCGCCAGGCGTCACCGCAATCAGAATGGCATCAAGATAGCCATCCTCCAGCTTTGTGGTGAGCAGCTGATTCGACCCCATCGTCAGCTCCATTTCGAGGTCCGGGCGGCGCAGCTTCATCCCCATAATCAGCTTCGGAATGGTTTCCAGCGTCAGCGAGTAGAGCGTGCCCAGGCGAATATGCCCCTGGCCGATACCCGCCGCTTTACGCGTCTCCTCCACGCCGCGCGACAGGGTATCCAGCGCCTCCTGACTGTATTCCCACAGGGTTTGCGCCGCGGGCAGCGGCACCAGGTTGCGTCCCTGATGGATAAATAGCGGGCAGCGCACGCTCTCTTCCAGGCTGTGCAGGGCGCGGTGAACGCTGACGCTGCTGATCCCCAGCGCTTCTGCGGTGCGTGCCAGGTTGCCACGGCTCATAAAGGCGATGAAGATCTCCAGCTTACGAAAAGTGATATCCGAATCGATTTTCATAGTTGCCCGCGTTGAAGGTAAAAAGAAGTCAGAGTGAGCCGGCTATTTTAGGGCCGGCGAGAGGGGTTTTCTTGACGCATCGTAGCGCAGTGCGTGTAACCAGCCATGACAACAGCAGCATAATGTTGATAAACAGACTTGATGTTTAAGCGCCGTTTTGTGCTAAAAAATCGCTGCTGCGATATTTAACATCAATATAACCTAAACAACAATTAGATAACGTTAATCTTATTGATGTTTTTCAGCGGATTAATTAAATTTTTCAATGGATTTCTATTTACAATTCATGCGTTAATCCCCTTCGGCTGTTGCTGGCGAGTTACGAAGTATCGCTTAGGCTAATCAATGAGTGGTTTATTCCGCTTCTGATTGTGGTCTGATTTGAGCTGATAAAAGGAACAGCATTATGAAGCCTATTACACGTCGTGGTTTTATGGCCTTTGCCGCCGGCGGCACCGTGGCCCTGGCAGCAGGCAGCGTCCACGCCCATGACAACAAGATTACCGCCCAGCCGTGGAACGGAAAAATGGGCGGCACCGATCCTGGCCCGCACGATCCCATCCGCGAAGCAGAGAACCCGGATATCGTGAACCCCCCTGCGACCGATAGCGGGACCCTGCCCAATCTGCGTTTCTCCTTCAGCGACGCCCATGTGCGCAAAGGCAGCGGCGGCTGGACGCGCCAGGTCACTCAGCGTGAGCTGGGGATCTCCACCACCATTGCCGGGGTGGACATGCGCCTCAACGCGGGCGGCATCCGCGAGCTGCACTGGCACAAAGAGGGGGAGTGGGCCTATATGACTTACGGCAGGGCGCGCATTACCGCGCTGGATACCGACGGTGGCTGGTTTGTGGATGACGTTGGCGTGGGTGACCTGTGGTACTTCCCGCCCGGTATGCCGCACTCAATTCAGGGGCTGGGGCCGGACGGCTGCGAGTTCCTGCTGGCCTTCGATGACGGTAATTTCGATGAGGACAGCACTTTCCTGCTTAGCGACTGGTTTAAGCATATTCCCCCGGAGGTGCTGGCGAAAAACTTCGGCGTGCCCGCCAGCACCTTCGACCGGCTGCCGTCGCCGTCAGATGAGTATATTTTTGCCGGCGAGGTTCCCGGCGCGCTGAGTGCGGATGCGATGAGTGGGGCAAAGCGCTCCACGCTGCAGTTCAGCCACCGAATGATGGCGCAGAAACCGATAACCCTGAAGGGCGGCACGGTGCGGATTACCGACTCCTCCACCTTTAAAATTTCCAAAACCATTGCCGCCGCGCTGGTCGAGCTGGAACCGGGCGCGATGCGCGAGCTGCACTGGCACCCGAACAACGACGAGTGGCAGTACTATCTTGAAGGTCAGGGGCGCATGGGGGTATTTGCCTCTTCCGGCCAGGCACGCACCTTTGATTTCCGTGCCGGCGACGTCGGCTATGTGCCGTTTGCCATGGGGCACTACATTGAGAATACCGGCGATAAGCCGCTGCGTTTCTTAGAGCTGTTCAAAAGCGATTACTATGCGGATCTGTCGCTCAATCAGTGGCTGGCGCTGACCCCGCCTGCGCTGGTGAAGCAGCACCTGCATCTGGACGACGCCTTTATGGCTGCGCTGAATAAAAGCAAAACTCCGATCGTCGACTAACCCCTGTTGCTCCAGGCGGGGCAAGCCCCGCCCCATATTCTTTATGAGTGATTTTATATTTATATAATAGGGTATTGCCAACAAGTGTAATATGTAAATAAATATTAAATATTTTTGATCCATTTTTTCAATTGAAGATTAAACACGCGGTCTGCTGATTTGACCATTTCAGGGCGATGAGCGACAAAAATACGTGTGATTGACAGATTACTAATAGCGAGGGTGATTTTTTTTTCGTTTTCAATATCAAGATCGCTTGTTGCTTCGTCAAGTAGCAAAATTTTAGGTTGCCGGTAAAGTGCCCTGGCAATAGAAATACGTTGGCGCTGTCCACCTGAGAGGGTACTGCCAATATCGCCAATCATTGAGTCATAGCCCAATGAGAAATTGCAAATTTCTTTATCAATCGATGCATATTTTGCACATTCTAACATTCGCTCGACGTCTGGGTTTTCTGAAAAACCAGTTATGTTTTTCTTTATGGTGCCCGCTAATAATTTATCATCTTGCATAACGAAACAAACATTTTCTCTAAAGTTCTCTTTTCCAATGCGTGATGTGTTAATGCCATTAATAAAAATCTCACCATCAGTAGGGGCGTAGAGACCAGAAATAACATGAAGGAGCGTTGATTTACCACAGCCAGAGGGTCCTACAATAGCTATGTTCTCCCCATCCATAATCTCAATATTTATACCTTCAAATATATTTTCCTCATTAGGTGAATGTCGAAAGGATAAATTCCTTATAATAACATTTCCATTGAATTTAAGATGGTGAGGGTTATCTTGTGCTTGCTCAATAGGCGAAACAGCAATATCAGTCAAGCGTTGACTATGCATTGATAACAGACAGAAGTCAGAAATTGCGTTGACGACTTTAATAGTACGAGAAATGACCATGTCAGAATAAATTATTATCGCTAATAATGTTCCTGTAGTTATCCCATTATCAAGCCCTACAGCTCCGATACTTAGTACATAAATACTCGATAGTCCGATGAGAAGAGCTGCTGCAGTGTTTGTCAGAAGATCTAATTTGAATATTTTGTTTCCTGCATGAGTACTATTGACAACATGATTTAGCCACTCATGTCGACGGATGGGGGCTAAATTAAGCATCTTTATAGCACTTATGGCTCTAACCGTTTCGAGGAAATGAGATGATTGTAACGCTTCAGAGGTGATATGCTCTATTTTACTCATCCGGTATACTGAAAACATGCTCAATTTTATGGCAATGAAAATGGTGGCTGCAAAAATTGGCCCCATAGACAAAACAGCAGAGTAGTTAATAATGATAGTTAACGAGATAATGATGACAATAGCATCGAGTATCGAGGCTACCATATCAGCAGTAAAAGCCTCCTGAATGGCCGTTAATGATTGAAAACGCGATGCTATATCCCCGGTGTGGCGCTTTTCGAAAAATGCTAATGTTAATTGAATTAGTCTATTAAAGAACATTTCAGCCCACTTGACGCTAAGCGTATAGCGAAGATTCATCAATACCCAAGCTCTTACCAATGAAAAAGCACCTTTGATCAGTAACGCAGTGATAACAACAAATCCCACTAAAATTATGCCTTCACGATCTGATGAGCGAACCAGTATGTCGATAGTAAATTGTGACGCTGCTGGCACAGCTATCGACAGTAGTTCTAACAAAACTGATAGCAGCAAAACACCTGAGAAAATCGTTCGAATCCCCCTGATTCCATGAAAAAGATCAGTTGTTTTAACATTCATTTTTAATGGTTTTTTATCGAATTTTTCAGTGGGCCATGCTTCAAGTATTATACCAGTAAACTTATCAGAAAGTTCACGTAATGATATATTTCTTCTGCCAGTGGCAGGATCATGAATAATAGCACCACGTCGAGTTATCTTGACAAGTACTACAAAGTGATTGAATGACCAATGGAGTATGACTGGGTATGATAATAAGCGAAGTTCGTTAAGCTCGATTCTTGCAGCGCGAGCCGTCATTTCAATTCTGTCAAAGGCGGCGACAAGTTCTCTCAATGTCATTCCATGACGGGACGCCTCATGAATTAAACGTGCTGAAGCTAAATCCATTTTTTTTCTGAAATATCCTGCTATCATTACCAGGCATGCTAATCCACACTCATTTGTCTCCGATTGTAAAGTCAGAGGTGTTTTCTTCCATGAAAAAATCATCTGTTATTCCTCATTCAAAATTCTTTGAATGCTATTTTTAACTGGTGAGAAGATCCATTCCCAAATTCTCCGATGCGAAGTCATTATATCTGCTTCAACCTTGACTCCAGCAGGAAGAATCTGTGTAGTGGCATCTGGGGTTATAAGTATACGAAAACGTTGATTGCTACCCGTAATTAATTCAGGGCTTAAACTTATAGTTGTGACCTTACCGTGTATTTTGCCAAACCATTCCCAGGGTAATGATTCAACCCGCAGCATAACGTGTTGGCCTAATTTTACTTCTTGCAACGCAAAGGGTGGGAGCCACATTTCGATAAATGGGTGGGAGTTTTCTGGTACAATAACTGCGGCAACTTTACCTGCACTGACTCTCTGACCTTCAAATATGCTCATTGATGTTATAATGCCATCTCTGGGAGCTAAAACCCTGGATTCAACCACAGCAGATGCACTGATTATTTTCTGTTGCAGCGTGACTTTTTGCTGGTATATGTCGGTAATATATTGATTTTCTTTTGAACTGGAATGGGAAAGTTCATCCTCAAGTTGAATTTTCTCCCCTTGTGCACGTAATAAATTAATTTTTTGCATATTTATTTGGGTGGAAGTGTTGTAATAATCATTTTCTCGCTCGTTTTTTTCTTGTACGGTAGAAACACCTTTTTCGAGTAATTTTTGATAAAAGCCCAGGCGTTTTTTTAAACTGATTTGGCGCTCAAGTTCAGTGGTGATTGCAAGGTGTATAGCGGAAATTTCTGCGGATTTGGTACTGATCATTCTTAGCAAGAGCTGGCGTTCTTTCTCTCCCTCTTGATGTCGCTCAACTTCTCGTTTTTGAAGTTTGTTAAGTTGGCTTTGAGCTGCATCCTGTAATGATTTATTCATTCCACCACCAGCGTAGGAAACATCATGTGAAATGCTGGCAATAGTGTCTCCTTTTTTTACTTTCCTCCCCTGATTTACAGCGATGTTATCTATTATACCATCTTGATTAAATACAACCTCTACTGCTGCTGGGTTGTAAATTATGCGACCATTTACTGGAACCTTCTTAGAATATGTTGTAAATGATAGAATGACAAAGATGATTATGACCGCAATGGCACACCCTAGGGCGGCAGGAAGTACAGAAGGCGTCGATACAGTAAAACTCCCCAGCCATGCGTCTTTTTTGAATTTCAGGGATTCTGGCCTAAAAATTGAATTCCGTTCTTTCATGGGGCTACTTTCTTAAATACAGCATTTGTTTTTCTGTATCAATGATTATTTGGTGGCCACGCATAAAATTCATGCCCAACAAACCATCAAAATCTAATTCCTTAGGTGTTACGCTATTTGTCACCATGGCTAAACTATTTGTGATTTTGTCTTTATTATCTTTTAATGTTATTTTTGCTACCGTGCAATCTAAATTCGATGCTTCAGGCTCAATGCTACGGCAGCCTGAAAATTTCATGTTCTTCGGTAAGCGGTCTGAAAAAAGAAATGAGTGACTGGCTGCAGTGTCAATAATCAAATTTAGTTTTTTTTGATTGGCATTAACAGAGATTCTTAACCCAGAGTCTGTTTTTTTAATTGGGAAAGATGACCAGTTTTTAATATTGGCTGGAAGGTTTTTAAGTGTTTTTAATTTGTCGTTTTTGAAGTCTATAAGGATTTTTTGGTCCTGAAAGACACCTAACCCCAAAACTTCACTAATGGGTTGTTTTCCTCCCACCGTCAGTCCCCATGGTTTGAAGCCAGCGGCTTCGACATTATGAAATATAGTGTTGGAAATACGAAGTTTATCGATTTTCCATACAGGAATGTTGTTATCAAGCCCAGTTATATCTATCATTCGACGCGAGGTAAGTTTTATGGCATCGATACTTGGGTTGGCAATAATAGCTTCTAAATTGTATAAATAGAGGTGTAAACCTTGCCCACTACCCGTATCTAACATCAGGGTGTGATAGCGGTCAGCAATCTTTACATCTATTAATGGTAATCCACGCTCATCATATCGTAATCGCCATGAGTCAGTAATGGTATCAGCCATGCAATTGAGAGAGATTAATATCAAAAAAATAAAAATCCTGGTCATTATATTATCTCCAGATTCATCATTATTTTTTCTTCCGGAATGCCAGATGATATCAGGTGAGAGGCCGCCCGGCTCATGATTTTTCTTATTGAGGGGCAGAATACTGTTTCACGGTTGAAGTCATCATCCTTTGAGTAGCGCTGAATATGACGTCCACCACCACATATTTTTTTCCATACGCAGTCAGTGCAGTTTTCTGGCAATGTTTTTTTTATCAAAATATACTTTTTCATCTGCCATGAAGACAGCGCATCGGATAATGTCAAGTTTTTAATGTTACCAATTGGCGTGAAGATGGAATCATTAGTGGCTCTGAGAGTATCGTCAATATATATATCACCATTAGAACAGACTGTGAAAGCAAGAATATCATCATTTGATTTGCTGATCCCCATTACCGGACGGAATTCCTGACTTAACATTGACTGCATATGGGTATGAAAGTACCTGACATAGACATTCTTATTAGCGTCAGAAAAAAACTCATCCATTGCATCGCAATAAAATTTTGACAATCCATCTGGATTCGAACAAGTATCATGGCTTTCGTCAGGAATAAGAAAATCAAATTTTTTAGATTTTAAATCATCAACAAAATGTCGATAAATCTCCGCTCCATTAACTGATTGATTTGCTACGCATAAAATGCCCGGCTCATCGGCTAGTTTTCCTTCTTGCCACGCTTTTTGTAGCATCTTTAAGCCGTTTACTTTTTTATCATATGTACTACGCCCTTTTTTATCAAGCCGGTGTTTATCATTGATATGTTTGGGTCCGTCAATAGAGATACCAACACTGATGTTGTATTTTGAAAAAACCTCGATCCACTCATCATCGATGAGTGTTGCGTTTGTTTGACATGCCATGTTCAGTTTTGTGTTTTTGTAATGGCCTTTGGCTAACTCATCACAAGCTACTTCAAATCTTTCCTTACCCATCATCAGTGGTTCGCCACCATGAAAATCAACCTGAATAGTTTCAATTTCATGTTCTTTAGTTGCTTGTTCAAAGAAGTTCCTTAAGTCTTTAACTACAGAGAAGGGGATTACAGGTTTTGATTTTATCGAAATGTTATTCCCTAAATTATACATGTAGCAGTAAGAGCAATTGATGTTGCATCTTTCACTGACTTTTAAGATTATTTCAAGGTGCTTTATTTTTTTAAGGTCATTTTGGCTCCAGTTTTTCAAATGATACAGGGCTAAATCACCCTGTATCAGATGCTAATTAAAAGCTTTTTCCCCAGCGAGCAAAGGCATTAACCCAGCCGCCAGAGATGCTGTCAAGCATAGATTGTGCTAATGCTTTCTTCTCTTCATTTCTATCTTTGGACGTGATGACCTCAGCCTGGTTTTTAGCTATCTCTTTAGATAATTTAGACATTGCTTACTCCTTTTTTCTCACCATAATTGATGAGTATTTTTATTAATACTCGCTTTGGTTTTTGAATTGAATTGTGTTTTTTACTAAAAAAGTTTTCTTTCGTTAAATTGTTGGGTTTTATTAGTTTGGGATCGCATGATGATACCTTATTGAATTTAATGAGGTATTTATCATTTATGTCTTCTGTATGGGTTCTATTTTTTAAATGAAAATCTGCTGATGGCGAATGTGGCATTTTTTTGTTAGGTAAAGTGGTTTTTTGACGAAATAGATATGGTGGCGTTTATAAATGGATAATAAATGTTTTGTGTGCACAGTGTAGGGGCCGATCATCTTTTCCGATCGGCCCTGTATCGGTATTCAGGGCTGACCGGAAAAAAGGTCAGCCCCTACAAAGATCCTACGGCATTGCCGGGTACACGCCCGGTCCAATCGGCAGGCCCAGCGCATACCACGCCAGCAGCAGTGCAATCCACACGGCGAAAAACACCAGCGGGTACGGCACGATCAGCGTGTAGTAAGTGCCGAGCTGCGCATCTTTGCGGTAGCGCTGCAGGAAGCCGAGGAACAGCGGCAGGAAAGGGGACATTGGCGACAGCGGCAGCACGGCGGAGTCGGCGATGCGGAAAATCATCTGTGCAAAAGCCGGATGGAAGCCAAGCAGCATAAACATCGGTACGAAAATCGGCGCGAGAATCGACCAGATAGCCGAACCGCTGGCGATAAACATGCACAGAAATGCCGACAGGAACATCAGGCCGATAAACGCCGGGGCGCCGGTCATCGCCAGCTGCTCCAGCAGGTCGGTCAGCCCGACCGCCATAAACGTTCCCATGTTGCTCCAGTTAAACATGGCGACAAACTGGGCCAGCGGAAACACCATCACGATAAATCCGGCCATACTCTTCATCGGCTCAATCAACAGGGCGGGCACGTCGTCCGGGCGTTTAATCTGCTTCGTCGCCACGCCGTAGGTAATCGCCACCACAAAGAAGAACAGAATAATCAGCGGTACGATGCCTTTGATAAACGGCGAGGGAATGATCGAACCGCTGGCCGGATCGCGCAGCATCGAGCCTTCCGGCACCACCATCAGCGCGACCAGACCAATAAACACCGCGGCGGCAATCGCACTCATCAGCAGGCCGCGGTTCTGCAACGGCGTCAGGCTGGCGAGCTTCTCCTCACTGCTGCCCTGCCACGCGGGCAGGCGCGGCTCGACAAATTTATCGGTCAGCAGCCCGCCGGCAATCGTCAGTACCACCACCGAACTTGCCATAAAGAACCAGTTGTCCACTACGCTGACGTGCACCGTATCGCTGATGGCTTTCGCTGCCTCGCTGCTGATGCCGGAGAGCAGCACGTCGGTGGTGACAATCAGCAGGTTAGCGGTAAAGCCGGAAGCCACTCCGGCAATCGCCGCCAGCAGCCCGGCGACCGGGTGGCGGCCGACGGCGATAAACATCAGCGCGCCGAGCGGCGGCATCACCACCAGCGCGGCATCGGACGAGATATGGCTGAAGAAGGCGATAAACAGCACCATATAGCTGGCGTAGCGGGCGCTGACAAACGAGGCCATCTTATTCATCAGCGCCTGCAGCAGCCCGGTGCGCTCGGCTAAACCGGCCCCGATCATCAGGGCAAGGATTGAGCCAAGCGGGGCAAAGCCGCTGAAGTTCTTGATGATATTCGGCAGGATCCACTGAATGCCCGCCACGCTCAGCAGGTTCTTTACCTCGACCATTTTGCCGCTGGCCGGGTTTTTCACCGCTACGCCAAACCAGGAGAGCAGCGCGGTCGACACCATCAGCACCGCGATCAGGTAAACAAATAACAGAAACGGATTGGGCACTTTGTTGCCGATGCGCTCAATCCAGTAAAAGATTTTTCCCGGGCTTTTGTTGGCCGCTGTGGTTTCGCTCATGGATCATCCTTAGCCTTGTCGTCGTTACGGTGTTGTTTGCGTTTTTTGGTTTTTTTTACGGGGCCGGGATCGAGCCAGGCCTCCGGGTGGTGCTTGATGCGTTATGCCAGCGGCGTCGGTTTTACTCCGGCCGGAATAGGGCAGTGATAGGGCTGTTTTGCCCGCTGCTGGCGAAACTCCTGCTGCGCCTCTGCCAGCAGCTGCGCATCGCTGAACAGGGCCAGCGCGGTCGCTGCCAGCGTTTTACTTGCAAGAGACATGCCTTTATGGGCAATCGACGTGCGTCCCTGGGCGACCAGTTGCCAGCTGTGCAGCGCGGTGCCGAAGGCGAAGCAGGGGGTGAAACACTGCGCGGTTGGCGCCACCCAGCTGACGTCGCCAACGTCGGTGGAGCCGTAAAGTACCTCCTCGCTGGCGCAGTAGGGCGCCACGCTGTCCATCAGCACGCGGTCCCCCAACTCCTCAACCCATTTACGGCCTGCATCCCCCCCGGTACGCGCGGCGTTAAGGCCCGCGTTGCGCAGATCGTCCGCGCTCAGCGTCTGGCGGATCTCGCTGGCAAACTGGCGCTCAGCGTGGCTGTATTCGGGCAGGCCGAAGTGGCTGAGCTGGCGATACATCAGCCGTTCCAGCGTCCGATTGGGCTGATAGTTAGAGCAGGCTTTTTCAAAGCGCAGCGTCATTTCCGTGCCGGTCATCAGCGCTGCACCGCGCGCAATATCGGTCAGCCGCTGGTAAATATCCTGCAGCTGGTCGAGCTGCGGGGCGCGCACCAGGTAGAGCACTTCCGCCTCCGCCTGCACCACATTGGGGGAACTGCCCCCGCTGTTGGTCACCGCATAGTGCAGCCGCGCTTCAGGAATAATGTGTTCGCGCAGGAAGTTAGCGCCGGTGTTCATTAATGTGACGGCGTCCAGCGCGCTGCGCCCGAGATGCGGGGCGTTGGCGGCGTGGGAGGCGACGCCGCTGAAGTGGAAAGCCGCCTGGATATTGGCGAGGGTAGCGGTATTAAACATGCCGCTGAACCCTTCAGGATGCCAGGTGAGCGCGGCGTCGACGTCGTCAAACAGCCCTTCGCGCACCATAAAGGTTTTACCGGAACCGCCCTCTTCGCCCGGGCAGCCGTAAAAGCGGAGGGTGCCCTTAGTGCCATGCTGTTGTAACCAGGCTTTGAGCGCGCAGGCGGCGGCCAGCGCGGCGGTGCCGAGCAGGTTATGCCCGCAGCCGTGCCCGTTGCCGTCGGCCACCAGCGGCGTGCGCGTGCTGCTTCCCGCCTGCTGGCTCAGGCCGGCCAGCGCGTCATATTCGCCCAGCAAGGCAATCACCGGCTGGCCGCTGCCGTAGCTGGCAATAAATGCCGTTTCGATACCGCCCGCCGCCCGCTCTATGCGAAAACCCTCCTGTTCCAGCGCGCCGGACAGCAGCCCGGCGGCGAAGGTTTCCGTAAAGCGCGTTTCCGGCTGGTCCCAGATGGCGTCACTTAAGGCGGTAAAGCGCGCCTGATGCTGGTCGATGTAGCGGGCGACAAAGTCATTCATCTCAGGGTTCATGCGGCCTCCGGCTCAAACTGTTCAATATTGAAGGCAATTGCCGCGAGGGTCTTCACCGCCACGGCCATCACCTGCTCGTTGAAGTCGAATTTTTCGTTGTGATGCCCGGCGCTCAGCTCGGTGCCGAAAATAATGTAGGAGGCCTGGCCGCCGCGCTGTTTTACCCGCTCCATCATGTAGGTGGCATCTTCCGAACCGGCGGCCGCACCGCGCGTGTCCACCAGCGAGGTCAGCTCGGGAATATGCCGCGCCTGGCGGCGGATATAGCGTACCCACGGCGCGGTCGGCTGGCTGCTGCGCGCCGCACCCACCAGCGTCACCTGATGTTCCACACCGTACATTGCGGCGGCACCGGCCAGGGTTTGCAGGGCGCGTTGATAGATAAAGTCGTTGATTTCGTTGGTGGCACCGCGGGTTTCCACCTTCATCATCGCGCGGTCGGCCACGACGTTGCGCCCGGTGCCTGCCTGCAACACGCCAACGTTGACGCGGGCGCTGCCGCCGCTGTGCTGAGTCAGGGTATGCAGCGCCAGCGCGGCCTGCGCGGCGGCCAGCAGGGCGTTGCTGCCCTCTTCCGGGCGCGCTCCGGCATGGGCGGCATTGCCGCGAAAGCTAACGTCGAGCTTAGTGGTGGCCATAAAGTTATCGCTGCCGCACACCAGCTCCCCGGCGGGCACCCCGGTGCCGATGTGAATAGCGGTAAAGAAGTCGACATCGTCGACCACCCCCGCTGCAACCATCGATTTCGCGCCGCGCGTGCCCTCTTCGGCAGGCTGGAAAATCAGCTTAATTGTGCCGCACAGCTCCCCGGCGAACTGTTTCAGCACCGCCGCGAGCCCGAGTCCGATGGTGGTATGGCCGTCGTGGCCGCAGGCGTGCATCATGCCTGGATTAATAGAGCCGAAGCCCTCGGCGTGCGGGCGGTGCTCCGCGCTCTGGTTCTCAACCACGTCGAGCGCATCCATATCGACGCGAAATGCCATCACCGGACCGGGCCGGCCGGTTGCCAGCGTGGCGACAATCGCGCAGAAGCCGCCGGAGAAGTGCGGCAGCCATTCGGGCAGCGCCCCCTGCTCAAGCGCGCGCTGTTCGTGTTGGGCCAGCACGTGCGCGGGGGGCAGCCCCATGCGCGCTTCGGCGTTGACCACCTCTTTGCCGAGCTGCAGCGCGTAGCCAAGACGATGCAGTTCAGCGGCGACCAGCGTGGCGGTGCGGAACTCCAGCCAGCCGGATTCGGCAAATTTATGCAGGTCGCGGCGCTGTGCCTGCAGGCGTGGCGCAATCTCTTTCACAAAGTCAGCAATAGCCTGGTGCATCGGTTCATCCTTCTGAATTGGGCTTAATTTTTTCAGGGGTTCACCTTCTGTTCTACACAATGGATCCCGCAGGCAGAAGATGCCAATATCTTGTGATTGATAATCAACAGTTATCACAAAAACGGAGATCCGATGCCCGCATCCATCAAGCTGCACCAGCTACGCGCCTTTGTTGATGTGGCGCGCCACGGCAGTATTCGCGCCGCCAGCCGCGCCGCAGGCCTGTCTCAGCCCGCTTTAACAAAATCGATTCAGGAACTGGAGGAGGTGCTCGGCGCGCGGCTTTTTATACGCCGTCGTCAGGGCGTGGCGCTCACCGAAATCGGTGATAACTTTTTCCAACATGCGAGCCTGATCATAGAAGAGCTGCGCGTCGCGCAGGAGGATATCCAGCAGCGCCTGGGGCTGGCGGGCGGTACGGTCAATATCGGGGTGGGCGGCAGCATTGCACGCACCCTGATGCCGCAGGTGATCACCCAGTTCCGGCGTCAGTTTCCCAACGTGAAGATCCGCATCGTTGAAGGGCAGCTGGTCTCGATGATCCCCGAACTGCGCCAGGGCGAGCTGGATTTCACCATTAACACTTCCTATCCCGGCCACCTGGACAGCGAGCTGAGCTATGAACGGCTGATGGAGCGCGAATACCGCGTCGTGGTACGCAAGGGGCACCCGTGCCAGCACGCGACTTCGCTGGCGGAGCTGCAGCACTGCGACTGGACCATGCCAACGCCGCGCGGTAGCTACTACCGCCTGCTGCACGATCTGCTGCACGATATGGGCATGGCCCCGGCCATCAGCGTTACCTGCGAAACCTTTATGGCCTGCACCAGCCTGATTGCGCAGAGTGACTTTGTCAGTATTCTCTCCAGCGATGTGATTGGCGATCCTATTCTGGGCAATCAGCTGGTAGCGCTAAATATCAAAGAGCAGCTGCCTAATGCCACCTTCTATTTAATTCAGCGGAAGGACACTACGCTAACGCCAATGGGGGCCGAGCTGGCGCGTTTATTTCGCATTTATTGCGGAAAATCGGTTAAATAATGGTTAAAGCACTAAAGATCACGACGATGATCTAATTGATATTTTATACGTCTCCATTCGCGGATTTCTTATCAGAATTTATTAACAGCAATGGAGCGATATTTTGCAATATACAAGGATGTTACTGGGCGCGAGCGCGCTGATGGCTTTGGTTCCGGCCTCTCATGCGGAAGTGACGCTATTAAAGAAGCAGGCTTTTGATATTGGCTGGCTCGATCCGTTAAGCCTGCAAATTGGCGGCAGTATCCGCCCGGAATTTATCTGGAACCGCGGGCCGGATAATCATAATGGTCATGATGGCGGCACGCGTTTACGCTTCAGCAGTGATTATGCCCTGACGTCAGACACCTCCATTATTGCCTATTACGAATGGGGTATTGATACCGCACATATGCTCGGTTTGAAAAATCATTACGATCACGATGGCAACTGGGACAAGCAGCGCCAGCTGTATGGCGGTATCAAAGACGATCGCTACGGCACGCTGACATTCGGCCATCAGTACGGCGTTTATTATGAGACCGTCGGGGTAAAAAGTGACGTCTGGGATAATGACGGTTATGCGGCGGCGGATGGCAGCGGGGTGGCAGGGGACTACGACGGTGGCAACCGCCCCAAAAATAGCATCCACTACACCAACACCTTTGGCGACCTGACGCTGTATACCGCCTGGCTGCTGCCGCAGAATGATCTGGTGCTCGGCGGCAACAAATATTACCGTCGCGATCGCGGCGCGGCGATTGGCTTCGATTATCAGCTGGATAAAGATCTGACGCTCAGTGCGGCGTGGGATCAGACCAAAGCAACGATAAAACATGGCAACGGCACGCAAACCAGCTATCAGCAGCACTATTCCGGCATGGCGTTAACCTGGCAGCCAAATAACTGGTATCTGGCGGGGACCGCGACCTATTACCGTCACTTCCTGCCTAATCAGCACGCCGAGCGCACCGATCGCTATCTGGCAGGGGATGGCTACGGCCTGGAGGCGTTTGGCGGCTACACCTTCAAGATTAACAAACCCGGCCTACAATCGATTCAACCCTATGTGGCGGTGGACAGTCTGCGCCTGAAAAGCGATGAAAACTACCATGCGAATCACACCTATGTTGGGATGGGGGCCGATATCGGATGGGGCTTCAGCGTTTACCTGGAGCGGACGTTCACCGCCAGCAGTGACAACGATCCCGATGAAACCTGGCTGACGTTTTACTATAATTTCTAAGCAGTTCCAGCAGAGAGTGGAGAAAATTTCATCTCAGCATTGGCGAATTTTCATTCGCCAATGCATGACCAAAGCGCTAGATTAATCCGCAATGCCAGAATTATCTTAACCAAAGCGGAGCTCACCATGATGCCCACACAGCATGTCACCATTCAGCGCTATCGGTCGGAGTTTCAGGCTGGAGTTGTCGATCTGATCCTGCCGATCCAGACCGAAGAGTTCGGCATTAATATCACGGCGGAGCAGCAGCCGGATCTCAGAGATATTGAAAACTTTTATCAGCAGGGCTGCGGGGATTTCTGGCTGGCGCTGGTGGGCAATAAGGTGGTGGGCTGCATCGGCCTGAAGGATATCGGCAACCAGCAGGCGGCGCTGCGCAAGATGTTTGTTGCGGCAGAATGGCGCGGCAGGCAGCACGGCGTAGCCTCGGCGCTGTTGAACACGCTGATCATGTCGGCGCGCGATCGCCGCGTAAAGGACGTGTTTCTTGGTACCACCTCCGCCTTCCTCGCCGCGCATCGTTTTTACGAAAAAAATGGCTTCAGTGAAATCCTCCCCGCGGAGCTGCCCGCCAGTTTCCCGCTGATGGCGGTTGACAGCAAATTCTACCAGTTTAGCTTCTGAATCATGGCGCCGCCGGGCGCCGTGATAATCACTGCCCGAAATTTCTCTCTGACACATCTTGTAATAATCAGCCGCTCGTCGTAGCATCGCCACGTAATTGCGATATTGATAATAATAATCATTTTCTTTTATGAGGTTGGCTATGACGTTCTGGGGTAAAGCATTAATCGTTGCTGGCGGGTTGCTCTCATCCGCCAGTCTGCTGGCCGCGCCGTTCGTGGTGGAAGATGTCAGCGGGCGTAAAGTTGAGATCAAATCCGAAGTGCAGCGGGTGATCCTGGGTGAAGGGCGGCAAATCTACCTGCTGGCCGCATTTGATACCGATGCCCCGTTCAAGCGCGTGGTGGGCTGGCGTGACGATCTGCCCAAAGCAGACTTTGACAGCTACCAGGTCTACGCGAAAAAATACCCGTCTATTACCCGGCTGCCAACTTTTGGCGGCGCGAAAGATGGTACCTTCAACGTTGAGCAGGCGCTGACGCTGAAGCCGGATCTGGTGCTGATGAATCTTGAGTCAAAAGCCGCAACTGATGAATCCCAGCTGACGGAAAAACTGAATAAGCTGGGCATTCCGGTGGTGTTTATCGATTTCCGCGAGAAGCCGTTTGAGAATGCCGAGAAAAGTATCCGCATCATGGGGCAGCTGGTAGGCAAGCCGCAGCGGGCGGAGGAGATTATTGCCTTCCGCCAGCAGCAGATCGACATCGTTACCGATCGTCTGAAAAACTTTCAGGGTACACGGCCTAAAGTGATGCTGGATAGGGCGGGTGGCTATACCGAAGAGTGCTGCATGTCATTCGGCGATGAGAATTTTGGCCGCATGGTCGAAGTGGCTGGCGGGATTAATATCGCTAAAGGGCTGATTCCCGGCACCTTCGGCACCCTTAATCCGGAGCAGATTATTGCCGCCCGCCCGGATGTGGTGGTGGTGACCGGCGCTAACTGGAAGAACTACAACACCGCCGGAGGCTGGGTCGGAGTGGGTCCCGGCGCCAATATCAGCGAAGCCACCCAGCGGCTGACGGCGCTGATGGCCCGCCCGGCATTTCGCACGCTGCCGGTGGCAACCAACGGCAACGCGCACGCTATCTGGCACCAGTTTTACGACAGCCCGTACCAGTTCGTCGCCATTCAGGCGCTGGCAAAGTGGCTGCATCCTGAGCTGTTCAAGGATATCGACCCCGATGCCACCTTCCGCGAGTTCCACCAGCGTTTCCTGCCGATCGACTATCAGCCGGGATACTGGGTGACGTTGAAGCCGAAAGGGTAACAGGGGGCAGGGCTGCTTTCACCCAGAGCCTTATCGTTGCGGTGATAGATCCACTGCGAGCACGGTAATAGCGGGGAAGGAGATCGGACGGAGATAAGCCGGACGTCACGTGGCAGGGATGCCGCGTGCCGAAGCCCGCAGGGAGCGTCGCCGTTCCGGCGTGCTCAGGCTGAGCGCAGACCGGTTAGCCGACGTTTAGCAACCGCAGTCACTTCTGAGGATAACTCAGGGGCCAACCCTCATTTCGATCGGCCCTTTGCCTCTTGTTAACCGTGCGCGCCTGCGCCTGGCTCACTCAGCTTCTGCAAATCTTTATCCACGAAGAACAGCGCCTGGCCGCTGTTGCCTACCAGCGCCAGCTTATCCAGTACTGATTTAAACAGCTTCTCTTCTTCGTGCTGCTCAGCCACATACCACTGCAGGAAGTTGAAGGTCGAATAGTCCTGAGTGGTGATCGCCGCGTGCGCCAGCTCGTTGATTTTTCCAGTGATCAGCTGCTCGTGCTGATAGGCCTGTTCCAGCACTTCGTGCAGGGAGTTAAAGGTCACCGGCGGTGCCTCAATCGTACCCAGCACTGGCATCGCGCCGGTGTCGCTCAGGTAGTTGAACAGACGCTGCATATGCTGCATCTCCTCATTAGAGTGCTCACGCATAAAAGCAGCCGCGCCCTCAAAACCTTTGTCGTTGCACCATGCGCTCATCTGCAGGTACAGGTTGGCAGAATAGAATTCCAGATTCAGCTGATCGTTCAACTGAGCAGTCATTTCGTTAGTCAGCATGGTGACTCCTTTAATTTATTTTTAGGGTGAAGCAAACAGGTGATTTCTGCGCATTATGCATGCATTAAGAACAAATAAAAACCGTTTTATATAGCAAAGGCTAAATTAAATTTGCTTACCTAAAGTTATGATTGGTAAGTGATAATCATTCCTTGCTCAATCTAAATTGTTCTGTTTTTTAAATAAGTTTGATAATTATTCTTATTAATAACTGGCAGGTTAAAAAAGCGAAATGAGAATAACTTAGATATAAGATATTTCTAATAACTGATGATTTTTATGAGGTTAAGTGCCTCTACCCTTAAGGTAAAGGCACACCGCAAGAGTCAGAGCGTTTCGCTTACCAGGCGGTCGAGTATCGCCTGGGCAGTTTTAATATCGGTGACCAGCGCGTTGATCATGCCGGAACGCACGGCGCCGATGATCCCGGCCGCTTTTTCCGGGGTGGCGGCCACGCCAATGCACAGTGGCGTGCGGCGCAGCTGATCGGGGGAGGCGGCGATCATCCGCTGTTCCCCCTCCCAGTCCAGCACTTCTCCCGCTTCGGTAACGTAATGGCGCAGCACATCGCCAGCGGCGTGGCTCAGCGCCTGCTCGTCCGGCGTGGCGGTGCTGGCTTCCATCGGCTGCGGCGCATGATGCGTCAGGCCCACGCCGACAATCGCCACGTCGAGCTTGTCCCACAGCGAGGTAATTTGTTGCACGCCGGGGTCGCAAAGAAACGCATCGCGCAGCACCGGGGAGGAGATATAGGGCGCATGCAGAAAATGCGGTGTGCCGCCCATCTGTTCTGCGGCCTGGCGCACAAATTCGTTAATCTGAAAATGCGCCGCCGCCTGCTGCATTCCGCCGTTCAGCGCCACGGTTATGACTCCCGGCAGGCGCGGCAGACCGGAGAGCGTGACTTCACGCACTGCCCGCCCCCAGCCGATACCCACCACAGAACCGCTAACCAGATCCGCTTGCTGCAGCAGCGAGGCGAGCGGAGCGCTCAGCGCGCTCAGCACGTTTGCGGGTGGCGACTCCACTACCGCTGCACTTTTTAACCCCAGTTGAGCAATGAGATCGGCGGTGATCTCCTCGGGGGACGTCAGCTCAATCACCTCGATCCGCACGATCCCCGCCGCGCGCGCTTTGGTCAGTAGACGCGAGATGGTAGCGGTGGAAACGCCCAGTTTTTTAGCGATATCAACCTGCGACATATCGGACTGATAGTGCAGCTTCGCCACCATGTGCATCATCGCCCGGGTGGTGGCGGGATCTTGTAAAAGTGGCTCTTTCAGGTTGTAATTCCTTTCTGCAATGTATTACACTCAGTTCATCGGTTGGAGAATTATTGCGCAACACCAGACAAATTGCAATGTGCACAGGTGGCAGAAACCCCTGACAGGACAGGAGATTCAGCGGAATCAGCCCGCGGTCGTGCACACAGGCTAAAGGTAACTTTCTGGTCGTCGATGACGGCTTTTTTTACCCTAGTACTAAGTGAGGACCACCCTATGTCACACATGTCTACTTCCGAGCTGCGCGGCTATCAGCAAATTTGTGGCAGCAACGGCGCGATGCTGGTGATCGCCTGCGATCAGCGCGGGGCCATGCGTACCCTGCTGAGCGCCGACCCGGAACAGCAGAAAGCGATCTCCGAGCAGCAGCTGGGCGGCATTAAAGCCGATATCACCCGCTATCTTGCCAGCCAGGCCTCTTGCGTACTGGTGGACGCCGTCTGCGCGGTGCCGGATCTGGTTGATGACGGCATTATTGCCCGCGATACCGCGCTGCTGATCGGCCTTGACGCATCCGGCTTTGACACCACGCCGGAAGGCTACCGCAATTCGCGCCTGGTGGAGGGCATCAGCGCCCGCCGCGTGCGCGAACTGGGCGCTAACGGGGGGAAAATTATGGTCTATTTGCGCGCCGATCGCCCGGACGCCAACGGTCATAACCTCGATATTCTGCGCCACTGTATAGAGGACTTCGTCCGTGAAGACCTGCTGCTGGTGGTTGAGTTCCTCACCTACGCTCTGCCCGACGAAAGCGAAGAAGCGTATAAAAGCCGCGTGCCGTCGCTGATCTACGAAGGCACCAGGCTGTCGCTGGAGCTGGGCGCCAAAGTGCTGAAAATCCCTTATCCTGGCTCGGCCAAAGACTGTGCGGCGATCACCGAACTTGCCGGGGACGTGCCGTGGGCGGTACTCTCGGCTGGGGTCGATCACAGTACCTTCTTAGGCCAGGTGGCGGATGCGATGAGCAACGGTGCTTCCGGCGTGATTGCCGGGCGGGCGCTGTGGAAGGACTGCATCTCGCTCGATCACCGCGTCACTCGTGAAAAGCTGGAGACGCTGGCTATCCCGCGCCTGCGTGAAATCCAGGCGGTGATTGGCAAACATTTCCAGCCGCGTACTACCACAGAGGAAAGCACCAGCCATGCCTGATACGTCCACTCTGCAGCCCACCGCCCAGCAGCCCGGCGCTAAACGCCTGGTGATGGTTAACGGCGTACCCGCGTCGGGCAAGAGCCATATCGCGACCCGTCTGGCAACGGAAACCGGCTGGCCGCTGCTGACGCTGGACACGATTAAAGAGCCGTTTATGCGCCAGCTGACCGGCGTGGATCGTCCGATGAACCGTAAGCTGGGCATTGCGGCTTATCAGGCGATCTGGTCGATTATTGCGGCGGCACCTGCGGGGAACACCTTTATTGTCGATGCGTGGTTTGGCTTTCAGCCGAAGGCGGATCTCGAAGACTTTATCTGCGGTGCAGGCATTGAAACGGTGGCAGAGATCTGGTGCCAGATCCCAGGTGAACTGGCGGCACAGCGCTACGCCGCGAGGCTGAATACACGCTTGCCGGGTCATCCGGGGGCGGAATATGTCGCCGAACTGCAGCTGCTAGCCGACAGCGCTGAGCCGATGAGTCTGGGGCCGGTATGGCTGGCCGATCAGCGCAGCGACATCGACTTCAGCCAGTTAACCCAGTGGGTGCGGGAGATCATCGAACGGGGGTAATAAACCTTTTAACTATCGCCGATAATTAAAGTCGATCTTTCCTGAGGGTTCACAGGAATTAAATTAATGACGAATACTGGTTGAAATAACCAGCTTGATGCCATGGCTTTAATTTTAATTGAGTGATATTTAATTATTTATTATTCAATAAGTCAGTTTGATCACGTTTTTAATATTCGACAGAAAGTATAGTGAATTAACTCTCTGAACAATAAACAAGGGTAGCCGAATGTTAACCGACTGGATTAATAACAGTAATCTGAAACTGTTAACGCATACTGATAACTGGCAAAAAGCGGTAGAGATTGCGCTGCAGCCGATGATCGATAATGGTGCAGTGGAACCCCGATACCTTAATGCTATTTATGATATGCACAAGCAGATTGGCCCCTATTATGTGCTGGGTGAAGGTATTGCGATGCCGCATGCCCGGCCAGAAGAAGGGGTTATCAGAACCGCGCTCTCTTTATTAATTGTTTCAGAGGGCGTGAGTTTTGGCAGTGAAGATAATGACCCGGTGTACGTGATATTTGCCCTGGCTGCTGTCGACAGCCATTCTCATATTGAAATGATCGCCAGTCTGTCACAGCTGTTTTGTGAAGATGGCGTAGTCGAGAGGCTGCGCCAGGCGAGAGAACCATCAGCAGTGCTGGAGATTTTACGCCAGTTCTGAAGCCCGGAGCGGTCAGGGGAAGGGATGCCCGTCAACATACCCGCAGTCAGTAGTCGCGGACTAACAGACACTTAATTAAGGTATGCCTGATGAAAAAATTATCCATTCTGGCGGTATGTGGCGCCGGGCTTGGCAGCAGCTTTGCCTGCGAAATGAGTATTGAAGCGGCGCTAAAAGATCTGGGTGTCGATGCGGACCTGTCGCACTGTGATATATCCAGTGCCACCTCATCTCGCGTTGATATTATCATGACCGGTGAAAACTTCCGTTCACAGTTTCAGCATTACACCATTAACTCCACCATTATTTACCTCAAGCGGCTGGTGGATAAAAACGAAATAAAAACAAAACTAGAGCCAATCCTTAAAGAGAAAGGCTATCTTATTTAATTTTTCATTTAAATCCGATTATAAGTGAACAGGGGAGTATTATGTCTTTCCTTACCTTTATTGTCCATGATGTACTGGGGCAGGCGTCAATTCTTATTTCATTGATTGCCATGATCGGCCTGATCGCCCTGAAAAAAAGCCCCGGACAGGTCATTACCGGAACATTAAAAACGTTACTGGGTTTTTTAGTTCTGCTATCCGGTGCCAGCATTATTGTCGCCACGTTGACCTTCCTCGGGGAGATATTCCAGAAAGGCTTTAATATGCGCGGCGTGGTAACCGATGTGGGTTCTATCGCCGGGATTGCACAGCAAACTCTCGGCCGTGAGACGGCGTTGATCATGGTGGTGGCGTTTATCGTCAATATCCTGGTTGCCCGCCTGACGCGCTGGAAGTATATCTTCCTCACCGGGCAGGCCTCGCTGTGGATGGCGACCGTCTGTTCGGTTATCGGCTACATGGGCGGCCTGCGCGGGGTGGAACTGATCCTGCTCGGCGGGGTGATTGCCGGGCTGATGGCAGTGCTGATGCCGGCGATTGCGCAGCCGATTGTGCGTAAGATCACCGGCGGTGATGATATCGCCCTCGGGCACTTCTGCACTATCGGCTATATGGTGCAGGCCGGGGTCGCTAAAGTCACCGGCGACGTCAGCAAAAGCACCGAGGATATGGAGCTGCCACCCGCGCTCTCCTTCCTGCAGGATACTTATCTGTCGATGATGGTGGTGATGATCCCGATCTACCTGATCCCGGCGATTGCGGCCGGTCCGGAAGTGGTGGCGGCATCCTCTAACGGCGTCAACTATCTGGTATACGCCTTCCTGCAGTCGATTCAGTTTGTGGTTGGCGTTTACGTGCTGCTGGCCGGGGTGCGCCTGCTGCTGGCGGAGATCGTCCCGGCGTTTCGCGGCATCGCCCTGCGCGTGGTGCCGGATGCGGTTCCGGCGCTCGACTGCCCGGTGCTGTTCCCCTATGCACCGAACGCGGTGATTGTTGGCTTTATTTCGACCACCGTCGGCGCGGTGATTGGCATGTTCCTGTTCCCGTGGGTTGGGCTGGCGATGATCCTGCCGGGCATGCTGACTAACTTCTTCGCAGGCGGCACCGCAGGCATCTTTGCTAACGCGGTTGGCGGGCGGCGCGGGGCGATTATCGGCGGCGTGTTCCACGGGCTGTTTATTACCCTGTTACCGGCGCTGCTGCTGCCGCTGCTCGGTCAGTACGGCTTCCAGAACGTCACCTTTAGCGATTCGGACGTGATCGGCGTCGGTCTGGTGTTTGGCCACATCCTTAACTTCTTCCATTAATTAACCGGAGGCTTTATGGACGCAATTGACAAGATCTTACAGCAGGGCCTGGCGCCGAAGGAGTGCGCCGCCGCGCTTAACGAACTGGGTAAAGCATTCTCTGAGTCGGGTGACGGCGACAGCGCCATCCAGTGCTGGGAGCAGAGCATGGCCAGCTACGGTAAGCCGGGCTTTGCCCAGGCGCAATTGATGAAGGCCTACAACGCCAAACGCCGCGCCTGCTCGCAGGCCGGGGACGGCAAAGGGATGGAGCTGTACTCAGAGAAAATTGACGGCCTGATGCAGCAGAGCAAGGACGCAATCCGCTACGGCTTTTAAGCCCAAATCACTGCGGCGACCCGGCCCGGGCGTGGATACCGATTAACGGTGCATGTTATTTAACTAACTAATTAGAAAGGTTTTTTTGAAATTTAACCTTTGTCAATTCGGAGGGTATGGCGCTATAGTCGGCGCGGCGCTTGAGGCTTTTTGCCTCATGTGGCCGGTAGTGATGCTGGTTTGTAGTGAGGCAGAAAGAAGAAAGCCCCGTAAGTTAATTTTCATTAACCCACGAGGCTCACCCTATGTCCAACCAACATCAGGATAGCCTCTTACCCGCCGCAAGGCAAGGAGTAGCCGGCTATGAAACTGCCACGCAGTACCCTTATCTGGTGCATATTAATCGTGTGTTTCACACTGTTAATATTCACCTGGCTGACGCGAAAGTCGCTGTGCGAAATTCGCTACAGAGATGGAGACAGGGAGGTGGCGGCTTTCATGGCTTACGAATCCGGTAAGTAGCAACCTGGAGGCGGGGAGCGATCCCCGCCTTTTCAGGCAGCCGATGCTGTGCTGGCACCGCAAGCGCCTTTATAAAGGGCTGTCCGCTTCCCGGGCAGCCCTTTTTTACGTTGATCGGCGGCTATCAGAAATCCATCTTCACGGTAAACTGCACTTCACGCGGGTCGCCAATCTGGTTGGACAGATTATTGCTGGCGATAGACGAGGTGTAGTAAGTCTTATCAAACAGGTTCTTCACGTTGACCTGCAGGGTGACCGGGTTCTGCGTCTTGATCTTATACGAGGCAAACGCATCGGCCACCGCATAGCCCTGCAGCGAATAATCCTCATCGTTGTCGCCGGAACGGCGGCTGACCGCGTGGCCGCCGCCGCCGACGGTCAGCGTATTACCGCCGATGACGTTGTGGAAATCGTAAGTCAGGAACAGCGAGCCGGTGTGACGCGGCACGTTAGGCAGCATCTTGCCCTGATAATCCGGGTCTTCCAGCACTTTGGCATCGGTATAACCGTAGCTGGCGATCACGTTAACGTTCTGCGTCAGAGCCCCGGCGACATCGACCTCAACGCCGCGCGAACGCACTTTTCCGGCGGTTTTCGCCACGCTTTCGCCGTTCACCGTGTCGGTATACAGCACGTTACGCTTGTCGATGTTGAACAGGGTAACGTTAGCGGTCACGCCGCTGAACAGGTCGAACTTGGCACCCACTTCATATGAGGTGGCGGTTTCCGGCGGCAGCTCGCCGATGTAGCTGGCGATAGAGTACTGCGGCATAAACGACTGCGAGACGTTACCGAAGAAGGAGACGTTCGGTGCGGCCTTATACACCAGGCCAAATTTCGGCACCCAGCGGCTGTCGCGGCTGTCGGTATTGACGTTGAATAGGCGGCCTTTACCAGCGTATTCGGTGAAGGTGGTGTAGCGCATGGCGCTGACGGCAATCCATTTATCGTTCAGGTAGAGCGAGTCCTGCACGTAGCCGGAATAGCTGACCTGCTTGATAGTCTGGTCGCTGTCGGAGGCCGACACGGTGGTGCATTTGCCGGTTGCGCCGTAGGACGGATTGTAGATATTGAAATCTTTAACGTTTTTGCAGCGGATCATATCGGTGCGCAGCAGATCGTAGTTCTCATACGACAGCCCGGTAAGGATCTCATTATACAACCCGCCGATCACCACATCGCCCTGCAGGTCGAAGCGCGCGGAATGCTGGCGCTGGGTCGATCCCTGGGTGGCATCGACGCGGCGTGTCAGGTTGCCGGTTGCCGCATCATAGGCCATCACGCGTGCCTGATTATCGCTGTACTTATCCTGGCTAAAGCTGTAGTCAAACTTAGCCGTCCACTGATTGTTGATGCGGTACTCGGTGTTGAGCTGCGCGAGGTCGGATTCGCCGTCGGTGATATTGTAAGCCTCGTCAAAGCGCGTTTCGCGGCTGACGTTGACCGCATGGCCGGTATCCAGGTCAAAGATAGTGCCGCGATCGAACGGCGTGCTGTAGTTACGGTGTGCGTAAGAGACGTTTACCGTCGCGTCATCGCCAAACCAGGTCAGGGAGGGGGCGATAAAGCTGCTGCGCTCGCTGCCGAAATTACGCCAGTAATCTTCGTGCTGATATGAGCCGATCAGGCGGTAAGCAAGCCGGGTTCCGGCGATCGGGCCAGTCAGATCGACGCTGCCAGTACCGCCCCCGAAGCTGGTGGAGGTCGCTTCAATCGCGCCGCCAAAAGTGGTCTGCGGGCGCTTGGTGATGACGTTAATCATTCCGCCCGGATCGAGAATGCCGTACAGCGTTGAGGCCGGGCCCTTTAACACTTCCACCCGCTCGGTGGCGGCGTTGAAGCTGCGCGGCAGCACGGTTTTTAGCCCGTTAGTCATCACCGAGCCGTCGCGATTACTGCCGAAGCCACGGCGTACAAACGCATCCTGAGTGCCGCCCAGCGTGTTGGTCTGTACCACGTTGCTGACGTTATTCAGCACTTCATCCAGCGTGGTGGCGTGCTGATCCTGAATCACCCGGTCGCTGACGGTATTCACCACCTGCGGAATATCCAGCAGCGGCATATTGGTCAGGGTGGCGGTGGAGGAGCTGAGCGGCTGATAGCCGGAAGTCATTGCCGCGTCTGCGTCAGCGACGCTGGCCTCTACGGTCAGCGTCCCGCCATCGCTGGCATCCGCTGAAGTTTTTGCGCTCTCCTTCTCCGCTGCAAGAGCGGCAGGCGAGGCAAGAGCACCGACAAACAGCAGTGAAAATAAAGCCGATCCTTTTTTCCCCAGAAGCCAGGATAATTCTTTCATTGGTTCTTTTTCCCGCAAGCGATTCTCTCCCCTTTCCGGGGATGATGGTGAGTTATTGTCATTGCCCGATGATTGCGTCTCTGCGCAGCGCTATCCGTGAGACCCGGCAAACGGGAGTCGGATATGTAATTGAGAATCATTCAAACACGTAGTGATGTAGTAGTAAACGTAAAAAACAGCAATCAAACCGACAAGAATAAAAGCGGATCATTGTCCTGTTTTATTTAAGGTTGTTTTTTATTAGTCAATTGAAAATAAAAGGTATTATATTTATTTATCTTTCCTGTTATTTCCATAAAAAGGGTGAGCCTGCGCGGTAGTTCAGCTCGCTATTAGTTCTTGACTACTACAGTCATTCTACGCATGATCGAGAAAACGAATGAGAGTTATTTTTATTTGATACCTACGCGCGCGCTGGCTCTGCCGTCACGCCGTGGCGGTGCAGGAGCCAGCAATGCCACAGCGGGTGGAGAACACAGCAGATGAAATCACTGCGCCAGCAGAGCACGGAATGGTCCTTGACCAGCTGTCAGCAGGTTACGGCAAGCAGCTGATTGTTAATGGCGTCAGCCTGCACATTCCGCACGGGAAAATGACCGTACTGGTGGGGGCTAACGGCTCCGGCAAGTCAACGCTGCTGACCACGATGGCGCGCATGCTGTTACCGCTGGGCGGCAGCGTGCGGCTCGACGGCAAATCCATTCATCAGCAGCCGACCAAAGCGGTAGCGCGCCAGCTCGGCATGCTGCCGCAGTCGCCGCTGCTGCCGGAAGGGCTGACGGTGTTTGAGCTGGTATCGCGCGGGCGCTTTCCCTGGCAGGGGTTTATGCGCCAGTGGTCAGCGCAGGATGAGCAGGCGGTGGAAGAGGCGCTGCGCCTGACCGGCACGCTGGAGTTTGCTCATCAGCCCGTCGACAGCCTCTCCGGCGGGCAGCGTCAGCGCTGCTGGATCGCCATGGCGCTGGCGCAGCAGACCGCCACTATCCTGCTGGATGAACCGACCACCTTCCTCGACCTGCGCTACCAGGTGGAGATCCTCGAACTGCTGCACGACCTTACGCGCCTGCATGGCCGTACCGTGGTGGTGGTGTTGCATGACCTTAACTTTGCGGTCAACTACGCCGATATGCTGGTGTTCCTCAAGCAGGGGCGACTGGCGGGCGTGATTAACGAGGGTGAAAGCTGCACTCCGGAGTTGATCAAAACGGTGTTCGACGTCGAGGTGCAGATGTCGCTTAACCCGCTGACCGGCAAGCCTCTCTTTATGCCATTTCGCCGCCGCGAGACACCTGCCGGATGAGCGCTCTCGCCGCTATCCTGCGCCGTCGTCGCGCTCGCCCGTTCAGCGCGCTGCTGACCCTGCTGGCGCTGCTGCTGGCCTGTTCGCTGGTGCATCTCGGGCTGGGGGCGCGCTATATCGGCCCGACAACCGTGCTGCGGGCGTTACTGGAGTATGACCCGCGCAACTTTGACCATAGGGTGATTGTCGACCTGCGCCTGCTGCGGCTGGCGGCGGCGCTGCTGACCGGCGCCGCGCTCGGCGTGGCCGGGATGCTGTTACAGGCGGTGATCCGCAACCCGCTCGGCGAGCCGCATATTCTTGGCTTAAATGCCGGGGCGGCGCTGGCGGTGGTCATCAGTTCGGCGCTTGGCGCCAGCTGGGGCGGAATGCTGTTTGGCCGCCCGCTGATTGCCGCCTGCGGGGCTGCCGCGCTGTTTGCCGTCGTGATGCTGCTGGCCTCTGCCGGGCGCAGCGGTTTGACGCCGCTGAAGGTGACGCTGTGCGGCGTGGCGCTCTCGGCCTTTGCCTCCTCCATTACCGCTGCCATTCTGATCCTCGACGAGCAGACTCTGCTGGCCATGCGCACCTGGCTGGCTGGCGATCTTGCCGGGCTGAGCTGGGCAGTGACGGCGGCGGCTACGCTGCCTGCGCTGATCGGCCTGCTGCTGGCGCTGGCGATTGCGCCCTATCTTAACGTGCTGGCGCTGGGGGATGTTGTCGCCAGCGGGCTGGGCGTCAATATCGCCCGTACCCGTCTGCTGGGGCTGATTGCGGCGGCGCTGCTGTGCGGTGCGGCGGTGTCGGTTGCCGGCCCGCTCGGCTTTATCGGCCTGGTGGTGCCGCATATCGTGCGGCGACTGATGACCGATGATATTCGTGCTGGTATTCCGCTGTCGGCGCTGTGTGGAGCCCTGCTGCTGCTGCTGGCGGATATTGCCGCGCGCACGCTGATTGCCCCGCAGGAGCTGGCCACCGGTGTGATGACCGCGCTGGTCGGCGCCCCGGTATTTATCTTTATTGCCTCAAGGTTCTTCAAATGAAAAGTGCCGCACAGCGCGTCGGTTTCCACCGCCTGCAAATGGCGCGCTGCACGCTGCTGCTGCGCCCGCGCCTGCTGATGATTGGCCTGCTGCTGGCCGCCTGCGCCGTGGCGCTGCTGGCGTTCGGCCTGACGCAAGGCTCGCTGCCGGTTCCGGCTTCCGCGATTGGCCGGGCGCTGTTTTATCCGCAGCCGCTGCCGGCACAGCAGCACTATATCGTATGGGATATCCGCCTGCCGCGCCTGCTGATGGCGGCCCTGTGCGGCGCGATGCTCGGCATGGCCGGGGCGGCAATGCAGTCGATCACCCGTAACGGGCTGGCCGACCCCGGCCTGATTGGTGTGAAAGAGGGCACCAGCGCGGTAGTGCTGACGCTGATCCTGTTATTTCCGGCGCTCAGCCTGCTGTGGCGACCGCTGGCGGGTATGGCGGGCGGAGTGATGGTGGCGCTGCTGGTCATGGCGCTGGCGCGCGACTTCTCACGGCCGCGTTTTATCTTGATCGGCATCGGCGTTTCCTGGCTGTTTGCCGCGGGCATCGGCGTTTTTATCACCACTGCCGATGTGCGTGACGTGCAGACGGCGCTGGTGTGGATGGCGGGCAGCCTGCATGCCGCTACCTGGCCTCTGCTGACGGTGGACTTCGCCTGGGCGCTGCCCGCTGCGCTGATCCTGTTTCTCACTGCGCGCGCATCCGATGTGGCGCTGCTTGGCAATCAGGCGGCAACCGGGCTTGGGGTGCGCCTGCAGCGGCTGTCGCTGGTGCGTTTTTTCGCGCCAGTGCTGCTGACGGCGGCCAGCGTCTCCTGCGTCGGCAGCCTGGGTTTTGTCGGCCTGATCGCTCCGCACATGGCGCGTTTTCTGCTGCGCGGCGGCCAGGTGGCCCTGCTGAGCGGCAGCGCGCTGATTGGCGCTCTGCTGGTGCTGGTCACTGATAATCTGGGGCGGCTGGCGTTTGCCCCGCTGCAAATTCCGGCGGGCATTGTGATGGCGCTGGTTGGCGGCCCGTTTTTCCTGCTGCTGCTGTGGCGGCGGCGCGATATTTTGTAAGCCTTACTTCATGGATATCTGATGCGTATTCTCACTGTTTTCCTGCTGCTGCTGGCAGCTTCGGCGGGCGCGGCTGCACCCACCCAGCAATTTACCGACGACCTCGGGCGCACGGTGACCGTGCCGCTGCACCCCACGCGCATCGTCTCACTGCACGATCTTGATATCACGATTCCGCTGATCGAGCTTGGCGCGCCGCCGGTGGCCAGCCACGGCCGAACGCGCCCGGACGGTAGCCATTTCCTGCGCTCCAGCGGGCTGCTGACCGGGGTCGATTTTGATAACTCCGCTATCCAGTTTATCGGCAGCGCTGACATGGATATCGAAGCGATTGCCGCCGCCAAACCGGACCTGATTATCACCGAACCGAGCCGCAACGTGGCGGTAGAGCAGCTGGAGAAAATCGCGCCGACCGTCAGCATCGATCATCTGGTTGGCGGGGCGCCGCGCATCTACAGCAAGCTGGCGCAGCTCACCGGCACCCAGGCGCAGCTGGCGATCCTCGAACGCCGCTATCAGCAGCAGATCGCGCAGCTGAAGCACGTCGTCGACACGCAGCACATCAGCGTGTCGGTTATCCAGGCTAACAACGGCAAAATTACCGTGCATCACAGCTATCACTCGCTGGGCCGGGTGCTGCGCGATGCCGGGTTCAGGTTCCCGCCGCTGGTCGACAGCATCCCGGACGGGGGCCGCATCGATGTCAGTGCAGAACGCCTGCCGGAGCTGGATGCCGATTTCGTCTTTGATACCTGGCGTGCCGATACTGGCGGTAAGCCAGCAGATGAGATCGCCGACATGAACCGGGTCATCCCCGGCTTCTGTGACTTCCTCAAAGCCTGCCGCAGCGGGCACTACATTCTGCTGTCGCGCGATGAGGTGATCTCTAACTCATTCGCTTCGCTCGGCCTGCTGGTGGCGCAAGTTCAATCCCATCTTTCCGGGCGCACGCTGCCGGAAAAAGCGGAGGCGCAATGAGCCATGGCAGCCGCCGGCGCACCGATCTGTACGGCGAGCGCTTTCGAGCACGGGCGCATCAGCTTTCTCCCCGTTTGTATGCCGTTGCCAGCTATATCAACGAACATCGCCACGTGGTACTGGAACATACGGCCATGGAAATTGCGGTCGCCACGCAAAGCTCCGATGCGACGGTGATCCGCGCCATTCAGGCATTGGGTTTTGCTGGCCTGCGCGATGTGAAATTGACGATGGAAGGCTTTCTCGGGCCGGGACTGAACTCGGCGGAGAAGATGAACACCACCGTCAGCGCGCTCTCCTGCGATATCAATGCCAGTATCGATTTCGTCATTGAGGGGCACCAGCGCGCCTGCGAAGTATTAAGCGAGCCGAAAAATCGCCTGGCGATGGCGCAGGCCGTGGCGCTGCTGGCCGAGGCGCAGCAGATAGCGATTTTCGGCATTGGTGCCTCCGGCGTGCTGGCGGACTATACGGCGCGCATGATGACGCGCATTGGCACCCCGGCTTATGCGCTCAACCGCACCGGCATTCTGCTGGCAGAACAGCTGCTGAGCCTGCAGCGTGGCGACGTGCTGATCATGATGGGGCAGAAGTCGGCGCATCGGGAGGGGCTGACCACGCTGGCCGAAGCGCGGCGTCTCGGTATTCCGGCGATTCTGCTGACCAATGCGCCGGATTCACGCTTCAGTCGCGAAGCGCATACGGTGATCGTCGTCCCGCGCGGCGGGGAAAACGGCAAAGTGGCGCTGCACGGTTCGGTGCTGCTGTGTCTGGAGATGCTGGTGATGTCGGTGGCATCCACGGCGCCGCAAAAAACCATGAAGTCGATGAAACGCATTCAGGATCTGCACCGTTCGATTGGCAAGAAAGCGTAGTTTTCTCGCAGGGGCGAGGCATGCCTCGCCCGTTTTACCTTGTGCATCGATATGCGGGTCGACCAGAAAAGCGGACGGCCCCTACAGGATGTGGAGGGGGGAGTAACAGGGCCGACTATTTTTTCGGTCGCCCCGATGTTTTCCAGCTTTACAGATCTGCGCCGTTGCTGGCGATCACCCGCTGATACCAGGCGAAACTCTTCTTCTTAGCGCGCGCCAGGGTGCCAGTACCGTCATCGTTTTTATCCACGTGGATAAAGCCGTAACGCTTGTTGTACTGGCCGGTAGTGAACGATACGCAGTCAATACAGCCCCACGGCGTGTAGCCCATCAGCTCAACGCCATCTTCCAGCACCGCAATCTTCATCTGCTCGATATGCGCCTGCAGGTAGGCAATGCGGTAGTCGTCGTTGATCTCGCCGTTGGCTTCCACGGTATCGTAAGCGCCAAAGCCGTTTTCCACGATAAACATCGGCTTCTGATAGCGTTCCCAGAAGGCATTCAGCGTGTAGCGCAGGCCTACCGGGTCAATCTGCCAGCCCCAGTCGGACGCTTTCACGTGCGGGTTCGGGCGGCTGCCGGGGAAGCCCTCAATATGGCGGCCATCATCGCTGTCCCTGGCGGAGAACTGCACCGCATTGCTCATGTAATAGCTGAAGCCAAGGTAATCGGCACAGCCGTCGCGCAGCACCTGCTCGTCGCCCGGCTGCATCTCGATCTGGTAGCCTTTACGCTGCCACTCTTTCAGGATGTAAGAGGGGTAGTAGCCGCGCAGATGCACATCGCCGAACAGATAGCGCTCACGCATCGACTCCTGGGCGAACATCACGTCGTCCGGGTGGCACGACCACGGGTAGAGCGGCACAATCGCCAGCATGCAGCCAATCTGCAGCTGCGGGTTAATCTCATGGCCCAGCTTCACTACCTGTGCGCTGGCAACAAACTGGTGGTGCAGCACCTGGTACATCGCCTGCTCTGGCTTATCGTGGTCGGTAAAAATCACCCCGGAGTTGCAGTAGCCAAACAGCGGATAGCGCCAGTTACGCTGGTTGTTGATCTCGTTAAAGGTCATCCAGTATTTCACTTTGTGCTGATAGCGCTTCAGCACCACTTCGCTGTAGCGCACAAAGAAGTCGACCACTTTGCGATTCAGCCAGCCGCCGTACTCCTTGACCAGATGCTGCGGCATCTCGAAGTGCGAGAGAGTGATCACCGGCTCAATGCCGTGCTTCAGCAGCTCGTCAAACAGGTCATCGTAGAACTGTAATCCGGCTTCGTTTGGCTCCTGCTCGTCGCCTTTCGGGAAGATGCGCGTCCAGGCAATCGAGGTACGGAAGCACTTAAAGCCCATCTCGGCGAACAGCGCGATATCTTCTTTGTAGCGATGGTAGAAATCTACCGCCAGGTGATTCGGGTAGTTGAGCGACGGGTCGATGCCGTCGGTGATCTGGCGGTCAACGCCGTGGGAGCCGCCGGACAATACGTCAACGATGCTCGGGCCTTTGCCGCCCTCATTCCAGCCGCCTTCAACCTGATGTGCCGCGACCGCGCCGCCCCATAAAAAATCGTTGGGTAACTGCTGTGACATAACCTTTTCCTTATCTGGTGAGATTAACAACGTCCTGGGCGAGGCATGCCTCGCCGCTACAAAATAGTGGAACATCCGCTGGGGTCGGGTGAGCCGCGCCCAGCGAAACCGAGAAATCCGTAGGGATCGGCATGCCCGATCCCCACGGGTTTAATACCCGATATCTTTGTGCAAATTCGCGCCGTTCGAGGCGATCACCCGCTGGTACCAGCTGAAACTCTTCTTGCGGTAGCGCGCCAGATCCTTCAGATCGTGCTCGTCGCGATTGACGTAGATAAAGCCGTAGCGCTTGCTGATGCCCTGATGCGTGCTGACCAGATCGATAGCCGACCACGGACAATAACCGAAGATCTCCACGCCGTCGCTGATCGCCAGCTGCAGCTGTGCCAGGTGGTCGCTGAGGTAGGCGATGCGGTAGTCATCATGCACCTTGTTGTCGGCAGTCAGTTCATCAAAGGCGCCGAGGCCATTTTCGGTAATAATCAGCGGCAGCGTGTAGCGATCGTAAATCTCGCGTGCGGTAATGCGGAAGCCCACCGGGTCAACATACCAGTTAAACTGGTTTTTCTTCAGGTGCGGGTTATTGGTGCCGACGTAAACATCCTTATCGATGCCTGCCATCTGCTGATCCACCTTCTGGCTGCCTTCGCCCGCCTCATCCTGCGCGGCAGCCACGGTGGCAGAGGCATAGTAGTTGAAGGCAATAAAGTCCGGCTTCGCCTGCTTCAGCAGTTCCATATCTCCCGGATTAATCTTTGGCAGCCAGCCTTTCTCCTGCATAAAGCGCCACGCCACGGTGTTGTAGCGGCCATGGCAGGCAAGGTCGAGGTACAGCCAGTTGCGAATAGAGGTGAAGTTATGGGCCGCCAGCACATCCTCAGGTTTAGAACTGGCCGGATAGACGCAGGAGATATTCGGCGCCGGGCCGATTTTTGCGCCCGGCAGCATTTGATGGCAGGCGATCATCGCCCGCGCCTGTGCCAGCATCATATGGTGATTCTGCTGATACAGGGTTTTGTGCGGATCGGGCGTTCCTGCCGGCAGCGTACCGATGACGTCGCCTTTCAGGATCATCATGTTCTGTTCATTGATGGTCAGCCAGTATTTCACCCGGTCGCCATACAGTTCAAAACAGGTGCGGGCGAAGCGCTCGAATGCATCGACCGTCGCCGGATCGGACCAGCCGCCTTTCTCCTGTAGCGCCCACGGCAGATCGAAGTGGTACAGCGTGACCAGCGGTTCAATGCCGTGCTGGGTCAATTCGCTCAGCAGCTGCTGGTAGAACTCCACGCCTTTCGCGTTCAGCTCGCCGCTGCCGTTCGGGAACAGGCGGCTCCAGGAGATCGACAAACGGTAAGTCTTCAGGCCCAGCTCAGCGAACAGGGCCACATCCTCTTTAAAGCGGTGGTAGTGATCGCTGGTGACGGTGAAGTCGGTGAGGCGCGGGTCAAAGCTGGCTTTATCAATCACCGATGGCCCTTTGCCATCCTCAAGTGACGCCCCTTCAACCTGGTAGGCCGAAGTGGACGCTCCCCATAAAAATCCGTCAGGGAAGGGCGCTAACTGTGGGTATTGCATCCGGTTCTCCTTGCGTGTTTAACGAGGCAGGCGCGCCTGACCCTCTTTTCGGTCTGCCCGCAGCCTCAGCCCTTGTGCTTCAAGGCCGCAATCTCGCGGTGCAGCAGGATAATCTCTTCTGCCAGCTCGCGGCACAGCATGGCGTTCATCAGGTGGTCCTGGGCATGCACCAGAATCAGGTTCATCGGCAGCTTGCCAACGCCTTCATCCTCACCGATTAAGGCGGTCTGGATCTTATGCGCTGCCTTTGCCGCCGCGGTCGCTGCCGTCAACTGCGCGTCCGCTTCCAGCCAGTCATACTGGCGGGCTGCGCGCAGCGCCTGCATCGCGCAGGAGCGGGCTTCGCCAGCGTTAATGATCAGCTCCATCACCGTGCTTTCCATATCCATCATGCATTCTCCACTGTTTTCAGTTCACCCTCGGACGGGGCAGGGGCTTCTGCTGCCAGTAACTGGCGCTCGTACATCTTGAAAAACGGGTAGTAGATCAGCGTGGAAATCACGATCAGCACGCCAACCAGGATCACCGCACGGAAATCCCAGCCGGTAGACCAGGCCGCGCCAATCGGGCCGGGCGTGGTCCACGGTGCCAGCGACACCACGTGATTGACCAGGTCGGTGCGCGTGGCAACGTAAGCGATCACCGCGTTGACCAGCGGGGCGGTAATAAACGGGATAAACAGCAGCGGGTTCATCACCACCGGGGAACCGAAGATAATCGGCTCGTTAATATTGAACATGCTGGGCACCAGGCCAAGCTTGCCGATTGAGCGCAAGTGCGCCGAGCGGCTGCGCAGGTAGAGGAACACCAGCCCCATCGTGGAACCGGAACCGCCGACCACGATAAAGAACTGCCAGAACGGCTCGATAAAGATCTGGGTAATCGGCTGCCCGGCGTTCAGCTCCTGCTGGTTTATCCCGAGGTTGGTCAGCCAGAAAGCCTGCAAAATACCGCCGACAATCACCGCGCCGTGGATCCCGGCAAACCACAGCAGGTGGCACAGCAGCACCGCAATCAGAATGGCAGGCAGTGAATCCGAGGCGGAGATAATCGGTTTGAAGATCGCCATAATCGCCTGCGGCAGCAGCATGCCAAACTGATCCTGCACCAGCAGGCTGAGCGGGAACAGCGTCAGGAAGATCGCCAGGATCGGGATCAGCAGATCGAACGACTGACGGATCTTTGGCGGCACCTGTTCCGGCAGCTTAAAACCGATATTGTGTTTTTGCAGGAAGTGCATCAGTTCGGTGGCGTAGAGGCTGACAATAATCGCGGTGAAGATCCCTTCCCCTCCCAGCGAGCTGACCGGTAACGCGCCGTTAGTTTGCGGCGCGGCCACCACCAGGAAGGACATCAGCGCCAGACAGGCGGCCATAAAGCCGTTCATTTTGTAGCTAATCGCCAGGTTGTAAGCGATGGCGGCGCAGATATATACCGCCATGATGCCCATCGTCATGTTGTACGGCATCATAATCTGTTCGCTGTGGCGCTCAACCATGCCGAGCCACCACTGGGCAAATGCCCACTGGCTGTCGGCACCAAACGGTGGGTGAGCGAACAGCAGCATAAACGAACCGACAATCAGAAACGGCATCGAGGAGATAAAGCCGTCCTTGATCGCCACCACGTGACGCTGGCTGGATAAGCGTGCCGCAATCGGGCTGATGCGGTTCTCAATGACGCCAAACAGCTTCTCGCTGAGGCGACTCATTTTGCTGCCCCGTTATTGGCAATCATTGCCAGCGCGTCGGTAAGGATCTTCTCGCCGTTCATCATGCCGTAATCCATCATGTTGATAACGGCAATCGGTTTGTGCAGCTTGTCGGCGATCGGTTTGAAATCTACCAGCTTGTACTTGATCTGTGGGCCAAGCAGGCAGCAGTCGTAGCTGCCTATCTGCTGGTTAAACTCATCAAAACCTACGGCATTGATCTCAACATCAATATTTTTTTCCTGCGCGGATTTTTCCATTCGCTGTACCACCATGCTGGTGGACATACCTGCAGCACAACAGAGTAAGATCTTATTCATGGTTGTTCTCCGGTCTGGTTTTTTTAATAAATAGCCGAAAGAACCCCGTTTCTGCAACCGGTTTCATATTCTTTGAATCGTTCTGTGAGCGCGATCCCAATCGCCCGTTATCGCCCGAGTAAAACCTCAGTTTTATGCTGGTAATAGATATATCTTTAATCAGGTTACCTGCAGGTTATCAGCGAGTTTAATTATTATTAACTCACGGATCTATCAGCATTAAAGTCGAAGGAGGGCAACAGTGAACCTCAACAAAGCTAATAATTTCATGCTGTTACTACATCAGGTTGGGGCAGGTGATAAAACAGGGTATTATGGCAAACAGGAATTAGTCTTCAGGATGCCTCAATGATTACTATGCTGGATGTTGCGAAAAAAGCGGGCGTATCAAAAGCCACCGTTTCCCGGGTATTAGCGGGAAACAGTTACGTCAGTAAAACTACCCAGGATAAAGTATTTAAGGCGATTGAAGAGACGGGCTATCGTCTTAATTTGCTGGCGCGCAATTTGGCCACCAGTAAATCGCAAAATATCGGGCTGGTAGTGACCAATACCTTATATAACGGCCCCTATTTCAGTGAACTGTTATTTCAGGCAGCCACCGTCACCGAGCAGCATGGGCGCCAGCTGATCCTCGCTGATGGCAAGCATGACGCCCGTCAGGAGCGCCAGGCCATCGAATTCCTGCTCGATCTGCGCTGTGATGCGATCATTATCTATCCGCGCTTTCTCAATACCGCCGAGCTGGATGAGATTATTGAGCAAACCAGCAAGCCGATTATTGTCGTCAATCGTCAGCTGCAACAGCATCCGCAGCACTGCGTCTTTGCCGCCCACGAGCAAAATACTTTTGATGCGGTTAATTACCTGGTCGCCGAGGGGCATCGCGACATCGCGTTTATTGCCGGCTCGCCCGGTTCGCCGACCGGCACCAGCCGACTCAACGGTTATCGTGCGGCTCTGCATTCGCATCATCTGCCGTTTGATGAACGGCTAGTCGCTCACGGCAGCTGGACACCGCTTAGCGGGTTTGAAGCCGGACAGCTGCTGCTGCAGCGCGCAGTTGAATTTACCGCGCTGGTGGCGAGCAACGACGATATGGCAATTGGCGCGGCGCGGGCGCTGTACGCCAGCGGTAAACGCATTCCTGAGGATGTGTCGCTGCTCAGCTTTGATGATATCCCGATGGCCTCCTTCTTTGTGCCGCCGCTGACCACGGTACATGTGCCGGTTGGCGAGATGATCAAACACACGCTGGAAAAACTGGTGCTGATGCTGGATGGTCAGCCAACCGCACCGCTGCCAGCATTCAATGGCCAGCTGGTGCTGCGTGATTCAGTGGCGGCCGGGCCGTATAAAGGGCGGACGTAATAAATATAATCACCGATATAAACAGTAAGTTATCGGGATATTAACCTGCCGGTATTAGGTGGCTTTTTTGAACGTCGCGGTCAAATATCTTCAATATCACTGGCGCGCTTTCTCTTGCAGACTTCAAAGGTCACTCTACTAACAGGATGCCCCTGAATGTCTGCAATGAAAAAGATCGCCCTGCCGCTGCTGATGAGCGCCGCACTCTATTCTCAGTTCACCATGGCCGCAGCACAAAATTATGATATCGACCCGGGCCATACCGCCGTGGTGGTCTCCTGGAACCATTTTGGTTTTTCTAACCCCACGGCGGATATCTCTAACGTTACTGGTTTAATTACCTATGATGCGGCCAACGTGGCGGCATCGAAAGTACAGGTTAGCCTGCCGATTGACACTATTGATACGCACGTAGCGGCGCTGACCAGCGAGTTTAAAGGCGCGGACTATTTTAACGTGGCGAAATACCCCACGGCGACCTTCAGCAGTAGCAAAGTGGTCAGCAAAGACGGGAACAAGCTGGACGTGTATGGTGACCTGACCATCAAAGGCATCACCAAACCGGTGATCCTGCACGCGGTGCTGAACAAGCAGGGTGAGCATCCGATGGTGAAAAAACAGGCGATAGGTTTTGATGCTGAAACCACCATCAAACGTTCTGACTTTAAGCTCGACAAGTATGTTCCGGCAGTCAGTGATGAGGTGAAAATCCACGTCAGCACCGAAGCTTACGCGAAGTAATGCTGCAACCGGCGGCGGGGCGATAATGCTTCGCCGCCAGGTTAATACGCTTGCCATACCAGGACAATTCTTAGCTTGTCGCGAGTAAATAAGACGCAAGCTAGGTAAGCCTATTAATTCTTTTTTGCCAGTAAATAACTTTTTGTTAACGATTAATTTGCGGTTAATTTTATTTTTAAAATAAGAATAGTCTGTGTTACATTAATGCCCATCAAGGGATGTGATGGCAGTAATGTGATGTATTTCGTTAAATATCAATCGGTTAACGTATAGTCGCTGTGTCTCCCGCCCTGAGCTATTGCAAGTTTTACAGGAAAGGAACCTATGAGTTACATCACCTCTGACGAGCATTCGCACCCCCGGCGAATCGAAAATTCTGGCCATTCATATTCTCACCCCGATGACGAAATTGATCTGCTTGAGCTGCTCTCTATTATTCTAAAGCGAAAATATCTGATTGCGGGTTTTACCGTGCTGGCATTATTGGCGGGGATTGGCGTCAGCTATCTGATGCCGCAGCGCTGGACCAGCTCCACTGTGCTGGTACCTGCCGAAGCGCCGCAGCTGCGCAGCATGGAAAAGGTACTGACCGAGCTGGCGGTGCTGAATATCAAAACCGATATCAACCCGGACTCGCTGCTGTCTGATTTTATGCGCAACTTCGATTCACGCACTCTGCGCGAAAAATATCTGGTTAACACTACCTATTTTAAAGAGTTGGTGCAGGACAAAGCCGACAGCCCGGAGATGCGTAATCACCTGATCAATGCCATTCTCAATGGCAATATCGATTCGCACAGTTCGGTGCAGGACAAAGACGGGGATAAAAAAGAGTACCGTTATTACGAGATCAAATACACCGCCGAAACGCCCACCGCCGCACGCGACCTGCTGGAAGGCTATATCAACTATGTCACCACGGTGGTGGAGCAGGAGCTGCATCAGCGCCTGAAATATCAGGTTGATATGCTGAAAGGCAAAGAGATTGGGCGCTATGAATTTGATTTAGTGCAGGCGAAAAATCTGCATCAGATTAAGCTTGACCGCCTGCAGTATGCCCTCGATATCGCCCGCTCTGCCGGCCTGAAAAAACCTTCCTGGAGCAACGGCACTGCCATTCAGGATGACCCGGACTTTTCCGTCACCCTGGGTGCCGACGGTCTGGAGCGTAAACTGGCGATTGAAAAGTCAATTACCGACCCGTCGCAACTGAGCGCTGACCTGCAAAACCGACGCCTGTATATTGAAAAGTTGAACAACCTGAAAATTGATGAGCTGACCGTTGAGCCGTTCAAGTACATGCGTGCGCCTTACGAGCCCATTAAGCGTGATGGTCCGAAGCGGATGCTGATTGCGGTTCTGTTTGCTCTGGCGGGGCTGGTGGCAAGCTGTGCCTGGGTACTGCTGAACAGCGTGATGAAGAGGCGCAGCCAGACGATTGATTTACTGCCTGAGCGCGTGAAGTAATCAGGAACAGCAGGGCGACGCAGCGTGCGTCGCCCTGAACGTTTATACGGAAGGTTGCACCACGCGGTTGCGGCGAAGCGCCAGCGATAGCACGATGTAGATCACACAGGACACCAGCAGCGAATTGATGGTTGGTACGCCCCACTCGGTCATCAGGCCAATCACACTTCCTATCAGCGTGGCGACAATCGCCGTCCAGCCAATCACCGGCGTCTCGGCATCCGTTGGCAGCTTGCCAGCGGCGCGGCTGCTATCCAGTGCGGCGCGATGGCTGCGCAGCAGCAGATAATCGACCAGCATGATACCGAGGATCGGTGGGAACACCACGCCCAGCACCGTCAGAAAGTCGACAAAGCGGTCGAGAATGCCCAGCACCGACAGCAGCGTACCGAGCAGGCCAATCACCAGCGTGGTGTAACGGTACTGCAGCTTGACGCCGCAGATGCCCTCAACGGCGTTTATCACCCCAAGGGACGAAGAGTAAAGGTTAAGGTCATTGACGCGCAGGGTGGAGAGGATCACCACCAGCAGGCCAACGCCGCCCGCGACCTGCGACATAATCGTCACCACATCAGCGGTTTGCAGCGTGCGGGCAATCATAATCGCCAGCCCGTTCACGATAAACTCCCCGGCAATAATGGTCATCAGGGTTATACCCGCCACGTGCTTCGACGAGCGCGAATAGCGCGTCAGGTCGGGGGTCATCAGGCTGGCAACAATCGCCCCGCCCACCACCATGGTGATTGCCGCACTGATGGTCAGCGGGCTGCCCTTTGGCGGCAGGTCGATAATCTGCTGCAGGGTGTGGCCAGCCAGTGTATGGAAGGAGATAAAGCCGACCAGGCAGATAAACAGCGGCACGGCAATGCGTGCGGTGACGCGTAGCGCCTTAAAGCCAAAGGTGACCAGCACCGTCAGCAGCAGGCCGGAAAGGCTGGCCGCCAGCGGGAAGCCCAGCACGCCGCCAAGCGCAAAGTTCAGCGACTTGGCGAAGATAGCATTCTGAATGCCAAACCAGCCCAGCAGGCTGACCGCCACCACCAGGCCAATCAGCACCGACCCGATACGGCCAAATCCGCACCAGCGCGCCAGCAGGCTGCCGGAAATTCCTTCGCGCATCCCGGCATAGCCCAGTCCGTAGGTGACAATACCGAAAATCACACTGCCGGCCAGAATAGCGATAAAGGCCGAGGCCAGACTCATGGAGTCACCCAGCACGGCGCCGAGCATAAACTGATCGAGCGCGGTGAGCATGCCCATGTGCACCACCGCAACGCTGAGAAATGAGACGCGCTTATTGTCCGGCACGCGCTCGAGCGGGTAATCTTCAATACGGATCACAGAGAGGTTCCTTGCTTAAAAGTTAAATAAACTGAATGCCCTTTTCGATCAGGCGGTCCGGTATAAAGTTGTCCAGCCCGGTGTGGCGACAGTACTCTTCAAATTGACTCAGCGTATGCACGCCAGCTTTCTGGTAGATGTTGTAAATACGGTTTTCTACCGTGCGATGGCTGAGGTTATAAATGCGGGCAATTTCCTTGGTCGACAGGCGCTGCAGCATTAAAAACAGCGTATCTAGCTCGGAGCGGGTGAACAGATCGCTGCTGACTTCGGTGGTCAGCACCCCCGGCTTCTGCTGGGTGATGTATTTCAGTGGCGACATGGTATCGAGGATCCTGGCATTCCAGGCCACGCCGATATACTCGCCGCGCTCGTCATACAGCGGCAGCTTCTCGCTGACGTACGGCGTTAAGGTTTTCTGACCGAACCAGTAGTGGGTCTCAATCACCGCCACCCGGCTGTTAGAAGCCTGAGTGCGGCGGTCGTGTTCGATCAGCTCATCTTCGCATTCGGCCCAGGCGGCGGGAAACTCGCTGTCCAGGCGACCTTCAATATTAAAATCCGCCGGCGTATTGGTGTAGCTGTATGCGGCGCGGTTCATATACAGATGGCGCGATTCGGGATCTTTAATCCCCCAGGGATCGGTTAAATGCTCCATCATCGCAATCAATGCGCTGAAGCTGGATGCGGGCTTATCCGGTGACAATTCCATTTTCCTCCTGGGGGCGTGCGGTCAGAGTTTTTTTGCCAGGTAGTGGCGGGTGTGCAGATGGGCGTAATCGCCCAGCTCACCGTAAGGCGCATAACCTAATTTTTCGTAGAAACCTTTCGCCTGAAAATCAAAGGTGTCGACATACGCCATATGGCAGCCGCGCTTGCGGGCTTCTGCTTCGGCGGTTTGCATCAGGTCACGACCGGTCCCTTTCCCCCGGCACGCATCGCTGACCCATAAATACTGAACTTCCAGTCCACCCCACCAGGTTCTGGCAACCAGCCCTGCGTAGATTTGGTTGTCGTCATCACGCAGGGTGATAAACAGCGGATGGATATCCACCGGCGTTATTTTTGCATTATGTGCCCACAGGCTGTCGATGACGTACTCTTCATCAGCAGCAGCGGGTGTATCGGTAACAAGGATCTTCATTGGCTTCGTGCACTCATTATTTGACTAAAAATTAATAAGATAACCTGCATATTACTGATGGGTAATTATCATTAATTTGCCTTTTTTTCAAGAGTGTTTTCCCCCCGTTCCCTCGGGTGCCAAAAACGCTTATGGTGTCACCCATCAGACGAAGCCGTGAACAAGATCACACTAATATCATTTCGTCTCGGCAGTTTGGCAAGGCAAATATTCCGCCTCACCAGGGAAATTACTCACGCAGCACCTTTTTCGGCGACTACCTCAGGTAGCGGACAGAAAGAGAAATAGTAAAGATTACTGAAGATGATGCCAAAAGTAACTTCAGCTAATCTTTTATAAAAGAAAATTCCTGCCTAAAGGGACCGCCTAACTCGCGGTCCCTTTTTTCATTGGCTGAAAGGTGACCGCAATCGCAAAAAGCCTCGCAGTGATTCATGTTTACCCAGCGCGTGCCGATGATCTGCTCAATCATCTCTCTTTTTGGGGTACCTATGGACGCTACAACGTTTCAGCAGGGCAATGGTCAGGCGGTAGAAGTTATCTCGCTGGAAAAAATCTGGCGCCAGGCCGATTTGCTGATGCTGTTTCTGGTGTGGGGGATGTTCACTATCACCAGTGTGGTGGGCTGGGTGATGGATTCGCTGATGCTGGCGCTGATTGTCGGCGGCGCGCTGGCGTTCGCCAGCACACTGCTGCGCGCGCTGCTGCCGGGAAGCCTGGCCACCCGCCTGTGGTTTGCCGTTACCCTGATCGCCTTTTCGGCGCTGATGATCCAGCTTGGAGAAGGTGAAGTCGAATATCACTTCTCTATTTTTGTGCTGCTCTCGGCACTGCTAGCCTACCGCGACTACCGCCCGTTATTGATGGGTGCCGCCACCGCCGCGATTCATCACGCCCTGTTCAACTATTTGCAGGAAAACGACCTTTACGGCATCGTCTGCTTTACGCACCCGGGTTTTCATATGGTGCTGTTCCACGCGGTATTCGTCGTGGCACAAACCGCCATTCTGATTTTCATTGCGCAGCGCATGGCGGCGGATGCCCGTGCCGCCAGCGAAGTGGCGCAGTTAGCCGCGTGGATCAACCGCGAGCCGGGCCGCCTGACGCTGACGGCGGAAGACAGCCGCAGCAGCACGCCGTTCGCCCGGACCTTCAGCACCACGCTCGGCGCCATGCACGGCACGCTAAACCGCGTCAGTGATGGCGTCGGGCTGCTGCTGGAGGAGTCCGACAGTATTCTGCAACGTAATGCCGCACTGTCGCAGCGCACCGATGAGCAGGCGCACGCGCTGGCTGTGGCGGCGAGCGCGATGGAGCAGATGAATGCGGCGGCCTCGTTGACCAGCAAAAAAGCCCATGCGGTACAGCAGCTGGCGCACGAGGCTAATGCGGTGGCGCGGCGTGGAGGTGAAAATCTCGAACAGGCCATCGGCTCAATGGCGCAGATCGAGCAGGAGTCGCGGCGCATTAACGTGATTCTGGAGTTGATCGACGGCATCGCCTTCCAGACCAATATCCTGTCGCTAAATGCATCGGTAGAAGCCGCCAACGCCGGTCAGCACGGCCAGGGCTTTGCCGTGGTAGCGGCGGAGGTGCGCACCCTGGCGATGCGCTGTGAAAACGCGGCGAAGGAGATCCGTACACTGATCGCCACCTCGGTGGAACGCAGCCAAAGCGGCAGCGAGCAGGTAGCCGCAGCAGGCAAAACCATGCAGGAAGCGATCGCCACTATCAGCGGCCTGGCGCAGCTGGTTGAGGAACTGATGCAAATGAACGACCAGCAGCTCAGCAGCATTACGCAGATGAAGGAGAGCGTGGAGAGCATTGACAGCAGCGTGCAGCACAACCTGCAGCACGTAGCGGAGACGCTGGAGGTTGCACAGCAGCAGCAGCAGCAGGCTGAGGCGCTTCAGCAGGCGATTGCGGTGTTCCGCTTCGCCTGAGGACAATCAGTGGCTGGCGGAGATCACGCGGATGCAGCTGTCGACGTCTTTGGCCGCCGTGGCTTTCTGCTCTGCGCTTAACGCCCGATATTTAGCGATCGACATCTGGCCCTGCTGGTCGTCGTAGCTCACCTGTTTGAACGAGTATGAGTTGTTCTCGTTGACGATCACCGTGCGGATTTTCTCGACAAAATCCTGCTCGCTGGTTGGCGTGCCCAGCACATCCAGCGCCACGCAGGCGGCGGCGTCATAGTGCGGGTCGTGCGGCGGAGTGCGAAAACCAAACCACCAGGTCAGCAGTGCGATGGCCAGCATGATTATTGCCAGGGAGAGCTTTTTCATTTTATTCCGTTTATTAGGTTAAATTTTGCTGCGAATCATTGGCACGGGGCGACCGGAAAAAAGGGTCGCCCCCTACGGTTATATTGTCCTGTAGGGGCGGACCATTTTGTTCGGTCCGCCCGTTGGTCAGGTGAATTTTTCCAGGAGCAGCTGACGTAACTGCTCCGCCGGCTGCGGGCGGCTCAGCAGGAAACCCTGCAGCCGGTCGCAGCCGGCGGCTTCCAGCATTAAACGCTGCTCTTCGGTTTCCACGCCTTCCGCTGTGACCGTTATCCCCAGACTGTGACCGAGGTTGATCACCGACTTCACGATAGTGGCCGAATTCGCACGTACCCCCAGCGACTGGATAAATGCGCGGTCGATTTTAATCGTATCCACCGGGAACTGGATCAAATAATTCAGGCTGGAGTAGCCGGTGCCAAAATCATCCAGCGCGATGCAGAACCCGGCCGCGCGCAGGGTGCGGATGGTTCTCAGCGCCTGCTGCTCATCTTCCAGCAACACGCCCTCGGTAATTTCCAGCTCGATATGACGCGGATTTACGTTGTGGCGGGTGATAATTTCGCGCAGCGTATCAACAAAGCCGGGCGCCAGGAACTGCAGTGGCGAAACATTGATTGCGACGATCAGCTTCGGGCAGCGGGTTGCCAGCCTGCACGCCTGCTCAATCACCCACTCGCCGAGCGGAATAATCAGCCCGGTCTCCTCCGCTATAGGCACAAACTCCGCCGGCGAAATGGCGCCCAGCGTCGGGTGCTGCCAGCGCAGCAGGGCTTCGACGGCGAACAGCCTAGTGCCGCTGATATCCATAATCGGCTGATACCACTGCATCAGTCCGAGATGATTGTTTTCCAGCGCCATACGCAGCTGCTGGGCCAGCCGCTGACGCTTTTGCAGCGCTTCATCCATCATTGGGATAAACAGGCAGTAGCGCCCGCCGCCCTCCGCTTTGGCGGCGTACAGCGAAATATCCGCCTTACGCATCAGCTCCAGCAGGTCCGTGCTGTGCTCGGGAGCCAGCGCCACACCGATGCTGACGCCAACCCACAGCTTGTGGCCGCGCAGCGTCATCGGCGCGGCCAGCTGGGTGATGATCTGCTGGCACATCTCCGCGACCTGCTGTTCGCTCTCGATCTTGCTGAGCATCACCACAAACTCATCGCCGCCGAGACGGCCCACGGCATTCTCTCCCGGCAGCAGTCTTGACAGGCGCTGGCCGATTTCGACGATCAGATCGTCACCCGTATGATGGCCGTAGGTATCATTGATCATTTTAAAACGGTCGAGATCGAGCAGCAGCAGCGCCAGTTTTTCGCCCTTTAGCGGCAGCTGGAAGAGGCGACGGTTGAGCTGCTCCTCAATCCAGGCACGGTTTGGCAAGCCGGTTAGGGTATCGTGATGCGCCAGATGCCTGGCGTGCGCTTCGCTGGCGGCCAGGCGACGCATTGAGCTGGAGAGTTTAAGCGAGGAGAACCACAGGCGGTGCGTCATCAGGATGCACATCAGAGTAATGCTGAGGATCGCCACCGCAATCAGCGGCCCGGTGACTTTCAGCATTTGCGTGCCCGGGCGCATCGGCTCCCACGAGACGCTGCTGACCGGGATACCGCGCTGCGAGGTCAGCAGAAAACCGGCGCTGTTGGCCTGTTCAGGATCGCTGGGGATAAAGCGGAAGCGGCTGACGACGCCACGGTGTTCAAGAAAATCGATAAAGCTGTAGTGCAGATAGCGGATAAACACCAGCTGGCGATTAGCCCGATCGCCCGGCAGGCTGCCAATGACCACTTCCGCCACCCGCCCGCGCAGGCGGATAAAATCGCGGGTGAAATCCTCCCCGCCGGCAGGATGCAGCCAGTTGGCGAGCGACTGACTGACACCGCCATAGCGGGAAAGCGGGGCTGCGCGGCCAGCCAGCCAGGCGGCAATTGGCCGGTGCTGCGCGTCCATCAGATAGATTTCGTTGTCACCGGCGAGGCTGTAGAGCCAGCTGCCAAACTCGTCCGGCTTTGCCATCTGTACCAGTAAATCCGCGCCTTTCAGCAGATTTTTATGCTGGTTGCCAAAATCAGCCAGATGCTGGGCAAAAATATTTTCAATGACCTGCTGCTGTTTTTCTTCTGCTTTCGCATTGCTCTGTGCCGTTACCCAGTACGCGGTAAATCCGCATCCCAGCAGGGCGAACACCACGACCGCAACCACTGGTGCGACAACGTTGCGCATAAACTCGCGGCGTAGTTCAGCAACCGTGCTGTGTTCGATTTTCATTGAAGTTCCGGAAAGACGATGAGTAGCCCCAGTAAGCACGGGTTCTGTAAAGAGTAAACACTACCTTATCGGCTATTATTGGCAAATATTAAGATGTTATTAAATGACGCATTGTCTGAAATTAGTGAAAAAAATCATGCGGAAAGGAGGCGTAAGGTTGTGTATAACCCTCTCTGCGGATTTACGCCATCGGCAGCCCGCAGATTGAGCGGGTGGCGGTCGATTTGCCTGGTACCAAACCCGCGTTACAGGCGCTGCGAGAGGCGCACCAGCGCGGCAGTAAAGAGTGCGGGGTCGTTCATTGCACGCGACAGAGTGATGGCCCCCTGGATACCGAGCACCGCGTCCTGAGCGTTCTCCCGCGCTGATGCGGCCTGCTGCCCGTTGCGAATAAGCGCGGCAGTCAGCGCCTCAATCCAGCGCGAGAAGTAGCGGCTGATGGTGCTGGCAAAGCGGTCGCGCGTCTCATCCAGTGCAAATGCGCCCAGCAGGCAGATGCGCTGGCCGGAGTGAAAATAGCTCTCCACCGCCTGCCACATGGCAGGGATGGCGCTGGCCGCTGCCTGCTCATGCAGCGGAGTGAAGATATTCAGCGTAAACCAGCTGTCGACCTCGGCCAGCACCGCGGCGGCCATCTCCTCTTTACCGCCGGGAAAAAAGTGATACAGGCTGCCTTTTCCCAGCCCGGTCTTTTCCGTAATGCGGCTGATGCTGGTGCCGTCATAGCCCAGCTCGCGGAATACGCCCGCCACCAGCGGCAGCACGTCCTCGCGTTGATATACGCTGCGCATCGCTTACAGTCCCAGCTCAGACAGGCCGGGGTGATCGTCCGGGCGGCGGCCGAGCGGCCAGAAGAACTTGCGATCGTCCGCGCTAATCGGCAGATCGTTGATGCAGGCGAAGCGCTGTTGCATCAGCCCCTGCTTATCAAACTCCCAGTTCTCATTACCAAAGGAGCGGAACCAGTTGCCGCTATCGTCATGCCATTCGTAGGCAAAGCGCACCGCGATGCGGTTATCGCCAAACGCCCACAGCTCCTTGATCAAGCGGTAGTCCAACTCCCTGGCCCATTTGCGTGTGAGGAAGCAGACGATCTCCTCACGCCCGCTGACGAACTCGGCGCGGTTGCGCCACTGGCTGTCGGGGGTGTAGACCCGCGACACTCTTTCAGGGTTGCGGCTGTTCCAGCCATCTTCCGCCAGGCGAACTTTCTGGATGGCGCTTTCACGGGTAAAGGGAGGGACAAGAGCTGACATGGAAAACTCCGCTTGTGTACTAAAGAGCCTTGACTGTACCGATCGTTACAGTCCGTGTCCAGTGCGGAATGATTGTGCCCCCTTTTATGTTCAAACAGACAAAAGCGAGAGGGAGTGATAATGCGCTACGGATACTCACGACGCGAATGAAGCACGCCCAGCACCAGAATGGCATCATTAAGGACCTTGTAAATGAGGATGTAATTGGGATGGGCCACAATTTCTCGGGTTCCGGGAACCCTGCCCGCGCGAAACATATAGGGATGCTCAGCGACAGGCAGAATAGACTCCTGCAATTGCTGGAGCAGCGATTCCGCTGCGTAAGGGTTTTCTTCAGCAATGAAAGCAATAAGTGCGTAGAGGTCCCTCTTTGCTTCATCAGTCCATTTGATGGGGAGCATTAAGCCAGCTTTCTCCTTGCTTTCACTTGTTTAATCATTTTTTTTGCCCCGGCAATGACTTCATCATGCGGGGAGTGCGGTGCCTTGCTGTTGATGGCCGTTTCGACTTTATCGCGAAACCAGCGGTCATAGCTTTCCGCTTGCTCCTGTGTCTCAAACTCCGAGACGATAGGGGATAATTTGTGGGTCATGATTCGCTCCATAACTGATGGATTTATAATCAGTATAACGGTTCCTGGCGGGCAAACCAATTAAGTTATTGATGGGTTCAGGAAACGTTAGCCTCACTTTCCGCTCACTGCGGAAAGTGAAGCAAGCCTTATGCCAGGCCGCGGTTCACCAGCGATTCCCGCGAAATATCGGCAATGGTTTTACAGCCGGTCAGCGTCATCGCCACGCGCATCTCTTTCTCAATCAGCGTCAGCAGGTTTTCCACGCCCGCCTGACCCGCGGTCGCCAGCGCATAAAGATAAGCGCGGCCCAGCAGCACGCTGTCGGCACCCAGCGCAATCATGCGCACCACATCCAGGCCGTTGCGGATGCCGCTGTCGGCCAGAATGGTGATGTCGCCTTTTACCGCGTCGGCAATGGCGGGTAGCGCACGCGCCGTTGACAGCACCCCATCAAGCTGACGACCGCCGTGGTTAGAGACCACAATGCCGTCGGCGCCGAAGCGCACCGCATCGCGCGCATCATCAGCGTCGAGGATGCCTTTGATGATCATCGGGCCGTCCCAGAACTCGCGGATCCACTCCAGATCGCTCCACGAGATCGACGGGTCGAAGTTGTTCGCCAGCCAGCCGATATAGTCTTCCAGCCCGGTCGGTTTACCGAGGTAGGTGGAGATATTGCCGAGATCGTGCGGTTTGCCGTTCAGCCCAACGTCCCACGCCCACTGTGGATGGGTAACCGACTGCCAGTAGCGGCGCAGCGCGGCGTTCTGGCCACTCATACCGGAGTGGGCATCGCGGTAGCGCGCGCCCGGGGTGGGCATATCCACGGTAAACACCAGCGTCGAGCAGCCCGCGGCTTTAGCGCGTTCCAGCGCGTTGCGCATAAAGCCGCGATCTTTCAGCACGTAGAGCTGGAACCACATTGGGCGGTTAATCGCCGGAGCCACCTCTTCAATCGGGCACACCGAGACGGTGGAAAGGGTAAATGGAATGCCTTTCGCCGCCGCCGCTTTCGCCGCCTGCACTTCGCCACGGCGTGCGTACATGCCACACAGCCCGACCGGTGCCAGCGCCACCGGCATCGCCAGAGTTTCGTTGAACAGCGTAGTGTGCAGACTCAACTCGGACATGTTGTTCAGCACGCGCTGCTTAAGGGCGATATTCGCCAGGTCATCCACGTTGCGGCGCAGGGTATGTTCGGCGTAGGCACCCCCGTCGATGTAATGAAACAGGAACGGCGGCAGAATGCGTTTTGCGGCGGCGCGGTAGTCGGTGCCGGCTGAAATAATCATCGTTTCTCTCCCTGGAGTGTATCGATTGTATCGTCCGGCAGGCGGGTACTGCGCTGCTGCCGGGCATCATCTTCCTGCATGGTTTTCAACGTGCTGTGGACAAAGCCGAGGTGGACGCGGGCGGCGCGGCTGGCGCGCTCCGGCTCCCCGGCGAGGATCGCCAGCAGCAGCTCCTCGTGTTGTTCGGTCAGCTGGGCAAAAATGTGCGGCGCGCTGTAAATGCGCTGGCGGCTGTGCATCACCGAAGATTGCAGCAGATCGAAGAAGCCGCGCATGGTCTGCAGCAGCACCACATTGTGCGAGGCTTCGGCAATCGCCAGATGAAAGCGCACGTCGGCCTGCGCCGCCAGCTCCGGGGCATCGCTCTCGGTACAATTCAGCGTGGCATCGAAGCAGGTTTGCAGCTTTGCTTTATCGGCATCGGTGGCGCGCAGTGCGGCAAACCAGGCGGTGCTGGCTTCAATGGCGTGGCGCGCCTCAAGAATGTCATCGCGATAGTCCGGATCGGCGGCGACCAGCGCTTTCAGCGGCTGCACAATACGCTGTTCCGACCACGGCGAGGGCGCGTCACACAGATAGTGTCCACCGCCGGTGCGGCTGAACAGGACGCCTTCGCCGACCAGCTTCTGCAGTGCTTCGCGCAGCGAAGAGCGTGATACCGTCAGCTCCTGCGCCAGCTTGCGCTCCGCAGGCAGGCGGCTGCCGGGGGCCAGCTGTCGCTGCGCGATCAGCGCCTGAATGCGGCTCGCCAGGTGGTCAGCGCGGGTGGTCATGTCTGGGCAGCTCCTGCTGGTGGAAGGGATTTCCGCCGCTGAACTCGGTCCGACCAATTCAGCGCATCTACGGCTTTCAGGGGCTGATAGTTAATATTTTGTGCAGAAAAGACAATCGCAGCGCGCAGTTTTTTAGTTTTCTGTGGACGGGATTCAGATTTTTTCTGAATTGGTAGGACCGTTCGTTATGATCTGGCTGGGAGATGGGAACTCATCAAGCCAATCAGCTACAACAGCGCTGTTCACCGCCCCCCCCCGCGCTGACCCTTTTGCCGCGTTGACCACCAGCAGATCAGCGATCCCGCGCTGACCATCCCTGCGCCCTGCCAGAAGGCTAAGGAGAGGCTGGAGTTGAGCAGCAGGGCGGCGAGCAGCGCCGATAGCACCGGAATAAAGTAGCTGGCGGTCGCCAGCACGGTGACATTGCCGTGCAGGATGCCAATATTCCACGCGGCATAGCCAAAACCCATCGCCAGCGCCGCCAGCGCCAGACAAGCGCCGACGCGCCAGTTCATCACCATCTCCGGCTGCGGAGCGGAGAAGTATTTCAGCCACAGCGCCAGTGCAGTAAGCAGGAAGAACAGGGTGATACCGTTGCTGCCGTTGGCGATTTTTTTGGTTACCACGCAGTACAGCGCCCAAATCAGCGCGCCGCTCAGGGCCAGCCCATAGCTGAGCGGGTTCGAGGCGACGCTGCGGTCAATCTCCGCCAGCGACAGCGGATGATCGCCCGCCAGCACCCGACAAATGCCGATCAGCGAAAGCGCCAGACCGGGAACGATCAGCAGGCTGCACTTTTGCCGCAGCACCGCTATCGACAGCAGTACCGTTAGCGCCGGCCAGAGATAGTTAACCATTCCCACTTCAATGGCCTGGGTGCTGCTGGCGGCATAGCCGAGGGATAAAGAGAGGCAAATTTCGTAGCTGACAAACAGCAGGCTGCCCAGCAGCAGATAGGAACGCGGAAAGGTATTCAGCCTGGGCAGGCCGACCGTCACCAGCAGTATCAGCGCGCTGAGGCTGTAAATAGCGGCGGCGCCACCGACCGGGCCTAACCCCTCGCTGACGCCGCGTATCAGCCCGACAATCGTGCTCCACAGCAGGATGGCGATGAGGCCAATCCCCGTTGCTTTTCTGTAATCCATATTATCCGCTGCCCGAAAATTTTTAGCTGACTTTACAGGCTGGCAGCCCGTCAGGCGAATTTAATCAGCACCATACCGACCAGTAGCAACAGCACGCCCAGCCAACCTTTGCCGCTCAGGCGCTGGCCGAAAAGCGCACGACCTGCCGCGATGGTGGCCACAATGCCAAAGCCACCCCACAGCGCGTAGGCGACCGACAGCTCGATCCCTTCTACCGCCTGGGCCAGCGCGCTGAACGCCGCCAGCACCGCCAGCAGCGACAGCAGACCGTAGCCTTTGCGCTTAAAGCCGTTGGAAAGCTTGAGAAAGATATTGGCAGCAATCTCCAGCACCACCGCACCCGCCAGCCAGGCGGCATGAATCCACTCAAACGCTGACATGACGGCCTCCCGTGCGGGTGCCGGATTTAATCAGCGCAATGCCCACCACCAGCGTCGCCAGTCCGGCGATTTTCATGAGCGAGAGCGACTCGTCAAACAGCAGCACGCTGAACAGCGTAATAAACAGAATACCCACGCCTTCCCACATCGCGTAAGCGACGCCGAGGGCGATTTTTTTAATCGAAATCGACAGGGCAATATAAGAGAGAGCAATCAACAGCAGCATCAGCAGGTAGCCCGCCGGATTGCCGCTTACGCTAGACCATTTCATCAGCAGGGTGCCGGTGATTTCCAGCGCGATCGCCAGAGCCAGTAACATCCAGTACAGCATGATTTATTTTCCACAGAACAGGGGATAACGCGCCCGCCTTGGCGGCAGGATATAACAGCTTAATGTCGTAGGGTTAAAGCGGGACTAAAGCGCGTTACGCCAGTGTTGTTCACCGGAAAGGGATAAGGCAGAAGAGAAAGCGGGGCACTGCATGATGGGGTCGAGCCTGACCATATTATCCATAATTTTTACAACTTATCCGCGTTGTTGCTTTTCGTCGGTGCGGAAAGGAAATTGTCTCCGGTAGTTGAACACGGCTCTGTTATAACATGCGGATGTGGTGTTTATCTTGCTGTTTGCGATTCTTTACCCTGGTATTGATGGTTTGTTTAGTTATTCCGACTGCTTAAGCGTTCCATGGCGTGATCACACTGACGCGTGAGAACGGCGCGCTCACTTCAGGCTGTGGGATATAGCCGTGAAAGGCCAGCAGGCTCTGGAAAATGCAGCGTGCATCCTGCTGCAGCTCGTGGTGGATCAGCAGGTCCATTTTTCCCTCGCTCAGCAGCTGGCGGTTCTCACTATCCAGGTCGTGGCCGATGAATACCGCGATTTCCCGCCCGGCAGCGGCAAAAGCGCGCACGATGGCGCTGTTGCCGCCGCCTGCACAGTACACCGCCCCCAGTGCCGGATGGCGCTCCAGCTGCTGCGCCAGCGCGCAAAAAGTGGGGTGATCGATGCCGTATCCGGCGCTGATGCGCAGCGTGGTCAACGCCGGGGCCATCTGCGCCAGCGCCGCGCAGAACCCGGCGGCGCGATCCTGTTCCCCCTGAAAGCGTTCGCTGCCCGTTACCACTGCCACCTGTGGCGTGCGCTGCCCCAGCAGGCGCGCCATCAGATACGCCGCCGTATGCCCGGCCGAGTGGTTGTCGATACCGACGTAGCGAATGCGCTGGCTGTCCGGCAGGTCGGTCACCAGCGTCACTACCGGCACCCGTTGCTTTAGCAGTTCTTCAATAACCTCCGTCAGCATGCGGTCATTTTCCGCCTTGAGAATAATGCCGTAGCTGTCGCTGGCGCAGCGCTGCATCAGCCGGCGGATCTGCTGGGGGTCGGTGTTCTCAAAGACATGCAGGCGCAGGGTAAGGCGGAAAGGGGCAAAGCTGGCAATCTCCGCCAGCAGCGCATCGGTCACCAGCTGGCTGAAACGCGTGGGCGTATGCAGGATAACGTCGATCGGGATAGTGCGGCCGCTGGCGAGGCTCATGCGCTGCTGCTGTTCAAGGTCGCGCAGCGCCTGCGCTATTCGGCGCTCCGTCTGGGCGTGAACCGCGCCGCGCTGATGCAGCGCACGGTCGACCGTGGCTTTACTGACGCCAGCCTGAGCGGCGATCTGCTTGATGGAAAATTTCATTTCTGAGGTGTTTCTGAGGTGGTTTGCCGGACAGTAAACCATCTTTTCAGGATATTTCCTGCGTAGCGGCTCGCATTTTGTCGTGCCAGGCCAGGCAAATTGCCGCGCAGCGGTGTATGTTGCAAACATCCTGAACGGGGGGCTATAGGGATGTACGAATTTACGTTGATTTTACTGCTGCTGCAGCAGATGTGTGTGTTCCTGGTTATCGCCTGGCTGATGAGTAAAACCCGCCTGTTTATCCCGCTGATGCAGGTCACGGTGCGGCTGCCGCACAAGCTACTGTGCTACATCACCTTCTCGATCTTCTGCATTATGGGCACCTATTTTGGCCTGCATATTGAAGATTCGATTGCCAATACGCGGGCGATTGGCGCGGTGATGGGCGGGCTGCTGGGGGGGCCGGTGGTCGGCGGGCTGGTGGGGCTGACGGGCGGGCTGCACCGCTATTCCCTTGGCGGCATGACCGCGCTGAGCTGCATGATCTCGACCATCGCCGAAGGGCTGATTGGCGGCGTGGTGCACAGCGTGCTGATCAGGCGCGGGCGCAGCGATAAGGTCTTCAGCCCGCTCACCGCAGGGCTGGTCACCTTTTTTGCCGAGCTGATGCAGATGGCGATTATTTTGCTGATCGCCCGGCCATTTAACGATGCGCTGCACCTGGTGCAGAGCATTGCCGCGCCGATGATGGTGACGAATACCGTCGGTGCGGCGATGTTTATGCGCATTCTGCTCGACAAGCGGGCGATGTTTGAGAAGTACACCTCGGCGTTCTCCGCCACCGCACTCAAGGTAGCGGCCTCAACCGAGGGGATACTGCGCCAGGGGTTTAACGAAGAGAACAGCATGAAGGTGGCGCAGGTGCTGTATCAGGCGCTGGATATCGGCGCGGTGGCCATCACCGACCGCGAGCGGCTGCTGGCGTTTACCGGCACCGGTGATGATCACCATCTGCCGGGCAGGCCGATCTCCTCTTCCCTGACCTGGCGCGCTATCGACAGCGGCGAAGTGGTGTACGCCGACGGCAATGAAGTGCCGTATCGCTGCTCGCTGCACCCTAACTGCAAGCTGGGTTCGACGCTGGTGATCCCGCTGCGCGGGGAAAACCAGCGGGTGATCGGCACCATCAAACTTTACGAGCCGCGTAACCGCCTGTTCAGCTCGATTAACCGCACGCTGGGAGAGGGCATCGCGCAGCTGCTGTCGGCGCAGATCCTCGCCGGACAGTATGAGCGGCAGAAGGCGCTGCTGGCGCAGTCAGAGATCAAACTGCTGCATGCGCAGGTCAACCCGCACTTCCTGTTTAACGCGCTCAATACCCTGATGGCGGTGATCCGCCACGACAGCGACAAGGCCGGGCAGCTGGTGCAGTATCTGTCGACCTTCTTCCGCAAGAACCTCAAGCGGCCGTCGGAGATTGTTACGCTGGCCAATGAGATTGAGCATGTAAATGCCTATCTGCAGATCGAGCAGGCGCGCTTTCAGTCGCGGCTCTGCGTGCAGCTGCTGGTGCCGCCGGAGTTGGCGCATCACCAGCTGCCCGCCTTTACCCTGCAGCCTATCGTCGAGAACGCGATCAAGCACGGTACCTCACAGCTGCTGGGCAACGGCGAGATTACGCTGCGCGCCAGCCGCGACGGGCAGCATCTGCTGCTGGCGATTGAGGATAACGCCGGGCTGTACCAGCCAAAGAGTGAAGGCAGCGGGCTGGGCATGAGCCTGGTGGATAAGCGCCTGCGCGTGCGTTTTGGTGACGGCTACGGCATCAGCGTGACCTGCGAGCCGGACCGTTTTACCCGTATTACCCTGCGCCTGCCGCTGGAGGAGCCAGTATGTTAAGCGTTTTAATTGTCGATGATGAGCCGCTGGCGCGGGAGAACCTGCGCATCCTGCTACAGCAGGAGGGCGATATCGCGATTGTCGGCGAGTGCGGCAACGCCATTGAGGGCATCGCCATGGTGCACAAGCTGCGGCCAGACGTGGTGTTTCTCGATATCCAGATGCCGCGCATCAGCGGGCTGGAGATGGTCAGCATGCTTGATCCGCAGCAGCGGCCGTGGATTGTGTTTCTCACCGCCTTTGACGAGTTTGCGGTGCAGGCCTTTGAGGAGCACGCCTTTGACTATCTGTTGAAGCCGGTAGAGGCAGCGCGCCTGGGCAAGACGCTGGCGCGCCTGCGCCAGGGCCATCAGCAGCAGGAGGTGCAGGATGTCTCGGTGTTGCCGGAGAGCCAGCAGCCGCTGAAGTTTATTCCGTGCAGTGGGCACAGCCGCATCTGGCTGTTACAGATGGAGGAGGTGGCGTTTGTCAGCAGCCGCCTGAGCGGCGTTTACGTCACCAGCCACGACGGCAAGGAGGGGTTTACCGAGCTGACGCTGCGGGTGCTGGAGCACCGCACGCCGCTGCTGCGCTGCCACCGTCAGTATCTGGTGAATATGGCGCATCTGAAAGAGATCCGCCTGGAGGATAACGGCCAGGCGGAACTGCTGCTGCGTGATGGTCATACCGTGCCGGTGAGCCGCCGTTATCTCAAGAGCCTGAAGGAGGCGCTGGGGCTGTAGTTTACACGGCAGGTTGTAGTTTACACGGCAGGGTGTCGCTTAAATGACAGGCTGCGGCTTCAGCGCGGCAAATGCGGTGCGGATCTGCGCTTCCGGCAGCTGTACGCCGATAAACACCAGCGTACTGGCGGGCTGCTCCTCGGGCTGCCATTCCCGGTCCCAGTCGGCGCTGTACAGGCGCTGCACGCCCTGGAACAGCAGGCGGCAGGGCTGACCGTCGATCCACAACATGCCTTTGTAGCGCAGCAGGCTGTCGGCGAACCCGGACAGCAGTTCCTCCATGACTTTTGATACTGCCTCCAGCGCGACCGGGTAGTCCAGCTCGACCACGACTGAATTGATATCGTTGTGCTTATCGGCGATAAAATTAAAGCGCGGTGCGCTGTTGATGACCTGCTCTTCCAGCATAAAACCGCGGGTGTTAAACAGCAGGCTGAGGTCTATCTCACCGTTCACCACCGGATAAACCGGCGCGCGGGCGTTGATGCGCTGCAGCCGTGCCAGCAGATTGGCTGGGGTTCCGGCAACGTCGGTTTTGCTCAGCAGAATGCGGTCGGCATAGCCAATCTGCGACTGCGCCAGAGTGAACTGGTCCATCTGCTGTTCGGCGTGTACGGCATCGACCAGCGCGATCACCCCATCAAGCAGATAGCGCTCGCACAACACCTCGTGTGCGAAAAAGGTCTGAATAATCGGGCCGGGGTCGGCCATGCCGGTGCATTCAATCACCAGACGGTCAAAGGTAACGTCACCGCTATCGAGGCTGGCGAGCAGCTCCAGCAGTGCCTGCTCCAGCTCGCCGGAGCGCGTGCAGCAGATGCAGCCGTTGGTCAGGGTTTTGATCTGCGTGGCGCGTGCGCCGAGCAGCTGATCGTCTACGGCCACGGCGCCGAACTCGTTCTCGATCACCGCGATTTTGTAATCATCCTGATCGTGCAGAATGTGGCGCAGCAGGGTGGTTTTGCCCGCGCCGAGAAAGCCGGTGAGCACGGTAACGGCAATCGGTTTCATGGTGTTTTCCTTATCAGCAGCAGCGCATGCCGCCTTTGCCATCTCCGCCGTAGCGCGCCTGCTGGCGCTCACGGAAGAACTCTTTGTAGGTCATCATCGGTTTGTCCGGATGATGGGTCTGCATATGCAGCACATAAGTATCGTAGTCAGGAATACCGACCAGCATCCTCGCCGCCTGGCCGAGGTATTTTTTTGCCGCGCCTAAGTTGTCGAACATCGTGTCTTCCCCGTTGTGCGGGCTGGGCATGCCCAGCCCCTGCGAAAGTGCGGGATATGTCCCGCACACGGTGGCTAATGGCCGGATGAAATCTTCACCCCCTCTTTCGGCACCGCCACGTACGGCGTTTCGGTATCGGTCGGTTGCGCGATCTGGCGCGCTTTCAGCCAGGCTTTGAAACCGTAGAAGATAATACTGTAAACCACCACCAGGAACAGGATGCTCAGGCCTGCGTTGGTGTAGTTATTGATCACGATATGGTTCATGTCGGCGATCTGCTTCGCCGTCAGCTCACCCCCTGCCGCCACCTTCGCTTTATACTCCCCGGCCATATAGAAGAAGCCTTCCATCTGCGGGTTACTGCTAAACAGCTTAAGCCCCAGCGCCCAGGTGGTACAGATCAGCAGCCACACAGCAGGCAGCACCGTTACCCAGATATACTGCGTGCGCTTCATCTTAATCAGCACCACGGTCGCCAGCACCAGCGCGACGGCAGCCAGCATCTGGTTGGAGATGCCGAACAGCGGCCACAGGCTTTTCACCCCGCCCAGCGGATCAACCACGCCCTGATACAGCAGATAACCCCACAGGCCGACGCAGCCCGCCGTGCCCACGATGCCCGCCAGCAGCGAGTCGGTTTTCTTGAGGAACGGCACAAAGTGGCCGAGCAGGTCCTGCAGCATAAAGCGGCCGGAGCGCGTACCGGCATCCAGCGCGGTCAGGATAAACAGCGCTTCGAACAGGATACCGAAGTGATACCAGAACCCCATATCGGCAATCGGCATGATTTTATCGAACACGTGGGCGATCCCCACTGCCAGCGTTGGCGCACCGCCGGCGCGGTTGAGCACCGAAGGCTCGCCGATGTCCTTAGCGGTTTGCATGATCTGTTCAGGTGAAATCACAAAGCCCCAAGAGCTGACGGTGGCCGCGGCCTGCGCCGTGACATCTTTTAACTGCGCCATTATCAGCGGCGCGTTATCGCCGCCCAGCTCGTGCAGATTTGGCATGGTAATGCCGAGGCCCGCAGGCGGGGTGTTCATGGCAAAGTAGAGACCCGGCTCAATAATCGATGCCGCCACCAGCGCCATCACCGCCACAAAGGACTCCATCAGCATCGCGCCGTAGCCAATAAAGCGCGCATCGGTTTCGCAGGCCAGCAGCTTTGGCGTAGTGCCGGAGGCGATCAGCGCGTGGAAGCCGGAGACGGCACCGCAGGCGATGGTGATAAACAGGAACGGGAACAGCGCCCCTTTCCACAGCGGCCCGGTGCCGTCAATGTACTGGGTGAGCGCCGGCATTTTCAGCTCCGGGTTGAGGATCACGATGCCGATCGCCAGGCCAACGATCACGCCGATCTTCAGGAAAGTGGCGAGATAGTCACGCGGCGCGAGGATCAGCCACACCGGCAGCAGCGCGGAGATAAACGCATAGCCGATCAGAGTAAAGGTGATGGTGGTGTCCTTAAAGGTCAGCGCCGGGCCCCAGTACGGATCCTGGGCCACTACGCCGCCAAACCAGATGCTGGCGACCAGCAGGACTACGCCAATAAGCGAAATTTCCCCGACGCGCCCCGGGCGGATAAAGCGCATATAGATGCCCATAAACAGCGCGATCGGCACCGTCGAGCAGACGGTAAACACGCCCCACGGGCTTTCCGCCAGGGCTTTCACCACGATCAGTGCCAGCACGGCGAGGATGATGATCATGATCAGGAAGCAGCCAAACAGGGCAATGGTGCCCGGCACGGCACCCATCTCTTTTTTGATCATCTCGCCCAGCGATTCACCGTTGCGCCGCTGTGAGATAAACAGCACCATAAAGTCCTGCACCGCCCCGGCCAGCACGACGCCAGCCAGCAGCCACAGTACGCCGGGCAGGTAGCCCATCTGCGCCGCAAGCACCGGGCCGACCAGCGGGCCAGCGCCGGCTATGGCAGCAAAGTGGTGACCAAACAGCACGTTGCGGTTGGTCGGCACATAGTTGAGGCCGTCGTTATTGATCACCGCAGGCGTGGCGCGCGTTGGGTCGAGCTTCATCACCTTCTGGGCGATGTACAGGCTGTAGTAGCGATATGCCACCAGATAGACCGATACCGAGGCCACCACAATCCACAGCGCGCTGATATGTTCGCCGCGCCTGAGCGCCACCACAGCCAGGCAGCAAGCCCCGATGATGCCGAGGATCATCCAGGGTATATGTTTGAAAAAATTATTTTTATTCATAGGGAACCTGGTCATTTTCGTGTTGAAAAAAGGGGTAAGAGAGACGGGTCTATGGTGGCGAATTTCAATACCATCAGGGGGGATTATTGCTTGAGCGGTTGTATAGAACGATAAGCGGTTGCTCGCCGGACTAAGCGGTTTTTCGGCGCAGTTAAGGGATTGAAAACTGTGATTAAGGTCTCGTTGATGTCAAGGTGTTTGGCAGCTGGCCTTGGCTCGGGTGGTAAAAACCACCCGTTAGCCCGATGTTGAAGTGATTACTGGCTGAGGCTGTCGCGTGCTTCCTGCAGTTCCTGCTGGGCGCGTGCCAGTTTTTCCTGCTGTTTAGCAATTTTCTTACTGCTACCACCGGCCTGAGCTTCGCGCAGGTCGGCCTGGCGCTCGGCGACTTTTTCCATCTTTTCCTGCACTTTCTGCTGACGGTCGGCCATCAGGCTGCTGTCGGTGCAGTGCTGATCGATCTCTTTCAGCGCTCTCTCCAGACCGGCTTTCTGTGCGCTGTTGCCATGGGCTTCGGCGTACTGGATCTGCTGCGCCACTTCGGCACGTTTCGCGGCACAGCCGGTCAGGGTTTCAGCGGCATGAGCTGAACCCATGACCATCAGCAGTGAAGCCATCAGAAGACGAATTTTCATGGTGAATACCTCTGTGATTTATCCCCAGCTCAGCCGAGGAATTTAAGATTTGGAACCCGGCCAGCATCGCCAGCCGGGGAAGGGAAGAGCGGAAGTTACCCCGCGAGGCGTAATCAGCCTTTGATAACGCGATCCACTGCGGCCTGAGCACACTGCTCATCCAGATTGCCGCCCGGTGCTCCGCCCACGCCGACTGCGCCGATCACCTGGTCGCCGTCACGCAGCGGCAGGCCGCCAGCCAGCAGCAGGAAGCCAGGGACTTCACGCATGCCGGCGGCGCCCGCGTTAGACTGAGCGGCTTCCATCACTTTGCCAGACGGGTTTTTGGTGCTGAGCGCGGTGAAGGCTTTCATCTTGCTGGCTTCGATGGTGTGCGGGCCAGCATTGTCCATGCGCTGCAGGGCTTTCACATTGCCGCCGCGATCCAGTACGGTCACGCTAACGTTGTAATTTTTGGCCGAGCAGGATTTGATCACCGCAGCAGCGAGGTCGTTAGCCTGCTGCAGTGAGATGTTTTTTTCGGTCAGGGTGGCGGCGTGCAGGGGCTGAGCCGTCAGGCCAGCCAGAACGGCGAGTACAGGGAAGGTCAGTTTCATTTTAGAGGTTCCGGTTATTTTTCAGAGAACCCTATTTTGCGAAATATACCCTGTAACAACTATTCGGTTAATTACCCGTTCGACCTGGTAGATTTACCAGGTTGCGACAGCATTTTCAGCCGGGCGTACTCCCAGACCAGCGGGGCGAGGCTGCTGACTTCCAGCCGGGCGAAGATCGAGGCGCGATGAGCTTCGGCAGTGCGCGGTGAGAGCGAAAGTGCGCGGGCGATCTCCTTGGCGCTTTGGCCCTCGACCAGCAGTTCGAGCACTTCGCGTTCACGCAGGGTGAGCTGGGCGAATTTGTTCTCCAGCAGCTGTCGCTCCTGCTGCTGCGCGGCCCGCTGCTCGCTCTCTACCAGCGCTTCGCTGATGCAGTCGATCAGCTTGTCGCTGTCGAGCGGCTTGGTGAAAAACTCCCAGGCACCGTGCTGAAAGGCGCGGCGGCAGAGGTCGATGGTGCCGTGCCCGGTCATCAGGATCACCGGAACCAGCGGATAGTGCTGCGAGGTCTCCTCCAGCCAGCTCAGGCCACTTTTGCCGGGCATGCGAATGTCCATCAGCAGGCAGCCGGTTAGCGTGGGCGTTACGCTGCTATCGGCTTCAAAGGCGGCCACGCTGCTGTAGGTAGTGACCTGCCAGCCCAGCGTTTGCAGCAGAAAACTGAGTGAGTCGCGGATTGAGGCATCATCGTCAATCAGCCAGATAGGTGAGGTACTCATTGCTGCTCCCATAACTGAAAATGCAACTGGATACAGGCACCACCGCCCGCATGGTTGGCGAGGGTGATTTTGCCGTTCATGCGCAACATCAGGGTTTCAGCCAGCGACATCCCAAGGCCAATTCCTTCACTGCGGGTGGTGTAAAACGGCATCAGCGCCTGCTCCATTCCTTCGGTTGAGAATCCGCGCCCGCCGTCGGTTAAGGTTAGCACCACGCTCTCCTCTTCGCGGCGGCAGTGCACCTGCACCCAGCCTTTGCGCTGGCTGCTTTGCGCCTGTATCGCATTGCTCAGCAGGTTGTGCAGCACCTGTTCCAGCCAGAGCGGATCGGCTTTTACCTGTAGGGAAGGCGGGGAGAAGTCGCGCTGCACGGTGATATCGCCTTCGCGAATTTCACGCGCCAGCAGATCCTCCACTCGCGTCCAGACGCGTTTGATCTCTACCGCGCCCAGCGTGACTTCACGCTGTTCCAGATGGTCGCGAAAACGCTGTAGTAGCGATGCGATGCGCTGTGTCTGACCCAGCGCGCCTTCCAGCGCGGCAGGTATCTGGCTGACGTCGCCTTTGGCCAGCAAATGCTGTGCCGCCTTTAACCAGTTCTGAATCGCCGCCAGCGGCTGATTGATCTCATGCACCATGCCGGTGGTGATTTCCCCCAGCGCATTCAGCCGGGTATGTTGATAAAACTGCGCGCGGCGGTCGGCCTGGCGCTGGCGCTGGTACTGGTGCACGAACACCATCATCAGCGTCAGCAATACCGCCAGCAGCAGCGGTGGCCACAGTGCGAGCGCCTGCCACCGTGGCGATGCGCTGGCCGTCAGCGTGAACGGCTGCAGCTCCTGGGCGAAGGTGGTGCTCCAGTGCCACCAGCCGCTGCTCTCCTGAGCCTGGGAGCTGAGCAGCACGGTGCCCTGCCAGTTGAGCGCCAGATGCTGAAAGCCAGACTGTTTTCTCGCGTCGTCAATCACCGGGCGGAAGTCGACCAGTTCGCGCACCTGCTGCCAGGGGTTGTTCAGCCAGTAGCGGCCATTGTCCGCTGGGGTAATGCGGATCTCCTGCGAAGCGTTGGCAGGCAGCGGCTCAATCGCCACAATTTGCGGAAATTTATGGTTCAGGGCGGCGGCATCGCTGCCGGGGGAGATCAGCGGCAGCACGGCGGCATTTTGCGTTAAGCGGTAGGCAATCTGGGTTTCCAGTGCCTGAAAAGAGGCCTCAAAGCTTTTCCACTGCTGATAAAGCTGCATGCCAGGCACCAGCACCAGCGGGATCAGCATCAGGATCAGCCAGACGATCAGGCTGCGTTTTATGAGCGGAGGCATCACCAGTTTATCCTTATATCAAATGGGCTGCCTGATTGAGCCTTAATTATTACCAGGAATCAACCGTGCGGCGAGTTGAACAGGACCGGTCCCGGTAACGAAAATGAGTAATGAGTGCCATATGTAAATTGTTGACGCGTTTCGGAAAATACGTTAAATCACTGGAGCCTTTCTGATTCGCTATTTTTAGTCACATTAAAATAATAAAAAAAATCCAATTTCACTGGAGCTATTTGCATTATGCCAGGACGAAGAACAGGTAAAACCCCTAACGAAGAACATCTCGAATATCTCTGCCGGATGGCTTTCCTGAGTGGTTTAGGGGTTATTGTCGGGTGGCTGGCGGTATTTAGTTTGATGCACCAATGGGGAGAGGTTGAATCACTGCTGGTGATGGCAGGTGCAGCCCTGGCCAGCTGGCGGGTGGCAATGCGCGGCAATTTTTCCAGCGGGCTGATGCTGGCCCAGCTGCTTCATCTTATTTACGTCGTGGTGTTTTGCCTGCGCTATGATATTCCCGACCAGGGGATCCCGCGAACCACGCACCTGTATCTGCTGACTATCGCGCTGGTGGGCTATATCAATTATCAGCGCAGGCACACGCTGGCACAGCTGGCGCTTATCGCCAGCACGCTGCTGGCGTTTATTATTCTCAGCAGTGCCGACCTGGTCTATCCCTTTGCCCACCCCATGCAACACCAATTGCGTATTTATATCCCGCTGGTGAATGTCATTTTAGCCACGGGGATTTTATGCGCTGGCATCGTGGCGATGCAGGCCGACTTTTCCCGCCGCAGCGAGAAGATCCGCGCGATCCAGCATGCGCTCTACAATGACGAATTCGTGCTGTTTTATCAGCCGCTGCTGAATGCGACCGGGCAGATTAACGGAGCCGAAGCGCTGCTGCGCTGGCAGCTGCCGGGTAAGGGAATGGTGCCACCGTCCGGGTTCATTCCCGCTGCCCAGCAGGCCGGGCTGATGCCTGCGGTGGGGGACTGGGTGATCGGCAGCGCTTTTCGCGAGCTGGCACACTGGCAGGCGAACCCGGCGACGGCGCATCTTACGCTGTCGATCAACGTTACCGTGGATCACCTGATGAAACCTGAGTTCGTTGCGCGCCTGATCCAGCAGGCGGACAGGGCGCAGATCCCCCCTGCGCGGGTTAAGCTTGAACTGACAGAGAGCGTGTTTGCCTCCGATATTGACGCCGTGGTGGCGAAAATGGTTGCCCTGGCCGCCGCCGGATTCCGCTTCTCGCTCGATGATTTTGGCACCGGTTTTTCATCGCTGAGCTACCTGCGCCGCCTGCCGCTGGAGCAGATCAAAATCGACCGCAGCTTTATCTCCGGCGCCAGTGAAAATCGTAAGGGTGCCGTGATCGCCAGGAATATTGCGCGCATGGGGCTGGAGCTGAAGCTGGAAGTGCTGGCGGAAGGCATTGAAACGGCGGAGCAGTGGTCGCTGATGCAGGATTTCGGCTGTACGGCGTTTCAGGGTTTCTACTTTTCGCGCCCGCTGAGTATGGAAGATTTTCGCGCTTTTGCGCTGCAACATCGGCAACAGGGGCCCGCGTGAAGGAGGTTGACGGTTTCAGGCAAAGCCCCGGTCCGATCGCCGGGGCTTTATTACTCCTGCGCCATCAGCCAAACAGCCGCTGGCGGTTTTGCGTCAGCGCGTGCGCCACGTCGGGCAGCATCGGGAAGGAGCTTTGGCCGCCATATTTCTGAATTGAGCAGGAGCTGATCTCCGCCGCGAAGGGAATCGCTTCCTCCAGGGCAATATGGTTGACCAGGCAGTAAGCGATGCCGCCGATAAATGAATCCCCCGCCCCGGTGGTATCCACCACGTCCGGGCAAAACACCGCCGGATAGTGCTGCGCTCCCGCCTGATTCGACAGCACGGCGCCTTTTTCCCCCAGCGTAATAATCACCTGGCCATTAACCCGCTGATGCAGCTCCGCCGCGCAGGCGATGGCATCGCTCACCGAGGCGACGGAGCTTTGATTCATCAGGCTGGCTTCGGTCTCGTTGACCACCAGGAAATCGACCTGGCTGAGCGCCTGCGCGCAGATGTGGCGGGCAGGGGCATTGTTCAGCAGGATCTGGCAGTGGTGCTGGCGCGCCAGGGCGATGGCGCGATCCACCACCTGTTCAGGGATCTCGGACTGCAGTATTACCAGCGGCCGATCGCGAAACAGATCGTCGGTGATATCGGCTTCGCCGATCAGATAGTTCGCCCCTTTAATAATCGTGCTGCAATAGTCACCGGACTCGAGGATCTGCACGATGCCAATGCCGGAGGTTTTTCCGCGCTGGCTAATTTGCGTCACGGAAACCCCGTTCTCGCTCAGCGATTTAAGCAGTTCGCTACCGTAAATATCGTTGCCGACACAGCCCACCATATTCACATTCAGCCCCAGTTTGGCGCACTGCACCGCCTGGTTTGCGCCTTTTCCACCGGGCATCAGCATCAGCTCATTACCGGTGAAGGTCTCCCCAATCTCCGGCAGGCGATCCTGCTGGACGAGAATGTCATAGTTAAGACTGCCAATAACAACAACATGATGTTTCATCATTTCGGCCCTTAATTGGCGGTGCGTTTGGACGCCACCGCATTTCTGGTGTTGTGTAAACTGGTCTGGCTCTTTTCACTGGTTTTGCTGGCAATAATGGTGAAAATGGCGTCCAGAATATTGAGGTGGACAATACGCGTGGTGGCATTTTCCCCGGTAATCGGGTTGTTTTTCACCGAGGAGATAATTGAGTGCTTGGCGATCAGGCTGAGCGGGCTGTTGGGATAGTTGGTCAGGCAGATGGTTTCGGCACCGTGCTCATTAGCGGCTTTGACCATCTGGATAATATCGGTGGTCTGCCCGGAGTGCGAAATCGCCAGCAGAATATCGCCCGGCTGCATCAGCGAGGCGGTCATCAGCTGCTTGTGGCTGTCGCTGAACACCGAGGAGAAGATGCCAATCTTGAGCAGCTTATGATTGAAGTCATCGCAGATCGATCCCGACCCCCCGCAGCCGGCAATAAAGATGCGCGCGCTTTCCGGCTTGTTAATGAACAGCCAGGCGACGGCCTTGATCACCGCGCTGTTAATCACGCTCAACGACTCCTGGAGCGCCATCACTGAATTCAGGAAGGTGCTCTCAATAACCTGTTCGACATACTTTTCCGAGTCGGGGATCAGTGGAATATCGACGATCTCCTCCTGCGAGTTAACCTGCCTGCCAATATTGAGCTTGAGATCGTGAAAACCGGTGAACCCCAGCTTTTTCGACACTTTGGTAATACTGGAAACGCTGACGTTGAGATAATTAGCGATATCCGTGATACACATTTTAGATAATGACTGGGGGTTGTCATCAATAAAGCGGGCAATTGAACGTTCTTTTTTACCCAGCTCGGGTGCAAGCGTTCGCGCCAGTAAAAATATCTCATTGCCTTTAAGTCGGTTATGCATGATTAGGGCTCGTAGAAAACTTTATCCGTAAACTAGCATGGGGGGTAAACGAAAAGTGTTAACCAGATCACATGCTGTAAAACGTTTTACTATGTCATTTTACTGTGAGTAAAATAAAATCATCGTATTACGCGATTTCATTTTACTGGCAGGAAAATGAAAGTATAAACATCTGTTTTAAAAGTGTTTTACTGATAGTAAAATTTTCACTATTAAAAACTCTCTGTCAGTTTTATTTTCGGTGTTATTTGATTTTTACCATTTACCAGGCGGGTAAAGTCACTTATAACGCAAGGGAAACTTCATGCAAGGATATTTAAAATGAAATTCTCTTCCCGTATTAATTCATTTCGTTCACGTCCCGAGTTATTTGATGCTAAGAATAAAATGGACACCTGCGATCTGATTACCCGTATGGGTAGCGTAGATGGCTTAACGCATATAGAACTTAACTACCCGGAACACTTTGTTGGCCAGAGTAAAGAGCTGATTAAAAAGACCATCGCCGATAACAACCTGCAGGTAGGTGGCATCGCGCTGCGCTATAACAAGGAGTTTATCGACGGCGAATTCACTAATCCCGACGCCGCGCTGCGCCAAAAAGCGATTGATATTACGCTGGAAGCGGCAGAAGTGTGCAAGTACCTCGGTGGCAATACCGTCACGCTGTGGTTTGGCTACGATGGCTATGACTATCCGTTCCAGCAGGACTACTTCCGCGCTTACGAGCTGCTGGTCAGCGCCCTGCAGACCGTCACCCATGCACACCCGGATATGCAGTTCAGCTTTGAATACAAACCCTACGAGCCTCGCACCTTCTCCTTTATCGGCGATGTGTCATCGACCCTGATGCTGATTGACGATGTGGGCGCGGATAATCTCGGCATTACTCTCGACTTCTGCCACATGATCATGAAGAAAGAGAACCCGGCTTTCTCACTGTTCCAGTCGGCTCGCAAAAATCGCCTGGTCGGCTTCCATCTGAATGACGGCTACGGACATTTTGACGATGGCCTGATGCTGGGCTCGGTGCATCTGATGCAGACCCTGGAATACATCTATTACGCAAAACGCGTGAATTTCAGCGGCCTGATCTATTTCGATACTTTCCCAAGCCGCGAAGACCCGGTGGCCGAGTGCGCGCAGAACATCCGTATGTACAAGGCATTGGCCGGCTTTATTGACCGCCTGAGCATCGCTGAAATCGACCAGCTGATCAAAAGCCAGGACGCGCTGAAAGTGCAGGGCATGCTGATGAAAATGATCGCCGAATAAAAACAAAATCAGACTCTTACCTCTTACTTACTACCAGTCGGTGTCAGACACTGGGGGAAACTATGTTGAATAAAATAGGTTTGCCTAAGAACTTGCTGTGGGGCTATATCGGCCTGACTATTTTTATGATCGGCGACGGGGTTGAACAAGCCTGGATCTCTATCTGGCTGGTGGAAAAAGGGCTTTCCGTCGCTCAGGCTTCTTACCTGCTGACCGCTTATGGCGTGACCGTAACGCTGGCCGCCTGGGTGACCGGCGTGCTGGTGCAAACCCTCGGCCCGCGTAAGGTGATGTTGTTTGGTCTGCTGACCTTTGTGGTTGGCAGCATTGGCTTTATCGCCCTCGGCCTGCAAACCATGCATATGGCGTGGATGCTGCCGTTCTATGCGATACGCGGCATTGGCTATCCGCTGTTTGCCTATTCGTTCCTGATCTGGATTAACTACAGCACGCCGGTGGAACGACGCGCGACGGCGGTCGGCTGGTTCTGGTTCACCTTCTCGCTGGGCTTGAGCGTGATCGGGCCGTTCTTCTCCTCGCTGGCGCTGCCGGTGCTGGGCGAAATCCACGTGCTGTGGGTAGGGATGCTGTTTGTGATCGTCGGCTCCGTGCTGGGGATCTGGGTGAATCGCGACGTGGTGCCCGCTTCCGAGATCCACCCGTTCAGCGCCGCCGAGTTGCTGAAGGGCATCACCATCCTGCAACGCCCGGTGATTGCCATGGGGCTGGTGGTGAAATCGGTCAACGGCATTGCGCAATATGGCCTGGCGACGTTTCTGCCGCTCTACCTGATCAGCTATGGCTACAGTAAAACCGAGTGGCTGCATATGTGGTCGGCGGTATTCCTGGTAGCGATTTTTGCCAACCTGTTCTTTGGCTTCTTCGGCGATAAATTTGGCTGGCGCACCACCATTATGTGGGTCGGTGGCTTCGCTTATGCTGCGGTGCTGATTTTGGTGTGGGCGGTGCCGCAGGTACTGGGCCACAACTTCTATGTGATGATGTTTGTGCTGTGCCTGTGCGGGATCACCATGGCGGGCTATGTGCCGCTGTCGGCCCTGTTCCCGATGCTGGCGCCGGACAGCAAAGGGGCGGCGATGTCGGTGCTGAACCTGGGGGCCGGTCTGGGGGCGTTTATCGCACCTGCCATCACCGCGCTATTTTACTCTTCGCTGGGTGCTGGCGGCGTACTGGGGATATATGCCGGGCTGTATGTGCTCAGCGGTGTGCTCACCCCGTTCCTAAAAACCCCGGAGGAGCTTGAGGCGCAGGAAGTGGTGAAGGGCAAGGGGGCACTGCGGCACTCTGAATAGCTGTAGCCGGGCTTGTTGCCCCGAGGTAAAGAGGACTTTCAGTCTGACGTACCCGGGGCGTTACCGTTTCGTTCCGCTTGGGGAATGATAAAAAATCATTAAAATACAAATGGTAAAAATAAATTCTGATTATTTTTCACTTGACGGGTTGTTGATTTTTTAACCTTAAAGTCGCATAGTGGCTGAATGGTCACCGTTTGAAATTATATATCAAGGATGATGTCTGTTATGCCTGTACTCATGAAAGAGGATAGTACAATGATTGTTTATCCAGTCTCTTACAGCCCATCCGCTGTAGCGCGGGCATTCAAAATCGTGCATTCCTTCGAGATTGCAGGCGTGGCTATGGCTGTTATTTATGATGCAGCGACGCCACGTGCGGCCATCATTAAGACTGAACCGGAAGAAATCGATGGCGTTAAGCGTAACCGCGCTATCGCTATCCTGGAGCTCGAACGTAAGAAGACAGTAGGTGATGTAGTGCTCTCTGTTGAACGGTTCTGGCAAGACGATGCTTTACAGGTCGAGAGCGTTTGCGTAGAGGGTACACAGCGCGAATTAGGGTTAGCCACTCTACTGTATGAAACGCTGGTTAATGAGTGTGGGGTGGTTCTTATGAGCAATCACATGCACTACCCAGGCGGGAAAGCATTGTGGAAAAAGATTGCGGAACAATCAAAGAGTCTCGCCATATTTGTTCTCGATACTGACCTCGGAGCATTTTTCCCGTATGACGGGCAGCACCTGATATATAATGGCGTATCAATACCAGAGGATGCGATCTGGTCATTACACCCCGATGAATCGCGCCGTGGCGTGATTCTTGTAGCAAAGAATAGAGAAAGATTAGCCGCATACGCCGCATAAAATTAAACCCGCCGCTGGCGGGTTTTTTTTCGCCGTTTGGTCACGGCCGCTGCGAGTTTTGCCGCAGCGGGAACAGGCGGGTATTGATAATGGCAATATTCACTTCGCACGGCTGACCATCATCAAGAAACACGGTTTCGTTGATTTCAATCACCGCATCGTTTTGCGCCAGGTTAAGCAGGGCCAGCACGTCAGGATCGGTGAGATTGAGCGCCGTTAAGTTTTGATCCCTGCGCTGTATTTTTTTACCGGTTATCTGCTCAAGGTAAGAGTATTTGGATATTTCCAGCTTGCTGAACTCCATGCTGCTAAACAGGCTGACCGGCAGGTGAATGTGTTCCAGCGCCACGGGAATATCATCGAAGCACATCAGGCGTAATATTTTATAGACCTGGTCGCTGTTCTTAATGCGTAACGCCTGCGCTATTTCCGCCGAGGGCACGCGCATAATACTGACCGAGACAATTTTTCTCACCCCTTTGTGGCCGTGCTTTTGCGCCTGATAATCAAAAGGGGAGAGGGCATGAAACCTTCCGGCGTTATTGCTGATGCCAATAGAGCCAACAAACAGCCCGGATCCTTTCACCCGGTATATTCGCTGCTGCTCAATCAGGATCCGCGTCGCTTCGCGCACGGTTGCGCGCGTAATGCCAATATTTTTGGCGATGGCAATTTCCGTATCGAGCTTATCTCCGGGCAGCAGTTTGTCAGCTTTAATTTTTGTCAGGATATAATCGACAACTTCTTTCTGTTTTTCTGTAATGCCATCGATCATTTCAATTCATCCCGCTCAGAGTGAGGGCCGACTCGCCTGAGTCGTGCCTGCACAGGTGTGCTCTTTATTATTGCTGTATGCCACTTCAGTGACATCGAGTTGTGATCAAGTTAACGAATTTACATTCAAGCTCAACATGTCCAGCACTATTTTAACTTTACATATTGTATCTGTACACCTCCGGGTTCATCATCAAGATGACTATACATCTTAAACCTGTCTAGACTTGATCATAGAGTACTAAATTCAAGCGACAGGGGCAGCAGCTCTCAATGATGTGACAGATAACGCTATCAGCTTCATTCACAGATCCCGAAGCTGACTGTACATCACTGCGAGCTTTCCCAGGAGAAAAGCGATGTCGCAGCTGGCACAGTGGTTGAATAACGAAAAAATTCAGTATGTTGATAACGTGGCGGACTGGAAAGAAGCGCTGCAAATTGCCGCGCGTCCTCTGCTTAATGAAGGGGCAATCGCACAGAGCTATATTGATGCCATTATTCGGCAGAAAGAGGAGATTGGGCCTTATTTTGTCATCGCCCCACATATTGCCATGCCCCATGCGCGCCCGGAAGAGGGGGCCAGTCAGCTGGGGTTATCTATCGTCAAGCTGGGGCAGGCGGTGAAGTTTGATTCGGAAGAGAATGACCCGGTCGACGCTATTTTTATGTTTTCTGCCCCGGACAGTCATAGCCATATTGAAATGATCTCGCAGCTGGCGGAGGTCCTTTCTGACGAAGAGATAATGGACAAAGTTTTTAATGCGCGCAGTCAGGAAGCGCTTAAAAAGATTCTGTTAGCAGACAATGCTTAACTGACAGTGTGATTATCAACAACAGGTGATGAGGTCTGAGATGAAAATTATGGCGGTGTGTGGTTCAGGTTTAGGCAGCAGCTTCATGATGGAAATGAATATCAAGAAAGTGCTGAAGAAACTCGAAATCGAAGCGGATGTTGACCATTCCGATCTCGGGTCTGTGACCCCTGATGTGGCAGATGTCTTCGTCATGGCGAAGGATATTGCTTATAGCGCCAACCTTCCGGAGGGAAAAGTTATCATTATTAATAATATTATCGACCTGAAAGAAGTCGAAAATAAAATACGCGAGTATTTTGATAAATAAAAAATTTGTCACTTTAGATGAACACCTTACCCTAGAGGTTACTATGTTTACTCAAAACCTTTTGCAATTTGTCGTCGACGTGCTGAAGGTGCCATCCATTCTGGTGGGGCTGGTGGCGCTATTCGGGCTGGTGGCACAGAGAAAGCCTTTCCCCGAGGTGATTAAAGGGACGGTGAAAACCATCCTCGGCTTTCTGGTGCTGGCTGGCGGGGCAACGGTACTGGTCGGCTCGCTGACGCCGCTGGGTGACATTTTCAAACACGCTTTTGATGTGCAGGGGATCATCCCCAACAATGAGGCGATGGTATCCATTGCACTGGCGAAGTATGGCGCACCGACCACGCTGATTATGGCTTTCGGTATGGTGGCTAACATTGTCGTTGCCCGTTTTACCCGACTGAAATATATCTATCTGTCAGGCCACGTCACTTTTTATATGGCCTGTATGGTGGCCATTATTTTGTCGGTGGCCGGTTTTGAAGGGGTGCAGTTGATTTACACCGGCTCCCTGGCTCTGGGCATGCTGATGGCATTTTTCCCGGCGCTGGCCCAGCCCTATATGCGTAAAATCATCGGTGGCGATCATGTAGCCCTGGCGCACACCGGAACGATTGGCTATGTGTTATCGGGCTGGATTGGTTCGGTAGTGGGGAAAGGTTCGAAATCCACAGAAGAGATGAACATGCCAAAAAACCTGAGTTTTTTGCGCGACAGCACCATCTCCATCTCCCTGACCATGATGATCATTTACCTGATCCTGTCTGTTTCCGCAGGTAAAGAGTATGTCGAGAGCCACTTCAGCAACGGTCAAAACTACCTGGTCTACTCCTTTATTCAGGCGATCACCTTTGCTGCTGGGGTGTTTATCATTCTGCAGGGCGTGCGCTTAATCCTTGCGGAGATTGTCCCGGCCTTTACCGGCTTCTCTGAGAAGCTGGTGCCCAACGCACGGCCTGCGCTGGACTGCCCGATCGTCTTCCCTTATGCCCCTAACGCAGTGCTGGTGGGCTTTATTTCCAGCTTTGTAGGCGGCCTGGTGGGGTTGTTTATCCTCGGCCAGCTGCACTGGGTATTGATCCTGCCGGGGGTGGTACCTCACTTCTTCTGCGGCGCTACGGCTGGGGTATTTGGTAATGCGACCGGCGGCAAGCGCGGTGCGATTTGCGGCGCGTTTGCCCACGGCATTTTGATCACCTTCCTGCCTGTGGCCCTGCTGCCGGTGCTCGGTGCGATTGGGCTGACCAATACCACCTTCTCGGATACCGATTTTGGCGTGGTGGGTATTCTTCTCGGCAATATGGCGCGCTTTATGGATAAAGGCACCATCACCATGATCATTACCGGTATTTTTGCGCTGCTGGTGGTGTACAACTTTGCGGCGAAGAAGAAGGTGATAGTGGAAGAGAGTCCAGAGTAATACCTTTGTGGATCACATCCAGAGAGGAGACGCTCTCTGGATTGATCAGGTACTCTTTGCCGCTATGGGGTAACGCGAATCACTTTCTGCGTCAGGCTCATGGCGGAATCAAACGGGCTGGTATTGCGCACGATCTTGACCATCACGCTGGCACCCAGCCAGAGCTGGTAAAGGCTTTCAGCGACGTTAGCGGCAGTATCATCAATCACCAGTGAGCCTTCGGCCACGCCCTTCTCCAGCGCATCTGCCAGGCGCGAAATAATTCCAGACGTACCAGACCGAAGGGTTGCACGCATATTATCTGAGAGATCGGCCACTTCGGCACCGAGCTTGACGGCAAGGCACCTACCCTGGCAATCGGAGAATGACTGTGTTTCTTGCCACAGTCGCCAGTAATTCATCAGCCGCTGCGCCATCGTCAGACCGGGCTGGCTGAGCGTGCTGTCGAGCTCTGCCAGATAATCCGCAAAATAGTGCGCCAGCATATCAACGCCGAAGGCTTCTTTCGAACTGAAATAGTGATAGAACGAGCCTTTAGGGACACCCGCATCTTTGAGTATTTCATTCAATCCAACGGCAGAAAATCCCTTACCGGCCATGATGCGCTGGCCTGTAGCAAGAATGTGGTCGCGGATTTCATTGCCATGGAATTGAGTTGCAGTTGTCATAGGGTCACGTTATCAAAAGCCAGGTCGGTTGTCTGTTCGCGGGAGAGTAGAACCCTATTTTCACAAAAACGGCTCTACTCGTCCACGCCACAATATCAGCCTGCTGCTATTCAGCCAGCTGTTTAAGCAGCTGTTCTGCCGTCGCTGCAGACGACGTTGGGTTTTGTCCGGTGATCAGCAGGCCATCACTGACCACATAGGAACTCCAGTCCGGGCCTTTGGAGTAGATCCCGCCTTTGGCAATCAGCTCGTCTTCCACCAGGAATGGCACCACCTCAGTCAGGCCGACCGCTTCTTCTTCACTGTTGGTGAAGCCGGTCACCTTTCTGCCTGCCACCAGCGGTTTTCCTTCAGGCGTTGTGACGTGGCGCAGCACGCCCGGCGCGTGGCAAACCAGGGCGACGTGTTTGTTAGCCGCCAGGAAGTTCTCGATAAGCCTGATGGAGTTTTCATCCTCGGCCAGATCCCATAGTGGACCGTGGCCGCCTGGATAGAATACTGCGTCGTAGTCAGCCGCTGAAATGCTGTCCAGGCGAACTGTCGCGGCGAGCTGGGCGGTTGCTGCCGCATCGGCCTCAAAGCGGTGAGTATGCTCAGTCTGGAAGTCAGGCTCATTACTTTTTGGATCTAACGGCGGGTTGCCGCCTTTTGGCGAGGCCAGGGTGATCTGCGCGCCGGCATCTTTAAATGCGTAGTAGGGCGCAGCCAGCTCTTCCAGCCAGAAACCGGTTTTGCGTCCGGTATTGCCCAGCCGATCGTGTGAGGTTAACACCATAAGAATCTTCATCATCAATCTCCTGCCGTTAAGTTTAGCGTTTAAATTAGACCAGTCGTCTATGGCGCGGTGAGATTCGTGCCTGCGGTGTGGCTGAAGTAAAGTTAACACCAATTAGACCAGTCGTCTAGTTGCGATGGATAAAAACTTTCAGCGTGAGTTTGCAGAAGGAGATGTGCCGTGATGATTCCGCTGTGAGATACCGCAGAAAGCAAAAAACCCGCCATAGGCGGGTTCTTCTGAATGTGGTGCCCGAACCCGGAATCGAACCAGGGACACGGGGATTTTCAATCCCCTGCTCTACCGACTGAGCTATTCGGGCAACGGGGCGCATTAAACCGTATGCCATCGATCCCGTCAACGGCTTTATTGAAGAACAGCGACTGATTGCACTCTTTTCCATCAATACTGTTCTGAAAGACCAACTTATCGTCACTTTTTCGGGCAAATCTATAGCATTGAGGCGCTGAACTCCCTGCCGCGCAGGCTGTTTTGCCGGTTGAACCAGCAATTAAAAAATGCCATTATTGCGAAAATTCTGACGTGTTCATCATCCCCGTATCGAGGTCGCCGCCATGAGAGGTTCACTGCTGCCAGCCAGCATCTGTAACCGACATCTGCTGATGCCGGGCGCCCGCCGATCTTCCTGCTGTAATACCCTGTTGATAAATTCTTTCACCGTGCGGTGAGGTTTTCTTACGCTTAACTTTTGGCCATGCGTAAAAACAGACGCGATCTGATTTTACTGATGTCTATCGGTCTGAGCGGCACTTCATCGCTGACAGCCTGTGACTCTTTCGCCAGCAAGGCGTTTTTGCGCCTTGCTATGCTGTGCCTCTGGCACCCACTCATCCTTGACCGCCTGGGATTTGTGCTATGACACCTTTGAAAATTGCAGCCAGTACCACCGTCGCTATTCACCTCCAGACCGGGCGCGAAGTCGTGACGCTGGATAACACCGACTTTACCGATGTGGCAGCGGTGGTGCTCTCCGTTTCTGATTCGCGCTCCGGCGTGCTGGCGCTGCTGCGTCATACCGGTTTTAACCTGCCGGTATTTATCGCGCTGGATGATGCTTCGCAGGCGGAAGATCTGCCGGCGGTGGACGGCGTGCTGAGCGGAGAGGCGGAAGATGCTGCGCTGCTGGAAGCCGCCGCCGCGCAGTACCAGGCGCAGCTGCTGCCGCCGTTCTTCCAGACGCTGACCAAATACGTGGCGATGGATAACACCACCTTTGCCTGCCCCGGCCATCAGGGCGGTGAGTTCTTCAAAAAGCATCCGGCAGGACGGCAGTTCTTCGACTTCTTTGGCGAGAACGTGTTTCGCGCTGATATGTGCAATGCGGACGTCAAGCTGGGCGATTTGCTGATCCACGAAGGCTCGGCCAAGCATGCGCAGAAGTTTGCCGCGAAGGTGTTCAACGCCGATAAAACCTACTTCGTGCTTAACGGCACCTCCAGCGCCAATAAAGTGGTGACCAATGCGCTGCTGACGCGTGGCGATCTGGTGCTGTTCGACCGCAATAATCATAAATCCAACCATCACGGAGCGCTGATCCAGGCCGGGGCGACGCCGGTTTATCTGGAAACCGCGCGCAACCCGTTTGGCTTTATCGGCGGCATTGACGCGCACTGTTTTGATGAAGCGTACGTGCGCAAACAGATCCAGCAGGTTGCGCCGCATCGCGCCAGCGACGAGCGCCCGTTCCGCCTGGCGGTGATCCAGCTTGGCACCTATGACGGTACGGTATACAACGCGCGTAAGGTGATCGACAGCATCGGCCACCTGTGTGACTACATCCTGTTTGACTCGGCGTGGGTCGGCTACGAGCAGTTTATTCCGGTGATGCAGGCCTGCTCGCCGCTGCTGCTGGATCTCAAACCCTCAGACCCTGGCATTTTCGTTACTCAGTCGGTGCATAAGCAGCAGGCGGGCTTCTCGCAGACCTCGCAAATCCATAAAAAAGATAACCACCTGCGCGGCCAGCAGCGTTTTTGCAGCCACAAGCGGCTGAACAATGCCTTTATGCTGCACGCCTCTACCAGCCCGTTCTATCCGCTGTTTGCCGCGCTGGATATCAACGCGAAAATGCATCAGGGCGAGGCCGGACGCCGCCTGTGGCACGAGTGCGTGGTGCTGGGGATTGATGCGCGTAAGGCGATCCTCGCGCGCTGTGAGATGATCCAACCATTTATTCCCGACGAGGTTGACGGTAAATCCTGGCAGGATGCGCCAACGCATGCGATCGCCGCCGATCCGCGCTACTTCAGCTTTGCGCCAGGCGCAGCGTGGCACGGCTTTGCCGGTTATGAGAAGGATCAGTATCTGGTCGACCCATGCAAGCTGCTGCTGACCACGCCGGGCATTGATGCCGCCAGCGGCAAATATGCCTCGTTCGGCATTCCAGCCACCATCCTCGCCAACTACCTGCGTGAGAATGGCGTGGTGCCGGAGAAGTGCGATCTTAACTCGATCCTGTTCCTGCTGACCCCGGCGGAGAGCGTAGAGAAGATGGCGAAGCTGGTGGCGAAGCTGGCGCAGTTCGAGCAGCACATCAAAGAAGATGCCCTGCTGCGCGACGTGCTGCCGACCATTTACCGCAAAAATGCGGCCCGCTATGCGGGCTATACGCTGAAGCGCCTGTGTCAGGAGATGCACGATCTGTACGTCAGCCACGACGTGAAGGATCTGCAAAAGGCGATGTTCCGCCAGCAGAGCCTGCCAAAAGTGGCGATGAACCCGCAGGATGCCAATATCGAATTTATTCGCGGGAACGTGGAGCTGGTGCCGATCGCTGAGGCAGAAGGACGCATCGCGGCGGAAGGCGCGCTGCCTTATCCTCCGGGCGTGCTGTGCGTGGTGCCGGGCGAAGTGTGGGGCGGGGCGGTTCAGCGCTATTTCCTGGCGCTGGAAGAGGGGCTGAACCTGCTGCCGGGCTTCTCACCGGAGTTGCAGGGCGTGTATGTCGAAGCGGGTGAAGACGGCGTGAAGCGCCTGCAGGGGTATGTGCTGGCGTGAAAAACTGGGTCGGGCATGCCCGACCACTACGGTGACTCAGCGCAGGGGCGAGGCATGCCTGACCATTAAGGTGGTTCAGCGCAGGGGCGAGGCATGCCTGACCATTAAGGTGGTTCAGCGCAGGGGCGAGGCATGCCCGACCATTAAGGTGGTTCAGCGCAGGGGCGAGGCATGCCCGACCATTAAGGTGGTTCAGCGCAGGGGCGAGGCATGCCTCGCCCGGTACTAACCCACGCTTTATTGCAGTTCAAGAGCATCTTCCCGCGCCTGGCGCACGATAGCTTTGGCAATCCACTTGCCGATATCCTGTAGCTCATCGTTGTCACAGCCCCAGATATCCTTCATCACCAGAAAAATCTCTGAGCCGTAAACCAGCGACAGCGACTGCAGCACGCGCTCCATTAGCGCGGGCGGCAGCTCTTTACTCAGCGGCGCGGCGACCTGGGTCAGCATCGCTTTACGATTGCCGCGCACCAGCTTCTCTTTTGGCGGCACCGCATCGGTCGACTGCGACTGCGCCCACTGGGTTAGTGACAGGTGCAGCGCAGCCCTCAGCGTACCTTCATGCTTCAGCATGCGCGGAAAGGCAAAGCTCAGAAGCTCATCAATGCGCTCGCTGGCATCCTTTTTGGTCGGCTGCCAGTGTTTAATCGGGCTAAGCGTCTCCGTGACGATAGCTGAGACCAGCGCGCTTTGCGTGGGGAAGTAGCGATAAGCCGTGGCGCGCGACAGCTGCGCTTCCTGGGCTACTTCAGTGATAGAGGGAAAGGCCCCGCTATCAAACAATTTCATCGCTGTATCAATCAGTAAGCGGCGTGTTCTTGCGCGTGTTGATGTTAACCCTAACACCCCAGCGGAATCCCTTTGCTCCACGATAACCTCATTTTTCCAGTTCAAACGATCTCATCTTCGGGTCGGCAGACAGCTATATGTGTCACCGGCGTTGACTGCCCGGGAACGGTTATGGCTGTTTCCCGGTACTATAAGCGTAGTCAAAATCACCACGAGACTCATATTTCATTCAATTGATTTATCAATCTTCAAGGTGCTACTGTTAGCGTCACTTAGTGTGGTTTCTTTGTACCTTATGGTTATTTACGTTTTTATCTCAAGTTAATCAACTCTTTATTAATCTAAATAACAGGTTTTTTTAACGCCAATGAATAATGATACTGGATCCATCTACGCTGTTGCGACAGCGGATACTAAAGGAAGGGAACTGTTTTACGTCAGCGGGCTGATTGCTCAGGCTGGAGTAAAAGTCGTTACAGTTGACCTGTCAACTCAACAACTTAGCACACCTTTTACCGGTGATATTTCTGCCGAAACCGTGGCGGATTTCCACCCTGAAGGGCGCGGTGCGGTGTTCTGTGGCGACAGGGGGAAGGCGATAGTGGCGATGGCCAGGGCTTTTGAGATTTTCCTTAGCCAGCGCGATGATGTAGCCGGGGTGATCGGCTTAGGCGGTTCGGGCGGTACGGCCTTGATCACGCCCGCAATGCAGGCGCTGCCGGTGGGCATCCCGAAGCTGATGGTCTCCACCATGGCGTCCGGTGACGTTTCCGGCTATATCGGCGCCAGCGATATCGCCATGCTCTACTCGGTGACGGATGTTGCCGGGCTGAACCGCATTTCGCGCCGGGTGCTGGGCAATGCCGCGCATCAGATTGCCGGGGCGGTAATGTTTTCCGTGCCGCCGGACAGCAGCGATAAGCCGGCTATCGGCCTGACGATGTTTGGCGTTACCACGCCGTGCGTTGAGGCCGTCAGCAGCGGGCTGGAGGCCGACTATGACTGTCTGGTATTCCACGCCACCGGCAGCGGCGGCAAAGCCATGGAGAAGCTGGCAGACAGCCATATGCTCTGCGGGATGCTGGATCTGACCACCACCGAGGTGTGCGATCTGTTGTTTGAGGGCGTACTGGCCTGCGGTGAAGATCGTTTTGATGCGCTGGCGCGCAGCGAAGTACCCTGCGTCATCTCCTGCGGGGCACTGGATATGGTCAACTTCGGCCATCCTTCCACTATTCCGGCAAAGTACGCGGCTCGCCAGTTCTATCACCACAATCCGCAGGTGACGCTGATGCGCACCACGGTGGAAGAGAATGTGGCGATGGCACGCTGGATCGCGGAAAAGCTCAACCGCTGCGCGGGTGAGATCCGCTTTTTGATCCCGGAAGGTGGCTTCTCGGCGCTGGATGCAGAAGGCCAGCCGTTCTGGTCACCGGAAGCGGATCGGGCCTTTATCCGCACGCTGGAAGCTGAGCTAAAGCAAACCACGCTGCGACAAATAATCAGACTGCCGTGGAATATTAATCATCCACAATTTGCCGCTGCGGCGGTGGCTCAATTTCGCCAACTGGCACCCAGAGGAAAATAACTATGCCTGCTTTTAATCGTCAGCAGCTGCTGACTAAGTTCAGACAGATGATTGCCCGCCGCGAGCCGATCATCGGCGGCGGCGCGGGGACCGGGCTGTCGGCCAAGTGCGAAGAGGCTGGCGGTATCGATCTGATCGTCATTTACAACTCCGGCCGCTACCGCATGGCCGGGCGGGGTTCACTGGCCGGGCTGCTGGCCTACGGCAATGCCAACGAGATCGTCGTTGATATGGCGAAAGAGGTCTTGCCGGTAGTGAAACAGACGCCGGTGCTGGCTGGCGTCAACGGCACCGATCCGTTCTGCAATTTCGATAAGTTTCTCGACGACCTCAAGGCGCTGGGTTTTTCCGGCGTGCAGAACTTCCCGACGGTGGGCCTGATTGACGGCAATTTCCGCGCCAATCTGGAAGAGACCGGCATGGGTTACGGGCTGGAAGTGGAGATGATCCGTCTGGCGAATCAGAAAGAGATGCTGACCACCCCCTACGTGTTTAGCGCCGCAGACGCGGTGGCCATGACCGAAGCGGGGGCGGATATCATCGTGCCGCATATGGGCCTGACCACCGGCGGAAACATCGGTGCAGAAACTGCGCTGCAGCTCAGGGACTGTGTGCCGCTGGTCAACGAGTGGGCCGCCGCGGCCAAAGCGGTGCGCGAAGATGTAATTGTGCTGTGCCACGGCGGACCCATCTCTAGCCCGCAAGATGCGCAGTACATCCTCGAAAACTGCCCGCAGTGCGACGGCTTCTACGGCGCCAGCTCGATGGAACGCCTGCCAACCGAAGTGGCGCTGACCGACACCACCAAAAAATTCAAAAACATCAGTCGCTAAATAGCAGCCAAAAACAAGGCCGGGCATGCCCGGCCTCTGCGGCTGTCAGTAGCGGTGATAGCCTTTCTGCGCGTTGGTCACTTTCACCAGGTAGCGGCGTGATTCCGCTGACGGGTGGTTGGTGGTCAGCTGCTGATAGACTTGCGCCGGTGACATATCGTTAATGTTGCTGAAGGCGCGATTTTTATCGCTGGAGAACACCCGCAGCACGCTGCCCGCTCCGCCGTTGTAGGCGGTGATCACCGCATAGCGGCGCGAGGTGCTGTTGCTGATGCCGGACAGATAGCTACCCTGCAGTATCGACAGGTACGCGGTACCAGCATCGATATTGTTTTCCGGGTCCAGCAGATAGCTGCGGCTTGGCTTGCCCCATTTCCCCTTCATACGGAAAACGTCGACCCCGGCGGTGTGCTGCACGACCTGCATCAGGCCCAGCGCATCCGCATGGCTGACCGCATAGGGGTTGAAGCTCGATTCAATCTGCATAATTGCCAGGATCAGCGACTGATCGACCCCGTATTTCTCGGCGGCTTTACGCACCATCGGCAGGTATTTGTGCGCACGCTTGTCGAGGTGGTTTGGCACCATCGGAATGGTGACGGACCAGATCACATGCAGGCCAGAGTTACGCTTTTGCAGCTTATTCTGGATCAGATAATCAGCAAAGCTGGCGGCGCGCCCCTGCCAGCGGATCGGCTGGCCGGTGTTATCCAGCACCTGGCCGTACAGCAGCGGCTCTTTACTGATCTGAATATCGTTGACGTCGGAGTACAGATCGACATTACCCGGATCTTCGCCGATCAGCAGGGTCGTGATAATCGCCTGGCGCAGGCTGGCCATAGGATCCGTTCCGGCGATGGTTTCGATGGTGATGCTACCGGCGTCGAAGTTGATATGGCTACGGGTATAATATTGATCGCTGTACTTCACGTAGTCTTTTGGACCGGCGATCAGTACTTCGTTAATGCCCCAGATATTCTCAATGTTGTGGGCAAACTGACCCATCAGGATATCAAAGCCGTTGGTGTCTTTAACCCACTCTTCATGATAGTTATTCTGTTTCTTGCCGGAGCAGGAGATCAGTAATGGTGCAATAACCAGCAGACTTATCAGTTTCTTGTTCATCGTTTAATGCTTCGCCCACAATTGAGAGGGCCTCATCTGTGAGGCCCAACGCTTATTCTTCTGGCGGGGTATAACCTTCGATATGGACTTCGTGGCCTTCAAACAGGAACTTAATCATCTCCTGCTCCAGCAGCTTACGGTCATCTGGGTTCATCATGCTGAGTTTCTTTTCGTTGATCAGCATAGTCTGTTTTGCCATCCACTTTGACCAGGCTTCTTTAGAAATCTCGTTGTAGATGCGCTTACCCACATCGCCCGGATACAGCTGAAAGTCCTGCCCTTCGGCGTCACGTTGCAGGAACGTGCAAAAAATAGTTCGGCTCATTACTCTTCCTCTTCTTCTGTCGCGCGAGCGCTCAGCGCCATTTGCTGCGGCTGACGCAGCTGCTGTAGCAGACGTTCCACCGGCGCGGCCAGCCCTACGGCGGGCGGCTGCGCTAAGTTATACCAGAGACCCGGCCCGGCATCCATTGCCACACGGGCCGAAGGCAGATCCAGCCACATAGGCACAATATCCAGATGGAAATGGCTGAAGGTGTGGCGGAAGGCAGTCATCTGCTGCAGCCGCTGGTCATCCACCCCGTTGTTGCGTAGCGCCTGGCGCAGCTCCTCTTCAGTGCTGAACTGCGGGAAGCAGAACAGCCCGCCCCACAGCCCCACCGGCGGGCGCTGCTCCAGCCAGACATCCTGCCCCTGCTGCATCAGCAGCAGCCAGCCGGTGCGCTGTGGGATAGTCTGCTTCGGCTTTTTGCCAGGGTACTGTGCCCAGCTGCTGTTAGCATAGGCAATGCAGCCGAGGTTCAGCGGGCAGATCTCGCACTTGGGTTTGGAGCGTGTGCAAACCATTGCGCCCAGATCCATCATCGCCTGATTGAACTGGCTGACCCCTTCGGCAGGGGTGACGTCTTCGCTGATCTGCCACAGGCGTTTCTCCACCTCTTTTTTCCCCGGCCAGCCGTCCACCGCATAGCAGCGCGCCAGCACGCGCTTCACGTTGCCGTCAAGAATAGGGAAATGCTTACCGAGCGCCAGAGAGAGGATAGCCCCGGCGGTAGAGCGCCCGACGCCGGGCAGGTCAGCGACCTCTTCGAAGGTTTGCGGGAAGAGACCGCCATGCTTCTCGGCCACCCTTTGCGCCGCTTTATGCAGGTTGCGCGCGCGGGCGTAATAGCCGAGGCCGGTCCACAGATGCAGTACTTCATCCAGCGGCGCGGCGGCGAGGTCGGTAACGGTCGGGAAGCGTGACATAAAGCGTTCAAAATAGGGGATGACGGTGGCGACCTGCGTCTGTTGCAGCATCACCTCGGACAGCCAGACTTTGTAGGGCGTTTTTTCCAGCTGCCACGGCAGGGTTTTCCGCCCGAAGCGCTGATACCACGCCAGTACCTGCTGAGAAAATTGTGCTGCCTGCATCATCGAAACCGCCGCCCTGTCGTTGCTAAAAATCAGGCAGGGATTCCAGCACAGACAGTAAGGAGTGTAAACCGGATAATCACGGTAATTTGTTATCGCATTGCTGGCCGGATGCAGCCAGCGATGCCTGCGGCGTCTATACTGCTAGCCGGGTAAGCTGACAAGCAGGGCGGTCTTTATGTTTTGCCTTCCTGAAGGCATAATGCCCGCTTTCCAAAGTGCACAGCCGCAGGCAGAATCATGAAAAACGATGTTATCTCACCGGAATTTGACGAAAACGGCCGCGCTATGCGCCGGATCCGCAGCTTTGTGCGCCGCCAGGGCCGTCTGACTAAAGGCCAGCAGCAGGCGCTGGATCAGCTGTGGCCGGTGATGGGCGTTGAGTATCAGCCGGAACCGGTCGATTTAACCACGCTGTTTGGCCGTGATGCGCCGGTGGTATTAGAGATTGGTTTTGGCATGGGCGCTTCGCTGGTGTCAATGGCGGCCAGCAATCCGCAGCAGAACTTCCTCGGCATTGAAGTGCACTCGCCTGGCGTAGGGGCTTGCCTGGCTACGGCGCAGGAAGCGGGCGTCGATAACCTGCGCGTGATGTGCCATGACGCGGTGGAAGTGCTGAACACCATGATCCCGGATAATTCGCTGCGTATGGTGCAGCTGTTCTTCCCCGATCCTTGGCATAAAGCGCGCCACAATAAGCGCCGCATCGTACAGGTGCCGTTTGCCGAACTGGTGATGCGCAAGCTGAAGCTGGGCGGCGTGTTCCATATGGCAACCGACTGGGAAGCCTATGCCGAACATATGCTCGAAGTGATGAGCAGCATCGACGGTTACAAAAACCAGTCTGAAACGGCTAACTGGGTGCCACGCCCGGAATCACGACCGTTAACTAAATTTGAGCAGCGCGGCCAGCGTCTTGGCCACGGTGTTTGGGATCTGATGTTTGAGAGGGTTAAATAATGGCTACACAACGCAGTCGTCGTCTTCGTAAGAAAATGCACATTGATGAGTTTCAGGAGTTAGGTTTTTCCGTGGGCTTCACTTTCCCGGAAGGCAGTAGCGAAGAGACCATCGACAGTACGGTTGATGCCCTGATCAATGAAGTGATCGACCCTAACGGCCTGGCGTTTGACGGCAGCGGCTACCTGCAGTGGGAAGGCCTGATCTGCCTGCAGAAAATCGGTAAATGCACCGATGAGCACCGCGAACTGGTGAAGAACTGGCTGGAAGCGCGTAAGTTAAACGATGTTAAAGTGACCGAACTTTTCGACGTCTGGTGGGACTAACTTGTCAGGGCTGACCTAAAAAGAGGGTCAGCCCCTTCGAGAGAAAGCACATCACCCATTGTAAGGGCCGATCTTTTTTCGATCGGCCCTTTCTCAATCAAGGAGCGAAATTTATGCGCAAAGCGCTTTTCAGCGGGGCATTACTGCTGCTGGCCGCCGGTCAGGCACAGGCAGATTATCAGTGCAGCGTGAATCCTCAGGACGACATCATCATCAGCCCGAACCAGGTTGAGGTGGTGGGTGCCAGCGGTAAACTGGCAATCTCTCCGGTAGGCGATGTGCAGCGCAACGGCAAAGTGGTCGATGTTGACGCCGCCACGCGCCAGAAAGCCATTGATTACCAAAGCGCACTGCGCCGCGACCTGCCATGGATCGATAGTGGTGCCCAGCAGCGCCTGGAGAAAGGCCGCGTGGCGCTGGACCGGGTGGTGGTGCAGAAGCTGGGTGAAAACAGCAAGGTGCGTCAGCGCCTGACGACGCTGGACGGCCAGCTCAAGCAGCAGATGAACCGCATTATTGAGCACCGCAGCGACGGCTTGACCTTCCACCATCAGGCGGTCAATCAGGTACGTCAGGACGGTGAACAGCTGGTGCAGAACGCGCTGGGTGGCGTGGTGCAGGACAGCCTGAACGAGATGGGCAGCAAGCAGACCAGCGGCGATAATCCGCTGCAGGCGATTATGGGCAACCTTGGTGGCTTACAGCAGGCAATTCAGGCCGAGTGGAGCAATCAGGAGCAGGATTTCCAGAACTTTGGTCATGAGGTGTGTAATCGCGTGACCGCGCTGGAAGGGCAACGCAAGGCGCTGATTGCCGGTCTGAAATAAGCGTGATTTTGTAGGGGTCAGGCATGCCTGACCCGTACGTAAATTGAGCATGACCCGTACGTAAATTGGGCCTGACCCCTAAATTTTATTCCGTTAAAAACAGCTCCAGCAGCGAATTCAGGAACAGCTTTCCTTTCTCCGTAATCTGCCAGTATTCCGCGGTTTCCGTCAGGTAACCCTTCGCCAGTGCCTCGTCGATCTGCGCGCGAATGGTGCTTTCCGCAAGACCGGTGTAAAGGCTGTATTCGGCACGCGGCGCGGCTTCCAGCAGGCGGAAACGGTTCATAAAGAACTCGAATGGCTTCTCGCTGTCCGCCACTTCATGGCGCTTATCAAGATATTTCCCGGCCATAAAACCGCGCGGATGCTTGGTTTTGGTGGTGCGAATAATCGTGCCATCTGGCTGGGTGAGCTTGCCGTGCGCGCCGCAGCCGATGCCGAGGTAATCGCCAAAGCGCCAGTAGTTTAGGTTGTGCTCGCAGCGATAGCCCGGTTTGGCGTAGGCCGAAGTCTCATACTGCTGATAGCCGGCGGCGCTCAGCAGCTGATGCCCCTGCTCGAAAATATCCCACAGATCGTCTTCATCCGGCAGGCGCGGCGGCCGTGAGGCGAACAGCGTGTTCGGTTCAATGGTCAGCTGATACCACGACAGGTGCGGTGGGTTGAGGGCAATTGCCTGGCGTAAATCGTCCAGCGCTTCGGCCAGCGACTGATCGGGCAGGCCGTGCATCAGGTCGAGGTTAAAGCTGCGCAGGCCGAGGTCTTCCGCCAGCTTTGCGGCACGCCGGGCCTCTTCGGGGCCATGAATGCGCCCCAGCCGCTCCAGCTTGGCGGCGCTGAAGCTCTGCACGCCAATCGAGATGCGGTTGATGCCCGCGCGCTGATAGCCGCTGAAGCGGTCGGCTTCCACGGCGCCGGGGTTGGCTTCCATGGTGATTTCAGCCGTTGGCGATAGCGGCAGGCGCGCCCGCACGCCGTCCAGCAGCATCTGCATCGCTTCGCTGCTTAACAGGCTCGGGGTGCCGCCGCCAATAAAGAGGGTGCTGACCTCGCGCCCGCCGGTCAGCGGCAGGTCGATATCCAGATCGTTCAGCAGGTGCTGCACGTACTCCTCGTGCGGCACTTCGCCTTTTAACGCGTGGGAATTGAAATCGCAGTACGGGCATTTCTGTACGCACCACGGAATGTGGATGTACAGGCTTAACGGGGGCAGCTTAACCATTTTTCATGGCGTCCAGCAGCAGGCTCAACGCTTTACCGCGATGAGAAACCGCACGCTTTTCGTCTTTTGTCAGCTCTGCCGCCGTTTTCCCTAATTCCGGCACATAGAAGATCGGGTCATAGCCAAATCCTCCCTGGCCTGCTTCAGCGCGGGTGATTTCACCTTCCCAGCTGCCGTGGAATACCAGCGGGGTTGGGTCTTCAGCATGGCGCAGATAGACCAGCACGCAGTGGAACTGCGCCTGGCGCTGGCCATCCGGCACGGGATCCAGCGTGACCAGCAGCTTGTCAAGATTCTGCTGGTCGCTGGCGTCAAGGCCCGCGTAGCGCGCCGAGTAGATTCCCGGTGCGCCGCCGAGCGCATCAACCGCCAGACCGGAGTCATCGGCAATCGCCGGCAGGCCGGTGACGGCTGCCGCGTGGCGCGCTTTCAGAATGGCATTCTCAATAAAGGTCAGGCCGGTCTCTTCGGCTGACTCCACGCCCAGTTCCGTCTGCGCCACGATATCAAGGCCAAACGCGGCCAGCAGGTCAGCCAGTTCACGAACTTTACCGGGGTTGCCGGTGGCGAGTACAACTTTTTGCATAGTTAATCCACAACAATCAAGAGTGATATAACCGGGAATTTTGCCCTACAGGAAGGCGACCAACGCACCTGTAGGGTAAAAGGCGACGGTTAGATTAGAACTGGGCCCAGCCTGGGATATATTCAAGGCCTAAGAAATTCAGCATGTAGAGGATCAGGATCACCGCCATTGCTGAGAAATCGATGCCGCCCATCGCCGGAATAATGCGGCGCACCGGGGCCATTAACGGCTCGGTCAGCTGGATCAGCACGTAGTCAACCGGGTTGCGCCCCTGGCTTATCCAGCTCATCAGTGAGCGCACGATAATTACCCAGAACACCAGCACGCCGGCGGCTTTCACCAGGATCACCAGACCGAGGTAGAGGAAGATCGGATCCGGTACGAACAGGCGCAGCAGCACCGGCCCGAGCAGTACGCTGACGATATACGCAATCAGCAGGGAAGCGCTATCCAGCGGCCCGATAGAGGGGATAATGCGTCGTAGCGGTTTTACCACCGGCTGAGTGATTTTCACCACAAACTGTGAGAACGGGTTGTAGAAGTCGCAGCGCGCCCACTGCATCCAGATGCGCAGTAACAACACTTTGATATAAATCGCCATCACGGTTGTTACCAGAAAGATCAACGCTAGCATGAGGTTCCTCAGTTGTTGTGATTAGCAGCGGCCTGACCGTAGTCGCGCGCGCCGAAAATTGCAGTGCCAATACGCACCATGGTACTGCCCGCCGCTATAGCAGCAGCCATATCGTCACTCATTCCCAGCGACAGCGTGTCGACGCCGGGGTAATCCTGTTGCAGCTGCGTGAAAGCCTGCGCCATCTGCTGACACACCGCCAGCTGGCGTGCGTAGTCGCTTTCCGGCGCCGGGATTGCCATCAGCCCGCGCAGTCTCAGACGCGGCATTTCCGCTATCTGCTGAGCAAGCGCAGGCAGGTCAGCCAGCATAATGCCTGATTTACTCTGTTCGTCACTGATATTTACCTGAATCAGAACATTCAGTGCGTCTAACCCTGCCGGGCGCTGGTCGTTAAGGCGGCTGGCAATGCGCAGACGGTCAACGGTATGGCACCAGTCAAAGTGCTCCGCCACCAGCCGACTCTTGTTGGATTGCAGCGGACCGATAAAGTGCCAGGTGAGTGCGGGATTAGCCAGCAGCTGGATTTTATCCACGCCTTCCTGCACGTAGTTTTCGCCGAAGCAGCGCTGCCCGGCAGCCACTGCTTCTTCGATCGCGCTCGCGGGTTTGGTTTTGCTCACTGCAAGCAGCGTAATCTCTTTCGGATCGCGCCCGCACTGTGCTGCCGCCGCTGAGATCCGCAGCTGGACATGCCGTAAGTTGTGCTCAATCGAAGTCATAGTCAGGGAGAAAATATGGATATTGAAGAAATTGTGGCCCTTAGTGTAAAGCATAATGCAGGCGATCTGCACCTTTGCAGTGGTCATTATCCCTTCTGGCGCTGTAATGGTCGCCTGGAGCGCATTGAGGGTGAAGGGGTGATGCGCGATGAGTGGCTGGAGAGCTTCGCGCTGCGCTGGCTGAGCACGGCCCAGCATCAGGAGCTGGCGCGCAGCGGGCAGGTGGATTTTGCCCTGACCATGCCGGATGGCGTGCGGCTGCGCGCCAACCTGTTTCGTCAGCGCTGCGGCCTGTCGCTGGCGCTGCGCCTGATTGCCAGCCACTGTCCGCCGCTGGAAGCGCTGCACCTGCCCGCCATCAGCCAGACGCTGCTACAGCTTCAGGAGGGGCTGGTGCTGGTCGTCGGCGCGACGGGCAGCGGCAAGTCGACCACGCTGGCGGCGCTGATTGCGGCGATGAATCAGCAGCAGCGCCGCCATATCCTGACGCTGGAGGACCCGATCGAGTTTCTGCACAGCAGCGCGCAGTCGCTGATCCAGCAGCGTGAAATGGGCCAGCACTTTACCCGCTTTGGTGATGGGCTGCGCGCGGCGCTGCGTGAGGACCCTGATGTGATCCTGCTGGGGGAACTGCGTGATGCCGAGACAATCCAGCTGGCGCTCACCGCCGCGGAGACCGGGCACCTGGTGCTGGCGACGCTGCACACCCGCGGCGCCGCTCAGGCAGTGGAGCGGCTGGTGGATGTGTTTCCGGGCAGCGAAAAGAATCTGGTGCGCAGCCAGCTGGCAGGCAGTTTACAAGCGGTGATCGCTCAGCGTTTAGTGGCGGCGCAGCAGGGGCGGGTAGCGCTGTTCGAGGTGTTGGTCAACAGCCCGGCAGTAGCGAACCTGATCCGCGAGGGTAAAACACACCAGCTGCCCGCGCTATTACAGACCGGCAGTCAGTTGGGGATGCAGACCTTCGAGCAGAGCATGGCGGAGCGGCAGAGAAGGGGGTTATTGGCCGCAGGTTGATTGCGGGGCGACCGGAATTGTAGGGTGCGACCATTTGTTCCGGTCGCACCGTGCCGGGGATATGCACTATCTACTCTGGCTACTCGTAATTATTCTCGAACCAGCTCTCCAGGATAATCACCGCAGAGAGCGAGTCGACGCTGCCTTTACTCAGGGCGCGAAAGCCGCCGCGTTCAAACAGTTCGGCGCGTGCCTCGACGGTGCTGAGGCGCTCATCGTGCAGATCAACCTGTACGCCAAAGCGGCCGTGCAGGCGGTTGGCGAACTTACGCGCCCGCGCGGTGAGAGGTTGCTCGGTTCCATCCATATTGAGCGGTAACCCCACCACCACGCGGTCCGGCTGCCACTCTTTCAGCAGCGCTTCAATTTTGTTCCAGTCGGGTACGCCATCGTTGGCCTTGAGAGCAGCCAGCGGGCGGGCGGTACCGGTCAGCTGCTGGCCAATGGCCACGCCAATGCTTTTGGTTCCGAAGTCGAAAGAGAGCAGAGTCTGAGGGCTCATCAGGCGTGCCCTGCATCACTGGCGATATTGTGGATATCCACGCCAATACTTTTCGCCGCTTCACGCCAGCGCTCGGCAATACGCGTGTGGAACAGGATATTGCTGTTGGCCGGGGTGGTGAGCCACGCATTCTCCAGCAGCTCGGTTTCCAGCTGGTCTTTCTCCCAGGCGCAGTAGCCCAGCGCCACCAGCACGTGCTCGGGCTGCTCGGGCGTGCCCAGTGTTTCCAGGACGTCACGCGAAGTGGTGATCACGGTGTTATCCGACACCCGAATGCTGGAGGAAAAGGTTTTCTGCGCCGAATGCAGAATAAATCCGCGATCTTCCGCCAGCGGACCGCCGGCAAACACCGGCTTATCCAGCTTCGCTTCGCTATCACGCGGTGCCGGGGAGATTTTCAATTTTTGCAGGATGCCGTCAACCGTCAGGTTTTCCATCGGTTTGTTGACGATTATCCCCATCGCTCCATCACTATTATGTTCACAGATATAGACCACTGAACGTTTGAACAGCGGGTCCTGCAGCGTAGGCATGGCAATCAAAAAGTGATGCTGTAAATTCATACTTAATGTTCTGTAGTCTGGTTAACGGCCGGGCTGTAAAGCCCGGGCGTTAAGGGTGAGCAGCGGGGCAATCCGGCCCCGCCGCAACAATCAGGCCAGGCGTTTTTCGATCGCATCCATCAGCATACCCGTGATAGAAATCGGGAATGCGGCTTCGATCTCGCGAACGCAGGTTGGACTGGTCACATTAATTTCCGTCAGCTTGTCGCCAATAATATCCAGACCAACAAAGATCAGTCCTTTTGCTTTCAGGGTTGGACCAACACGGCGGGCAATCTCCCAGTCGCTTTCGGTCAGCGGACGCGCTTCGCCACGACCACCTGCGGCCAGGTTGCCACGGGTTTCGCCCGATTTTGGAATTCGCGCCAGGCAGTAAGGCACCGGCTCACCATCCACGACCAGCACGCGCTTGTCACCGTCTTTGATGCCGGGAATGAAGTTCTGCGCCATGCAGTAGAAGCTGCCGTGTTGGGTCAGCGTTTCGATAATCACCGACAGGTTAGGATCTTCTTTCTTCACGCGGAAAATGGACGCCCCACCCATGCCGTCCAGCGGCTTCAGGATGATGTCGCCGTGCTGCTGCCAGAATTCACGGATCTGGCTGGCGTTGCGGGTCACCAGCGTATCCGGCGTCAGCTCGGCAAACCATGCGGTGAACAGCTTCTCGTTACAGTCGCGCAGGCTCTGCGGCTTATTGACGATCAGCGTGCCTTTCTCTTCTGCACGCTCAAGGATGTAGGTGGCATAGATGAATTCGGTATCAAACGGCGGATCCTTACGCATCAGCACCACATTGAGATCGGACAGGGGGATGTCCTGTTCGCTGCCAAATTCAAACCACTTATCAACGTTCTGCTCAACGCTCAGCAGACGGGTACGCGCACGGCCTTCACCGCCACGCAGATAGAGATCGTTCATCTCCATGTAGTGAATTTCATAACCACGGCGCTGAGCTTCAAGCAGCATGGCGAAGCTGGTGTCTTTTTTTATGTTGATGGAAGTAATCGGGTCCATCACGATGCCAAGCTTGATCATTCTTTTCTCCACTACGCTCTAAATTAGTTAGCTGTGTTTAACCCAAATCACCAAAGCGCACCTGCAGGGCGGTAATGGCCGTCAGGGCGGTGGTTTCGGTACGCAATACGCGCGGCCCGAGGAGGATATCGGTAAAGCCGTGCTGCGCTGTCATGTTGATTTCATCCGCTGACAGCCCGCCTTCCGGTCCAATCAACAGGCGAACCCGCTCAACCGGCAGCGGTAAGGTATTAATACTGTGTTCTGCCCGCGGATGAAGATTTAATTTTAACCCGCTATCCTGCTCGGCACACCAGGCGTCAAGTGCCATCGCCGGTCGAACCTCCGGCACGCTGTTGCGACCGCACTGTTCGCAGGCGGCAATGGCGATTTTCTGCCACTGCTGGATTTTTTTCGCCAGTCGATCGGCATCCAGCTTTACGCCACAGCGTTCAGAAAACAAGGGGGTAATGACATTTACTCCGAGTTCTACCGCTTTCTGGATGGTGAACTCCATCTTTTCACCGCGTGACATGACCTGCCCCAGGTGCAGGTGCAGCGGTGACTCGCGGCTATCGGCGCGGCCTGCGGTGATTTTGACGCGCACATTTTTTTTATCGGCCTGAATAATCTCGGCGGAAAAAGTCAGATTTGTGCCATCGAACAATTCCAGCTGCTGGCCCGGCACCATGCGCAGTACGCGCCCGATATGGTTTGCCGCATCGTCATGCAGGGCGATTTCACTGCCCACGTCTAAAGCTTCAGGGTGATAAATGCGGGGTATACGCATGGAAATCCTGTTGAAAGTTATCAAATCGCTGTGAATGCGGCTTAGTGTAGGTCAGTGATTTTACCGCTGGCAAGCTCGCTGTACATACGGATTATGGTTGCCCTGCACGCTGGCAATGCGCTCATCGCGCTCACACTCCCACTGGCTGACCGGATAGAGTTTATTCCAGGCGGTCATCAGCTGCGTCTGCTGCTTCGACATACTGAGCTGGTAGCGATCGCGCATGTAAAACCAGGTGCGGGCAATGGCGCCGCGCGCCCGGGCAGGTGGCTCGGCCAGCTTATTCTTGAAGTCGACCTTCATCGCGCACTGACCGTACTGCTGCTCTCCACCGTTCCACTGGCCGTACATAAAGTTGCCGCGGTCGCCGTTCACCTCTCCAATCGACGGTTGCAGGTTGTGCAGGTCGGTTTCGATACGGCGATAGCCGCTGTCTTTAGCACAGTTTTTACGCCCGCCGTTCTGCCAGCACTGGCGCTGATGGCCGAAGCTCCAGGCCGGAACCACGTGCTCCCACTCGATGCGTCCGGCGCGATTAGCATCTTTACGTACCTGGTAACCGCAGGATGCGAGGTCCGGCACGCCTTTTTTTCCGTGCCAGTTAATTTTACAGCCGCAGTAGAAGCTACCAGGGGCGGCGGCATTGATCTGCGCCGCATAGGCTTTAGCCTGGCCGAAGCTATTCTGGTGATAGTTATCCAGGCTGAGTGCCTGGGTAAAGAAGGAGGGAAGCAGCAGGGTGACAGCCAAAACGGCCCAAATTTTGCGAGACATATTCCAGTAAATCTGTAATCCATGAAAGAGGCGTGGAGAGTAACAGAAGTACCCGTAATTACGAATAATTGGCTGAGATATCAGTCCAATATCGACTGATTATTAAACGAAATAGGGGTTTTTAAGAATCCTGGAAATCACCCGCTGTTAAAATATCCCCGCACTTCAGGCAGCGATATTCGCTCTCGCCACGCATCACCCGGTTATGACGGCGGACGGTGAGCTGGTGCTGCTGACAGCGGCAGCGATAGGGGTAAGCACGGCTGCGTACCGAGCTGATTTCAAACTGATGGGTGCGACGCGCAGGGACGCCGAGCACGCTCTCCATCATCCACTTCCACTCTTTACCGTGCGGGGCGACGCGCCCAAAGTGCTTCCACACCAGCAGATGCGCCAGCTCGTGCGGCACCACCTCATCGATAAACGCCTGCTGGTTCTCCAGCAGCAGTACCGGGTTGAGGCGAATTTCCCAGCTTTGCAGCCATGCCGTGCCCGCCGCGGTGCCGCGCTGCTGATAGACCAGCGCCGGTTCCGGGTAGCTACGTTCCAGGCGCAGGTTAGCCTGCTGCAATTTTTCACGCAGCTGGCGCATAACCGCCTGTTGCAGGGCGATGGGGAGTCTCTGAGGTTTCATCAGGGCAAGGATACGGTGGGATGAGGGGATAAGCAATAAGCTGGCCGGGTTGCCCCGGCCAGAGTACAGGTCAGTTATCGCTGACCGATATCGCGCAGTTTTTTACCGCCCAACAGATTGCGTTCGATGTGCTCCAGCGAAACGTTTTTCGTTTCCGGGATCAGCCACAGCGTCAGCACGATGAAGAACAGGTTCAGCGCCGCGTAGACCCAGAAGGTGTTGGCGTTGCCGAGGTTGTTCAGCATGGTCAGGAAGGTGGCGCCAACGATCATGTTAGCGATCCAGTTAGTGGCGGTGGAAACGGTGATGCCGAAATCGCGCCCTTTCAGCGGCTGGATTTCAGAACAGAGTACCCAGATCAGCGGACCGGCACTCATGGCAAAGCCAACGATAAACATCAGCAGCATGGCAACCGCGAAGTACTGTGCAGTGTCGGAGTGAATACCGACGTGCAGCATGGTACCCAGAATTCCCATCCCCAGCGCCATCACCATAAAGCCGAGGATCAGTGTTGGCTTACGGCCCCAGCGATCCACCAGACCGATAGCAATAAAGGTGGCCAGCACGTTCACCAGACCGACAATCACCGTACCCCACATCTGCTGGGTGGTATTGGTGTAGCCGGCAATCTCAAAGATTTTCGGCGCGTAGTACATGATCACGTTCATCCCGGTGAACTGCTGCATCACCTGCAGCAGCACGCCCAGATACACCGCCCGGCGGAAGTTACTGTTGTCTTTGAACAGTGACCAGCCGGACTGCTTGATCTTCAGGCTTTCACGGATCTCATCCAGCTCACGTTTGGCCTGCTCGCTGGTGTCACGCAAGCGGTCCAGCACGCGCTGGGCGCTACGGAAGTCACCTTTCGCCGCCAGCCAGCGTGGGCTGTTAGGCAGGAAGAAGACGCCAACCAGCAGCAGCAGGGCAGGGATGGTAATCACGCCCAGCATCCAGCGCCATTCGCCGGTGTAGCTAAATGCGGTATCGGAAAGATACGCACCGAGAATACCAATGGTGATCATCAGCTGGTACAGCGAAATCATACTGCCGCGAATTTTCTCCGGGGCGATTTCAGACAGGTAGAGCGGTGCGGTGTAAGAAGCGACACCGACAGCCAGGCCCAGCAGGACGCGGGCAACAATCAGCATTTCCGGGTTTGGCGAAAATGCGGACCACAGAGAGCCGATAACGAACAGCACCGCGCCGATCATCAGGCTCTTTTTACGACCAAGATAGGAAGACATCCAGCCGCTGCCGACGGCACCGATGGCGGCACCAAACATCATTGAGCTGACGATCCACTCCTGCTGATGCGCAGTCACGTTGAAGTCTTTCGCGATGAAAGGTAATGCACCGGCGATAACGCCAATATCCAGACCGAACAGCAGACCGGCCAGGGCTGCAAGGAAACAGACGAACAGGGTCATGGCCTTGTTCGATGTTCTGCTGCGTTTTTTATTATCAGGCATAACGCCTCCGTTTAGGTAGTACCGCTTGTTGTTGTTATAAATGTTAGAAAACCCAGGCGCATCAGACTGTGCTTCAGATCACACTGGTGTAATCGCTTACACACCAGAAGTATCTGAAAATGCCTTTTTTCCCTGCCGCTGCGCTTTGTAACCTGTAAGTCATAGCAATTTATAGTGTGTATTATTTCGCAGCCCAATCAACATCAGACAGTGCTGAAAATAGCGCATTTTATGTCGAAATGTTAAGAGAGGAAAATCTTAATTATCAGAAAAGTAAGATATTTATAAATGTAACCGCTATCATCTCGCCAATAAAAAAAGGGCACCCGAAGGTACCCCTTTGAAACTGTTAGCCGAAAAGGTTATTTCAGGCCGGCAGCTTCACGCAGCTGGGCTGCTTTGTCGGTTTTTTCCCAAGGGAAATGTTCGCGACCAAAGTGACCGTAAGCGGCAGTTTCGCGATAGATCGGATGCAGCAGGTCCAGCATCTGGATCAGACCGTAAGGGCGCAGGTCGAAGAACTCGCGCACCAGCAGGGTCAGGGTTTCGGTGGAGATTTTCTCGGTGCCGAAGGTTTCCACCATGATTGAGGTGGGTTCTGCCACGCCGATAGCGTAGGAAACCTGAATTTCACAGCGATCGGCCAGACCGGCAGCAACGATGTTTTTCGCTACGTAGCGCGCAGCATAGGCCGCCGAACGGTCCACTTTTGATGGATCCTTACCGGAGAATGCACCGCCGCCGTGACGAGCCATGCCGCCGTAGGTATCAACGATAATCTTACGACCGGTCAGACCGCAGTCGCCCATTGGGCCACCGATGACGAAGCGGCCAGTCGGGTTGATATGATATTTGGTGCTGGCGTTAACCCACTCTGCAGGCAGAACCGGCTTGATGATCTCTTCCATCACCGCTTCCTGCAGATCTTTCTGCGAGATATCTTCCGCGTGCTGAGTCGACAGCACTACCGCGTCAATACCCACGATCTTGCCGTCGTCATACTGGAAGGTGATCTGGCTTTTTGCATCCGGGCGCAGCCACGGCAGCGTGCCGCTTTTACGCACTTCTGCCTGGCGCTGCACCAGACGGTGAGCGTAGGTCACGGGAGCTGGCATCAGCACGTCGGTTTCGTTGGTGGCATAGCCAAACATCAGGCCCTGGTCGCCTGCACCCTGTTCCAGCGGATCGGTACGGTCAACGCCCTGGTTAATATCAGGTGACTGCTTGCCAATCGCGCTCAGTACGGCGCAGGAGTTGGCATCAAAGCCCATATCAGAATGAACATAGCCAATATCACGCACGGTCTGACGCGTGATCTCTTCGATATCAACCCATGCGCTGGTGGTGATTTCACCGCCGACCAGCACCATGCCGGTTTTCACATAGGTCTCGCACGCAACGCGGGCTTTCGGATCCTGCTCGAGGATGGCATCGAGCACGGCATCAGAAATCTGGTCGGCGATTTTATCAGGATGTCCTTCTGATACGGACTCGGATGTAAAAAGGTGTTTAGCCATTTTATTCTTTACCTTGACTTGAACGGGTGGAAGATCGACTGCATAGCGCAAAGACTGGAAACCAGCCGGTCACTCAGAATTAGCGCCCCCACAGGCAAAGCCATGAGCAGTAGAGCAAGACGCTTATACCCGTCATACTTTAACTTGCAGGCGCGTTGGCTGCTCTCGTTCACCCAAATCACTTACTGTTGTAAGCTCATCGGGATTCACTCGTTTGCCGCCTTCCTGCAACTCGAATTATTTAGGGTATAGAAGTTAACCAGTATAGACGGATTAACATCTGGATGGCTATTTTAGGTTACACGCTAAGCGGATTGCCAGTTTTTTTTGCTTAAAGGATTTTTCAGTTAGCGTAAAGAGCGGCAATTAATCCTGACAGGGGTCGCATTTAGCACAGTAAGATTTTGCAATTTCACAGGGTTAGCTGTATAAAACGCCGCGCCTGCCGTTGCGGTTTTGACTTGCGCCGCACCAGACTGTCAGTCACCGTGTTTTTACTGACTTTCAGCCTCAGTTCTTGCTTTTCCACACACTGGTTAAACTGTCACAACACCACGATATTCTCGGATTATCCTGAGTATTGTCCCTGTTGGCTCTCTGGCTGCTGATACGGAGTCCGCGACTTGTTTTACAATGTTATACTTCCTAAGCCGACTCTTCGCTCTCAGCCTGTCGGGCTGAAAAGGGCGACGGTCGATGATTTCTTGCTACAGGATGCTCCTGTAGCTGCTGGCTGTTTTGCTTCATTACAACTTGAGGTTCGCGATGTCTGACGACATGAAGAATATTAAGGGTTCGTCAGCTGGCGAACAGGGTGTACTCCGCTCGATGCAGGAGGTAGCAATGAGCGATCAAGATGCCAGCCGCATGCTGCGCACTTACAATATTGCCTGGTGGGGCAATAACTACTACGACGTCAACGAGCTGGGCCATATCAGCGTCTGCCCGGATCCGGATGTGCCGGAAGCGCGCGTCGATCTCGCTAAGCTGGTGAAAGAGCGCGAAGCCGAAGGCCAGCGTTTGCCAGCCCTGTTCTGCTTCCCCCAAATTCTGCAGCACCGCCTGCGTTCGATTAACGCCGCCTTTAAACGCGCGCGCGAGTCTTACGGCTATCGCGGTGACTACTTCCTGGTTTACCCGATTAAGGTTAACCAGCATAAGCGCGTTATCGAATCGCTAATCAATTCCGGCGAGCCGCTGGGCCTGGAAGCCGGTTCTAAAGCCGAGCTGATGGCCGTGCTGGCCCACGCGGGCATGACGCGTTCGGTGATCGTCTGTAACGGCTATAAAGACCGTGAATATATCCGCCTCGCGCTGATCGGCGAAAAGATGGGCCACAAGGTCTATCTGGTGCTGGAAAAAATGACCGAGGTGAAACTGGTCCTCGAAGAGGCCGAACGCCTGAATGTGGTGCCGCGCCTCGGTATCCGCGCGCGCCTGGCCTCGCAGGGCTCCGGTAAATGGCAGTCGAGCGGCGGGGAGAAATCCAAGTTTGGCCTCTCTGCCACTCAGGTACTGAAGCTGGTGGAGATCATGCGCGAAGCGGGCCGCATGGAGAGCCTGCAGCTGCTGCACTTCCACCTCGGTTCGCAGATGGCCAATATCCGCGATATCGCCACCGGCGTGCGCGAGTCGGCGCGTTTCTACGTTGAGCTGGCGAAGCTCGGCGTTAATATCCAGTGCTTCGACGTCGGCGGCGGTCTGGGCGTTGACTATGAAGGCACCCGCTCGCAGAGCGACTGCTCGGTCAACTACGGCCTGAACGAATATGCCAACAATGTTATCTGGGCGATTGGCGATGCCTGCGAAGAGCACGGTCTGCCGCATCCAACGGTGATTACCGAATCGGGCCGCGCCGTGACTGCGCACCACACCGTGCTGGTTTCCAACATCATTGGTGTGGAACGCAACGAGTTCAGCGAGCCGCAGCCGCCGCTGGCAGACTCCCCGCGCCCGATTGTCAGCATGTGGGATACCTGGCAGGAGATGCACGAGCCGAATAACCGCCGCTCGCTGCGCGAATGGCTGCACGACAGCCAGATGGACCTGTTTGACATCCATACCGGTTATTCGCAGGGGACTTACGATCTGACCCAGCGCGCCTGGGCGGAGCAGCTCTATCTCAGCATCTGTCACTATATTCAGCAGCATCTGGACCCGAGCAACCGCGCGCACCGTCCGATTATTGACGAACTGCAGGAGCGCATGGCGGATAAGATTTACGTCAACTTCTCACTGTTCCAGTCGATGCCGGATGCATGGGGTATTGACCAGCTGTTCCCGGTGATGCCGCTGGAAGGGCTGAATCAGGTGCCGGAGCGCCGTGCGGTGCTGCTGGACATCACCTGTGACTCGGACGGCACCATCGACCACTACGTCGACGGCGACGGTATTGCCACCACCATGCCGATGCCGCAGTACGATATTGATAACCCGCCGATGCTGGGCTTCTTTATGGTAGGGGCGTATCAGGAGATCCTCGGCAACATGCACAACCTGTTCGGCGACACCGAAGCGGTCGACGTGTTTGCCTTCCCTGACGGCAGCGTGGAAGTTCAGCTGTCCGACGAAGGGGATACCGTGGCGGACATGCTGGAGTACGTGCAGCTGAACCCGGCCGAGCTGCTGACCCACTTCCGTAATCAGATCAAACAGAGCGATCTGGATGAGGATCTGCGTGCGCAGTTCCTGGAAGAGTTCGAAGCCGGGTTATACGGCTACACTTATCTGGAAGACGAATAATCTTCCGGCGCTGCGCGCGTTTGCTGGCGCGCAGCAAATAAGAAGTCTCCAGCCAGGCACTCAGTGCCAAGAGTTAAGGAGTCGAATATGGGTTTGCTTGACGGTTTTCTTAAAAGTGCGTTGGGCGACGGCGGCGGTAACGCGGCCGGTGGGCTTAACGTGGGACAGTTTCAGGCCATCTGGGAATGGATTCAGGAGCAGGGCGGCATTGAAGTGCTGTTCAATAAGTTTCAGCAGGGCGGTCTTGGTGCCATTCTGAACTCCTGGATTGGCAACGGGCAGAATGCGGCGATTGGCAGCGGTGAAATTGAGTCGGCGTTTGGCAGTGGCGAGATCCAGTCACTGGCAGACAAGCTGCGCACCGATCGGCAGGGTGCCGCTGACCTGCTCAGCCAGTTCCTGCCGAACTTTGTCGACGGCATTTCGCCGGGCGGGGAAGTGAAGCCAGAAGTGAAGTCCGGCTCTGCCGATTTAGGTAGCTTTGTTAACGATATTTTTAAACGTTAAACCAGGTTAAAATAGTGCTTAATCAATCCCTTCCTCGTCGGGCCTAACGACGCGGTAGGGATTTTTTTTCATCTTTTTTTTGCTCAGTCAGAGAGGAACAGCTATGTATAACACCCTGGGTAATCAGTACGATAACTCGCTGGTGTCTAACGCCTTTGGTTTTATGCGTTTCCCGGTTAACTTCCAGCCCTACGACAGCGATGCCGAGTGGGTGATTACCGGCGTACCGTTTGATGCCGCCACCTCCGGCCGCCCGGGCAGCCGCCTCGGTCCCGGCGCTATCCGCCAGATCTCGACCAATCTCGCGTGGGAAGGCTGCCGCTGGCCGTGGGAGTTTGACCTGCGTCAGCGCCTGAACGTGATTGACTGCGGCGACCTGGTGTATGCATTCGGTGATTCGCAGGACCTGAGCGACAAGCTGCAGGCGCACGCGGAGAAGCTGCTGGCGAACGGCAAGCGTATGCTGACCTTTGGCGGTGACCACTACATCTCGCTGCCGCTGCTGCGCGCCCACGCCAAAACCTTCGGTAAGATGGCGCTGGTGCATTTTGATGCGCACACCGACACCTACTCTAACGGCCCGACCTTTGACCACGGCACCATGTTCTATACGGCACCGCAGGAAGGGTTGATCTCACCGGAGCATTCCGTGCAGATCGGTATCCGTACCGAGTTTGATAAGTCACTGGGCTTTAACGTGCTGGATGCCGCGCAGATCAACGATCGCAGCGTCGATGATATTCTGGCGCAGGTGAAGCAGATTGTTGGCGATCTGCCGATCTACCTGACGTTTGATATCGACTGCCTTGACCCGGCACATGCGCCTGGCACCGGCACTCCGGTGATCGGCGGCCTGACCAGCGATAAAGCCAGCAAGCTGATCCGCGGTCTGCAGGGTATGAATATCGTGGGGATGGACCTGGTGGAAGTGGCACCAGGCTATGACCAGTCTGATATCACCGCGCTGGCGGCAGCCAGCCTGGCGCTGGATATGCTGCACGTGCAGGCATCCAACAAAGGTTAATCCGTCTGCCTCGCAGCGCGGAATGCGCTGCGGGGTAAACACTTCCCCTGTCGGCCCGCCAAATTAACTCCGCTTTTAATTTACCCCGAAGAAAAAGTGACGCTGCCGGTAATAGCGTTTTTTTTAAAAACCCTGCCGGGAGTCGCCGTAATTGTTTTACTGGTGAAACTTTCTATTATTCTTATTCATCAGTGATAATTAATTCTGGAAAATGCTTTTTGCACTAATTATGCCGAAAAGGGTGGCTTTGCTGCTGTTTTAAAAGGGTATTTTTCTCTGCTGTTGTCTGGATCTGGTTTTTGCTACAGATTTGATTTATTGCGGTGAAATTATTTTATTTCGTGATCTCTTGCACGTTTGTTTTAAATAAAAATCATCTCATTTAATTTTTAGCAAATATCGCCTATTGACGCTCAACCCTCCGCTTCTATATTGACCGTATTAGATAGGAAACAAAGTTTTATATCTGAAACAGATGCTGGAGTTAAATAATGAGCTGGAGCCCTATTTGTGATATTTCGCAGGTGCAGGCCGATTTTCCCTTCACCGGCAATATTGATGGCCGGGAGATCGGAATTTATCTGGTCGATGGTGAATATTACGCGCTGGAGGATATCTGCCCACATGCTTACGCCCTGCTGAGCCAGGGGTTTGTTGAGGATGGCAAAGTGGAGTGCCCGCTGCACGAGGCTGTTTTTGATATCAGAACGGGACGCTGCCTGCGCGAGCCGGGGGAGCGCGACCTGAAACGCTATCCATTACGGATAGTCGATAACCAAATACAAATCACTGTCGTTGCGGAGGATGAGCAACCATGAGCAATCAAGCGGAATTTAATCCACATTTGCCGCAGAGCTGGCAATTCACTCCCCCGAAAGAGGGGGGGAACGGTGCCATCCATCAGCCGGGTGAATATCAAAATATCATCTGGCAGACGCGTCGTCGTGAGCCTGACGCCTTTGAAATCGCCCTGATTAGCGCGCTGGAAACGCTGTTTTCCCAGCAGATAAATACCCTGGAGCAGCTGGTGGCGGCGCTTAATCAGCAGCGGGTCTTCGATCGCGGCGGTAAGCCGTGGAGCGATGCCAGCCTGCGCGAATTTCTACAGGTCAACGGTTACTGACAGGGGGCGAAGATGACTGACGTACAGAAATATCTCGATCAAGGATTACGCGGCCTGTGGTATCCGGTGCTGGCGGGCTGGGAAGTGCACTCCGCGCCGGTGGGCATTACACGGCTGGGCCAGCAGCTGGTGGTATGGCGTGATGCCGAAGGCAAACTGCAGGCGCTGGAAGATCGCTGCCCGCACCGCGGTGCGCGCCTGTCGATGGGCTGGAACCTCGGCGACCGTATTGCCTGCTGGTATCACGGGGTGGAAGTGGCGGGCAGCGGTACGGTGAAAGATGTGCCGGCCGTCGACCGCTGCCCGCTGGTTGGGCAGCAGTGCGTGCGCGCCTATCCGGTGCAGGAAGCGCATGGCGCAATCTTTATCTGGTTTGGCGTTACCGCAGAGGATCCGCCAGCGGAACTGGTGTTCCCGCAGGAGCTGGCCGACAGCAAGTCTTACAGCAACTTCCTCTGCACCGCTGCATGGAACTGCAATTATCAGTACGCGCTGGAAAACGTGATGGATCCGATGCACGGCACCTATCTGCACTCCTCTTCGCACTCGATGGCGGAGGGCGACCACAAGGCGGATATGTCGCTGCAGCCAACCGAAACCGGTTTTGTGTTCCAGAAGGATGGGCAAAAAGGGGTGAATTTCGACTGGGTAGAGTTTGGCGAAAGCGGAGCGCAGTGGATGCGGCTGTCGATCCCCTATCAGCAACGTTTCGGACCGGGCGGCCCGTTCTGGATTGTTGGCATGGTAGTGCCGGAAGAGCAGAATCGCTGCCGGGTATTTTTCTGGCGCATTCGCCAGGTTGAAGGCTGGCAGCGTGATATGTGGCGCTTCTTCTACCGCAACCGGCTGGAGAAGCTGCACTGGGACGTACTGGAGCAGGACCGGGTGATCCTCGAATCAATGGCCCCGGCTGCGCGTGACCATGAATATCTCTATCAGCACGATGTCGGGCTGTCACGCCTGCGCCGCAGTATGCAGAAAGCGGCGAAGCAGCAGCTGGCAAGACTGGCAGAGTTAGCCCCCCAGGAGACGCCGTGATGGGCGGGCTGCTGGCAGGAAAACGCATCGTGATAACCGGTGCAGCGCGTGGCCTGGGCTGGCAGTTTGCGCAGGACATCGCCGCGCAGGGGGCACGGGTGGTGATGCTCGATATTCTGGCCGGCGAGCTGGAAGCCAGCGCTGAGCAGCTGCGTGAGCAGGGGGCGCAAGTCGAAGCGCTGCCGCTGGATATTGCCGATCCGCAGGCGATTGTCGACGTTATGCAGCTTGTCGCCCGCGAGGGCGGCCTCGACGGGCTGGTTAATAATGGCGCGCTGGCGACCGGCGTCGGTGGCAAAAGCATGCTGGATTACGACATTGAGCTGTGGGACCGCGTAATGCAGGTCAATGTGCGTGGCAGCTGGCTGGTTTCAAAAGCGGCGGTGCCACTGATGAAACGCGGCGGAAAAATCGTCAACGTCGCCTCGGATACCGCGCTGTGGGGCGCACCGAACCTGCTGGCGTATGTTGCCAGTAAGGGCGCGATTATTGCCATGACGCGCTCAATGGCGCGGGAGCTGGGAGAGCGCGGGCTGTGCGTCAATGCCATTGCCCCGGGGCTGACGCGGGTCGCCGCCACAGAGTACGTGCCAGCGGCCCGGCATCAGCTGTATGAGCAGGGGCGCGCGCTCGCCGGAGCGCAGCACCCGCAGGACGTCAGCGGCAGCGTGATTTGGCTGTTGTCATCGCTGTCTGACTTCGTTACCGGGCAGCTGCTGCCGGTTAACGGTGGATTTGTTTTTAACTGATGTGCAGGAGTCTTCATGTCTGAAGCATCAAGCTGCCGCTATCTGATCCCGGGATTAGATCGCGGGTTGCAGCTGCTACTCGCCTTTAGCGAGCAGCAGCGCGAAATGACCTTCGCCGAGCTGCACCGGCTGGTCGACATGCCAAAAGCCAGCGCTTACCGCGTGGTGCAGACTCTGGAGCACCTGGGTTTCTTACAGCGTAACCCGCGTAACAACACTTTTACTCTTGGCATGATGGTGCTGCGGCTGGGGTTTGAGTATATCGCCTCGCTGGATGTGGCGCAGGCGGGGCAGCCGGTGATTGAGCAGCTGCGCGACCGCAGCCAGTGTAGCAGCCATCTGGCGATACGCGACGGGCGCGATCTGATTTACATCGCCCGCGTCAGCGCCGCAGGGGCGCGCATCAATCAGGTGAGCGTCGGTTCACGGCTACCGGTTCACTGCACTTCGCTGGGCAGGGTGCTGCTCACCGATCTGAACCGCAGCGATTTTGAACAACTCTATCCGGAGCCGCTGATTGCGGGCGCGGCCCAGGTGCCATCCCAGGATCGTGAGACGCTGTGGGAGATGGTGCAGCAGGATAACCAGCGCGGTTATGTGATTGGTGAATCTTTCTTTCGCCCTGGAATTTCGTCGATTGTTTACCCGATCTTCGGGCCCAGAAGTCGGGTGGCGGCAGTGGTCAGCATCATGGTGCCAATGCACGAAATTCCGGCCGCTGACCGCAGGCATTTGCAGCAGCTGGTGGCCGATGCCGCGACGAAAATCTCAGGCCTGTTAGGGCATCACGCCCAGGCCGGCTAACCCATTCACTGCGTAAATTTTTCAGGCGCTTAACCGCGTCGGGGATCTCTACGTCCGGATTCGTCATTTTGAACAAAAAAGAGGCAGAGAGCATGCGCGTAACTGGAATTGAAAAGCTGGAATTTGGCGTTGAAGACCCGGCACTGTGCAGCAAATTCATCCGTGATTTTGGCCTGTCGCCGGTGAACGGCAGCGATCGTCTGTTTCAAACGCTGAGCGGCGCACAGGTTGAATTCACCCCGCTGGACAACCCGGACCTGCCAGCGGCCTTCGAAGCAGGCTCCACCCTGCGGCGCGTCACCTGGGGGGTTAAAGATGCAGCGGCACTGGCCGCTATTGCGCAAAAAATGCGCGACCAGCCCAGTTGCCAGGAGCGCGGCGGGGCGCTGTACTGCACCGATCCTAATGGTATGGCGCTACGTATTGTTGTCCGCCAGCAGCGTAAGGTCGAACTCGAGGTTCCGGGCATCAACCAGTGGGACGATATTCGCCGTATCGACCAGCCGAGCCCGGTCTATTCCCAGGCAACGCCAATCAATATTGGTCACGTGGTGTTTTTTGTCAGTGACCTGGCGCAGACGGAGAAGTTCTATCGCGAGGTGCTCGGCTTCGAGGTTTCTGACCGCTACATCAATCGCGCGGTGTTCCTGCGGGCTCAGCAGCGCGGTGGCCATCACACCCTGTTTCTCCTGCAGCTGCCGAATGGTAAGCGCGGCCTGAACCACGTGGCGTTTACCGTGCGCGATATCCATGAAGTGGTTGGCGGTGGCCTGGCGATGAACAAACAGCAGTGGAGCACCTTTATTGGCCCCGGCCGCCATCCGGTCTCTTCCGCCTATTTCTGGTACGTCAACAGCCCGGCTGGGGGGGCGTTCGAGTATTACACCAACGATGACTGGCTGACGGAAAACTGGCAGCCGCGTGAGCTGGAGCACTCGCTGGTCTCCTTTACTGAATGGGCGGTAGAAGGGGGCATCGATTACACCACTCGCCGCCAGCTGAAGAGTGAGGAGGCGCTATGAGCGCCGGGATTGTGATTATCGGCGGCGGGCAGGCGGCCGGCTGGGCGGCGAAAACCCTGCGCGACAGGGGCTACGACCAGCCTATCAGCGTGGTGGCCGACGAGCCGTGGGACTTTTATGAACGACCGCCGCTGTCGAAAAGTGTGCTGTTGCAGGAGGAGGTCGCCCTGACCCGCCTGTTTAGCGAGCCTGTGCAGGCGGCGCTCGATCTCAGCTGGTATCGCCCGCTGCGCGCCGAGCAGATCCTGCGCGCTCAAAAGCGCGTGCTGCTCAGCGATGGTCAGCAGCTGCCCTACGATCGGCTGTTGATTGCTACCGGTAGCCGTCCTCGCCTGCCGGGGCGCGAGTGGCAAAACCATCCTTGTATTCACACCTTACGCAGCTGGCAGGACGCCATCTCGCTGAAAGCCGGGCTAAACGACTGCCAGCGCCTGGCGGTGGTTGGCGGCGGCTGGATCGGGTTAGAAATTGCCGCTTCGGCCCGCAGCAAAGGTATCGACGTCACGGTGTTTGAGCGCCAGCCCGCACTGTGCCAGCGCAGTATTGACCCGGCGGTGTCGGCGGCGCTGCTGGCGCTACATCAGCGGCACGGGGTGCGGCTGCATCTCGACTGCGGTGAAATCGTACTTCATCAACAGCACGATCGGCCACAGCTGAGCTGCGCGAGCAGCGAAGCCGAAACCTTTGACCGCGTGGTGGTGGGGATTGGGATTGAGCTAAATCTTGAACTGGCGCAGCAGGCCGGGCTTGAGGTCGCGAATGGCATCGTCGTAAATGCCCACGGGCAGACCAGCGATCCGGCGATTTTTGCCATCGGCGATGTGGCGCGCCATCCGCAATACGGTATCTCGCTGCAGTCCTGGGCCTTTGCCCAAAATCAGGCCATTGCCACCGCGCAGGCGATGCTTGATCCGCAGGCTGAAGGGTATGGCGAGATCCCCTGGCTATGGTCGGATCAATACGACGTCAATATTCAGATCCTCGGCCTGCCCGGTGACGCGGCAAGCACCATTGTCAGGCCGCAGCCCGGAGGTGGGCTGTGGTTCCGTCTCGGCGCGGACAGCCGCCTGCAGCAGCTGGTGGCATTTAACGATGCGCGCAGCATTAAGCTGGCGAAGCGCTGGATGCTGGCTCAGCGCCCGCTGGATGCGGCGCAGCTGGCTGACCCCGACTTTTCACTGATGTCGTTACGTTAACCGGAGGCCAGGCAGATGAGCACACTTGAACACCCGCCGCTTGCGGCAGCCGGGCAGGTTGAAACCGTTCGCTGGTCGATCCCGCTGGCGCTATTTGCCTGCGTGCTGCTGGCCTTTTTCGACAAGGTGAGTATTGCCGCCCTGTTTTCTGACGTGCACTTTCAGCAGGCGATGGGGCTGAGTTTCGACACCACGCGGCTGGGGCTGTTAATGAGCGCCTTTCTGCTCAGCTATGGCTGTTCTTCGATGTTGCTCAGCGGGCTGGGCGACCGCATCAATCCGCTGCGTTTGCTGGCGGGCATGATGCTGCTGTGGTGCCTGCTGATGGTGGCGATGGGCTTCTGCCACTCCTACCGGACCATGCTGGGATTGCGCATCGCGCTTGGCGTGGCGGAAGGGCCGCTGTTCCCGCTGGCATTTGCCGTGGTGCGCAATAACTTCCCGCAGCACCTGCAGGCCCGCGCCACCATGCTGTGGCTGCTGGGAACGCCGATTGGTGCTGCCATCGGGTTTCCCCTCTCGCTGTTTATCCTCAGCCGGTTTGGCTGGCAGAGCACCTTCTGGTTTATGGCGCTGCTGACGCTGCCCGTCGTGGGCTGGGTATGCCTGGCGCTGCGCAATATTCGCCGCGGATCGCCAGGCACCTGCAGCAGTACACAACCGCGTAAAGCCGCGCGCGCAGTGCTGTATCGCAGCGGTCACTTCTGGCTTATCTGCCTGTGCAATATCACCTTTCTCACTTACCTGTGGGGCGTGAACGGTTGGCTCCCCAGCTATCTGGTCGAGGGGCGCGGCATCCACCTGCGCGACGTCGGCTGGCTCTCGTCGCTGCCGTTTATCGCCATGCTGGTGGGGGAAGGGCTGGGGGCCTGGCTCTCCGACCGCGTCGACCGGCGGGCACTGGCCTGCTTTATCTCGCTTGCGGGTGCATCACTTGGCCTGCTGGCGGTGCTGCACCTGCAACAAACCGCGCAGGTGATTGCCGCCATGAGCTTCAGCACCTTTATGTGGGGAGCCGGGGCGCCGAATATTTTTGCCCTGTTGGCGAAAGCCACGCCGCCCAGCGTCAGCGCTACCGCGGGGGGCGTTTTCAACGGCCTGGGGAATTTTGCCGGGGCGCTGGCACCCCTGCTGATGGGGGCATTAATCGCCGAATCTCACAGCATGGACAGCGGCCTGCTGTTTCTGGTGGTGATGGCCGCAGCGGGCTGCGTGCTGTTACTGCCAATCCTGAAACGTTACTGAGGAGTACTCATCATGTCAGAGACTAAATCTAACGCTGTTGTAAAACCCGCCAACCTGCCGATGGATGAGTGGGTAGAGTCGCGCATTGCGCGTTTTTCCGGGCGCAAATATGACTGGAATGCCCTGAAGTTTCAGGCCGATTTCGACCCGAAATACCGCCGGGCGCAGATGCGCTATATCGGCACCGGGGCGACCGGCGTCTCCGCAGATACCAACACCGTGCCGGCCGAGCATTTCACCTTCTCAACCATGGTGCTGCCCGCAAAAAGTGAAGGGCCGCTGCATCTGCATGACGATGTGGAGGAGGTGTTTTTCATGCTGAAAGGCTGCATCACGCTGATGGTCAAAGATGGCGACAGCTACTGTGAAACGGTGCTCAACGAACGTGACCTGATCTCCGTTCCTGCCGGAATTTATCGCGGTCTGTTTAATCACGGCGAAGAGGAAGCGCTGATGTGCGTGATGCTGGGCACCGCGCAGCCGCATATCCCGACCTATCCGCACGATCACCCGCTGGCTAAGGTAAAACGTCAATGATCCAATGGTGGGAAACCGGAAATGGACCGGCGCTGGTGCTGCTGCACGGCATCAGTTCCGGCAGCGGCAACTGGCATAAGCAGCTGAATAACAGCGGCCTGCAGCAGTGTTGCCACATGCTGGCCTGGGATGCGCCGGGTTACGGGCAGAGCCAGCCGCTCACTCACCCCCATCCCTCCGCCGCGCTGTATGCCGATGTGCTGGCGCAGATGCTGGATGATGCCCATATCTCGCGTGCGGCGGTGGTAGGGCATTCGCTGGGGGCGCTGGTGGCCAGTGCTTTTACCGTGCGATATCCAAACCGCGTCACGCGGCTGGTGCTGGCCGACCCGGCGCAGGGCTACGGCAGTGCGCCGCCTGAAAAGCAGCGCCAGGTGATGGAACAGCGCGAGCAGCAGCTGTCCGGCGGTTTACGGCAGCTGGCCGACAGCCGCGCCGCCCATCTGCTGCGCCCGCTGGCCGATGAACGCGATATCGCAACGGTGGCGGCGGGCATGCGGCGGTTGAATGCGTCGGGGTATTTGCAGGCGGCATCCATGCTGGCAACGGAGGATATCCATCACTGGCTGGCGGATATTCACTGCCCGACAGAGGTGTGGTGCGGTGAGCTGGATGAGATTACGCCGCCAGCGGCGGTGCGTGAGCTTGCCCGCCGCTGGAGCCTGCCTTACCTGACGATCCCGACTGCCGGGCATGCCTGCTATCTCGATAATGCGGCGTTTTTTAATCGCCAGCTGCAGCGTATTACGGAGGCCGAAAATGAACCTGCAAATTAACGGGCGCGTGGCGGTGGTCACCGGGGGATCCTCCGGTATCGGCTTCGCCACGTTACAGCTGCTGCTGGCCGCCGGCGCCAGAGTGGCCTTCTGCGGGCGCGACACGGCGCGACTAGCCAGTGCGCAGGCCAGGCTGCGTGAGCAGTTCCCCGAGGCCGATATGCTGGCGCACCACTGTGACGTGCTGGTGCCGGAGCAGGTTGAGCGCTTTGCGCTGGCGGTCAGCAAACGTTTTGGCGCGGTGGATATGCTGATCAACAACGCCGGGCAGGGCTATGTGGCGAACTACGCAGACACGCCGCGCGATGCCTGGCTGCATGAAGCAGAGCTGAAACTGTTTGGCGTGCTCAACCCGCTGCAGGCTTTTTTGCCGTGGCTGGAACAGTCGGATATGGCTTCGGTGACCTGCGTCAATTCGCTGCTGGCGCGCCAGCCGGAGGAGCACATGATTGCCACCTCTGCGGCGCGTGCTGCGCTGTTAAACATGACGCTGACCCTGTCGAAAGATCTGGTCAGCAAAGGTATTCGGGTGAATTCGATCCTGCTCGGCATGGTGGAGTCCGGGCAGTGGCGGCGGCGCTTTGAACAGCGTGAAGATCGCGATCTCAGCTGGGAGCAGTGGACGACTGCGCTGGCCCGGCGGCGCGGTATTCCGCTCGGAAGGCTTGGCAAGCCGGAAGAGGCGGCGCGCGCGTTGCTGTTTCTCGCCTCGCCGCTGGCCTCTTTCACGACCGGGGCGGCGCTGGATGTCTCAGGCGGTTTTTCCCGCCAGCTATGAGGGTAAATGATGAAAAAGATCATGCTAATCGGCTTTGGTGCCATGGCACAGGAAGTACTGGCGCGGCTGCCGCAGGGCGTTGAGCCTGGCTGGATAGTGGCGCGGGAAAGCCATCATGCGGCGATCCGCGATCGCTTTGGCACACGGGTTGCCGCACTGACCTCCCCTGAGGCCTGTGACGGGCAGCCGCAGCTGGTTTTGGAGTGTGCCAGCCAGCAGGCCGTCGGCGAATATGCTGAATGTGTTCTGCGGCGCGGCTGGCGGCTGGCGGTGATTTCCACCGGCGCGCTGGCGGATGAGTTACTGCATCAGCGCCTGCTGGCGGCCTGTCACCGCGGGGGGGGACGGTTGATCCCGCTTTCTGGTGCCGTCGCCGGGCTGGACGGGCTGGCTGCCGCGCGCGAGGGCGGATTGGACCATGTGATCTATCAGTCGTGTAAAAGCCCGGCCAGCTGGCGGGGTAGCCATGCGGAAACGCAGATCGACCTGATGGCGGTCAGCGACCGTCAGGTGTTCTGGCGCGGCAGCGCGCGTGAAGCCGCACGGCTGTTCCCGGCTAACGCCAACGTGGCGGCGACCATTGCTCTGGCTGGGATCGGGATGGACCAGACGCAGGTTGAGCTGATGGTTGACCCGGCGACAAAGCGCAATACCCATACGCTACAGGCGGCGGGAAAGTTCGGCGATCTCTACCTGGAACTGCGTGGTTATCCGCTCAGCACCAATGCGAAAACCTCCATGCTGGCAGCACTCAGTGCCGTAGAGGCCTGCCGTCAGCTGCTTTATCTCTAAGGAACCCTGATGGAAACGTTAAAGCTGTACCTGGCCGGCGAGTGGCGCGAAGGGCGCGGAGAGCGTTTTTGCAGCACCAACCCGGCCGATGGATCGGTCAATGGCTGGCTGCATGCCGCCAGCCTGGACGATGTTGAGCTGGCAGTTAGCGCGGCCGAGCGCGCCTGGCGGGCGCCGCAGTGGCGGCAGAGCCTGCCACACCAGCGTGCCGCGATCCTGCATCGAGTGGGGGACCTTATTACGCAACGGCTGGAGGCGCTGGCGCAGCTGCAGACGCGCGACAATGGTAAACCGCTGGCGGAGACGCGCGGGCTGGTCGCCAGCGCTGCCGCAACCGCGCACTATTTTGCGGCCGTCTGTGAAGTGATGGAGGGGGAGATCCCGCCGCCGCGCAGCAACGACTTTATCACCCTCAGTCGCTACGAGCCGATCGGCGTGGTGGCGGCAATCACGCCGTGGAACTCACCGATTGCCAGTGAGATGCAGAAAATTGCCCCGGCGCTGGCGGCTGGCAATGCCGTGGTGCTGAAACCGGCGGAAGCCACGCCGCTGATGGCGCTGGAGCTGGCCGCGCTGTTTGAGCAGGCCGGGCTGCCGCCGGGGCTGCTCAGCGTACTGCCAGGCAAAGGCTCGATAGTCGGGGAAGCGCTGGCGCGTCATTCACTGGTGAAGAAAATCTCCTTTACCGGCGGAACCCGTACCGGCCAGCGTCTGGCGCATATCGCGGCGGACAAACTGATCGGCACTTCGCTGGAACTGGGAGGGAAATCCCCGACCATTGTGCTGGCCGACGCCGATATCGAGCAGGCCGCACGCGGCATTTGCTACGGCATTTTCAGCTCTGGCGGGCAGGCCTGCATTGCCGGATCGCGGCTGTTTATTCATCGCTCTCTCTACCCACGACTGATCGACAGACTGCTGCAGTTAACGGAGGGCCTGCGGCTTGGCGACCCATTGCGTCCCGGCACCCATATCGGCCCGCTGATCGGCCCCGAGCACCGCCAGTCGGTGATGGACTATGTGGCGCTGGCGCGTGAAGAGGGTGGCGAGATTTTGTGCGGAGGAGAGATCCCTGCCGATCCGGCGCTGGCGAACGGCAACTGGTTCCAGCCGACGATTATCGCCGGGCTGAATAACGCGGCAAGAGTGTGCCAGGAGGAGATCTTCGGCCCGGTGCTGGTGGTGATGCCGTTCGATGATGAGGAGCAGCTGATAGCCCAGGCCAATGATTCGATTTATGGCCTGGCGGCGGGCATCTGGACTCGCAACATCCCTTATGCCCTGCAGCTTGCCGATCGGCTGGAGTGCGGCACGGTGTGGATCAATACCTACAAAGTCTTTTCGATAGCCACGCCGTTTGGCGGTTTCAAGCAGAGTGGCCTTGGTCGCGAAAAGGGGCTGCAGGGCATTAAGGCCTGGATGCAGCAGAAGAGCATCTATCTGGCGATGACCCCGGCAATTAACGCCTGGAGTGACTAACTATGGAACGGGAAATAGCGATGAGCGAAATGATAACGGTGGGTGAAGCGCTGGCGCGGACTCTTGAGTTATACGGGGTTAAAACGCTATATGGGATTATTTCTATTCACAATTTACCGATTGCCGATGCCATCGGCCAGCGTGGGAAGCTGCACTTTGTTCCCGCTCGCGGCGAGGCGGGCGCAGTGACCATGGCTGATGCGCACGGGAGGTTCAGCGGGCTGGGGGTGGCGCTAACCAGTACCGGTGCCGGAGCGGGCAACGCGGTAGGGTCGCTGCTCGAAGCGATGAACGCCGGAACGCCTCTGCTGCATCTGACCGGGCAGGTTGAGAAGGCGTATCTTGATGCCGACAGCGGATTTATTCACGAAGCCCGCGACCAGCTCGCTTTCCTGCGCAGCTCCGGTAAGGCCGCGCTGCGCGTGCACTCGCCGCAGCAGGCGGTGGCGCTGCTGCATCGGGCAATCCAGACGGCTCAGACGCCGCCGTGCGGTCCGGTTTCGGTCGAGATCCCGATAGATATCCAGAACAGCCTGATACCCGCCTCGCTGGTGACGCCGCCGGTCGGTCCACTTTCTGCGCCTGCGCCGCCGGAGAGCGTGATTGCCGCGCTGGTGGAAAAGGTGAAACGTGCCCGGCGCCCACTGCTGTGGGTCGGCGGTGGAGCATCAGGCTGCAGCGAGGCAATAAGAAAGCTGGCAGACGCCGGGTTCAGGGTGATCTCCAGCGCGCACGGTCGCGGTATTTTGCCGGATGATCATCCGCGCAGCCTGCGCGCATTTCACAACTCTCCTGCGGTGGAAAGCGTGATGGCGCAATGCGACTTAACGCTGATCGCCGGTTCGCGCCTGCGCAGTAATGAGACGCGCAGCTGGACCCTGACGCTGCCACAGCCGCGGGTGCAGATTGATATCGACCCGGCAGCGGCCAGCCGAAATTATCTGGCGGACGAGGTGCTGAACTATGACTGTGCTGCGCTGCTGAATGCACTGGCACAGCGCCTGTCACCGGTCAGCGATGCGGCGGGCGATCGCCAGATTGCGCAGGCGGTGGCAGAAGCGGAACGTGAACTGCGCGCCCAGTGCGGAGTGTATGCCGGGCTGAACGATGCCGTTGCCGCCGCGCTGCCCGCGCAGGGCATTCTGGTGCGTGATATTACCGTTTCCGGCAGCGTCTGGGGCAGTCGTTTACTGCGTGCCAACGGCCCCTTAGCCAATATTCATTCGCTGGCCGGGGCAATCGGAATGGGGCTGGCGATGGCGATTGGCAGCGCGCTGGCCAATCCGCAGCGTAAAGTGATTGGCCTGGTCGGTGACGGCGGGCTGGCGCTGGGCGTCGGCGAGCTGGCGACGCTGGTGCAGGAGCGGGCTAACGTGACGCTGCTGGTGATGAACGACGGAGGTTACGGCGTGATGCGCGGCATTCAGGATAAGTATTTTGGCGGGCGGCAGTATTACAACGAACTGCACACGCCGGATTATACCCTGCTGGCGCAGTCGATGGGGATGCAGGCCTGGAGCATCAGCGATGCCGCCATGTTCAGCAGCGTACTGGCGGAAGCGATAGCGATGCCGGGGCCAACGCTGGTGGAGGTAAAAATGAGCGCAATCGGACCCTTGCATTTTGCCGGCCCACCGCAGAAAACCTTATATTAATGATTCGGGGCGGGCATGCCCGCCCCCTGCCGCGCCCGCAATTACTTACCGGCCGCGATACGCTCTTTGATATGGTCGGCGCGCGCCTGAGAAGCCGGATGCGAGTCAAACATACTGCTTTCGTGCGTGCCTTCCAGCTTCGCCAGCTTCTCGAAGCTGGTCACCAGACCCTGCGGGTTAATATTGCGTTTTTTCAGCAGATCAAACGAGTAGTCATCGGCCTGCGATTCCTGGCTCTGGGAGAACTGCGCGTTCACCAGTTTTTCACCCAGGTCACCCAGCTGCGACTGTGACAGCGAAGCGGCAATACCGCCAGCAGAGGCCGCCGCGGTGCGGATAGCGGTGGTGGAGTAGGCCAGCTGCATCGCTTTACGCGAGTGGCCCAGCGCGACGTGGCCCATTTCGTGGCCCAGCACACCTTCCACTTCATTATCGGTCATCATATCCATCAGGCCGCTGTAAACGCGGATGCAGCCGTTTGCCATCGCCCACGCGTTGACATCTTTGGTGACGTAGACTTTGTAGTTAGCCGGCGTGCCGTTGATATTGTCGCCCAGCGCAGCGGAGATCTTCTTCAGGCGTTGAGCATAAGTGCTGCTGGCGGGAGCAATCTGCGCTTCGCTGTCCATCTGCTGACAGGATTTTTCGCTCAGCTCTTTAACCTGCGCATCGCTCAGGGTAGCAGCCTGGTAAGCCTGCGCGCCTGACTGCATCAGGGCATTGCTGTCAAAATTCTGACAGCCGGAAACTAATGTCGCGAGTGCGATCGCGCTAACAGAAATACGTTTCATCATTCCAGTTCATCCATTTAGGTAACAAGGTATAGAAATCAAAAAGTTGTCAATTTATGCTGGGCGAATTATTGCCAGCGAAACCGGAGTTATAGCCTTTGCTGGTATAAATGCATAGCACCACTGCTCCGAAAGGGCCACTAATGTGACTTTTTTTACATCCTGCGCCATGTACATGTTACCCGTGTTTCATGTACATTGATTGTCGACTTTCCTTCGGCTTTGCCTGATAACTCATTCATTACAATAGGTTAAGGACGGCGAAGCGTTAAATCCGACCTGGAGTAGAAAATGTCTTCTCGTAAAGAGCTTGCCAACGCCATTCGCGCATTGAGTATGGATGCGGTGCAAAAAGCCAAATCCGGCCACCCGGGCGCCCCAATGGGCATGGCCGATATCGCCGAAGTTCTGTGGCGTGACTTCCTGAATCACAACCCGACTAACCCGCTGTGGGCAGACCGCGACCGCTTCGTGCTGTCAAACGGCCACGGCTCAATGCTGATCTATAGCCTGCTGCACCTCAGCGGTTACGATCTGCCAATCAGTGAACTGGCTAACTTCCGTCAGCTGCACTCCAAAACCCCAGGTCACCCTGAATACGGCTACACCGTAGGCGTGGAAACCACCACCGGTCCACTGGGCCAGGGTATCGCCAACGCGGTCGGTTTTGCTATTGCAGAACGCACGCTGGCCGCGCAGTTTAACCGTCCGGGCCACGATATTGTTGACCATAACACCTACGTGTTCATGGGCGACGGCTGCATGATGGAAGGCATCTCGCACGAAGTGTGCTCGCTGGCGGGTACGCTGAAGCTGGGTAAACTGGTCGCGTTCTATGATGACAACGGTATCTCCATCGACGGCCACATTGATGGCTGGTTCACCGATGACACCGCGCAGCGCTTCGAGTCTTACGGCTGGCACGTGGTGCGCGGCGTGGACGGTCATGATGCGGACGCGATTAAGAAAGCGGTGGAAGAAGCCAAAGCGGTGAGCGATAAGCCTTCCCTGCTGATGTGCAAAACGGTTATTGGCTTCGGTTCGCCGAACAAAGCCGGTACTCACGACTCCCACGGTGCGCCGCTGGGCGATGAAGAGATTGCACTGACCCGTAAGCAGCTGGGCTGGAACCACGCGCCGTTTGAAATTCCTTCAGACATCTATGCACAGTGGGACGCGAAAGAAGCGGGCCAGGCGAAAGAAGCTGCATGGGACGAGAAGTTTGCTGCCTACGCTAAAGCCTTCCCGGAGCTGGCCGCTGAGTTCAAGCGCCGCATGAATAACGAGCTGCCGGCAAACTGGGCTGCTGAGTCGCAGAAGTTTGTTGAACAGCTACAGGCGAACCCGGCGAAAATCGCCAGCCGTAAAGCGTCACAGAATGCCATCGAAGCCTTTGGCAAACTGCTGCCGGAATATCTGGGCGGCTCCGCTGACCTGGCGCCAAGCAACCTGACGATGTGGTCTGGTTCTAAGCCAATCAACGAAGATGCAGCGGGTAACTACATCCATTACGGCGTGCGCGAATTCGGTATGACCGCTATCGCTAACGGTATCACCCTGCACGGTGGTTTCCTGCCGTACACCGCGACCTTCCTGATGTTTGTCGAATATGCCCGTAATGCGGTGCGTATGGCTGCACTGATGAAGATCCGTCAGGTGATGGTCTATACCCATGACTCTATCGGTCTGGGCGAAGATGGCCCAACTCACCAGCCGGTAGAGCAGCTGGCGAGCCTGCGCGTGACGCCGAACATGAGCACCTGGCGCCCGTGTGACCAGGTTGAGTCGGCGATTGCGTGGAAATATGGCATCGAACGTCAGGATGGCCCAACTGCGCTGATCCTGTCGCGTCAGAACCTGGCACAGCAGGATCGTACCGCTGAGCAGCTGGCTAACGTTGCGCGTGGTGCTTACGTGCTGAAAGATTGCGACGGTACGCCGGAGGTCATCTTCATCGCTACCGGTTCAGAAGTTGAGCTGGCCGTGGGCGCTTATGAGCAGCTGACTGCTGAAGGCCGTAAGGCGCGCGTGGTTTCCATGCCGTCTACTGATGCCTTCGACAAGCAGGATGCCGCTTACCGCGAATCCGTGCTGCCGAAAGCTGTCAGCGCGCGCGTGGCGATTGAAGCCGGTATCGCAGATTACTGGTTCAAATACACCGGCCTGAACGGTGCCATCGTCGGTATGACCAGCTTCGGCGAGTCTGCACCGGCCGAGAAGCTGTTCGACCTGTTTGGCTTCACCGTGGATAACGTGGTCGCTAAAGCGAAAGCGCTGCTGTAATCACGCAGCGGGCGAGGCATGCCTCGCCTCAGGATGTTATAGCGTAGGGGGCGGGCATACCCGCCCCTTTTTTGTTCCCACCGATAAATTCTAAATTTGTGACGTAGATCCAAACTTACGCGCCGCAATTGATCCCAGTCATTCCTATTATTCCTGACTTCTATTATTCTGGCTGAAGCGTTTCAGTTGTCAGTGGGCCCTGTTATTTTCGCCGACCATTCGATAAGAATCTGCTGTACAAATCGCCACGGCTGGCTCAGGCTAATTGTCCGATTTTACGGTGAATTCTGGTGCAGGAGTAATATGACAGTTCGCATTGCCATAAACGGGTTTGGTCGCATTGGGCGCAATGTTTTACGCGCGCTGTACGAGACCGGGCGACGTGCTGAAATTACGGTCGTCGCCATCAATGAGCTGGCGGACGCCGCGGGCATGGCACATTTGCTGAAATACGATACCAGCCACGGGCGATTCGCATGGGATGTGCGTCAGGAGCGCGACCTGCTGACGGTAGGGGATGACACCATCCGCCTGCTGCATGTGGCAGAGCTCGCGCACCTGCCGTGGCGCGAGCTGAATGTCGATGTCGTGCTCGACTGTACCGGAGTTTATGGCAGCCGTGCCGATGGTGAAGCGCACCTGCACTCTGGGGCAAAAAAGGTGTTGTTCTCACACCCAGGCGGGCACGATCTGGACGCCACCGTGGTTTACGGCGTGAATGAGAAAGCGCTGCTGCCGGAGCATTTGCTGGTGTCGAATGCTTCCTGTACCACTAACTGCATCATTCCGATTATCAAGCTGCTGGATGATGCCTGGGGTATTGAGTCCGGCACCGTCACCACGATTCATTCGGCGATGCATGACCAGCAGGTGATTGATGCTTATCACCCGGATTTACGGCGCACCCGCGCTGCCAGCCAGTCGATTATTCCGGTCGACACCCGGCTGGCCGCCGGCATTACGCGTATTTTTCCGAAATTTAACGATCGCTTCGAAGCGATTGCGGTGCGCGTGCCGACCATCAACGTGACGGCCATTGACCTGAGCGTCAGCGTGCGTGATGCGGTAAAGGCATGTGAGGTCAACGCCCTGCTGCAAAGTGCGTCAGAAGGGGCATTTAGTGGTATAGTTGACTATACGGAATTACCGTTAGTCTCGATAGATTTTAACCACGATCCGCACAGTGCCATAGTGGACGGCACGCAGACGCGGGTCAGCGGTCAGCACCTGATTAAGACTTTAGTCTGGTGCGACAACGAATGGGGCTTTGCTAACCGGATGATTGATACCACGTTAGCGATGGCCGCAAGCGGTTTCAGGTAGGGCGCGGTTTGCGCCTGTAAAACTTAAGAGTTAAACGAGAGGATTCACCATGTCTGTAATTAAGATGACCGATCTGGATCTTGCTGGTAAACGCGTACTAATTCGTTCCGATTTAAACGTGCCAGTGAAAGAAGGGAAAGTGACGTCTGATGCACGAATTCGTGCTTCATTGCCGACCATCGAAGCGGCCCTGAAGCAGGGCGCAAAAGTGATGGTAACCTCCCACCTTGGTCGCCCGACCGAAGGTGAATACAACGAAGAGTTCTCACTGCTGCCGGTAGTGAACTACCTGAAAGATAAGCTGGGCGCGGAAAACGTCTCCCTGGCGAAAGAGTACCTCGACGGCGTTGAGCTGGAAGCCGGCAAGCTGGTGGTTTTGGAAAACGTTCGTTTTAACAAGGGCGAAAAGAAAGACGACGAAGCGCTCTCTAAAAAATACGCGGCCCTGTGCGACGTCTACGTGATGGACGCCTTCGGCACCGCGCACCGCGCACAGGCTTCAACGCACGGCGTGGGTAAATTTGCCCCAATCGCCTGTGCTGGCCCGCTGCTGGCGAACGAGCTGGAAGCGCTGGGTAAAGCCCTGAAAACGCCTGCGCGCCCAATGGTGGCAGTGGTTGGCGGTTCAAAAGTCTCCACTAAGTTTGACGTACTGAACTCGCTGGTGAAGATTGCTGACACCGTGATTGTTGGCGGTGGCATTGCTAACACCTTCGTGGCCATCGACAACAACGTCGGTAAATCACTGTACGAGCCAGATTTCGTTGAAGCGGCGAAAAAACTGCGCGATGAGTTCAAGATCCCGGTTCCTACCGACTCTCGCGTCGGCACGGAATTCTCTGAAACTGCACCGTCTACCGTGAAGAAAGTGTCTGAAGTTCAGGACAATGAAGAGATCATGGACTTCGGTGATGAAACCGCAGAAGCCATGGCTAAGCTGTTGAAAGAAGCTAAAACTATTCTGTGGAACGGCCCGGTTGGCGTGTTCGAATTCCCTAACTTCCGTAAAGGCACTGAAATCGTTGCTAAAGCGATTGCAGACAGTGACGCATTCTCCATCGCTGGCGGCGGTGATACGCTGGCGGCCATCGACCTGTTTGGTATTGAAGATAAAATCTCCTATATCTCTACCGGTGGCGGTGCATTCCTCGAGTTCGTGGAAGGCAAAACTCTGCCTGCGGTTGCCATGCTGGAAGAGCGTGCGAAGCAGAACTAATTAATCCTCAGTGCGGGGTGTTTGATGCCCCGCGTGAGATCTGAATCCTTTAATACGACCGAAGAAACAGGACAAGCTAACATGTCTAAAATTTTTGATTTCGTAAAACCAGGCGTTGTCACCGGTGACGACGTTCAGAAGATCTTCAAAGTGGCGAAAGAGAACAAGTTCGCCCTGCCAGCAGTTAACTGCGTGGGTACTGACTCCATCAACGCCGTTCTGGAAACCGCTGCGAAAGTAAAAGCACCGGTCATCATTCAGTTCTCCAACGGTGGCGCTGGCTTCATCGCCGGTAAAGGCCTGAAATCAGATAAGCCACAGGCTGCTGCTATCTTTGGCGCAATCTCTGGCGCACACCACGTGCATCTGATGGCTGAACATTACGGCGTGCCGGTTATCCTGCACACCGACCACTGCGCGAAGAAACTGCTGCCGTGGATCGACGGCCTGCTGGAAGCGGGTGAAGCTCACTTCGCCAAAACCGGTAAGCCACTGTTCTCTTCTCACATGATCGACCTGTCTGAAGAGTCGCTGGAAGAAAACATCGAGATCTGCAGCAAGTATCTGGCGCGCATGGCGAAAATCGACATGACCCTGGAAATTGAACTGGGCTGCACCGGTGGTGAAGAAGATGGCGTGGACAACAGCCACATGGACGCTTCCGCGCTGTACACCCAGCCAGAAGACGTTGATTACGCTTACACCAAGCTGAACGCCATCAGCCCACGTTTCACTATCGCTGCTTCATTCGGTAACGTGCACGGCGTGTACAAGCCAGGCAACGTGAAACTGACCCCGACCATCCTGCGTGATTCTCAGAAATACGTCAGCGAAAAACACGGTCTGCCAGTGAACTCCCTGGACTTCGTATTCCACGGCGGTTCCGGTTCATCTGCGGCTGAAATCGAAGAGTCTATCGGTTATGGCGTGATCAAAATGAACATTGATACCGATACCCAGTGGGCAACCTGGGACGGCATCCTGCAGTACTACAAAAAGAACGAAGGTTATCTGCAGGCGCAGCTGGGCAACCCGGAAGGCGCTGATAAGCCGAACAAGAAGTACTACGATCCACGCGTATGGCTGCGTGCTTCCCAGTCTTCAATGATTGTTCGCCTGGAGCAGGCATTTAAAGAACTGAACGCGGTCGACGTACTGTAATTCAGCTTCTGCTCAAAAAAGGCCCTGAGGGGCCTTTTTTTATGCAATCAATTCGGAATGTTCAGGTGATTTCGTGACTTGTTTGGCAAAACTGCAATTTTTTGCATACCCTTAACGCCATCGGCTGCCGCTTGCTGGCAGAGTTTTGAACGCCCTTTTGGGCAACAACGGGATCAGTTTATGGACGATTTAAATGTAGTTGGTGGTATTAACAGTGCCGGGGGCTGGCTGGTGCGCAATCAGGCGCTGCTGCTGAGCTATGCAGTCAATATCGTAGCTGCCCTGGCAATCATCATCGTCGGGATGATCGTCGCACGCATTATCTCCAACGCGATTAACAAAGTGATGCGTGCGCGCCATATCGATGCCACGGTGGCTGACTTCCTGTCGGCTCTGGTGCGCTATGGAATCATTGCCTTCACCCTGATTGCCGCGCTGGGCCGCGTGGGTGTGCAGACTGCTTCGGTAATTGCCGTTCTGGGTGCTGCCGGCCTGGCTATCGGCCTTGCACTGCAGGGCTCGCTCTCAAACCTGGCGGCCGGAGTCCTGCTGGTCACTTTCCGTCCGTTCCGCACGGGTGAGTTTATCGATATTGGCGTAATGGGCACTGTGCAGAACGTGCAGATCTTCTCCACTACCCTGAAAACTGCCGACGGCAAAATCGTGGTGGTGCCTAACGGCAAAATTATCGCCGGTAACATCGTTAACTTCTCGCGCGAGCCGGAGCGCCGTAACGAATTCATCATTGGCGTGGCCTACGATGCCGATATTGATCAAGTGCTGACCCTGCTGCGTGAGGTGGTTGATGCGGAGCCACGCGTACTGCAGGAGCGCGGCGTGCAGATCGGCCTGAACGAGCTGGCGGCCTCTTCCGTCAACGTGGTGATCCGCTGCTGGAGCAAAGCGGGCGATCTGCAGAACGTGTACTGGGATCTGATGAAGAACTTCAAGCGCGCGCTGGATGCTAAAGGGATCGGTATTCCTTATCCGCAGATGGACGTGCACCTGCATCAGGTCAAAGCGCCTGAAGCCGAAGCGGCAAAAGCTGAGTAATGGTTTCCGGGTCGGCCTGAAATAGTGGCTGACCCATTATTAGCCTTTCTTATAAACCATTAATTTTTTCCATTTCCCCTAATAATTCCCGCGCTATACACTTGCCATCATCGTTATCCGCTGAGGGCTTTCCCGTGTTATCTGTTTTCCTTCAAGGTGTTGCCATGGGCGCAGCGCTGATTTTACCGCTCGGTCCGCAAAATGCGTTCGTGATGAACCAGGGCGTGCGACGTCAGTATCATCTGATGACGGCGGCACTCTGCACGCTGAGCGATATCGTGCTGATTTGCGGTGGGATTTTTGGCGGTAGCGCCTTGCTCAACCAGTCACCGCTGATGCTTAATCTGGTGACCTGGGGCGGTGTGGCCTTCCTGCTGTGGTACGGCTTTGGTGCCCTGCGCACCGCGTTTAGCGGCGATGTTGATCTCGCGTCGGCTAAGGCGTTAAAGCAGGGGCGCTGGCGTATCGTGGCGACAATGATGGCCGTCACCTGGCTCAATCCGCATGTCTACATTGATACCTTTGTGGTGCTTGGCAGCCTGGGCGGACAGCTGCCTGAAGAAGCGCGCCGCTGGTTTGCGCTCGGCTCCGCCAGTGCCTCGGTGGTGTGGTTCTTCGGTCTTGCCCTGCTGGCCTCCTGGCTGTCGCCGTTGCTCAACACCCGCCGAGCCCAGCGCATCATCAACCTGCTGGTCGGGCTGGTTATGTGGGCCATCGCCCTCAAACTGGCACTGCAGGCCCTCTCTTTCCTCTGACGGGAACTTCACTCCAGGAATTGATGTCATAGCGTGAGCGGTTATCACGCACTAAAATATGCTGAACCGTTGCTCTGAGACGGAACAATTCGCTGCCGCAGCGCTTTTCTGCGGCAGCTGCTCATACGAAGCCGATGAAATACCCCATGGAGGAAGCAGTGAAGCTGACTAAACTGGCCCTGGCCGCAATGATTGGATTGGGAACGCTGCCATTAGCTGCGCAGGCAGACGAGTTACCTAATGGCCCGCACGTGGTGACGTCCGGGCAGTCCAGCGTCGATGCCACCCCGGATATCGCCACGCTGGCTATCGAAGTGAATGTTTCCGCGAAGGATGCGGGCGAAGCGAAGAAACAGGCGGACAGCCGCGTCCAGCAGTATTTCGACTTCCTCGATAAGAACGGTATTGAGAAGAAAGATATCAACGCCGCCAACCTGCGGACCCAACCTGAATATGACTACACTAAAGATGGTAAGTCGGTGCTGAAAGGCTACCGTGCGGTGCGCCAGGTGCAGGTAACGCTGCGCAAGCTCGATAAGCTTAACGATCTGCTGGATGGTGCGCTGAAGACGGGCCTGAATGAGATCCGTTCAGTGGAGCTGGGCGTGGCCAACCCTGAAGAGTATAAAGCGAAAGCGCGTAAAGCCGCGATCGAGGATGCCACCAGGCAGGCAGGCGAACTGGCGCAGGGCTTTAATACCCAGCTTGGCCCGGTTTACAGCATCCGTTATCACGTGGCGAACTACCAGCCAATGCCAATGGCGCGCATGTATAAAACCGCAGATGCCGCCCCGATGACGTCTGCCGCGCAGACCTACGAGCAGCAGAGCATTCACTTCGACGACCAGGTTGACGTGGTGTTTGAATTGCAGCGTAATCCTTAATCTTGCACGGGCCGATCGGAAAAGAAGATCGGCCCCTACAAATGCCCGGCATGCGGTTATTCCGCATCCTGACGCAGCACGCGATGGCCGTGCGCCAGCAGCGCATCGGTCACTTTACGCATCAGCCGGCTTTCCGGCGCGAAGCGATGCCAGTAGAGCATGCGGCGCTGCAACAGCCCCGGGGTCAAATTAATCAGTTCACCTTCCGCCAGTTCACGCTCAATTTGCAGGTGTGGGATCATACAGCAGGTCGTTCCCTGACGCGCCAGCTGCACAAAGGCTTCCGACGAGTTAACGATATGGCACGGTACGCTGCCCGGCGACAGGTCAAAGTTCTGCTGTAAAAATGCCTGATGCATATCGTCCAGATGGTCAAAGGCGACCGCCGGGGCTTTCAGCAGCGCGGAGCGCGTGACGCCATTGGGGAAGTAGCGGGCGGCAAACTCTTTTGAGCCGACGAACAGGTAGTCCAGCGCGCCCAGCTGATCGACCAGACAGCTCGGTAACGGCTGCGGCTGAATACTGATTGCGCCGACCACTTCACCGCGACGCAGGCGTTCCTGCGTGCGCGTCTCATCTTCCACCTGAATGTTCAAACGCACCGGCGAATCCGTCAGTACGGTTTTCAGCGCCGGTAACAGCCAGGTTGCCAGGCTGTCGGCGTTGACCGCCAGCGACAGCAGCAGGGGAGTGGTGCCGCCGTTATCATCGCCCAGCCACTCCTCTTCCAGCAGCTCGACCTGGTGCAGCAGCGCCAGCAGTTTTTGCCCCTGTTCTGTCGGACGCGGTGGTACGGTGCGCACCAGCAGCGGCTGTCCGAACATATTCTCCAGCTGCTTAATGCGCTGGGAAACCGCAGACTGGGTAATACAGAGCTTTTGTGCTGCACGTTCAAAGCCGCGCTCGCGAATCACTGCATCCAGCGCCTGAAGCGTTCGATAATCCGGGCGTTTCATCAGTCGTTCTACTCTCTTTCAGGTGTGGAAGTTGCACTATGCCATATTTTACGCATTTTGCGCCGTGCTAACCTCACTTTATGAATCAACCACTTTGTGGGCTGTGTTCCAATCCTGCCAATCAAATGCCGCGCATAGCGGTTTTTTTTTGCAGCCTTGCTTTATACTACGCGCACACAATGCAGCACAGGTTTTAAACATACCATGACGCAGGATGAACTGAAAAAAGCCGTTGGCTGGGCAGCGCTTGATTACGTCACGCCGGGCACGATTGTTGGTGTGGGCACTGGCTCGACCGCCGCACACTTTATTGATGCGCTGGCCTCGATTAAGCATCAGATCGAAGGGGCTGTTTCCAGCTCTGAAGCCTCCACCGCGAAGCTGAAAGAGTACGGCATTCCCGTTTTTGACCTTAACGAAGTCGACCAGCTGGCGGTGTATGTTGACGGTGCCGATGAGATCAACCGCCAGATGGAGATGATAAAAGGCGGCGGTGCGGCGCTGACGCGCGAGAAGATTATCGCTGCGGTGGCCGATCGCTTCATCTGCATTGCGGATGCCTCCAAACAGGTTGATGTGCTGGGCAATTTTCCGCTGCCGGTTGAGGTGATCCCAATGGCGCGTGCCTATGTGGCACGGGAACTGGTTAAGCTCGGCGGGCTGCCGGAGTACCGTCAGAACGTGGTGACCGACAACGGCAACATTATTCTCGACGTGCATAATCTTAAGATTATGGAACCGATTAAGCTGGAAGCCGCGATCAATGCGCTGCCAGGCGTGGTCACCGTAGGGCTGTTTGCCGCGCGCTGTGCTGACGTGGCGCTGATTGGTACGCCGGATGGCGTGAAGACCATCAAAAAATGATCTGTCCGGCGCCCACGCGGCGCCAGATATTTTTTGCCAAAAAACATCTTTTCTTTTGCAGGCTAAATTTGGTGACTTATGTCACATTGTGCCTGCCTGCCGCACTATCCTCCTGGTCGTGCGCATTGCACCATGATTTTCTATCGCTTTGTTCTGGCTCAGAGCATCGCCGTGCTGAGCGTCAGGCAATCGTTTGTATTGCCGCAGGCGTAAATTTTGTTATTTTGACAGAAGGCTGGCTTATATCAGCCATCATTGAAGTCTGCTAAATAGGGTCGGGAAATGGCAAAAGTATCACTGGAGAAAGACAAGATTAAATTCCTGCTGGTGGAAGGCGTGCATCAAAGCGCCATCGATAACCTGCGCTCTGCTGGTTACACCAACATTGAATTTCATAAAGGCGCACTGGACAGCGAAGCGCTGAAAGAGTCCATCCGCGATGCACACTTCATCGGGATTCGATCGCGCACCAACCTCACCGAAGAGATCTTCGCGGCGGCGGAAAAGCTGGTTGCCGTCGGTTGCTTCTGCATCGGGACCAACCAGGTTGATCTGCATGCCGCTGCTATCCGCGGTATTCCGGTGTTTAACGCACCTTTCTCCAACACCCGATCCGTAGCTGAACTGGTTATCGGCGAACTGCTGCTGATGCTGCGCGGCGTGCCTGCGGCTAATGCCAAAGCGCACCGTGGCGTCTGGCACAAGCTGGCGGTAGGTTCGTTTGAAGCGCGCGGTAAAAAACTCGGTATCATTGGCTATGGCCATATCGGTATGCAGCTGGGCGTGCTGGCGGAAAGCCTTGGTATGCACGTCTTCTTCTACGATATCGAAAGCAAACTGCCACTGGGCAATGCGACCCAGGTGCAGCATCTCTCCGACCTGCTGAATATGAGCGACGTGGTAAGCCTGCACGTGCCGGAAACGCCGTCGACGCAGAATATGATGGGAGCGGAAGAGCTGGCGCTGATGAAGCCAGGTGCGCTGCTGATTAACGCTTCACGCGGCACCGTGGTCGATATCCCTGCGCTGTGCGAAGTGCTGGCGAGCAAGCATCTGGCCGGCGCGGCGATTGACGTGTTCCCGGAAGAGCCAGCGACCAACAGCGATCCCTTCCTGTCACCGCTGTGCGAGTTTGATAACGTGATCCTGACCCCACACATTGGAGGTTCAACTCAGGAAGCGCAGGAAAATATCGGTATTGAAGTGGCGGGCAAACTGGCGAAATACTCTGATAACGGCTCAACGCTGTCAGCGGTTAACTTCCCGGAAGCCTCGCTGCCAATGCACGGTGCTAATGCCAGCCGTCTGATGCACATTCATGAAAACCGTCCAGGCGTGCTGACGGCTATCAACCTGATTTTCGCCGATCAGGGCATCAACATCTCAGCCCAGTATCTGCAGACCACACCGCAGATGGGTTATGTGGTCATTGATGTTGATGCGTCGCAGGATGAAGCCGACAAAGCGCTGCAGCTGATGAAAGCGATACCGGGTACCATTCGCGCCCGTCTGCTTTACTAAATGCTATAGGGGCCGATCTTCTTTTCGATCGGCCCCGGGCGGTGTTTGACACCGCCGCAATCAATCACCACTGCCAGATCTTCGACGGCGTAATCAGCGCCGGTAACGGGATATCCCACTTCGCCACTGGCAGCTTCTCGACCTGCTGACAGTCATGCGCCAGCCCCACGGGCAAAAAGCCATGCTGCTGCCAGTTCTGCAAGGTGCGGTCGTAAAATCCGCCACCCATTCCCAGACGTTGCCCTTCGGCATCAAACGCCACCAGCGGCACCATCAGCACATCCAGCTCGCTTAACGGCAGCAGACGACGGATATCCAGCGGCGGCTCCGGGATGCGCAGGCGGTTAATCTTCAACTCGGTATGCTCGTCATAGCGCAGGAAAAGCAGCTGGCCCGCAGAAAACGGATGCAGCACGGGCAGATAGACCTGCTGTTTGCGCTGCCAGAGCTTGGCAATTAACGGACGGGTATTGAGTTCACCATCTACCGACAGAAACAGCGCAATGTTTTTTGCCTGCTGCAGCGGGGCAAAATTGAGCGCGTGTTCGGCGACCTGCACGGCGGCAAGCTGCTGCTGCTCATCACTGAGTTCGCGCCGCAGGTGGCGGACGTGGGTGCGGATATCCTGACGGTCGAGAAGATTGAGGCTCATTTTCTGGCAACTCCATGTGCGGATGGTGTTTTCAGATTGCCGGGTAAGGCTGGGAGTGTAAATGCCAGAAAGAAGGGGAGATCTTAAAAAATGGGGATCTCCGAGATGCCGCCGCAGGCTGTAACCCTTGAACCCATGGTTCAAGGTGAGTATGCCGTCGTAACCATCAGGCTTCTCGGACGGACCGAGCTTGCGCACAGGTTACAGAGCGTCACACTCTGTTTGGTATTAATTATCGGCTCAGGGGACGGGCCCGCTTGCAAACATCTCAGAGAATTTTTTACTTCACCGTCACTCTATCATAGCTAACGTTGAAGTGTTATTCGAACTTAGAACCAGTGCGTTCAGTTATGCGACCCTGCTCAAGCAATGCCTGTTCAATGGTCTGCTGCAGCATGCGAATACGCTGCTCCATGTTGGACGCATAGTCACGAGTTTTGACTTTTTCCTGCGCCAGTTCATGGCAAATATTGAGTGCGGCGATGAAAACCAGCTGCTCAGTATTTGTGACTCTAGTGCGAACTTTTAAGTCTTGCAACCGTTGATTGAGGTCCTCGGCGGCCAGGTTCAGCGCATCTTGCTGTTCCGGCGGACAATTTACTCGTAATGAACGGCCAAAAATTTGAATATCTACCGGTTGTGCAGACATGCCACCTTCCTGACTGATTACTGCGCCCGCAATCACCCTTACCACTCAATGGCTTGGGAGGGGCGCCACTATAACTACCCCTAATAGAAGAAACAACCCCTTTCTGGAATCGTTGAGGCACCTGGTGGTAGCATATCACGAACTAAACTCGCCAACGACGGCCAAAACGTATGTCACTAACTAACACAATGCCGGGCTATGACCAGCTGGCCTCAGTACTGACGCAGCAGGGAGTCGGAATGACCCCTGCCGAAATGCACGGCCTGATCAGCGGATTGATCTGTGGCGGCAACCAGGACAGCAGCTGGCAATCGCTGGTTCACGACCTGACTAACGAGGGCATGGCGTTTTCACAGACGCTGTCACTGCCTTTGCAGCAGCTGCACGAAGCGACGGGCAACTCGCTGGAAGATGAAGGCTTCCTGTTCCAGCTTTACCTGCCTGAGGACGATGATATCACTGTGTTTGACCGCGCCGATGCGCTGGCGGGCTGGGTGAATCACTTCCTGCTCGGCCTTGGCGTCACGCAGCCGAAGCTCGACAAAGTGAAAGGGGAGACGGGAGAAGCCATCGACGATCTGCGTACCATTGCCCAGCTGGGCTATGACGAAGACGAAGATGAAGAAGAGCTGGAGCAGTCGCTGGAAGAGGTGATCGAATACGTGCGCGTAGCGGCCCTGCTGTGCCACGACACCTTCACCCGTGTCGTGCCTACCAATGTGGTAATGAAAAAGCCAACGCTGCACTAAACTGTCGCTACTCAGCGGTTTAATGGAACAGCATTCAGGAGATCGTATGACCCAGCAAGAGTTTTTGCGCCGCCGCCAGGCGCTGTTAGCAAAAATGGCCCCGGCCAGTGCGGCATTGATTTTTGCCGCCCCGGAAGCAACTCGCAGCAACGACAGTGAGTATCCCTATCGGCAGAACAGCGATTTCTGGTACTTCACCGGGTTTAATGAACCGGAAGCGGTGCTGGTGCTGATTAAAAGCGATGAGAATCACAATCACAGCGTGCTGTTTAACCGCGTGCGCGATCTTACGGCTGAAATCTGGTTTGGCCGCCGTCTGGGGCAGGATGCTGCGCCTGCGGTTCTGGCGGTGGATCGTGCGCTGCCGTGGGACGATATCGGTGAGCAGCTGCACCAGCTCCTTAACGGGCTGGACGTGGTGTACCACGCGCAGGGCCAGTACGCCGGGGCCGACAGCATCGTGTTCAGCGCGCTGGATACCCTGCGCCGTGGCTCGCGCCAGAATCTCTCCGCTCCGGCCACGCTGACCGACTGGCGCCCGTGGGTGCATGAGATGCGCCTGATTAAGTCCGCGGAAGAGCAGGCGGTACTGCGTGAAGCGGGCCGTATTAGCGCGCTGGCTCATACCCGCGCTATGCAGAAATCGCGTCCGGGAATGTATGAATATCAGCTGGAGGGGGAGATTCATCATGAATTCAACCGCCACGGCGCCCGCTACCCCTCTTACAACACCATCGTTGGTGCCGGGGAGAACGGCTGCATTCTGCACTACACCGAAAACGAGAGCCAGATGCACGACGGCCAGCTGGTGCTGATCGACGCGGGCTGCGAGCTCAAGGGCTATGCTGGCGATATCACCCGCACTTTCCCGGTCGGTGGCAAATTCAGCGCACCGCAGCGCGCCATTTACGATATTGTGCTGGCTTCGCTGAATAAGGCGCTGGAACTGTATCGACCCGGCATCAGCATCCGTGAAGTGACGGCGGAAGTGGTGAAGATTATGGTGAGCGGCCTGGTGGAGCTGGGCGTGATGCAGGGCGATGTCGATACCCTGATCGCTGAAAATGCCCATCGCCAGTTCTTTATGCATGGTCTGAGCCACTGGCTGGGTCTGGATGTGCACGATGTCGGTCACTACGGCGTGGACCGCGACCGCATTCTTGAAGCGGGCATGGTGTTGACCATTGAACCGGGGCTGTATATCGCTCCGGACGCGGACGTACCCGTTGAGTATCGCGGTATCGGTATCCGAATTGAAGATGACATTATTATCACCGCAGATGGCAATGAAAACCTGACCGACACGGTGGTGAAAGATGCGGATGAGATTGAAGCACTAATGGCGGCAGCGAAGCGTTCATGAGCATAATTATCGCAGGCGGCGGGATGACGGGGGCCACGCTGGCGTTAGCCATTTCCCATCTGACTCAGGGAAAGCTGGCGGTCACCCTGGTGGAAGCCACAGAACCTGCCAGCCGGGCGCATCCTGGCTACGACGGGCGTGCTATTGCTCTGGCGGAAGGTACCTGTCAGCAGCTTGCCGCGATTGATCTGTGGCCGCTGCTGGCCTCCTGCGCCACGGCTATTACCGACGTTCACGTCAGCGATCGCGGCCACGCTAGCTTTGTTTCACTCAGCGCGGCCGACTACGGCGTTTCTGCACTGGGTCAGGTGGTTGAGCTGCACGAGGTCGGGCAGCGGCTGTTCAACCGCCTGAAGCAGGCGCCAGGGGTCACGCTGCGCTGCCCGGATAAAGTGTCGCAGGTGACGCGTACCCAGAATAGCGTTAGCGTCACGCTCGCCCGTGGGGAAACGCTCGGCGGCGAACTGCTGGTGGCCGCTGATGGTTCGCATTCGCAGGTGGCAACCGCCTGTGGCATCAGCTGGCAGCGGGCGGATTATCAGCAGGTCGCGGTGATTGCCAATGTCTCAACTCAGCTGCCGCATCAGGGGCGGGCGTTCGAGCGCTTTACCGAACATGGCCCGCTGGCGCTGTTGCCGATGTCAGACGGGCGCAGTTCGCTGGTGTGGTGCCATCCGCTCGCGCAAAAATCCGCTGTGGACGGCTGGGACGACGGGCGTTTTATTGCGGAGTTGCAGCGTGCATTCGGCTGGCGGCTGGGGCGCATCACTCATGTCGGCCAGCGCCACAGCTATCCACTGCAGCTGCAAACCGCTGCACAGCATGTTGGCCATCGTCTTGCGCTGGTCGGCAATGCGGCACAGACTCTGCACCCCATCGCCGGGCAGGGCTTTAATCTCGGTATTCGTGACGTGATGTCGCTGGCGGAAACGCTGGCGGCGGCATGGCGCGCCGGGCAGGGCGTGGGCGCATTCGCCACCCTGCAACACTATCAGCAGCGCCGTCAGCCGGACGCGCAGGCCACCATCGGCATTACCGATGGGCTGGTCAGACTGTTTGCAAACCGCTATACGCCGCTGGTTATTGGGCGCAATCTGGGACTGCTGGCGATGGATCATCTGCCGCTGTTACGTAATTTGCTGGCCGAGCGCACGTTGGGCTGGGTTAAGCGTTGAGGAGAAAGCAGTAATGCAAACCTATGATGTGATCATCGCCGGTGGCGGTATGGTCGGGCTGGCCGTGGCCTGTGGCTTACAGGGCAGCGGGCTACGCGTGGCCGTGCTGGAGCGCGAAGTGCCGACGGCAGTTGAGGCCGATGCGGCCCCTGGGCTGCGCGTCTCGGCGATCAACGCCGCCAGCGAACGCCTGCTGCAGCATCTTGGCGTCTGGAGCACCATCCTCGCCGCTCGCGCCAGCGCCTACCATGGCATGGAAGTCTGGGACCGCGACAGCTTCGGGCATATCGCGTTTGACGATGAGCAGCAGGGGCTGGCGCACCTCGGGCATATTATCGAAAACCGGGTGATCCACCAGGCGTTATGGCAGCGTGCGGAGAGCCTCAGTGATATCACCCTGATTGCCCCGGCGCAGTTACAGCAGGTCGCCTTTGGTGACAACGAAGCGTTCGTTACCCTGCAGGATGGCAGCATGATGACCGCTCGTCTGCTGGTCGCGGCGGATGGCGCCAACTCCTGGCTGCGTAATAAAGCCGATATCCCGCTAACTTTCTGGGACTATCAGCATCATGCGCTGGTTGCCAACATCCGCACCGAGAAGCCGCATGACGCGGTGGCGCGTCAGGTGTTTCACGGCGACGGCATTCTGGCCTTCCTGCCACTCAGCGACCCGCATCTGAGCTCAATTGTCTGGTCATTATCACCCCAGGAAGCATTGCGCCTGAAAGAGATGCCTGCTGCGGTGTTTAACCAGCAGCTGTCGGTCGCGTTCGACCTGCGTCTTGGCCTGTGTGAAGTGGAGAGCGAGCGCCAATCCTTCCCGCTGATGGGGCGCTACGCGCGCAACTTCGCGGCTCACCGTCTGGCGCTGGTAGGCGATGCGGCCCACACCATTCATCCCCTGGCCGGACAGGGGGTTAACCTTGGCTTTATGGATGCCGCTGAGCTGATTGGTCAGGTCAAGCGCCTGCAGCAGCAGGGCAAAGACATTGGCCAGCATCTTTATCTGCGTCGCTACGAGCGCAGCCGCAAGCATAGCGCGGCGGTGATGCTCGCCAGCATGCAGGGTTTCCGCGAGCTGTTTGACGGGAATAATCCGGCGAAGAAACTGCTGCGCGATGTTGGCCTGGCGCTGGCGGACACGCTTCCCGGCGTCAAGCCACGCCTGCTCAAGCAGGCAATGGGGCTGCACGATCTGCCTGACTGGCTGAGCTGAAATCAGTAAAAAATCGGGGCTGCGGCCCTGATTCACCGCAATAGCACATATTCACCAACGGCCTGATAGCTAAAGATGCAAGGATTGCGTCTGCGTGCTGGTTAAAATTTGTTCGGAAAAGTTCAGGCAAAGCAAGGATGGCTTAATGAGTGAGAATATACATCAATGGCGCAGTTATCGTGTTTCGCAAACAGGGGGGAATGGAGGTGGAATGGACAATTTGACCAGACGCGTGGAACATCTGGAACAGGATAGCCATCAGATCAAAATCGATCTGGGCATACTCACTGCGCGCTCTGAAAGCTTTGCGACCAAAGCTGATGTTGAGAGTGTCAGAACAGAGGTGCAAGGTGTCCGCGCCGAGGTGCATGGTGTCCGCGCTGAGGTGCAAGGTGTCCGCGCTGAGGGGCAAAGTATCCGCGCCGAGGTGCAAGGTGTCCGCGCTGAGGGGCAAAGTATCCGCGCCGAGGTGCAAAGTGTTCGCGCAGAGTTGATACAAGAGTTAGCCGCTTTAGAAGTAAGAACGAATAACAGGTTTGATGCGCTCAACGCTAAAATCACCTGGACACTTTTAGTCCCGGCAATCCTGGCTGTTCTTGCCTGGTTCGTGAAGGAAGCCGTTCTGAAAGGCTGACTGATGTTTTACCATACCCCCCTCTTCTCGTCTGATATAGGCATCTTTGTATCGGGATGCCGATTATTAGCGTAACTGAGGAATCTTCTTGCCTTCCTCCTCCCTCTTTGTCCCTCTTTGTCCCTGTTTGCACTTTTGGTGCAATGGATGCCCCTTTTTTGCACATCGTTTGAATTATTCTAATTTCACCCCCGCGCTCGCATTACTTTTAATAATGCATAGGTCTTTTCCCTCAAGTGGTTTTTTTCCCCGTGCGTGCTTAATCCTGGCCATTAAACTGAATGAGTGACGGTTAATTACTGAATTCGTGCGTTATAACGCATTTTTTTGGTGAAAAACACTGGAAACTCAGCCTGGCCATTTCTGGCACGGCAACAGATTCGACCCCGTTTTACTTATGGTTAATTGGCGTGTTCGGTGGTAAGTTCAGAGCTAAGGTAACGTTTGCGTCGGTCCCGCAAAGGCGGTGAGAGGCGCTGGTCAGCAACCGGATATCAGATACAGGAATGATATGACTCAGCAAACCGAGATTCAGCAAACTCCCCTTTTCGAACAGCATCAGGCGTGTGGTGCCCGCATGGTGGATTTTCATGGCTGGATGATGCCGCTGCATTACGGCTCGCAAATGGATGAACATCATGCAGTGCGCACGGACGCCGGGATGTTTGACGTTTCTCATATGACGATTGTCGACCTGCACGGCGCACGCACGCGCGAATTTCTGCGTTATCTGTTGGCCAATGACGTTGCCAAACTGACGCTGCCGGGCAAAGCCCTGTACAGCGCGATGCTCAACGCCTCTGCCGGGGTGATTGACGATCTGATTGTTTACTTTATTAGCGAAGAGTTCTTCCGCCTGGTGGTCAACTCCGCCACGCGTGAGAAAGACCTGGCGTGGATCGGTCAGCATGCCGCTGACTACGGCGTTGAATTGACCGAGCGTGACGATTTGGCACTGGTGGCCGTGCAGGGACCCAATGCCCAGCAGAAAGCCCAGACGCTGTTTAATGATGCGCAGCGCGCCGCCGTCAGCGGAATGAAGCCGTTCTTTGGCGTGCAGGCGGGTGACTATTTCATCGCCACCACCGGTTATACCGGTGAATCCGGCTACGAGATTGCCCTGCCAAACGAGCAGGTTGCCGATTTCTGGAAGAAATTGCTGGCAGCGGGTGTCAAGCCTGCCGGCCTTGGCGCGCGCGATACGCTGCGTCTGGAAGCCGGCATGAACCTGTACGGTCAGGAGATGGATGAAGGCGTTTCTCCGCTGGCCGCCAATATGGGCTGGACCATTGCATGGGATCCAGCCGATCGCCAGTTCATTGGCCGTGAAGCGCTGGAACAGCAGCGCGAAAAGGGTACCGACCAGCTGGTGGGCCTGATCATGACCGAAAAAGGCGTATTGCGTAATGAACTGCCGGTGCGCTTCAGCGATGCCGATGGCAATCAGCATGAAGGTATTATCACCAGTGGTTCATTTTCCCCAACGCTGGGATGCAGTATTGCCCTTGCGCGCGTGCCTGCCGGAATTGGCGAGCAGGCGATTGTGCAGATCCGCAACCGCGAAATGCCGGTGCAGGTGACTAAACCGATTTTTGTCCGCGCCGGTAAGCCGGTGACGAAATAATTTTTGCCTTTTGGAGAGCATATTGATGAGCAATGTACCAGCCGAACTGAAATATCGTGACAGCCATGAATGGGTGCGCAAAGAGGCCGATGGCACCTTTACCGTCGGGATCACCGAGCATGCGCAGGAGCTGCTCGGTGACATGGTGTTTGTTGACCTGCCGGATCTTGGCAACACCTATAGCCAGGGCGAAGATTGCGCTGTGGCTGAATCGGTGAAAGCCGCGTCTGATATCTATGCCCCACTGAGCGGCGAAATCATTGAGGTAAACAGCGCGCTGGAATCTGAGCCTGAACTGGTGAACAGCGATCCCTACACCGAAGGCTGGCTGTTCAAGATCAAAGCCAGCGATGATACCGAGTTCGAAACCTTGCTTGATGCTGCTGCTTACGCTGCCGCCATCTCAGAATAACGTTTAATCGTCACTTCAGGGCGGGCTATTCGCTGCCCTGAAACCCGATGCCCGATGCAGGATTTACCGCTAATGACCCAGACTCTCAGCCAGCTTGAACATCACGGTGCATTTATCGAGCGCCATATCGGACCTTCCCAGGAACAGCAGGCAGCGATGCTCAGCGCCATCGGTGCCTCATCGCTGAGCGAGCTCATCGCCTCGATTGTGCCCGCCGACATCCAGCTTCCCAGCCCACCTGCGGTAGGCGATGCGCTGACCGAACACCTGGCGCTGGCCGAGCTGAAGGCGATTGCATCACAAAATCAGCGCTATAAATCCTTTATTGGCATGGGGTACACCCCGGTGCTGACGCCGCCGGTGATCCTGCGCAACATGCTGGAAAACCCAGGCTGGTACACCGCATACACTCCTTACCAGCCGGAAGTCTCCCAGGGCCGTCTGGAAGCACTGCTGAACTTTCAGCAGCTGACTCTTGACCTGACCGGGCTGGATATCGCGTCTGCCTCGCTGCTGGATGAAGCGACCGCCGCCGCCGAAGCGATGGCGATGGCAAAGCGCGTCAGCAAGCTGAAAAATGCCAATCGCTTCTTCGTTGCTGATGATATTCATCCGCAGACGCTGGACGTGGTGCGCACCCGCGCTGAAACCTTTGGCTTCGAGGTGCTGGTCGATAAAGCGGAGAAAGTGCTGGAGCTGCAGGATGTGTTCGGCGTGCTGTTACAGCAGGTCGGCACCGGCGGTGAAGTGCATGATTACGGTGACCTGATTGCTGAGCTGAAAAGCCGCAAAGTGGTGGTCAGCGTGGCAGCCGACTTTATGGCGCTGGTGCTGTTACAGGCGCCGGGCAAGCAGGGCGCGGATATCGTTTTCGGCTCCGCGCAGCGCTTCGGCGTACCAATGGGCTACGGTGGTCCGCATGCGGCATTCTTCGCCGCGCGTGACGAACACAAACGTTCAATGCCTGGCCGTATTATCGGCGTATCGCGTGACGCCGCGGGCAACACCGCACTGCGTATGGCGATGCAGACGCGCGAGCAGCATATCCGCCGTGAGAAAGCTAACTCTAACATTTGCACCTCGCAGGTGCTGCTGGCAAACATTGCCAGCCTGTACGCGGTATTCCACGGCCCGGCCGGGCTGCAGCGCATCGCCGGGCGTATCCATCGCCTGACCGATATTCTTGCGGCCGGGTTGCAGAAGGGTGGTCTGAAACTGCGTTATCACAGCTGGTTTGATACGCTGACGGTAGAAGTGGCGGATAAAGCTGCCGTGCTGGATCGTGCGCTGAGCTTTGGTATTAATCTGCGCAGCGATATCCTCAATGCGGTCGGCATTACGCTGGATGAAACCACCACGCGTGAAGACGTCGCGGCGCTGTTCTCAATCCTGCTGGGCGAGCAGCACGGGCTGGAGATCGATGCCCTCGATGCGGATGGCGCTTCCATTCCCGCTGCAATGCTGCGTCAGGATGCGATCCTGACCCATCCGGTGTTTAACCGTCATCACAGCGAAACCGAGATGATGCGTTATATGCACAGCCTGGAGCGCAAAGATCTGGCGCTCAATCAGGCGATGATCCCGCTTGGCTCGTGCACGATGAAGCTGAACGCGGCGGCGGAGATGATCCCCATCACCTGGCCCGAGTTCGCCGAGCTGCACCCGTTCTGCCCGGCAGAGCAGGCAACTGGCTATCTGCAGATGATCGGCCAACTGTCGCAGTGGCTGGTGCAGTTGACCGGCTACGATGCGCTGTGCATGCAGCCGAACTCCGGCGCGCAGGGCGAATATGCCGGCCTGCTGGCCATCCGTCGCTATCACGAAAGCCGCAACGAAGCCGGGCGAAATATCTGCCTGATCCCCAGCTCTGCACACGGCACCAACCCGGCTTCGGCGCAGATGGCCGGTATGGCTGTGGTGGTGGTAGCCTGCGACAAACAGGGCAATATCGATTTGCACGACCTGCGCCTGAAGGCGGAGCAGGCGGGCGAAGCACTCTCCTGCATTATGGTCACTTACCCGTCAACGCACGGCGTGTATGAAGAGACGATCCGCGAAGTGTGCCAGATCGTCCATCAGTTTGGCGGTCAGGTTTACCTGGACGGCGCCAACATGAACGCGCAGGTCGGCATTACCACGCCGGGCTATATTGGTGCAGACGTGTCGCACCTCAATCTGCATAAAACCTTCTGTATCCCGCACGGCGGCGGTGGCCCGGGTATGGGGCCTATCGGCGTGAAAGCGCATCTGGCACCGTTTGTACCGGGCCACAGCGTGGTGCAGATTGACGATATGCTGACCGGCCAGGGCGCAGTCTCTGCTGCGCCATTCGGCAGTGCATCCATTCTGCCGATTAGCTGGATGTATATCCGCATGATGGGCGCAGAGGGGCTCAAGCAGGCGAGTTCGGTGGCGATCCTCAATGCCAACTACATCGCCCATCGCCTGCAGTCAGCTTACCCAATCCTCTACGTCGGGCGTGACGGCCGCGTGGCGCACGAATGTATTCTCGATATTCGTCCGCTGAAAGAGCAGACCGGCATCAGCGAGCTGGATATTGCCAAGCGCCTGATTGACTACGGATTCCATGCACCTACCATGTCCTTCCCGGTAGCGGGCACCCTGATGGTTGAGCCGACCGAATCGGAAAGCAAAATTGAGCTGGACCGCTTTATCGATGCGATGCTGGCAATCCGTATGGAAATCGATCGCGTATTCAATGGTGAATGGCCGGCAGACGATAACCCGCTGGTAAATGCACCGCACACGCAGAGGGAAATTGTCGGTGAGTGGAGCCACCCTTATACGCGTGAGCTGGCGGTATTCCCGGCAGGCAGCGACAATAAATACTGGCCAACCGTTAAGCGCCTCGACGATGTTTACGGTGACCGCAATCTGTTCTGCTCCTGCGTACCGATGAGTGAATACGAATAACGGGCGCATGTTTTGCCCAGGGCAGGCAATCCTGCCCCGAATGTAATCCTTTCTGACAGGGGCAGCCAATGGTTGCCCTTTTTATTGGAGATGCTGAATGAAGATCGCCTTAATTACCGGTGCCAGCCGGGGGATCGGTCGCGCGACCGCTATTCTGCTGGCGCAGATGGGCTGGCGGGTCGCGGTAAACTATGCCCGCCGCAGCGATGCCGCGCTGGAAGTGGTGGATGTAATAGAACAGCAGGGCGGCAGCGCGTTCGCTATTCAGGCGGATATTGCCGATGAGGCGCAGGTGATAGCGATGTTTGCGGAGATTGACCGCCAGCCAGGTCAACTGACAGCTCTGGTGAATAACGCCGGGATCCTGTTCCAGCAGGCGACGCTGGAGCAGCTGAGCGCCGAGCGCATCAATCGGGTATTTGCCACCAATGTGACCGGCAGCTTTATTTGCTGCCGTGAGGCGGTCAAACGCATGGGCCATCATCACGGCGGCAAAGGTGGGGCGATTGTCAATGTCTCTTCCGCCGCGTCGCGCATTGGGGCACCGGGCGAGTACATTGACTACGCCGCCTCGAAAGGGGCCATGGATACCCTGACAAAAGGGCTGTCGCTGGAAGTGGCGGCGCAGGGCATTCGCGTCAACGGCGTGCGGCCCGGCTTTATCTACACCGAAATGCACGCTGACGGGGGGGAACCGCAGCGGGTGGAAGGTAAGGCGAAATATTTGTAGGGGCGGACCCTCTTTTTCGGTCCGCCCGCAAGTCACAATAACCATCCCTGCTGGTGCGCATTATCCAGATGCTGCTCTAAGTGCTGCCATAGCTCCGGCCACTGCTGCGCCAGCTTCACGTTGCGTGCCTTAACCTGCTCCAGGCGAATGCCGTTCTCTCGCCAGCTCTGTCCCTGATTATGCAGGTTAAGCATGATGGGCAGTGCGCGGTCGAGCATATTGGCGAAGCGCGCATCGGCGCTTTCGCCGGATTCATACTCATCCCACAGGGCGCGAAAACGCTGATTGAGCTCCGCAGGCAGCAGGCCAAAAATACGTCCGGCGGCCGCCACTTCCTGCTCATGAATCGCATCGCGTGCTGCCAGGTCGTAAACCATCACATCCCCGGCATCGATTTCCACCACATCATGCACCAGTGCCATCTGCACCACGTGCTGCACATCGATTGCCTCACGGGAGAACGGTGCCAGGCTCATGGCGGCCATCGCCAGGTGCCAGCTGTGTTCCGCAGAGTTCTCCTGGCGCGCATTGCCCAGCAGTCGCGTGCGGCGCTCCACGCCTTTTAGCTTGTCGAGCTCCATTAAAAACTGCACCACTTCTGTCATCGCGCCGAAATCTAAGGCTGCTACCCTGTCAGACATCACACTCTCACTTATCCCCTAAAAACTTGCCAATAGTTTAAGGGAAACGTTTGCGTAATTCTTTAAAGAAAATGTATTACAAGGTTACATATATATTTTAGCTTACATGTGTACTCTGAAATTATTCTCAGTTAGGCTATTTGTGATGAATTTTCCACCCGCGCATTTTGCGAGGGTTGGACCTATTTCTTGGGGATTATCGTTAGATATGGCGAAACAAAAACTACTGGAGCCCGGTTACTCACTGGCGGAAGAGGTCGCCAACAGCATCAGCCACGGCATTGGCTGCCTGTTTGGCGTGATTGGCTTAGTTCTGATGCTCGACCAGGCCATAGACGCCCGTGCCGGTGCGCTGGCAATCGCCAGCTACAGCCTTTACGGCGGCAGTATGATCCTGCTGTTTCTCGCTTCCACCCTGTATCACGCCATTCCTGGCGAACGCGCTAAGTTCTGGCTGAAAAAGCTCGACCATTCGGCAATCTATCTGCTGATAGCTGGAACCTATACGCCGTTCCTGCTGGTGGCGCTGAAATCGCCGCTGGCGCACGGTTTGATGGCGGTTATCTGGGGTCTGGCGCTGGTAGGAATAGTGTTTAAGCTGGTGTTTGCGCATCGTTTTGAGGCGCTGTCGCTGGTGACCTACATGCTGATGGGCTGGCTGTCGCTGATCGTGCTGTATCAGCTGGCGCTACGCCTGCCGTCAGGCAGTATCTGGCTGCTGGCCGCCGGGGGGATAATCTATTCGCTCGGGGTGATTTTCTACGTGGCGAAGCGCATTCCGTATAACCATGCCATCTGGCACGGTTTCGTGCTGGGCGGTTCGCTATGCCACTTTCTCGCCATCTATTTATACGTGATGTAAGGGGCTTGCGCCCCTTCAATTAGCCCTGGGTGATTTCGTAAGGCAGTGGCTGAATCGCCAGTTTGCCGCCTTCATCGCCCTGCACGCGCAGCACGGTATCCGCTTCCAGGTCGTTATTTAGCACGGCCTGCACCCAGACCTCGCCGTTATCCAGCTGGCAGGCGGCAAGGATGGTGCCGGTGCGGCGCCAGTTCTCACCCATCTGCATCTCCAGCGCATCATTTGCCGCAGGCACTACGCCAGCCTTGCCGGCCAGCCAGAAGAGCGCACGTTTATTGGCACCGCGGAATTTAGCGCGTGCCACCATCTCCTGACCGGTATAGCAGCCTTTCTTAAAGCTGATGGCGTCCAGCGCCTGCAGGTTGGTCGCCTGTGGGATCAGCTGGGCGCTGGTGGCGCTGTCGATGATCGGGAAGCCGGCTTCAATATCGAGTGCCAGCCACTGCCGACTGTCGTTGAGCTGGGCTTCACCCGCCAGTTTATCCTGCAGCTCCTGCGCTTTGGCCGCCGTAGTGACCAGCAGGAAACGCTCGGCGGGCAGGTTAAACCACAAGAGCGTGCTGTCATCCTGCTGGATCACCGGGGAGCCAGCGTCGGGCAGGGCGTCAAAAACCCCCGCCAGTGCGGCGCGTGCCTGGAACCCGGCCACGCCCAGCAGCACCGCTTCATCGTCCGGGAGCAGCGTCACTTTGGCGAATACCGCGTATTTTTTCAGCTCGGTCAGCTGAGTGTCGCGCAGGCTGCGGCGCTCAATAAAGGCCATTCCTTCGCCACGGTGGAACAGGCGCAGGTTGCTCCACATCTTCCCTTTGGCATCGCAGTGCGCGGCAGGGCGGTGCTGATTGTCGGCCAGCGCCGCAACATCCAGCGTCACTTGACCCTGTAAATAGCTAACGTGATCTGCACCGCTGGCGTTCACCAGCGCCCACTCTTCCAGTGAAATCAGGGTCAGCGGCAGGCGTGCTGAGGCGACCGGCTGGCGGGGAGGGTAAGAAATATTCGGCATAATTCAGTCCTAAATTAACGAATTTAGTGAAATCTGTTGCTCATGTTAAAAGAGCGCACCTGCTTTGCAACCTGTTTCCAGAAAAAGCGGCACAAAACGCGTGATAACCCTGCAACCGGTAACGCTGTTTTGCGCGCCGTGCCGCACGCAGTGCATTGCATCATCAACAGCGCCGCAAAAAAGCGGTACACTGTGCGCCATGTTTGGTTAACCGACGCTGAGTGACATGGATATTACAAATAAAGCACGTATTCACTGGGCATGCCGCCGCGGCATGCGCGAACTGGATATCTCCATCATGCCGTTTTTTGAGTATGAGTTTGACTCACTGGACGACACCGACAAGCAGCTGTTTGTCCGGCTGCTGGAGAACGATGACCCGGACCTGTTTAACTGGCTGATGAACCACGGCGAGCCAGCCGATGCGGAGCTGAGAAGGATGGTGGCGCTGATTCAGGAGCGAAACCAACAACGTGGTCCTGTGGCAATGTAGCCTGCGGGTTTCCTGGTATGCCCGCTGTGCCTCGCTGATGCTGCATGGCACCGTCATCCTCGCGCTGCTGCTGGCAGCCTGGTCGGCCAGCTTTGGCTATACCCTGCTGTGGGCAGGCTTAACGGTGCTGGTGGTGCTGGAATGCCTGCGCAGTCAGCGGCGGATTGTCAGACGCGAGGGGGATCTCGCCCTGCTGCCGGGGCACATTGTGCGCTGGCGCCAGCAGCAGTGGCAGATGCCGATTCCGCCGTGGATCACCCGCCAGGCGATACTGCTGTCGTTGCGTAATCACGCAGGTCAGCGCGAGCGGCTGTGGCTGTTTGCCGACGCTATGGAAAGCGCCGAATGGCGCCTGCTGCGCCAGCAGCTGCTGATGAATAAGGAGCGCGCGGATGAGTAGTGCGACGATCTGGTTAGTTGAGGATGAAGCTGCCATCGCGGATACCCTGCTCTACATGCTGCAGCTTGAAGGCTTCACTACCCGCTGGTTTCCCCGCGGGCTGCCGGTGCTGGAGGCGGTTGCCCGCCAGCAGCCCGATCTGGTTATTCTTGATGTCGGGCTGCCGGACATTAACGGCTTTGAGCTGTGCCGCCAGCTACTGGCGCAGCTGCCTGAGCTGCCGGTGCTGTTTCTGACTGCGCGCAGTGAGGAGATCGACCGCCTGCTCGGCTTAGAGATCGGCGCGGACGACTACGTCGCTAAACCCTTTTCACCACGCGAAGTTTGCGCCCGGGTGCGAACCCTGCTGCGCCGCCTGCAAAAACAGCAGCGTGTGGCGCAGGCTGCGCAACTTCAGGTCGGGCGCTTTACCCTTAATGAGGCTGCTGCCAGCATTCAGTGGTGCCAGCAGCCGTTATCCTTAACGCGCTATGAATATCTGTTACTGCGAACCCTGCTGCTGTCACCCGGGCGCGTTTTTTCACGCCAGCAGTTGATGGATCTGGTGTGGAAAGAGGCCGAGGAGAGCCTTGACCGTACCGTTGATACCCATATCAAAACCCTGCGTGCCAAGCTGCGTGAAATCAACCCTGACAGCCAGGTGCTGATGACTCATCGCGGGCTGGGGTACAGCCTGGTGGCGGGCTGATGCGTATCGGAATGCGCCTGCTGCTCGGCTACTTCCTGATTGTCGCGGTAGCCGCCTGGTTTGTACTGAACATCTTCCTGCAGGAGATAAAACCCGGCGTGCGGCGCGCCATGGAAGGCACGCTGGTGGATACCGCCACGCTGCTGGCACAGTTTGCCCGTAGCGATATATTGAGCGGCAATCCGCAGCGTGGAGAGCTGGCGCAGGCATTTGCCCAGCTGGCTGATTATCCGGTCAACGCCAGCATTAGCGGTATTGCCAAGCGGCGTAATGAGTATCGCGTTTACCTCACTGACGATCGCGGCAAGGTTTTATTCGACTCGGCAGGGCGGGCGACGGGGGAGGATTACTCGCGCTGGAACGATGTCTGGCTGACGCTGCGCGGGCAGTACGGCGCGCGCAGTACCCGCAGTAATCCGGATGATGAAAGCAGTTCAGTGATGTACGTGGCTGCTCCGGTGCGTGACGGCGAGCGGCTAATCGGCGTGGTCAGCGTAGGCAAGGCCAACAGCACTATGCTGCCGGTGATCCGCCGCAGTGAGCACCGCATTCTGTGGGCGGGTGCGGCGCTGCTGGGGATAGCCTTGCTGATTGGGCTGGGATTTGTGCTGTGGATCAACCGCTCGGTTGGGCGATTAGTGCGCTATGCCGACTCGGTCACGCGCGGCGATGCGCTGCCGCTGCCCGCGATGAACAGCAGTGAACTGCGTAAGCTGGCGCAGGCGCTGGAGAGTATGCGCCTGAGGCTGGAGGGCAAACGCTATATTGAGCACTATGCTCACGCCCTGACGCACGAGTTGAAAAGCCCGCTGGCGGCAATACGCGGAGCGGCGGAAATTCTTCAGGAGTGCCCCCCGGTCGAAGTGGTACAACGCTTCTCTGCCAATATCCTGCAGCAAAATGCGCGCATGCAAAGGCTGATCGACAACCTGCTGCGCCAGGCGAAGCTTGAAAACCGCCCGGAGATTGCGCTGCAAACCCTGGAACTGCTGCCGCTGATGGCATCGCTCTGCGACAGTCGTGCGGTGCAGGCACAGGGTAAGCATCTGCACATTGACCATATTGCCGTTGCCGGGATCAGCGTGAATGCCGATCGGCTACTGCTGGAACAGGCGCTGGCTAATCTGTTGGATAACGCCCTGGATTTTACGCCGCAGCAGGGAGAGGTGACGCTGAGTGCCGAACTTCTTGATACGGAAATCGTCATCAAGGTCAGCGACAGCGGGAGCGGTATCCCTGATTACGCCCTGCCGTTTATCTTTGACCGTTTTTACTCCCTGGCGCGCAGCAATGGAGAGAAAAGCAGCGGATTGGGGCTGGCTTTCGTGCAGGAAGTGGCGCGTCTGCATCACGGCAAAATAACGCTGAGCAATCTGCCGCAGGGAGGGGTGGTTGCCTGTCTGACGCTAAAGAAATCCTTCACCACTTCACCGTCCCTTCACACAGCTTCATTCTCACCTCATTAACAGCGGTTAGCTTCTGCGTGACAAACTCAGGAGGAACCCATGATCAAATCCCCGCTATTCTGGAAAGTATTAACCCTTATTGGCTGCCTGCTGCTGCTGCTGGTACCGCTGCAAATGCTCAGCTCACTGATCGCCGAGCGTACCGCCTGGCGCGATGATGTGGCGCTCAAGCTCAGTCAGAGTACCAGCGGTCCGCAGCGCCTTTTTGGTCCACTGATTGCCGTACCCTGGAGCGAAATCACCCGCGAAATGCAGGACGGAAAAGAGGTGACCAAACAGGTCAGCCACCTGCGTTATTACCTGCCAGAGAGCCTGAAAGTGGCTGGGGAGCAGCGTGTGGAGCCGCGCAGCGTGGGCATTTATCAGGGGCAGGTATGGCGCACAGACCTTGCGCTGAGCGCCACCTTTGATGGCGGGCAGTTACGCGACCTGAACAGACCCGGCATTACGCTCGGTGAGCCTAAGCTGGTGATGGCATTGGGGGATTCGCGCGGCATCAGCGGCGTGTCAGCACTGCATATCGGCGAGCAGAGCTTCGATTTCCAGCCGGGAAGTGAACTGCCGGGCAGCAGCGAAGGGCTGCATGTCACCCTGCCTGACCGTGTGCTGCAGGAGCAGAGTCTGGCGCTGAATTTTACCCTCAAGCTTCAGGGGACTCAGCAGCTGGAGGTGGTGCCGCTGGGGAAAAACAGTACTTTCGATTTACAAAGCAACTGGCCGCACCCGGGCTTTACCGGCAGCTTCCTGCCCGAAAAGCACACCATTACAGCGCAGGGCTACAGTGCCCGCTGGCAGAGCAGCTGGTTTGCCAACAACCTGAACTCGCTGGTGCGTGACGACCGCACCGTCAGCAGCGATAAACTGCCTGCTTTCAGCGCGATGGTGGTCAATCCGGTTGATCAGTATCAGCAAACTGAGCGGGCGGTCAAATATGCCGTACTGCTGATTGGCCTGACTTTTATGGCGTTCTTTCTGTTCGAAACCCTCACCGCGCTGCGCGTTCACCCGATGCAGTATCTGCTGGTTGGATTGTCGCTGGTGATGTTCTTCCTGGTGCTGCTGGCGCTGTCTGAGCATATCGGTTTCAACCTGGCGTGGCTCAGTGCCAGCCTGACCTGCGCGGCGATCAACGGCTTCTACCTGCAGGCGGTGCTGAAAGGATGGCGCCGAAGCCTGATGTTTGTCACCGGGCTGCTGGTGCTGGATGCGGTGCTGTGGCAGCTGCTGCAGTCAGAGGATAGTGCGCTGCTACTGGGAACCGGGGTATTGATGGCGGCACTGGCAGCAATTATGGCTCTGACGCGCCATATCGACTGGTATCGCCTGTCCGCAACGCAGGTCATTAACGGGCTGAGCGAAAAAGAGGGCCAGCCGCGACAGTAATTCGTGCAGAGTGCCGTTACCGGATGCAGGGGGCGACCTTTCTACCCGTCGCCCCTTTTCTGATTACAGCAGCTCCGCCATCTCGGTCAGGATCTGCTCACACCACTGCGCAATGCGCTCATCGGTCTGCTCAAACTGGGTGATATCATCCAGCGCCAGCCCGACAAATTTCTGACCATCCGCGGTGAGCGGTTTGGTACTGGTAAATTCGTAGCCTGCCAGCGGCCAGTAGCCGACAAACTTGACGCCGGACGGGGCCAGTACTTCATGCAGCATGCCCAGCGCATCGAGGAACCATTCGCTGTACTCCCCCTGATCGCCCATGCCGTACAGCGCCACCACTTTGCCCTGCAGATTCAGCGTTGGCAGATCGGTCCAGATCGCTTCCCAGTCCTCCTGCAGCTCGCCAAAATCCCAGGTGGGAATGCCGAGGATCAGCAGATCGTACTGCTCCATCAGCGCCGGGGAGTCATCTTTCAGGTTGTGCAGCGTGACGAGATCTTCGCCGATAAAGTCGCGGATTTTCTCAGCGGCCATTTCGGTATAACAGGTGCTGGAGCCGTAAAACAGACCAATATTCATGGTAGTGGAACTCATTTTTACTAAAGTCTGGTGGCGATTATATCAGAAACGGCCATGAATAAGGCATAATGGACGCGGTTCACTCAGCATGAGTATGACGTATCATGCTGATATTTAGCTATAAAACTACTTCTGGCAGCGCACTGACAGCCACGCCGTGTCAATAAAAGAGAGGATAAGGTGCAGGATAACGATCTGATTGAGCAATTTCTTGATGCCCTGTGGATCGAGCGCAATCTGGCGCAGAATACCGTTGCCTCTTATCGTCTCGACCTGCGTTCGCTGTGCGGCTGGCTGGAGCATCAACAGCTGTCATTACTGAGCGTGGATGCCGTCAGCCTGCAGGGGTTTCTCGCCGAGCGGCTGGAAGGCGGTTACAAAGCCTCCAGCTCTGCCCGTCTGTTGAGTGCCATGCGCCGCCTGTTCCAGTACCTCTACCGCGAGAAGCTGCGCGAGGACGACCCCAGCGCGCTGCTCTCCTCGCCCAAACTGCCGCAGCGCCTGCCTAAGGATCTGTCGGAAGCACAGGTCGAACGCCTGCTGCAGTCACCCTGCCTTGATCAGCCGATTGAGCTGCGCGATAAAGCGATGCTGGAACTGCTGTACGCCACCGGGCTGCGCGTCACCGAACTGGTGGGTTTAACGCTCAGCGATGTCAGCCTGCGCCAGGGCGTGGTGCGGGTGATCGGTAAAGGCAACAAGGAGCGGCTGGTACCGATGGGCGAGGAAGCGGTGCACTGGATCGAGCAGTTTATCGAGTACGGGCGCCCGTGGCTGCTTAACGGCCAGACGCTGGACGTGCTGTTTCCCAGTAACCGCGCGCAACAAATGACCCGACAAACCTTCTGGCATCGCATCAAACATTACGCCACACTGGCGGGTATCGACAGCGAAAAACTGTCACCGCACGTGCTGAGGCATGCGTTTGCCACGCATCTTCTTAACCACGGCGCTGATTTACGCGTGGTGCAGATGCTGTTAGGCCACAGCGATTTATCCACTACCCAGATTTATACGCACGTGGCGACCGAGCGCCTGCGCCAGCTGCATCAGCAGCATCACCCGCGTGCCTGATTTCAGAGTACATAAGGACATCAAATGAAGAAGCATTACCTGTTACTTTCTCTCCTCATCGCTTCGGTCAGCGGGCTGGCCCACGCCGATGATGCCGCCATTAAACAGTCGCTGACCAAACTGGGCTTACAGCAGACCGAGATCCAGCCTTCGCCGCTGCCGGGCATTAAAACCGTGCTGAGTGAGAGCGGTGTGCTGTACGTCACCGAAGACGGCAAACACTTCCTGCAGGGGCCGCTGTACGACGTCAGCGGCGGCCAGCCGGTCAACGTGACCAATCAGCTGCTGCAGAAAAAAGTCGATGCGTTAAGCAGCGAGATGATCGTGTACAAAGCCGCAAAAGAGCAGCATGTGATCACGGTATTTACCGATATCACCTGTGGCTACTGCCGCAAGCTGCACGAGCAGATGGCTGACTACAACGCGCTGGGCATTACCGTGCGCTACCTGGCCTTCCCGCGTGAAGGGATGAATGGTCAGGTAGCCAAAGAGATGAAGTCCGTCTGGTGCAGCGCCGACCCGCGCAAAGCATTCAGCGCCGCGATGAAGGGCGACACGGTCGCACCGGCCGATTGTAAAATCGATATTGGTCAGCAGTACAAACTGGGCGTGCTGTTCGGCATTCAGGGCACCCCTGCCATGCTGCTGGAAAATGGCACCATGATCCCCGGCTATCAGGGGCCGCAGGATCTGAAGAAATTCCTCGACAGCCAGAAAAACGGCGGCTGATTTTCGTGAACAGTAAAACTGAACTCCGTCGCCGCGAGGCGACGGATGCTGCTGCACTTCCTGCTGAACTGCACCCGCTGTTACGTCGTCTCTACGCTCAACGCGGTGTCACCGCGGCTGCCGAGCTGGAGCGCGGTGCGAAAAACCTGCATCCCTTCCAGTCGCTGAGCGGTATTCAGCGGGCGGTTGAGATCCTGCAGCGCGCGCTGGCGGATAACCTGTGCATCATGATCGTCGGCGATTTCGACGCCGACGGTGCCACCAGCACCGCATTGACGGTGCTGGCACTGCGCAGCATGGGCGGCAGCAACATTAAATATCTGGTGCCGAACCGGTTTGATGATGGCTATGGCCTCAGTCCCGAAGTGGTTGAGCAGGCCGCGGCACGCGGCGCGCAGCTGATTGTCACGGTCGATAACGGCATCTCCTCCCACGCGGGTGTGGCGCTGGCGCACGAGAAAGGGATCCCGGTGGTCGTGACCGATCACCACCTGCCGGGCGACTCGCTGCCTGAAGCCGACGCAATTGTTAACCCCAACCTGAGCGACTGCCAGTTCCCTTCACGGGCGCTGGCGGGCGTGGGCGTGGCGTTCTACCTGATGCTGGCCCTGCGATCGCAGCTGCGCGACAGCGGCGTGACCACTCTGCCAAACCTGGCGGAACTGCTGGATCTGGTGGCGCTGGGCACGGTCGCCGACGTGGTACCGCTGGATGCTAATAACCGCATCCTGGTGTGGCAGGGGCTGAGCCGTATTCGCGCCGGGAAATGCCGCCCGGGTATCCGCGCGCTGCTGGAGATCGCCAATCGCGATGCCCGTCAGCTGGCCGCCAGCGACTTAGGCTTCGCGCTCGGGCCGCGGTTAAATGCTGCGGGCCGTCTCGACGATATGTCGGTTGGCGTGGCGCTGCTGCTGAGTGACGATCTCGGTCAGGCACGTATGCTGGCCAGCGAGCTGGATGCGTTAAACCAGACGCGTAAAGAGATCGAGCAGGGGATGCAGTCGGAAGCGCTGGCGCTGTGCGATCGTCTCGAAAGCAGCGATGACGCGCTGCCGCTCGGTATCGCCATGTATCATCCCGAGTGGCATCAGGGCGTGGTCGGCATTCTGGCCTCGCGCCTGAAGGAGCGCTTCCACCGCCCGGTGATCGCCTTTGCTCCGGCGGGGGACGGTACGCTGAAAGGCTCAGGCCGCTCTATTGCCGGGCTGCATATGCGTGACGCACTGGAGCGGCTTGATACGCTAAACCCCGGGCTGATCATTAAGTTTGGCGGCCACGCGATGGCGGCGGGTTTGTCGCTGGAGGCGTCTAAGTTCGACGAGTTCCGCCAGCGCTTTGCTGAGCTGGTCGGCGAGTGGCTGGATGCCGAGTCCCTTCAGGGCGTGGTCTGGTCCGACGGTGAGCTGATGGCACAGGAGCTGACGTTACCCACGGCGGAGCTGCTGCGCGAAGCCGGTCCGTGGGGGCAGGCCTTCCCGGAGCCGACCTTCGACGGCAAGTTCAAGCTGTTACAGCAGCGGCTGGTGGGCGAGCGTCATCTGAAAGTGATGATTGAGCCGCTTGGCGGCGGCCCGCTGCTGGACGGTATTGCCTTTAATGTCGATACCACCCTGTGGCCGGACCCGAGCGTCAGGCAGGTTGAGCTGGCGTACAAGCTCGACGTCAATGAGTTTCGCGGTAACCGTACCGTGCAGCTGATTATCGACCATCTCTGGGCGCTGTAAGCAACAGCCTGTAGGGGCCGACCCTCTTTTTTGCGGTCGGCCCTTTGCACTATCCCGGGCGGCGGCTCAGCGCCAGCTTCGCGGCAAACAGCAGAAACACCCCGCCGGTGGTGCGGTCCAGCCATTTCACTACCTTCTCACGCTTCAGCACCCCGGAAAGACGGCGCGTGCTGAAAATCAGTAACGATGACCACAGTGTGCCGAGCAGCACGTGGATCATCACCAGGCCAAAAGTCCACAGCACCGGTGAATGTCCGCTCGGGATAAACTGCGGCAGGAAAGAGACGTAAAAAATACCCACTTTCGGGTTCAGCAAATTGCCGAAAAAGCCGCGCAAAAACCAGTTTTGCGTGCCTTTTGCCAGCCTGGCCTCGCCCATCTGGCTGCGTGGCTTCAGCAGCATCTGTGCGCCCAGCCAGGCGAGATAGGCGGCACCGCACCACTTCAGCAGGTTGTACGCCAGCTCGGACACCGCAATCAGCGCACCCAGGCCGAAAGCGACCGCCGCTGCCCACGCCAGACAGCCGGCATTGATCCCCAGCTGTGCCTGAATGGCCTTTCTGCTGCCCTCCACGGTGGAGGTGCGCAAAATCAGCGCGGTATCCAGCCCCGGCGTCAGGGTGAGCAGGGTGGCGGCGAAAGTAAATGCCAGCAGGGCATCAGTAACGGACATCTTCAGGTCTCCATTGTGGTCAAAAGAGCGGGTCAGGCATGCCCGACCCCTACCGCACAAAACGCACAAGGTGCGTTCTGTGCTACAAACCGGGCGCTATTTCAGTTAAACTGCGTGGTTACATTCTCGTCCATTTCGATCACCTAAAAAGATCTCAAAACATGTTTGAAATTAATCCGGTAAAGAACCGTATTCAGGATCTCACAGAGCGCAGCGCCGTTCTTAGGGGGTATCTTTGACTATGATGCCAAGAAAGAACGCCTGCAGGAAGTAAACGCTGAACTTGAGCAGCCTGATGTCTGGAATGAACCTGACCGCGCCCAGGCGCTGGGTAAAGAGCGCTCTGCATTAGAAGCCGTCGTTGAAACGCTGGATCTGATGGAGCAGGGGCTGGAAGATGTCACTGGCCTGCTTGAGCTGGCCGTAGAAGCCGAAGACGAAGAGACCTTCAATGAAGCAGTGGCTGAACTCGATATTCTGGAAAAGAAACTCGGTGAATTAGAGTTCCGCCGCATGTTCTCCGGCGAGTACGACAGCGCTGACTGCTACATGGATATTCAGGCCGGTTCCGGCGGCACCGAAGCACAGGACTGGGCCAGCATGCTGCTGCGGATGTATCTGCGCTGGGCGGAAGCCAAAGGCTATAAAACCGAAATTATTGAAGAGTCCGACGGTGAAGTGGCCGGAACCAAATCCGCCACCATTAAAATCATCGGCGACTACGCGTTCGGCTGGTTGCGTACTGAAACCGGCGTGCATCGCCTGGTACGTAAAAGCCCGTTCGACTCCGGCGGCCGCCGCCACACTTCGTTCAGTTCGGTGTTTGTCTATCCGGAAGTGGACGACAATATCGATATCGATATCAACCCGGCCGACCTGCGTATTGACGTTTATCGCGCTTCCGGTGCCGGTGGTCAGCACGTCAACAAAACCGAGTCGGCGGTGCGTATTACCCACTTACCGACCAACATTGTGGTGCAGTGCCAGAACGACCGTTCTCAGCATAAGAACAAAGATCAGGCCTTCAAACAGCTGCGTGCCAAGCTGTATGAATATGAAATGCAGAAGAAAAATGCGGACAAACAGGCGGCGGAAGACAACAAGTCTGACATCGGCTGGGGCAGCCAGATCCGCTCTTACGTGCTGGATGACTCCCGCATCAAGGATCTGCGTACCAACGTAGAAACGCGCAATACTCAGGCGGTTCTGGACGGCGATCTGGATCGTTTTATCGAAGCAAGTTTGAAAGCAGGGTTATAAGGAACTCACATGTCTGAACAACAACCGCAGGCCGCTGATGCCGCACTTGAGCTTAATAACGAACTGAAATCACGTCGCGAAAAGCTGGCCGCACTGCGTGAAACTGGCGTGGCGTTCCCGAACGACTTCCGCCGTGACAGCACCTCTGACGTTCTGGCCGCTAAATACGCCGATAAAGAGAATGAAGAGCTGGAGCTGATCGGCGAAGAGTTCAGCGTTGCCGGTCGTATGATGACCCGCCGTATTATGGGTAAAGCCTCTTTCGTCACCTTGCAGGACGTGGGCGGGATTATCCAGCTCTATGTTTCCCGCGACGATCTGCCAGAAGGCAAATACAACGAGCAGTTCAAGAAATGGGACCTTGGGGATATTCTCGGCGCGCGCGGCAAGTTGTTTAAGACCAAAACCGGCGAGCTGACCCTGCACTGTAGCGAACTGCGCCTGCTGACTAAAGCCCTGCGTCCGCTGCCGGACAAGTTCCACGGCCTGGCCGATCAGGAGACCCGCTACCGCCAGCGTTACCTGGATCTGATCTCAAACGACGACTCGCGTAAGACCTTCAAAATCCGCTCACAGATCATGGCCGGTATCCGTAACTTCATGGTTGGCCGTGAGTTTATGGAAGTGGAAACCCCGATGATGCAGGTGATCCCTGGCGGTGCTTCTGCACGTCCGTTTATTACCCATCACAACGCGCTGGACATCGATATGTACCTGCGTATTGCGCCAGAGCTATACCTGAAGCGCCTGGTGGTCGGTGGCTTCGATCGCGTGTTCGAAATTAACCGCAACTTCCGTAACGAAGGTATCTCGCCGCGCCATAACCCTGAGTTCACCATGATGGAACTCTATATGGCGTATGCGGATTACAAAGATCTGATCGAGCTGACTGAAAGCCTGTTCCGCACGCTGGCGCAGGACGTGCTGGGCACCACCGTGGTGCCTTACGGTGACCAGCAGTTTGACTTCGGCAAGCCGTTCGACAAGCTGACGATGAAAGAAGCGATTCTGAAGTATCGCCCGGAAACCAACCTGGCCGATCTCGACGATTTCGATAAGTCCGTGGCTATCGCCCAGTCTATCGGCATCAAAGTTGAGAAGAGCTGGGGTCTGGGCCGCGTGGTCACTGAGATCTTCGAAGAGACCGCAGAAGCGCACCTGATCCAGCCAACCTTCATTACAGAATACCCGGCAGAAGTGTCGCCGCTGGCGCGCCGTAACGATCACAACCCGGAAATCACCGACCGCTTCGAGTTCTTTATCGGCGGCCGCGAGATCGGCAACGGCTTCTCGGAGCTGAACGATGCGGAAGATCAGGCCGATCGTTTCCTGCAGCAGGTTAATGCCAAAGATGCCGGCGATGACGAAGCGATGTTCTACGACGAAGACTACGTTACCGCCCTGGAGCACGGCCTGCCGCCAACCGCCGGCCTCGGCATCGGTATCGACCGTATGGTGATGCTGTTCACCAACAGCCACACCATCCGCGATGTGATCCTGTTCCCGGCACTGCGCCCGACCAACAAGTAAGTCCTGTTTTTCTGATAAACGGTCCGCAATGCGGGCCGTTTTTTTTTGCTTCCATCAGCAAAATAGCCAATAGTGACTGTTCAAAAATATCCCGGCACGGAGAGCAGCCATGACCCGACCTGATTTTATCCGCCACTGGCAGGAGCTGGAGGGGGAGGATAATGAACACTACCCGGACAGCGACGAGCTGATGTCCATTGGCGCCCCGCTCGGGCGCCTGCTTGGCTTGACGCGTCTGGGGATCCACCACGAGCGCCTGCTGCCGGGACGCCGCATGTCCTATCCACATGCCGAAAGTGCCGAAGAGGAGTTCGCTTTCGTGCTGGAGGGCGAGCCGGACGTATGGATTAACGGCGAGCTGCACCGCCTGCAGCCCGGAGATGCAGTGGCGTTTCCGGCTGGCACCGCCATCTGCCACACCTTTATCAATAACAGCGATCGCGAAGCGCGCTTTATCGTAGTCGGTGAAGCCAATAAACCCGAGAACCGCATCTGGTATCCGAAAAATCCGGTCTACCTCGCCACGCGTGAGGATCGGTGGGAGAACCCCCCCGCGCAGGAATTTGGCCCCCATGACGGGCTGCCGGATGCCCTAAAGAAGGACCAACAATGAAGACGCTGGGACTGATTGGCGGCATGAGCTGGGAATCCACCGTGCCCTATTACCGTATGATCAATGAAGGGATCAAGGCGCGTCTCGGCGGCCTGCATTCGGCAAAGATAGTGTTATACAGCGTTGATTTTCATGATATTGAGGCCTGCCAGGCCAGCGGTGAGTGGGATAAAGCCGGGCGGATGCTGTGGCCGATGCCGCCCCCTGCAATTACGATTTCACCGCGTCATTCAGCCACTCTTTAAAGCGGGCGAAGGGGATATACAGCGATACGTTCTTATACAGCGTTTTGCCGCTTTTTATATCGTTGATGCGCTTGCTGTAGCCAACGATCACGCCGCCAATCGAATCATCCGAGGCATTGTACACCGCCCCACCGGACATCCCCTGCACTACGCCCGCATCGGAAGCCACCACCACGCAGCTCACCTTGTTCCAGGAATTTTTCAGCCCGGTATTGATCAGATTGGTGCCGCTGGATGCTACCGGCATTGCCGAGATAAAGCTGTAGCCGTAGAGGTTCACCTTGTCGCCGATCAAGCCGTTACGGAAGTGCGGCGGCTGCAGGTTGCTGTTTTTATGGTACACCACCGCGAGATCGCACTCAGGGTGATACGACTTCACCTTGTACAGCGAATATTTTGCTACGTGCGCGGCGGTCAGGCTGTAATCCGGCGTCAGCGGAATGGTGGTGCCGAGCGTGCCCAGCCCTAATACCGTGGGGATACCGGTCACCGTCATATCGACGCGCTCTTCAGCCTCGCTGCTGTACTGATACTTCCCTACAGAACACCCCGTCAGGCACAGGGCTAGCAGGCAAAGTGCAATGCGCATCGACTCTCCTCAGCGGTAGGTAGGATCCTGACAGTTAGCGCCAAATCCTGATATTTGACTTATCGGCGGTGCCTGGCAGAACTTTAATGTATCGCCGCGGCGGTAAGGTCTGACTCATTGCGCCCGAAATGCAAGCAGCCTGAATATCCAGATTCAAAACTAAGAAAAAGCCCAGTTTAAAATGATTAGAAAAAATGATGTTTCGGTGAGCTACTGGCAAGTATAGCGAAGAAAAAAGACAAAATGAGTGTGGGATCACATTTTATTGATTCTGATTTTAACGCAAATCGCCAATTGTTGCTTCTGCGGCAACAGACCCTTGCCGACGCCGGACTGTAAGCCTTTCATCAGCTGTGTTTTAATTAGTTAATGTGATCTGGATCAAATTTATTCCTCTGATGGTTCATATCGGGGCAGCTGGATTATATTTCTTCACCTGTTCGCTGTTGCTCTCAGCATCCTGAGAGCCGAATTTCTATTATCCTGGGAGTGTTTCATATGCCTGTTTCATTACTGGCGCTGGCGCTGAGTGCCTTTGCCATCGGCACCACCGAATTCGTCATTATGGGGCTGCTGCCGGAGGTGGCGAATGACCTGCGTGTTTCCATCCCCTCGGCGGGCTGGTTGATCAGTGGCTATGCGCTCGGCGTAGCGATTGGCGCACCGATTATGGCGCTGCTGACCGCGAAGCTGCCGCGTAAACGCACGCTGATCCTGCTGATGGCGATCTTTATCGTCGGCAACATTCTCTGTGCGCTGGCCTACACCTACAACCTGCTGATGCTGGCGCGTATTGTCACCGCGCTCTGTCACGGTGCGTTCTTCGGAATTGGTGCCGTGGTTGCTGCCAGCCTGGTGGCGCCGGGCAAGCAGGCATCCGCCGTGGCCCTGATGTTTACCGGCTTAACGCTGGCGAACGTGCTGGGCGTACCGTTGGGAACCTGGTTTGGCCAGATGTTCGGCTGGCGCGCCACCTTCTGGGGCGTGGCGATTATCGGCGTACTGGCGTTTATCGGCCTGATCGTCAGCCTGCCAACCAACCGCGACGAAAAGCCGGTGCATCTGGCTGCCGAAGTGAGCGCGCTGAACAACGGTAAGCTGTGGCTGTCGCTGCTGATGACGGTGTTCTTTGCCGCCGCGATGTTTGCGCTGTTCAGCTACATTGCCCCGCTGCTGCTGCAGGTAACGGGCATCACCGACCGCGGCGTCAGCTGGACGCTGTTCCTGATCGGCGCTGGCCTGACGGTGGGCAATATCCTCGGCGGCAAGCTGGCCGACTGGAAAGTGTCGTTCAGCCTGATCCTCAGCTTCTCGCTGATTGCGGTGTTTTCACTGCTGTTTAGCTGGACCAGCCACTCGCTGTGGTTAGCGGAGATCACCCTGTTCCTGTGGGCGATGGCCACCTTCGCTATGGTTCCGGCGCTGCAAATCAACGTGGTGCGCCACGGGAAAGATGCGCCCAATCTGGTCTCGACGCTAAATATCTCGGCGTTTAACGTCGGCAATGCGCTCGGGGCCTGGGTTGGCGGTGCAGTGATTGGCGGCGGCTACGGCCTGACGGCGGTGCCGGTATCGGCCGCCGTGCTGGCGCTCATCGGCCTGCTGGTCTGTCTGTACACCTTCCGTGGTTCACGCGGTCGTCCGCAGGTGGCGAACGCTTAACTCAGCCGCTGCGCCAGCCGCTCGCTGAACAGGCCGATGTGCTGGTGCAGATGCTGACTGAAGGCGTCGACCAGCGCAGAAGCAGGGCGATGGCGCGGCCTGATCAGACTGACGGTGAACGGCACGGCAATGCTGAAGCGCCGGATCGTCACTCCGCTGTCGGCGTAGTCAAGCGCCGTCAGCGGGTTGACTATCGATACGCCAATCCCCGCTTTCACCATCGAACACACTGATGCCGCGCTGTGCGTCTCCATCACCATGCGCCGCTGCACGCCATGCTCAGCAAAAATCCCATCCACAATCTGCCGATAGCTGTCGGTGCGCGACAGGCTGATATAGTTCTGACCGTTGAAATCCGCCGGAGTTAATACGGCGCGCTGCGCCAGCGGATGATCGGCAGGCAGCACGCAGACTTCATCAGCGGTAAACAGCGCGCTGCGCTCGGTGCCTGCCGGGGTATGGGTGGTTTCGGTCAGGCCCAGATCGTAGCGCTGCGCCGACAGCCACTCCTCCAGCAGCGGCGACTCCTGCGGAATAATATTCAGGCTCAGATCCGGGTAGCGCTGCATAAACGGCTGGCACAGCAGCGGCAGCAGCGACTGCGAAAATACCGGCAGGCAGGCCAGCGACAGCTCGCCCTGACGGAACTGGCGCAGCCCTTCCGCTGCGCTGATGATGCGATCCAGCCCGTACCACGAGCGCTGCACCTCCTCGAAGAGATGGAGCCCCTGCGCTGTGGGTTGCAGACGGCCGCGCACCCGCTCAAACAGCTGCAGGCCGGTCAGCTTCTCAAAGCGCGCCAGCTCGCGGCTGACGGTGGGCTGGGAGGTGTGCAGCAGCGCCGCGGCTTCCGTCAGGTTGCCGGTGGTGATCACCGCGTGAAAAATTTCAATATGACGTAACGAAACCCCGGCCATGATCTGATCCTCTGACTCTCACAACCTATATCATGGATGAATAGGGTTCGTTAAAACAGATATTTTTCTCCCGCCCCCTGCTGTGGCGTAATAGCGGCATAACCTTATGGAGAACTGCTTATGCCACGCCTGCTTACCGACACCACCACCGCCCTGAATCAGGACAACCTGCTGCCGCTGGCGCTGCAATACGGCGGCCCGCTCTGGGCGTACGATGCGGCGATCATCCACGATCGTATCAGCCAGCTACAGCAGTTCGACGTGGTGCGCTTTGCGCAGAAGGCCTGCTCCAATATTCATATCCTGCGCCTGATGCGTGCGGCGGGTGTGAAGGTGGATTCCGTCTCGCTGGGTGAGATTGAGCGTGCGCTGGCGGCGGGCTATGTGGCGGGCGGCGATGAGATTGTGTTTACCGCCGACCTGCTGGATGAGCCAACGCTGGCGCGCGTGGCCGAGCTGAAAGTGCCGGTGAATGCGGGATCGGTGGATATGCTGCACCAGCTGGGCCAGGTCTCTGCCGGGCATCCGGTGTGGCTGCGCGTCAACCCGGGCTTTGGTCACGGTCACAGTCAGAAAACCAACACCGGCGGTGAAAACAGCAAGCACGGTATCTGGCACGAGGATATGGCGCTGGCGCTGGAAGCGATTCAGCGCTACCAGCTGAAGCTGGTCGGCCTCCACATGCATATCGGTTCCGGCGTCGACTACGGCCACCTCGAGCAGGTGTGCGATGCGATGGTTAACCTGGTCGTGAGCTTTGGTCAGGATCTTGAAGCGATCTCTGCCGGGGGCGGCCTGTCGATCCCGTACCGCTTTGGCGAAGAGACCATTGATACTCATCACTATTACGGCCTGTGGGACGCAGCGCGCCAGCGCGTGGCGCAGCACCTCGGCCACCCGGTGAAGCTGGAGATTGAACCGGGGCGTTTCCTGGTGGCGGAGTCCGGCGTATTGCTGAGCCAGGTGCGCGCGGTGAAGAGTATGGGCAGCCGTCACTTTGTGCTGGTGGACGCCGGCTTCAATGACCTGATGCGTCCTTCCATGTACGGCAGCTATCACCACATTTCCGCGATGGCCGGTGATGGCCGCCAGCTGGATGAATCCACGACGCTTGCGAGCGTAGTGGCGGGGCCGCTGTGCGAATCCGGGGATGTCTTCACCCAGCTGGAAGGCGGCAAGGTCGAGACCCGTGCGCTGCCTGCAGTGAAAGTCGGCGACTGGCTGGTGTTCCACGATACCGGTGCCTACGGCGCTTCGATGTCTTCCAACTACAACAGCCGCCCGCTGATCCCGGAGGTGCTGTTCGAAAACGGCGAGCCGCGCCAGATCCGCCGTGCGCAAACCGTCGCCGAACTGCTGGCGCTGGAGCTGTAACCCGGCCTGAGGGCTGACCGAAAAAGAGGGTCAGCCCCTACGCCAGAATGGATCCGTAGGGGGCGACCCTTTTTTCCGGTCGCCCCGTGCCGATGGTTTGCACCCTCCGGGATGAAGACTTTTTTTCCGGTCGGCCCGTTTGAGTTCTCATCCCGCGAACATCTCTCTCCTCAGCAGCACAATCTCCTCGGCCAGATCGCGGCACAGCATCGCATTCATCAAGTGATCCTGCGCGTGCACCAGGATCAGCGTCACCGGCACTTTGCCGCAGCCCTCATCGGCACCGATCAGCTGCGTCTGGATTTTATGCGCGGCGCGTGAAGCCTCAGAGGAGGCCGCCAGCGCCTCATCTGCCGCCTGCCAGTCGCGCTTGCGCGCCTGCTGGATGGCGCTCATGGCGTGGGATCGCGCTTCACCCGCATTAATCAGCAGCTCCATCATCGTCTGTTCAAAATCCATGATTGTCTCCATTGGTATACCAAAATTGGTTGATTCATCTTATTGGAATACCAGTGATCACTTCTGAGAGATTTATCACAGTAAATAATCACCGATTGTTTATTTTTGGTATGCCACTGCCGCGTGAGCTGCAGAAATATTCATGCCGGGATGCCTGACCCCTTACCTCGAGGATTCACCCATGTCTCTACAGGAACGGCTAATCGACTCTCTGGGGAGTTTTGCCACCAAGTTCAACAGCTATCGCTATATCATGGCGATCAAGGCGTCGTTTATTACGCTGATGCCGGTCATTATCGTCGGTGCATTTTCGGTGCTGATTTCCAATATGGTGCTGGACGGCAAAAATGGCCTCGCCAGTTTTCAGGCGCTGTCGTTCCTTGCCGAGCTGAAACCGATCACCTCCAGCATCAACTACGCCACGCTGAGCTTCCTCAATATCGGCGCGGTGTTTCTGATCGGCATTGAGCTGGGAAAAATCAACGGCATTAAAACGCTGTTTCCTGGCCTGCTGGCGATCATCTGCTTTATTGCCGTCACCCCCACCACGCTGAGCATGATGGTCAATGGCCAGATGCAGGTGGTAACCGACGTGCTGGCTAAGCAGTTCTCCGACACCAAAAGCCTGTTCCTCGGCATGTTTATTGCCATCCTCTCGGTGGAGATCTACTGCCGCCTGGAGCATGTCGATCGCCTGAAAATCAAAATGCCGGACACCGTGCCGCCCAACGTTGCCGCCTCCTTCTCGGCGCTGATCCCGGCGATTATCACCGTCTCCGCCATCGCCACCTTTGGCTTTATTTTCCACCGCTTCACCGGCATGTATCTGTATGACGCCGTGTACAAAGTGGTGCAGGAGCCGCTGGAATCGGTGGTGCAGAGCCTGTGGGGCATTCTGCTGCTGATGTTTGTTGCCCAGCTGTTCTGGGTGATTGGCATCCACGGTAACCAGATGGTGAAGCCGATCCGCGAACCGCTGCTGCTGGGGGCGATTCTGGTCAATATGAACGCCTTTGAGCAGGGTAAAGAGGCGCCGAATATCATCACCATGCCGTTCTGGGATGTGTACATGAGCATCGGCGGCTCCGGGCTGACCATCGGCCTGCTGAGCGCGGTGATGCTGGCGACCAAACGCAAAGAGATGCGTGAAATCGCCAAGCTCTCTTTTGGCCCCGGCCTGTTCAATATCAATGAACCGGTGATCTTCGGCATGCCAATCATGCTGAACCCGATCCTCGCTATCCCGTTCATCATCACTCCGCTGATTACCGGTTCCATTGGCTACTTTGCGACGCTGACCGGGTTTGCTGGCAAAGCGGTGGTCATGGTGCCGTGGACCACGCCGCCCATCATTAACGCCTGGCTCTCCACCGCCGGGTCGATGGGGGCAGTGGTAACGCAGATTGTCTGCATCCTGGTGTCGATCCTCATCTATATCCCATTTGTCAAAGTTGCCGCCCGCCGCGCAGAGGCTGCGGAAGCGCAGGCGCTGCAGCCTGAACTGGCGAAAAATTAAGGAGCGAAAATGAGTAAGGTAACTATCACCATTCCGGCGGATTTTATTCTCGGTGCTGCCGCCTCCGCGTGGCAAACCGAAGGCTGGAGCGGCAAGAAAGCCGGCCAGGATTCCTATCTCGATGCCTGGTATCAGCAGGACCGCCACGTCTGGCACGACGGCTACGGCCCGGCGGTCGCCACCGATTTCATCAACCGCTATAAAGAGGACGTGGCGCTGATGAAAGCGGCGGGGCTGACGCACTACCGCACCTCAATCAACTGGTCGCGCTTTCTTACCGACTATGAGAATGCGGTGGTGGATGAAGAGTACGCGGCGTATTACGACAGCCTGATTGACGAGCTGCTGGCAAACGGCATCCAGCCGATGCTCTGCCTGGAGCATTACGAACTGCCCGCCACGCTGCTGGAGCAGTACGGCGGCTGGGCATCGAAACACGTGGTCGAGCTGTTTATGCGCTACGCAGAGCAGGTGTTCGCCCGCTACGCACACAAAGTGACGCGCTGGTTTGCCTTTAATGAGCCGGTGGTGGTGCAGACGCGGGTCTATCTCGATGCGCTGCGCTGGCCGTATCAGCAGAGCACCGACACCTGGATGCAGTGGAACCACCACAAAAATCTCGCCACGGCGAAAGTGGTGCAGCTGTTCCGCGCCAAAGGCTATCAGGGCACCGTCGGCACTATCCTCAACCCGGAAGTGACCTATCCACGCTCGGCTGCCGCGCACGATGTGCAGGCGGCACAGATCTACGATCTGTTCTATAACCGCGTATTCCTCGACCCGGCAATCAAAGGCGAGTACCCGGATGAACTGCTGGCGCTGCTGGAAAAACATGGCGTGAACTGGCAGGTCGACGCGCAGGAGCTGGCCATTATCCGCGCCAACCGCGTCGATGAAGTGGGCATCAACCTCTATTATCCACACCGCGTGAAAGCTCCGTCGCGCGCCTGGCACCCGGAGACCCCGTTCCATCCGGCTTACTATTTTGAGCACTTTGAACTGCCGGGGCGGCGAATGAATAAGTCGCGCGGCTGGGAGATCCAACCGCACATCGTCTGGGATATGGCGCAGCGCATGAAGAGTGAGTATGACAATTTCCCGTGGTTTATTGCCGAAAACGGGATGGGAATTGAGAACGAAGCGCAGTTCAAAAACGCCAGCGGAGAGATTCAGGATAACTACCGCATTGAATTTATCGGCGAGCATCTTTATCAGGCGCTGCTGGCGCGTGAGGCGGGCATCAACTGCCAGGGCTATATGCTTTGGGCCTTCACCGACAACGTGTCGCCGATGAACGCGTTTAAAAATCGCTACGGACTGATCGAGATCGACCTGCAAAACCAGCGCCAGCGCCGGATGAAAAAATCCGCCCGCTGGTATCGCCAGATAAGTGACAGCCGCCAGCTCAGCATTGAGCTGGATGATGAAGCCAAATAAGGAGTTAATCATGCAAAGAATCGTTCTCGCCTGTGCAGCAGGCATGTCCACCTCGATGGTGGTGACGCGGATGGAAAAAGAAGCGGCGGCACGCGGGCTGGCGTATCAGATCTACGCCATCCCGGAACAGAACCTGCGCGACGAGCTGGAAAATAACGTCGGTGAAGTGGCCGTGGTGCTGCTTGGGCCGCAGGTGCGCTTCAAGCTGGAGGAGAACCGCAAGCTGACCGACAGCTATCAAATCCCCATCGCGGTGATTGATTCGGTGGCTTATGGCACCCTTAACGGCGCAAAAGTACTCGATCAGGCGCTGGCTTTGGTAAACTAGCGCCAATCAATACGGATAATGGCTGAAAGGGTGGTTTTGTGGACAAAGGTGCGCCTGCGCAGGAAAAAAAGCAGTATCAGGAAATCGGTCACGATCTGCGCCAGCAAATCATCGATGGTCACTATCCGGTCGGTTCGCGTCTGCCGCCGGAGCGTAATATCGCCGAGACCTGGGGCGTCAGTCGTACCATTGTGCGTGAAGCCCTGCTAATGCTGGAGCTGGAGGGCACGGTAGATATTCGCCAAAGCTCCGGCGTTTACGTGATGCGCATCCCCTCGGAGAGCAGCGACGAAGAAGAGGCATTCTTCCGCAGCGACGTCGGGCCGTTTGAGATGCTGCAGGCGCGCCAGCTGCTGGAGAGCAATATCGCAGCATTTGCGGCGAAGATGGCCACCAAAGCGGATATCGAAAACCTCAAGCGCACGCTGGAGCAGGAGCAGCGCGCCATCGCGCTCGATGACAAAAGTCAGGACAACGACAAAATGTTCCACCTGCTGCTGGCCGGCGCGACGCAGAATCAGATGCTGCTGGATACCGTTAACAGCATCTGGCGTCATCACGAAAGCAGTCCGCTGTGGCAGCAGCTGCGCGGCCATATTGAAACCCGCAGCTACCGCCTGAAGTGGCTCGGCGACCATCAGACCATCCTCGCCGCGCTGCGCCGCCGTGACGTGATGGGGTCGTGGCAGGCAATGTGGCAGCATCTGGAAAATGTGAAGCACAGCCTGCTGGAGCTCTCCGATGCCGATGCCCCAGATTTCGATGGCTATCTGTTTGAATCAGTGCCGATTTTTCAGGGCAAGCTGGTATGAGTTTGCTGCGTATTGTGCCGCTGAGCGCGGTACCGGCAACCCGCGAAGTGGTCACCGACTGGCTATGGCAGGCTTTTGGCAGCGATAACAGCCGCGACTTTTATGCCAGCGTGATCGACAGCAGTCTGAGCGGTGCCGACCTGCCGCTGACGTTTGTGGCGCTGGATGACGACCGCCCGGTGGGTACCGTGGGATTATGGCGCTGCGATTTGATCAGCCGTCAGGATCTTTTCCCGTGGCTGGCGGCGCTGTACGTGGATGAGAGCTATCGCGGGCGCGGTTTAAGTGAACGCCTGCAGCAGACGGTGATCGACTGCTGCCTTCAGCGCGGCGACCGCCATCTGTACCTCTATTCTGCCTGTGCTGATTATTACGAGCGTTTTGGCTGGCACTATATCGGCGATGCGCTGGATTACCCGGCGACGCGCGTGCGTCTGTATCATAAAGCGCTGGGTTAAGCGGTGCGGGTCGGGCATGCCCGACCCCTACGGCGATCCCACGGATAGGGCATCGTCGATGCCGATCCCTACGGCGATCCCACGGATAGGGCATCGTCGATGCCGATCCCTGCGGCGATCCCACGGTTAGGGCGTCGTCGATGCCGACCCCTGCGGCGATCCCACGGATAGTGCGTCGTCGATGCCGACCCCTGCGGCGATCCCACGGATACGGTGTAGGGGCGATGGCATGCCTCGCCCGTTTTTCGCAGGATTACGGCGGCGATGCCACCGAATGGCGGCGCACCAGCGTTGGGCTGAACAGGTTGGTGACCTCCGGCAGCGGCTGGCCGTGGGCTAATGCCAATGCCAGCGCGGCAGCCTGCTGCGCCATGGTGACAATCGGATAGCGCACGGTGGTCAGGCGCGGGCGCACATAGCGCGACACCAGCACATCATCAAAGCCAATCAGCGACATCTCTTCCGGCACGCGCACGCCGTTATCGCTCAGCACCGCCAGCGCCCCGGCGGCCATCGAGTCGTTATAGCAGGCCACTGCGGTAAAGGTTTTCCCCTGGCCGAGCAGTTCGGTCATCGCCTGCTCGCCGCCCACCTCATCCGGCTCGCCAAACGCCACCAGCCGGTCGTTGCACGGCAGGCTGTGCTCTTTCAGCGCGTCGTAGTAGCCCTGCAGGCGGTCGCTGGCATCGGAGATCGGATGGTTAGAGCAGATAAACGCGATATTTTTGTGACCCTGCTGGATCAGGTAGCGCGTCGCCAGCCAGGATCCGTAGCGGTCATCCAGCGCAATGCAGCGCGTTTCAAAGCCGGGCAGCACGCGGTTGAGCAGCACCATCCCCGGGATCTGCTGCATTAACGGCAGCAGATCTTCATCGGGAACTTTCTTGGCGTGAACCACCAGCGCCGCACAGCGGTGGCGGATAAGCTGCTCAATCGCCTGACGCTCTTTCTGCTCGTTATGGTAACCGTTACCAATCAGCAAAAAGTTGCCGGTCTGCCAGGCGACTTCATCAACCGATTTCACCATTGCGCCGAAAAACGGATCGGAAACGTCACCGACCACCAGCCCGATAGTTTCCGTGGATTGCTGCGCCAGCGCCCGCGCATTGGCGTTCGGGTGGTACTGCAGCGACTCCATCGCCTGGGTGACGGCCAGCCTTGATGCTTCACTGGCTTTGGGGGAGTGATTAATCACGCGTGAGACGGTAGCAACCGAAACGCCCGCGAGCCTGGCAACATCCTTAATGGTAGCCATCGGTTAAATGCCTTCCTGGGTAAGCGTTTACATAGCGGATAGTGTTGCGGAAAGCGCCAGCGACTGCAAGCGTGCAGAGTGTCGCAGCCATCGCAAACCGGAGAGATAAACGACATCTGCCGGGGTACGGTGAAAGATGATATTCTGAGTTTCCAGAAAATTTGCCGAATAGCGGATCCTGCCATGACGATAAAAAAACTGCCCCATCTGGCCCACTGGGGTGCCTTCAGTGCCGTGGTTGAAAATGAAAAACTGCTGCGCTGCGAGCCTTTTTTCGCGGACCAGGATCCGTCCCCGATGCTCAACACTATTCCCGAGCTGGTCTATTCGGATAAACGTATCCGCCAGCCAATGGTGCGCCGCTCGTGGCTGAAATCGCGTGAGAAAAGCGACCGCACCCTGCGCGGGCGCGAGGACTTTGTCGCGGTGGATTGGGAAACCGCGCTCGATCTGGTGGCGGATGAGAACCGCCGCGTGCGCGATCGCTACGGTGCCAGCGGCATTTTCAACGGCTCTTACGGCTGGTCCTCTGCCGGGCGCGTCAACCACGCGCGCACGCTGGTGCGCCGCTTCTATAACCTGGGCGGCGGCGGTATCGACCAGCAGGGCAACTACAGCTGGGGGGCGGCGCAGTTCTTCCTGCCGTATGTTATCGGCACCTACATGCCGCTGACCGGGCGCGTCACCGACTGGCCGAGCGTGGTCGATCACTGCGAGATTTTTGTCGCCTTTGGCGGCCTGGCGCTGAAAAACAGCCAGGTGGCGTCCGGCGGAGCAGGGGAGCACAGCCTGAAACCCGCGCTGCTGCAGCTGGCGGCTAAAGGCACGCCGGTGATTAACATCAGCCCGATGCGCGATGACTGCCCGGCGTTTGTTAACGCAGAGTGGATCCCAATCCGCCCGAATACCGACGTAGCGCTGATGCTGGCGCTCGGTTTTGAAATTGAGCGCCTCGGCGCGGTAGATAATGCCTTCCTGCAATCGCACTGCGTGGGCTATCCGCAGCTGCGCGATTATCTGCTTGGCCACAGCGACGGGCAGGCGAAAACGGCGCAGTGGGCCAGCGCGATTACCGGTATCCCGGCGGCGCGTATCAGCCTGCTGGCGCAGCAGCTGTGCGGCAAACGCAGCTTTATTACCTGTTCCTATTCGGTACAGCGCGCCCATCGCGGCGAGCAGCCGTACTGGATGATGATCGCGCTGTCATCGATGCTCGGTCAGCCGGGCCTGCCGGGAGCGGGTTTCTCCTTCGGGCATGGGTCAATGAACAGCGTCGGCAACCCGCGCACCGAGGGGCCATCGCCGCTGATGTCGACCGGGCGCAACCCGATTGAAGATCTGGCGATCCCGGTGGCGCGTATCAGCGACATGCTGCTGAATCCGGGCCAGGAATATCGCTTCCAGGGCAAGACGCATCACTACCCGGATATCCACCTGATCCACTGGGCCGGTGGCAATCCGTTCCACCATCATCAGCAGCTCAACCGGCTGGTAGAGGGCTGGCATCGCCCGGACACGGTGATCGTGCAGGATATTGTCTGGACGCCCGCGGCGCAAATGGCGGACATCGTGCTGCCGGTGACGACCTCCCTTGAGCGTAACGATATCGGCGGCTCCTCGAAGGACCGCTTCGTGCTGGCGATGCATCAGGCGATCAAGCCGCAGCATCAGGCGCGTAATGACTTCGACATTTTTGCCGATATCGCAGAGCGCCTCGGCTACCGCGACACCTTTACCGAGGGGCGTGATGAGATGGCGTGGATCAAGCATCTTTACCAGCGCTGCGCGCTGGCGCATCAGGGCAAAGGCATCGACTTCCCGGAGTTTGAAACCTTCTGGCAGCAGGGCCACGTTGAGATCCCGCCGAGCGAAAAGCCGTGGGTCTTTATGGCCGATTTCCGCCAGGACCCGATTGCCAACCCAATCAAAACCGCCAGCGGCAAGATCGAGCTGTTCTCACAAACCATTGCCGGTTATCAGCTGGAAGATTTCGCACCGCATCCCGAGTGGCTGCCGCCGCAGGAGTGGCTGGGTGCGCCAATTGGCGAGCGCTTCCCGCTGCACATGATCTCCATTCAGCCGCACGACCGTCTGCACAGTCAGATGGATGCGACCCCTTCCGTGCAGGCCAATAAAACCGCCGGGCGTGAAACGCTGTGGATGCATCCTGACGATGCGGCCGCACGCGGCATCAGCGACGGCGACGTGATTGAAGTGAGCAACGACCGTGGCCGTATGCAGGCCGGGGTGCGCCTTACCGACGGCGTCAGCCCGCAGGTGGTACTGATCGCCACCGGCGCCTGGTTCGATCCGGGCTTTGGTAAAGCGTGGAAGCCGTACGATCGCGCCGGAAATCCTAACGTGCTGACGCTGGATATCGGCACCTCATCGCTGACCCAGGGCCCGAACGCGATGAGCTGCCTGGTGGAAATTAAAAAGGCAGAGGTGACGGACTAAAAAGATTGCAGAAACCCCTACATATCACATAGCTGGTTACATTTTGCGGGTAACTGTTGCGATTGCGCGGTAGCGGCTGAAGTGGGGGGATTGCTACAGTTCAGATCCCAGAGGTATTGATGGGTGAACATCAAAAAGTTTTTATCGCTTTGTTTCACCAACCTGCGCAGATGCGCAGGTTTTTTTTGCCTGTCACTCACGATCTGAAACACAGTTTCCCTGTTAACCCACCTGCATTTTTTGTATAACTCCCGCATAGTTACCTCGTTCTCTTTTCCGGAAAATTGATGCCGCCGCTCAAACGTAATAAGGCTAAAGATCAGCCTGCTCCCACTTTTAATCCCGTGCGTTTCCGGCTGGTGTGCCTGGGTGTGCTGGGCTGCCTGGTGTTCCTGCTGGCCAGCACTGCGGATTTGCAGCTCATCAACCATCCAATGCTGGAGAAGCAGGCGGACGAGCGCTCGCTGCGTACCGTTACGCTGCCGACTAACCGTGGCACCTTGCTGGACCGTAACGGTGAAGCGCTGGCCCTGAGCGTGCCGTCGCGCGATATCATCGCGGACCCGCAGCGCGTGCTGGAAGCGCACCCGGATTTTACCAGCGACAAGTGGGAATACCTGGCGAATGCGCTCGATCAGCGCCCGGAACAGCTGGCGGCCCAGATCAACGCCAATCCCAATCGCCGCTTCCTGTATCTTGGGCGTAAAATCGAACTCGGCATTGCCAAAGATATCGCCAAGCTGCACCTGACCGGCATCACCACCGTGTATGACGACAGCCGCTTCTACCCGATGTCTGAGGCAACCGGCCCGCTGCTCGGGATTGTCGGCGCGGATAATACCGGCCTGACCGGGCTGGAGAAGGGCTTCGACAAGCTATTGCAGGGCACGCCGGGCGTGGAGAAATATCGCCAGGATGCCAACGGCAATATTGTGGCGATGATCAACTACGAGCCGCCCAGGCAGCCGCCGACGGTGCAGCTCAGCATCGACAAATTTGATCAGTACACCATGTACAGCAAGCTGCGCGACGGGGTGATCCTCAATAAAGCGGATTCGGGCGCGGCGGTGCTGATTAAGATCGACACCGGGGAGATCCTCGGTATGGCGTCTTACCCCTCTTTCAACCCGAACAATTTTGTCGATGTGTCGCCGATGCAGATGCGCAATACGGCGATCAACGACAGCTATGAACCGGGTTCGACGGTGAAGCCGCTGGTGGTGATGGAAGGGCTGATCCGCAAGCTGGTGCGCCCGGACTCGGTGCTGGACACCACGCCGTACCGCGTCAACGGTCACCTGATCCGCGATGTTGGTCACTGGCCGCGCCTGACCATGACCGGCATCCTGCAAAAATCGAGCGATATCGGCGTATCGCACATCGCGCTGGCGATGCCTGCCGAAGTGCTGGTCAACACCTATCACTCGTTCGGGCTGGGCAAGCCGACCGGGCTGGGGCTGACCGGTGAAAGCGTGGGCTACTTCCCGCTGCACCGCGAGCGCTGGGCCGATATCGAACGCGCCACCTTCTCATTCGGCTATGGCCTGCGCGTCACCCCGCTGCAGATTGCCCGTGAATATGCCACCCTCGGTTCGTTTGGCGTTTATCGCCCGCTGTCGATCACTAAGGTCAGCCCGCCGGTCATGGGCACCCGGGTCGCACCGGAGGATACGGTGCGTTCGGTGGTGCACATGATGGAGAGCGATGCGCTGCCGGGCGGCAGTGGCGTGCGCGCCGCCGTGCCGGGTTACCGCCTGGCAATTAAAACCGGTACCGCCGAAAAGATGGGCGACAGCGGAAAATATGACGGTGGCTACATTAACTACACGGCAGGCGTGGCGCCGGCCAGTAACCCGCAGGTGGCGCTGGTGATCATGATTAACCACCCAACCGCCGGCGACCACTTTGGTGGCTCGGTTGCGGCCCCGGTATTTGGCAATATTATCGGCCCGGTGCTGAAGCATATGAATATCGCCCCCGATGCCTTAAATAACCATGGATAAGAAAAATCCTAATATAATCAATATGTAAAGAAGTGCAGCAGCGGTCATAACTGGTTTCATTTCGCGCCAATCATTTGCTTTTGTTTGCTGGTTTCCCCAAGGGGTTCAGATGACAATAGCTTTCCCAGAGGTATTGATTGGTGAGAATGCAGCCTGCTCCCGGCAGGCTGATACCCTGTTCAGTTGCACCAACCCACGCGGATGCGTGGGTTTTTTTTTGCCCGCCACTCTCCCATTACCTAATCATGTCAGCAGAAAGACTCGCTAACATCTGCAGCCGCTTTAACTACACCAATCGTCAAAAGAAAAAATTCCGACCCTGTAAGGTGCTTCTACCACTGCGCAGTTCTGCATTCCATTGCGTGGTGTCAGCCCCTTGATGTGTTGGTAGCGCGACAAGGGGCGCTTTTTTACTCTCAGGAATTGCTCACGATGCCGAAACTTAAAGACAGGACGCAGAAAGTCGGTGGCCGCTCAGCGGCTTTTCAGTTGCGTATCAACCCTGAACTTCACGCTCAGCTAAGAACGCTGACCGACGATGACAATGTCACGCTTGCCTGCTGGCTGAAGGAGCTGGCCCGGCGTGAGCTGCGTCGGCGAGGGATTGAACCGCGCGGCTAATAACAGCGAATGAACCGTACGAAGGGGCCATGTACGGCTGTTGATTATGTTGATTCGGCACGAAGCGTTTAAACGTAGCGTTTCGATAACAACCCTTGCAGAAACTTAACACTGTCAGGATGACGCTCCCTCTATAATGGCTCTCCTTTATGAGAGTAATCACTCTCGTTACTAATTAGTATCATCTAATTGAGACTTCACCATGCGCTTAAGGATCCTCCCCGCGAGTTTAATTTTTTTGCTGGCCGCCTGCGATCGGACGCCCGCGCCAACCATTAGCGAGGCTGCCGTCAACGTCGGCGTCGCGACCTTACACAGCCAGCCCGTCACGCTGTTTACTCAATTGCCTGGCCGCACCACAGCGGTACGTACCGCGGAAGTTCGCCCGCAGGTGAGCGGGATTATTCTCAAACGCCTGTTTACCGAAGGCAGCGAGGTAAAAGCCGGGCAGCCGCTGTACCAGATCGATCCGGCGACCTATCAGGCTGCTTACGATAAGGCGCTGGCAACCTCAATTAACGCCGACAAGCTGGCGGCGCGCTACAAACCGCTGGCCGCCGCCCACGCCATCAGCTTCCAGACCTGGGATGATGCCGTTGCCGCCGCGCGCGAAGCGAAAGCCGATCTCGAAAGCGCTAAAGTCAATCTCAATTACACCCACGTGCTGGCACCGATCGGCGGTCATATTGGCCGCTCGCTGTCGACGGAAGGCGCGCTGGTCACCAGCGGGCAGACAGGCTATATGAGCCTGATCCAGCAGCTTGACCCGATCTACGTTGACGTCAGCGAGTCCTCACTCAACCTGCTGGCACAGCGGCGCGCGCTGGCTGATGGCAGGCTGAAGGCCGCAGGGCAGAATGCCGCCGCCGTAAAACTGACGCTGGAGGATGGCTCGGCGTACCCGCTGGAAGGGAAGCTGGAGTTCACTGAGGTGACCGTCGATGAAAGCACCGGAAGCGTGACGCTGCGAGCCGCATTCCCGAACCCTCAGCGCCAACTGCTGCCGGGAATGTTTGTGCATGCCAGCCTGCCGCAGGGCGTCGCCGAGCAGGGGCTGCTGGTGCCGCTGGAAGCGATTATGCACGACACCAAAGGGCGGCCCTATGCGTATGTAGTGGGGGCAGATAACCGGCTGCAAGTGCAGATGGTCAGCACCGGGCAGATGGTCGGCAAAGCCTGGCTGGTCAACTCCGGCCTGAAAGCGGGCGACCGCGTGGTGGTGGACGGCCTGCAAAACGTGCGTGCCGGAACACGGGTCAACGCCACGGCGAGCCAGCCTAAAGTCGCGCCGCAGGCCAACCTCACCACCACCGATCCTTCCGCGCAGTAAATCAGGAAAATCAGATGTCAAAATTCTTCATTGAACGCCCGATCTTCGCCTGGGTGGTGGCAATCGTGGTGATGCTGGTCGGCGCACTGTCGATCTACAGCCTGCCGATCAACCAGTATCCTAACATTGCGCCGCCGGCGATCTCGGTGCAGGTGGCTTACCCAGGCGCCAGCGCGGAGACCACCCAGAACACCGTGGTCCAGGTTATCGAGCAGCAGCTCAACGGGCTGGATAATCTGCGCTATATCGAATCACAGAGTAACAGTGACGGTAGCGCGACCATCATTGTCACCTTTAATCAGGGCACCGACCCGGATACTGCCCAGGTGCAGGTGCAGAACAAGGTGTCGCTGGCGGAATCCCAGCTGCCGACCGAGGTGGTGAATCAGGGGATCAATATCCGTAAATACCAGGCGAACTTTATGCTGGTCGTTGGGCTCACCTCCAGCAACCCTAATATGAGCAACGGCGACCTGGCGGATCTGCTGGTGTCGAAACTGCAGGACCCCATCGCCCGCAGTAACGGCGTCGGTGATTTTATCGTGTTGGGGTCTGAGTACGGCATGCGCATCTGGCTCGACCCGGCGAAACTGTACAAATATCAGCTGATCCCCAGCGATATCACCACCGCCATCACCCAGCAGAACGTCCAGGTCTCCAGCGGTAAGCTGGCGGGGCTGCCAACCGTGCAGGGGGCGCGCTTCAGCGCCACTATCGTCGGCAAGACGCGCCTGCAGTCGGTGGAACAGTTTAAAAATATCCTGCTGAGGGTAAATACGGACGGCTCGCAGGTGCACCTGCGCGATGTCGGCGGTGTCGACCTCGGTCCGCAGGATTACAGCATTTCCGCCACCTTTAACGGTAAACCTTCCGTGGGGATTGCGCTGCGCCTGGCCAGCGGCGGCAACGTGCTGGATGCGATTAACAGCGTGCGCGCCACGGTGAAAACCATCGAGCCGTTCCTGCCTGAAGGCGTAAAAGTGAACTTCCCGTATGACACTTCTCCGGTGGTCAGCGCCTCAATCCACGAGGTAGTGAAAACGCTGATTGAGGCGATTATCCTGGTGTTCCTGGTGATGCTGCTGTTCCTGCAAAACCTGCGCGCTACCCTGATCACCACCATGGTGGTGCCGGTGGTGCTGCTCGGCACCTTCGGTATTTTATCCGCCTGCGGTTACACCATTAACACACTGACGATGTTCGGCATGGTGCTGGCGATTGGCCTGCTGGTGGATGATGCCATCGTGGTGGTAGAGAACGTCGAGCGCGTGATGCATGACGAAGGGCTGGATCCGAAAGCGGCCACCATTAAATCGATGCAGCAGATTCAGGGGGCGCTGGTGGGGATTGCGCTGGTGCTGTCGGCGGTGCTGCTGCCGATGGCCTTCTTCAGCGGATCGACCGGGACCATCTACCGCCAGTTCTCGATCACTATCGTTTCGGCGATGGTGCTGTCGGTGCTGATGGCGATGATCTTCACGCCAGCGCTCTGCGCCACGCTGCTAAAAGCCAGCTCGGCCAATGTGAAAACCACCGGTTTCGCGGGCTGGTTCAACCGCAAATTTGACGCCGGGGCGCTGAGCTATACCCGCAGCGTGGGCACGGTGATCTCATGCCGTGGCCTGTTCTTTATCGTCTACCTGGTGATTGTCGGCGCCACCGGCTACCTGTTTACCCGCGTGCCGACCTCGTTTCTGCCGGACGAGGACCAGGGGGTGATGATGATGCAGATGACCCTGCCCGCAAATGCCTCCAGCGAGCGTACCCAGCAGGTGCTGGATGAGGCCGGAGCCTGGCTGCTGAAGCATGAACCCGCCGTACAGTCGGTGTTCTCACCGAACGGCTTTAGCTTTGCCGGGCGCGGGGAAAATACCGCCATGTCCTTCGTACTGCTAAAACCCTGGGATCAGCGCAACAGCAATGAGTCGGTGGCTAAAGTGGCTGCGCGCACCATGGCGTACTTCGCCACGCTGAAAGATGTCAAAGCCTACGCGCTGGTGCCGCCTGCGGTCATGGAGCTGGGTAACGCCACCGGCTTCGACTTCTTCCTGCAGGATATCAACAACCAGGGCCATGCTGCGCTGATGGCGGCGCGTAATCAGTTCCTCGCTAAGGCCGCCCAGGACAAACGGCTGTTCGCCACCCGCCCCAACGGCATGGAGGATGAGCCGCAGTATCACCTGATTATTGACGATGAACGCGCCCGGGCGCTGGGGCTGAGCCTGGAAGATATCAATGACACGCTCTCCACCGCCTGGGGGTCGACCTACGTTAACCAGTTCATCTACAACGGGCGCGTGAAGAAAGTTTACGTGCAGGGCAACGCCGGTTCGCGCGTCACGCCGGAAGATCTCGACAAATGGTACTTCCGCAATGCCAGCGGCGATATGGTGCCCTATTCGGCGTTTGGCAGCGGCAAATGGCAGTCCGGTTCGCCGCGCTATGAGCGCTTTAACGGCGTCTCGGCGGTAGAAATTATGGGTTCCCCGGCGGCAGGCTACAGCTCCGGCGATGCGGTGAAGGCCGTTAATCAGATTGCCGCCACGCTGCCGAAAGGGTTCCGCGTGCAGTGGCACGGCCTGTCGTATGAGGAGCAGATGTCCGGATCGCAGACCCCGGCGCTGTATACCATTTCGATCATCATGGTGTTCCTGTGCCTGGCGGCGCTGTATGAGAGCTGGTCGATTCCCATTTCTGTGCTGCTGGTGGTGCCACTCGGCGTGCTGGGGACCATTCTCGCCGTGCTGCTGCGCGGGCTGACCAATGATGTGTTTTTCCAGGTCGGGTTGTTGACCACCGTCGGGCTGGCGGCGAAAAATGCCATTCTGATCGTCGAGTTTGCCAAAGAACTGCACGATAACCACGGCAAGAGCCTGGTGGAGGCGGCAACCGAAGCGGCCAGGCTGCGCATCCGCCCGATCATCATGACCTCAATGGCCTTTGTGCTGGGCGTCTTCCCGCTGACCATTTCGCACGGCGCGGGGGCGGGTAGCCAGCACTCGATTGGTACCGCTGTGGTCGGGGGCATGATCACCGCAACCTTCCTCGCCATCTTCTTTGTGCCGATGTTCTATGTGGCGATCTCACAGTGCTTCACGCGTACTAAAAAGACGCAAACTGAGGATGAAAAACATGATGCGTAAGTCATTCACTCTGGGTGTTGTGCCGCTGGCGCTGATTATGGCGGGTTGTACCATGGAGCCGGACTATCATCGTCCGGCGCTGCCGGTGGCCACGCACTATGGCAGCCAGGATCGAACCCACGCCGGAAATGGCGCAGAGATCCGCTGGCAGAGCTTTTTTACCGACCCGGTGATGCACAAACTGATTGCCAGCGCGCTCGCCAATAACCGCGACCTGCGGGTGGCGGCGCTGAACGTGGAAGTGGCGCGTTCGCAGGTGCAAATTGACCGTGCGGCGCTGCTGCCGTCCATCGACCTCGATGCTGAAGGGAGCGGCACCCATCTGCCAGGGGGCCTTTACAGCACGCAGAGCAGCGGCCCGGTAACCTATCATCAGATGAGTACCAGCCTGGGGGTGACCGCGTGGGAGCTGGACTTCTTCGGCCGCCTGCGCAGCCTGCGCGACCAGGGGCTGGAACAGTATCTGGCCACCGCAGCCACCCAGCGCGCGACGCAGATCAGCCTGATCGCCGAAGTGGCTTCGAGCTATCTGTCGCTGTGCTCGGATAACGAGCTGCTGGCACTGGCGCAGGAGACAGCGAAAAGTCAGCAGGATTCATATGACCTGACCAAACGCAGCTATGACGGCGGCGTGGCCAGCGAGCAGGATCTGGTACAGGCAGAAACGTCGGTGCGCACGGCGCAGGCCGATATCGCCAGCTACAGCCGTCAGGTGCGTCAGGACGTTAACGCGCTGGCGCTGCTGGTGGGGAGCGATCTGCCGCCGAACCTGCTGGCGGGCGCGCGCCTGCAGAAAGCGTGGCACTTTCCGGCCACGCCAGCGGGCCTGCCGTCTGACCTGCTGACCCACCGCCCGGATATTATCGCGGCGGAACATACCCTGAAAGCCGCCAACGCCAATATCGGCGCGGCGCGGGCGGCGTTCTTCCCCAGCATCAGCCTGACCGCTTCTGGCGGTTCGACCTCGGCCACTTTCAGCCACCTGCTCTCCGGCGGCACGGCGGCCTGGTCGTTTGGCCCGAGTATCAGCCTGCCGATCTTCGATGGCGGGGTGAATTCGGCCAATCTGGATATCGCTAAACTGCAAAAACGCATTGAAATCGCCGACTATGAAAAAACCATTCAGACCGCGTTTAAAGAGGTGGGGGATGCCCTGGCGGGGCAGGAAACCTATCAGGATGAGCTAAAAGCACGCCAGCTGGATGAGGCGGCAAACCAGCGCAATTTCCGCTTTGCCACGGTGCGCTACCGTGAAGGCGTGGATAATTATCTCAATGTTCTGGTCGCGCAGCGTTCACTGTATGCATCCCAGCAGTCGCTGATTGCCACCCGTCTGGGGCAGTTAAACCAGCAGATCACGCTGTATAAAGCGCTGGGAGGTGGCTGGAGATCGTGAGCATTCCTGATTAAATATCGCATTTTTTACGAAATTCTTACGCCCCCAATATAGAATCTCGTCAGCGGGATAGATGATGATAGAAATGACTATCAACAAAGGTTGATGGCTTAGCGGGTCAGGCATGCCTGACCCCTACAAAACCAGAGTACAAATCCGCAGCTGTCGCGGCATGCCTGGCCCACATCAGATATCCGTAGGGCCACGGCATGCCTGGCCCGCATCAGATATCCGTAGGGGCCACGGCATGCCAGGCCCGCATCAGATATCCGTAGGGGCCACGGCATGCCAGGCCCGCATCAGATATCCGTAGGGGCCACGGCATGCCTGGCCCACATCAGATATCCGTAGGGGCCACGGCATGCCTGGCCCACATCAGATATCCGTAGGGGCCATGGCATGCCAGGCCCGCATCAGATATCCGTAGGGGCCATGGCATGCCTGGCCCGTCAGAATGTGGTTGTACAAGGTTGCGTAGGGTTCGGAACAGATCTGACCCGCATTGCATTCTTATCGCGCTGGACATTCCGGCGCATTTATCACTTTGCTGCATCTTAAAGAACGTAACCTCATGACCGCGAACCGCCCGAAAAAGCCGCACTCCCGGCGTAATATCATCCTCTGCGTTATTTTGCTATTGCTTGTCGCAGGCCTGGTCTGGCGCTTCTGGCCGGCTCATTCCGCAGCGGGCGCGCATGGCGGCATGAAAGGGCCGGGCGGGCCCGGCAGTGCAGGCCCGATGATGGCGGGGATGACGACGCCGGTGCACACCGGCGAGGTCACGCAGGCTGATGTGCCCATCTATCTGACGGCGCTTGGCACTGTCATCCCCAACGCCACGGTCACCGTGACCAGCCGCGTTGACGGGCAGCTGACGCACGTTTACTTCAAAGAGGGGCAGAAAGTCAGCGCCGGGCAGCTGCTGGCGCAGATTGATCCGCGCAGCTACCAGGCCACGCTGGCGCAGTATCAGGGCGACCTTAACCAGAATCAGGCGCTGCTGAAAAGTGCCCAGCTGACGCTGGCGCGCTACCAGAAACTGTTTGCCCAGGACTCGCTGGCGCGCCAGGATCTCGACACGCAAACGGCCACCGTCGGCCAGTACAGCGGGGCGGTGAAAGCCGATCTGGCACAGATTGATGCGGCAAAGCTTAACATTGAGTATGCGCGCATCACCGCCCCGATCGGCGGGCGCGTCGGCCTGCGGTTGGTCGATGCCGGTAACATGGTGCAGAGCAGCTCCACTACCGGGTTAGTCACCATTACCCAGACCCAGCCTGCCGCGGTGACCTTTAGCGTGCCGCAAAGCCATATCCCGTCGTTGCTTAAAGCGCTGCACCACGACCAGAGCCTGCCCGCCACCGCGTTTGACCAGCAGGGCAGCAGCGAGCTGGGGCAGGGGGAGGTGCAGTTTATCAGCAACCAGATCGATACCAGTACCGGTAGCGTGGAGCTAAAAGCGCTGTTTGCCAATCAGGATGAGGCGCTCTATCCCAATCAGTTTGTCAATCTGCGCCTGCAAACCGGCACGCTGAAACAGGCGATGGTCATCCCGGCTCAGGCACTGCAGCTCAGCAGCGATGGCAGCTTTGTCTGGGTGGTCAATAAAGACCACAGCGTGACGCGCAGGGCGGTGAACACTGGCCCGGCGTTTGGTGACAGCCAGCAGGCGATCCTCGCAGGGGTGACGGCCGGCGAGCAGGTCGTTACGGAAGGGATCGATCGCCTGACCAACGGCAGCAAAGTCTCGGTGGTCTCTGCCGAAGAGGTGCAGAGCGCGGCCGGCAGTAAGACAGCACCATGAATCCGTCACGCATTTTTATCGCCCGCCCGGTAGCCACTATCCTGCTGATGGTGGCCGTGCTGCTCTCCGGGATTTTCGCTTACCGCATGCTGTCGACCTCGGCGCTGCCGCAGGTGGATTATCCGACGATACAGGTCACCACGCTTTATCCCGGCGCCAGCCCGGACGTGATGGCCTCCTCGGTCACCGCGCCGCTGGAACGCCAGCTCGGGCAGATGTCGGGCCTTAGCCAGATGTCCTCCAGCAGCTCCAGCGGCTCTTCGGTAATTGCGCTGAAGTTCTCCCTCGACCTGTCGCTCGACGTCGCGGAGCAGGAAGTGCAGGCGGCGATCAATGCCGCCGACAGCCTGTTGCCGACCGATCTGCCCAATCCGCCAACCTATAAAAAGGTGAATCCGGCGGACAGCGCGGTGATCGCTCTCGCGGCCAGTTCGGACACGCTGCCGCTGACCAAAGTGCAGGATCTGGTGAACACCCGTATTGCGCTGAAGCTGTCGCAGATCTCCGGCGTTGGCATGGTCACGCTGGCGGGCGGGCATCAACCCGCTATCCGCGTGCAGATGGATCCGAAGGCGCTGGCGGCGCACGGCCTGACGCTGGAAGACGTTAACACCCTGGTCAGCAACAGCAACGTTAACGGTTCAAAGGGCGGCTTCGACGGCCAGTTTCACTCGGTCACCATCGACGCCAACGACCAGCTGCGCACCGCCGCCGAGTACGGCAATCTGATCCTCACTTATAAAAATGGGTCGGCGCTGCGCCTGCGCGACGTGGCGCACATTGAAGAGGCGGCGGAAAACACCTGGCAGTCGGCGTGGGCGAACAACAGCCCGGCGATTGTTATCAGCGTACAGCGCCAGCCCGGTGCCAACGTGATTTCGGTGGTGGACAGCATCAAAGCCCAGCTGCCGGCCCTGCAGGCTGCGCTGCCGGACGGGGTGAAAATGACGATACTCTCCGACCGCACCCAGACGATTCGCGCCTCGATCGGCGACGTACAGTTTGAGCTGATGCTGTCGATTGGCCTGGTGGTGATGGTGACTTTCCTGTTCCTGCGCAACGTGGCGGCGACGCTGATCCCCAGCCTTGCGGTGCCGCTGTCGCTGGTCGGCACCTTTGGCGTGATGTACCTGGCGGGCTTCAGCCTGAATAACCTCTCGCTGATGGCGCTGACCATTGCCACCGGCTTTGTCATCGACGATGCGATTGTGGTGGTGGAGAACATCTCCCGTCGTCTTGAGCAGGGCGAAACCCCGATGGAAGCGGCGCTAAAAGGCTCGGCGCAGATTGGCTTCACCATTATCTCCCTGACTTTCTCGCTGATTGCGGTGCTGATCCCGCTGCTGTTTATGGGGGATGTCGTCGGGCGGCTGTTCCGCGAATTTGCCATCACCCTGGCGGTGTCGATCTTCGTCTCGATGCTGGTGTCGCTGACCCTGACGCCGATGCTGTGTGCCTACCTGCTGCGCCACATCCCCGAGGAGCGCCAGTCGCGCTTTTACCGCAAGGGCGGGCAGTTCTTCGATAAGCTGGTGGCCGGTTACGACCGCCTGCTGACCATCGTGCTGAACCATCAGCGGCTCACGCTCTGTGTCGCGCTGGCCACGCTGGTGTTTACCGTGCTGCTGTACGTGGCGATCCCGAAAGGCTTCTTCCCGGCGCAGGATACCGGGCTGATCCAGGGGGTTACCGTGGCGTCGCAGGATGTGTCGTTTAAGGAGATGTCGCGCCGTCAGCAGCAGCTGGCAGCGGAGATCCTGAAAAATCCGGCGGTTGAAAGCCTCTCCTCTACCGTCGGCATTGACGGCAGTAACACCAGCCTCAACAGCGGCCGTATGCAGATCAACCTTAAATCTTTTGCGGATCGTGACGAGCGCGCCGATGCCGTGATCAAACAGCTGCAGCAGGCCAGCGCCAGCGTGCCGGGCATTCAGCTCTATATGCAGTCGGCACAGGATCTCACGGTCAACGATCGGGTCACGCCGGACCGCTACCAGTTCAGCCTCGACGACGCCGACAGCGAAACCCTGGTGACGTGGTCGCCGAAGCTGGTCAGCGCGCTGCAGCAGCGCCCGGAGTTCAGTTCCGTGGTCAGCGACCTGCAGGACCAGGGGCAAGTGGCCTGGGTCGAGCTGAACCGCGATGCCGCCGCGCGCTACGGCATTACCGCCGCCGATGTTGATACCGCGCTGTATAACGCCTTCGGCCAGCGGCTGATTTCGACCATCTTTACCCAGTCGAATCAGTATCGCGTGGTGCTGGAGGTGGCGCCAAGGTTCCAGCGCTCCCCGGCGTCGTTTGACGATGTCTGGCTTCAGCCGTCCGGCAGCAGTTCGACCAGCGCCAGCAGCGCTACCCTCTCTACATCAACCAGCAGCAGTTCCAGCAGCGCGACCGCCACGACCACCACCGGCATGGTGCGCCTGACTTCGGTGGCCGCCATCCATCTGCGCACCGGCTCGCTGGTCCATATGCGCCTCAATCAGTTCCCGGCGGTCAACGTGTCGTTCAACCTGAATGAGGGCTACTCGCTGGAGCAGGCGCAGCAGGCGATTAGCGAGGTCAGCGCCGCGCTGGCGCAGCCGTCATCCATTACGCTGCGCTACCAGGGCGAGAGCGCCGCATTCCAGAACGCCACCGGCAATACGCTGTGGCTGATCCTCGCCGCGCTGCTCACCATGTATGTGGTGCTGGGCATTCTCTACGAGAGCTTTATCCACCCGGTGACCATTCTTTCGACGCTGCCCTCGGCGGCGGTCGGCGCGCTGCTGACGCTGCTGCTGGCGGATACCGAATTCAGCCTGATCGCGCTGATTGGGGTGATCCTGCTGATCGGCATCGTGAAAAAGAACGCCATTATGATGATCGACTTTGCGCTGGAGGCGGAGAATAAGCAGCACCTCAGCCCGCGTGAGGCGATTCACCAGGCGTGCCTGCTGCGCTTTCGGCCGATCCTGATGACCACCATGGCCGCGCTGCTTGGGGCGCTGCCGCTGATGCTGGCTTCCGGTTCCGGAGCCGAACTGCGCCAGCCGCTGGGGCTGGTGATCGTCGGCGGGCTGATCTTCAGCCAGCTGCTGACGCTGTTCTCCACCCCGGTGATCTATCTGTGGTTTGACGGCATGTCGCAGCGCGCCAGACGCGCTCTGCGCCGCCGCGCCGCGCGGGGGCGCGAATGAGTATCACGCGCCTGTTTATTTTCCGCCCGGTTGCCACGCTGCTGCTGACGCTGGGGATCCTGCTGCTGGGGGCGCTCGGCTACCGCCTGCTGCCGGTCGCACCGCTGCCGACGGTGGACTTTCCGACCATTATGGTGTCGGCAAGCCTGCCCGGCGCCAGCCCGGAAACCATGGCGGCCACCGTCGCTACCCCGCTGGAGCGCGCGCTGGGGCAGATTGCCGGCATTAGCGAGATGACCTCGGAAAGCTCGCAGGGCTCCACCAATATCATCCTGCAGTTTGCGCTGAGCCGCGATATCAACGGCGCGGCGCGCGACGTGCAGGCGGCGATTAACGCCTCGCGCAGCCTGCTGCCGAGCAGCATGCCGTCGCTGCCGACCTACCAGAAAGCCAACCCGTCCGACGCGCCGATAGTGATGATGGCGCTCTCGTCCACCACCCGCACCAGCGCCGAGCTGTATGACCTTGCCGACAGCAAGATCAAACAGAAGGTTGCCCAGGTGAATGGGGTCGGGGAGGTCTCGCTGCGCGGCAGCGCGCTGCCCGCCGTGCGCATCGACCTGCAGCCGCAGCGGCTTAGCCAGGCCGGTATCTCACTGGATACGGTGCGTGCAGCGGTGGCCAACAGCACCACCAATCTGCCTAAGGGAATGCTGGAAGGGAAAACCCAGTCGTGGATGGTTGACGGCAACGGCCAGCTGGAGCAGGCGCAGCAGTATCGTGACCTGGTGGTGAGCTACAGCAACGGGCGCGCTATTCGCTTAAGCGACGTGGCGAAAGTCTATGACGCGGTGGAGGATAACTACAGCGCCGGTTTCTATAACGGCTCGCCGTCAGTGACCATTGGCGTAACGCGCTCCGCCGGGGCCAACATGCTGGAGACCATCGACGGCATTAAAGCGCAGCTGCCGCAGATTGAGAAAGCGCTGCCCGCCGACGTCAGGCTGACCATCGTGGTGGATCGCGGCCCCAACGTGCGCGCCTCGCTGTACGACACCGAAGAGACGCTGCTGATCGCCATGCTGCTGGTGATTGGCGTGGTGTTTGTTTTCCTGCGCGACGTGCGGGCGCTGGCGATCCCGGCGCTGGCATTGCCGGTGTCGCTGGTCGGCACCTGCGCGGTGATGTATCTGCTCGGCTATAGCCTGGATAACCTGTCGCTGATGGCGCTGATTATCGCCACCGGCTTTGTGGTCGATGACGCCATCGTGGTGCTGGAGAACATCACCCGCTATATCGAACAGGGGCTGAGCCCGGTACGTGCATCGATTAAAGGCGCGCAGGAGGTCAGCTTTACCGTGCTGTCGATGACTCTGTCGCTGATTGCGGTGTTTATCCCGATCCTGCTGATGGGCAGCATTGTTGGTCGCCTGTTCCGCGAGTTCGCGGTCACGCTGACTAGCTCACTGATTATCTCAATGGTGGTGTCGCTCAGCCTGACGCCGATGCTCTGTTCGCGCCTGCTGAAGCGTAAACCGCAGGTGACAAAGCGGCCACATCCTCTTTACCAGTGGATAGAAAACGGCCTTAATCGCCTGCTGTCCAGCTATGCGGCGGCGCTGGCGTGGGTGATGCGCCACCAGCGCCTGACGCTGTTTAGCCTGCTGCTTACCGTGGTGCTCAACCTGTTTCTCTATGCGGTGGTGCAGAAGGGGTTTTTCCCTAATCAGGATACCGGCCTGCTGATGGGCATGATGCGAGCCGATCAGAATGTCTCCTTCCAGGCGATGGAGCCAAAGGTGAAAGCCTTTGCCGCAATGATCGAAAAGGATCCGGCGGTGGATGGCGTGATGTCGTCGATGGGCAGCGGGGCATTCGGTTCGCGCAATACCGCGATGTTCTTCGTGCATCTGAAGGACTTCGACCAGCGTGACGCCAACGCCAGCGAAGTCGCCAACCGCCTGAGCGGCAAAATGAGCAGCGTGCCCGGGGTGCAGCTGTTTCTGATGGCGGCGCAGGATATCCATATCGGCGGGCGCAGCGCCAACGCCTCGTATCAGTACAGCCTGCAGGCCGACGATCTCGACACGCTGCGCGTCTGGACGCCGAAGGTCAAAGCGGCGCTGGAGGCGATCCCGCTGCTGACCAGCGTCGATTCAGATTCGCAGACCGGCGGCCAAGAGGTGATGATCAACATCGATCGCGATCGCGCCACTCGCCTCGGCGTCAACGTGCAGATGCTCGACGATATGCTGAACAACGCCTTCAGCCAGCGCCAGGTCGCCACGCTGTATAAAACGCTGAATCAGTACCACGTGGTGATGTCGCTCAGCGGTGAATGGACGCGTGACCCGCAGACGCTGAATAAGCTGTTTGTGATTAACGACAGCGGCGATCGCATTCCGCTCTCCGCCTTCGCCAGCTTCAGCGGGGCTAACGCGCCCTTGTCGGTAAACCATCAGGGGCAGTCGGCCACCAGCACCATCGCCTTCAACCTGCAGGATGGCGTATCGCTGGAGCAGGCGCAGGCGGCGGTGAAAACGGCGATGGCGAAAATCGGCCTGCCGGACAACGTGCAGGCGGGCTTTGCCGGAACCGCGCAGGCGTTTACCGAGCTGAGCGCCTCTATGCCGTGGCTGATTCTGGCAGCGCTGGCGGCGGTGTATATCGTGCTGGGCATGCTGTATGAGAGCTACATCCATCCGCTGACCATCCTCTCCACGCTGCCGTCCGCCGGGGTCGGCGCGCTGCTGCTGATGCTGCTGACCGGCACCGAGCTGACGGTGATTGCGCTGATCGGTATTCTGCTGCTGATCGGCATTGTGAAGAAGAACGCCATTATGATGATCGACTTTGCGCTGGCCGCCGAACGCCAGCAGGGCATGAGCCCGCAGCAGGCGATTACCCAGGCCTGCCTGATGCGTTTCCGCCCGATTATGATGACCACGCTGGCCGCCTTCTTCGGCGCGCTGCCGCTGGCGCTCGGCAGCGGCGGCGATGCCGATCTGCGCAGCCCGCTGGGGCTGGCGATTGCCGGTGGCCTGGCGCTCAGCCAGCTATTAACCCTGTTCACCACCCCGGTGGTTTACCTCTATCTTGATCGCGTCAGTCGCGCCACTCAACGCCAGTGGCAGCGCCTGCGTCAGGCTGAATAATCCGATGAAAATGATGATGAAAACCCTGCCCGTTGCGCTCGCTCTGCTGATGGGTGGCTGTGCCGTTGGCCCGGACTACCAGCGCCCGAGTGCGCCGGGCGCGCTGCACTATAAAGAAGCGCAGGGCTGGCAGCAGGCTACTCCGCAGGACCAGGCCAGCAAAGGCGCGTGGTGGGCGGTCTATCGCGACTCCACGCTCGATGGCCTGCTGCGTCAGGTGCAGGTCTCCAACCAGAATGTGGCGCAGTATGAAGCGCAGTATCGCCAGGCGCTGGCGCTGGCCTCGGAGTCGCGCAGCAATCTGTTGCCGAGCGTTACCGGCAGCGGCAGCTCGACGCGCAGCGGCACCGCCAGCAGCAGTGAAACAGGCAAATCCATCAGCAACAGCCATTCGCTGCAGGCGTCCGCGTCCTGGGAGCTGGATATCTGGGGCAAACTGCGCCGCACGCTGGAGGAGAACCGGGCCAGCGCCGATGCCAGTGCGGCGGAGCTTGCCAACATTACCCTCAGCGCGCAGTCGACGCTGGCACAGGACTATTTCCAGCTGCGCATTCTCGACCAGCGCATCGCCCTGTACCAGAAAAGCGTTGAGGCCTATCAGCGCTACCTGACGGTGATCAACAACAAATACCAGGCGGGCAGCGAATCGCGCGGCACGCTGGCGCAGGCGGAAACGCAGTTGGAGAGCGCCGGCGCCTCGGCGCTCGATCTCAGCTGGCAGCGCGCGCAGCTGGAGCACGCCATTGCGGTGCTGATCGGCCAAACCCCGGCGGCGTTCAGCCTGGCGGTGGCACCGCTGCAGGCCACGCTGCCCGCTATTCCGCAGGCGTTACCGGCGGATCTGCTGCAGCGCCGCCCGGATATCGCCCAGGCCGAGCGCACCGTGGCCGCCGCCAATGCGGCGATTGGCGTGGCGATTGCCGGTTACTATCCCGACCTGACGCTCAGCGCCAGCGGCGGCTACAGCAGCTCGACCTTTAGCCACCTGATCTCCCTGCCGAACCGCGTCTGGTCGCTGGGGCCGGAGTTGAGCGGGACGCTGCTCGACTTTGGCGCCACCTCGGCGAAAGTTGAACAGGCGCGGGCTGCCTATGACGCTGACGTGGCCAGCTATCGGCAGACGGTGCTGTCCGGCTTCGAAGAGGTGGAAAACTATCTGGTGGAGCTGCACACTTTTGCGGCGGAAATGCAGGCGCAGCAGCGGGCGGCAGCATCGGCGCAGGAGTCCGCCCGCGTCACCTATAATCAGTATCAGGCCGGGATGATCGACTATCTCGACGTTGCCAGCACCGAAAACACCAGCCTTAGCCAGCAGCAGAGCCTGCTGACGCTGCAAAGCACCCAGTGGGTCACCAGCGTGAAGCTGATCGTGGCGCTCGGCGGCGGCTGGTCAGATAAAATGTAGGGTCGGTTACTTGATGCTTAACAGAGTATATATGGGTTATTTCTCATCGAAGTTCTGTAGGGGCGGACCTTTTTTTCCGGTCCGCCCGTAACTGGCTGCACGGGTCGACCGGAAAAGAAGGTCGACCCCTACACGTCATCACCGCACCAATTCCTTAATAAATATTGAGTTGTCCGCACCTTTCCTGCATCGTTAACCCAGTTTATTGCAGCGAGAAAGGACAAGACATGCTGTTTTCCGTACTGCGTTTTCTGTTGCGGGTGCTGTTCCGCACGCGCCTGAACGGCGACCTCTCTGGGTTATATAAAGAGAAGGTGATCATCACCCCCAACCATATGTCGTTTATTGACGGCATCCTGCTGGCGGTCTTTCTGCCGGTAAAGCCGGTCTTTGCCGTATATTCCTCGATCAGCGAACAGTGGTACATGCGCGCGCTGCGCTCGCTGATTGACTTTGTGCCGCTCGACCCGACGAAGCCGATGGCGTTAAAACATCTGGTGAAGCTGGTTGCCCAGGGGCGCCCGGTGGTGATCTTCCCGGAAGGACGTATCACCGTCACCGGCTCCCTGATGAAAATCTACGACGGTGCAGCGTTCGTCGCGGCCAAATCGCAGGCGACCGTGGTGCCGATGCGTATTGAAGGGGCCGAATTCTCGCCGTTTGGCCGCCTGGCCGGGGTGTTTAAACGCCGCCTGTTCCCGCGTATTACCCTCACCGTGCTGCCCGCTACCGTCATTCCGATGCCGGATGCGCCGCGCGCGCGCGACCGCCGCAAGCTGGCAGGCGAGCATCTGCAGCACATTATGATGGAAGCACGCATGGCGGTGCGCCCGCGTGAGACGCTGTATCAGGCATTTCTCGCGGCGCGCACCCGCTACGGCCTGTTCAAGCCCTGCATTGAAGACGTCAGCTTCAAACCTGACAGCTACACCGGGCTGCTGAAAAAAGCGCTCGGCGTCGGGCGCATTCTGGAGCGCTACACCCGCCAGGGCGAATATGTCGGCCTGCTGCTGCCCAATGCCACCGTCACCGCGGCGGCGATCCTGGGCGCATCGCTGCGCGGGCGAATTCCGGCGATGCTCAACTACACCGCCGGGGTGAAAGGGCTGACCAGCGCGCTGACCGCCGCTGAAGTAAAAACCGTCTTCACCTCGCGCCAGTTCCTCGACAAAGGCAAGCTGTGGCACCTGCCGGAAGGCATCACCCAGGTAAAATGGATCTACCTCGAAGATCTGAAAGATACCGTCACCACGCAGGACAAACTGTGGGTGCTGCGTCATCTGCTGATGCCGTCCAGAGCGGAAGTGGTGCAGCAGCCGGAGGATGCAGCCATGGTGCTGTTCACCTCGGGGTCAGAAGGCCATCCGAAAGGCGTGGTGCACTCACACAAGAGCCTGCTGGCTAACGTTGAGCAGATCCGTACCGTGGCGGACTTTACCCCGCGTGACCGCTTTATGTCCGCGCTGCCGCTGTTCCACGCCTTCGGCCTGACCGTGGGCCTGTTTACCCCGCTGATGACCGGGGCGCAGGTGTTTCTCTACCCCAGCCCGCTGCATTACCGCATTGTGCCTGAACTGGTCTATGACCGTAACTGCACCGTGCTGTTCGGCACCTCGACCTTCCTTAACAACTACGCGCGCTTTGCCAACCCGTATGATTTCGCCCGCCTGCGCTACGTGGTTGCCGGCGCTGAGAAGCTGCAAAATACCACGCGTGAACTGTGGATGGAGAAGTACGGCATTCGTATTCTCGAAGGTTATGGCGTTACCGAGTGCGCGCCAGTGGTGGCGATTAATGTGCCGATGGCAGCAAAATCCCACACGGTCGGGCGCATTCTCCCGGGGATGGATTCACGCCTGATCTCGGTTCCGGGTATTGAAAATGGCGGCCAGCTCCAGCTGCGCGGCCCGAACATTATGAAAGGTTACCTGCGTGTAGAACGCCCGGGCGTGCTGGAAGCGCCGGCGGCGGATAATGGCGAAGGGCAGATGGAAGCGGGCTGGTATGACACCGGCGATATCGTCAGCTTTGACGAAGGCGGCTTCTGCCAGATACAGGGGCGCGTGAAGCGCTTTGCTAAAATCGCAGGTGAGATGGTCTCACTGGAGAGCGTCGAGCTGATCGCGCTGAAAGCGTCCGCTGAAAAACAGCATGCGGCAACCATCAAGCCGGACGGTAATCGCGGCGAGGCGCTGGTGCTGTTTACCACCGATACTGAACTGACGCGTGAACAGCTGACCCGCGCCGCCCGCGAGCTGGGCAGCCCGGAGCTGGCGATACCGCGTGATATCCACGTGCTGAAACAGCTGCCGCTGCTCGGCAGCGGGAAACCGGACTTTGTCACCCTGCGCGAAATGGCAGAAAAGCCAGAGGCACAACATGAAGAGTGAAGTTGCTGGTGCTAAACCGCTGATGTCGAAAGGCATGATGGCGGTGATCGCCGCCCAGTTCCTGTCAGCATTTGGCGATAACGCGCTGCTGTTTGCCACCCTTGCGGTGCTAAAACAGCAGGTCTATCCGGACTGGAGCCAGCCGATATTACAGATGGTGTTTGTCGCTACCTATATTATCCTCGCGCCGTTCGTCGGCCAGCTGGCGGACAGCTACGCTAAAGGACGGGTGATGATGTTCGCCAACGGGCTAAAGCTGCTGGGGGCGCTGACCATCTGCGTGGGGCTGGATCCGTTCCTCGGCTACAGCCTGGTGGGCATTGGCGCTGCGGCTTACTCCCCGGCGAAATACGGCATTCTCGGCGAGCTGACCGACGGAGAAACGCTGGTAAAAGCCAACGGGCTGATGGAGTCTTCGACCATCGCCGCGATCCTGCTGGGTTCAGTGGCGGGCGGCTTCCTCGCCGACTGGAATCTGACCGGGGCGCTGGTGGCCTGCGTGCTGGCCTACGGCCTGGCGGTAGCGGCTAACCTGCTGATCCCGAAACTGGCGGCGGCGCGCGGCGGCCAGTCCTGGCACCCGAAACAGATGTCGGCCAGCTTCTTCAACGCCTGCCGCGTGCTGTGGCGCGACGGCCAGACGCGCTTCTCGCTGGTCGGAACCAGCCTGTTCTGGGGCGCGGGCGTCACGCTGCGCTTCCTGCTGGTGCTGTGGGTGCCGGTGGCGCTGGGGATAACCGATAATAAAACGCCGACGCTGCTGAATGCGATGGTGGCGATAGGGATTGTTATCGGTGCGATTGCGGCCGCGAAGCTGGTGACGCTGAAAACGGTCGGCCGCTGTATGCCTGCCGGGGTGTTGATCGGTGTGGCCGTCGTCGCCTTCTCGCTGCAGCATCAGGCGATCAATGCTTACGTGCTGCTGGTGATTATCGGCATGCTCGGCGGATTCTTCGTGGTGCCGCTCAATGCGCTGCTGCAGATGCGCGGTAAAGAGAGCGTCGGGGCGGGCAATGCGATTGCGGTGCAGAACCTCGGTGAGAACACCGCGATGCTGCTGATGCTCGGCCTTTACTCGCTGGCGATCAAGCTGGGCGCGCCGCCGGTTGCCACCGGGGTCGGCTTCGGCGCGCTGTTTGCTATTGCCATTGCGGTACTCTGGGGCTGGCAGCTGGCACAAAAACGCCGGGTATAACATCAACGGGCCGAAAGGCCCGTTTTGCTGATTAAAGCGCACAACTTCCCACTCATTCCGCTTTCTGAAGATCCCTTCTCTGCGATAAAGTGACGCGGCGTCACTCATGACGCATCAGTATCACTGTCTTTATGGAGAAACGGACATGGAAAGAAGGGAATTTATTGCTAAATCTGCCCTGGCGCTGATTGCCTCAGGCATCGGGGCCGGTGCCAGCACCTCGCTGTTAGCCAGTACTCCGCAACCGCAGCCAGCTCTGCCGGTGAAGGATAAGTCGGGTAAGCCAACGCTGGCATTTGTGCTCTACCCGGGGATGACGCCGCTGGATCTGGTCGGCCCGGCCACCGTGCTGAGAAACCCGCATCTGAACGTAGAATTTGTCGCGCATGATTTACAGCCGCTGAGTACTGAGCTCTCCTTTCTGCAGTTTTTACCCACCACCACCTTTGATCGGCTGAAGCAGGTCGATATTCTGTGCGTGACCGGCACCGGCAATCCTTACGCCCATCTTCATGACACTAAGATGCTCGACTGGATGCACAAAGTAGGCAGTAAAGCGGAGTGGGTGACCAGCGTCTGCACCGGGTCGATTCTGCTGGCCGCTGCCGGGCTGATGAAGGGCTACAAGGCGACGACGCACTGGTCGATGATTGACGATCTCAAGCCGTTTGGCGCCATCCCGCTAGATGAGCGGGTGGTGATTGACCGTAACCGTATTTCCGGCGGCGGCGTCACCGCGGGTATCGATTTTGGCCTCACCCTGAGCGACACGCTGATGGGCAGAGAGAGCGCCGAATTTGCCCAGCTGCTGGTGCAGTACGATCCGCATCCGCCTTATAACAGCGGCACGCCAAAAACCGCGCCGGCTAACGTGACGGCAGAGGCCCGTAAAATGATATGGCAGATGGTCGAAGAGGAGACGCCAGACTGGAAGCAGCGCGTGCAGCAGAGCGCTAAACGCGTTCAGCAATACTAAAGTATCTGACCTGGTTCTGTAGGGGCCGATCATTTTTTTCGATCGGCCCTTGTTACTGACGAACGGGGAATTATGGCGCCGGGTAAGTGTATCGGCGATGAATCGCTTCCAGCCCTTCCATCACATCCTCATTCAGCGTGACGTCATAGCTGTCGATATTAATTTTCAACTGCTCCAGCGTGGTGGCCCCCAGCAGCGTACTGGCAACAAACGGCTGCTGGCGCACAAAGGCCAGTGCCATCTGCGACGGATCCAGTCCGTGTTTTTGCGCCAGCGCGACATACTCCGCCACGGCCTGCTCAGACTGCTCGCCGCTGTAGCGGGTAAAGCGGCTGAACAGCGTATTGCGCGCCCCGGCCGGTTTGGCCCCGTTAAGATATTTTCCGCTCAGCACCCCAAACGCCAGGCTTGAATAGGCCAGTAGCTCAACGCCTTCGTGATGGCTGATCTCCGCCAGGCCCACTTCAAAACTGCGGTTCAGCAGGCTGTAGGGGTTCTGAATGCTGACAATACGCGGCAGCTCGTGTTTCTCTGCCAGCTGCAGGTAGCGCATAACGCCCCACGGTGTTTCATTCGACACGCCGATGTAACGAATTTTACCGGCGCGCACCTGCTCGGTCAGTGCTTCCAGGGTTTCCAGCAGCGTGACGGTGGCGGCGTTATCGCTGTACTGATAGTTCAGCTTGCCAAAATAGTTGGTCTGGCGCTGCGGCCAGTGCAGCTGATAGAGATCGAGATAATCGGTGTTCAGACGCTTCAGGCTGGCGTCCAGCGCGGCACGAATATTTTTGCGGTCCAGCGCCTGGTTTGGGCGGATTGACGCATCGGCGCCGCGCACCGGGCCAGCCACTTTCGACGCCAGCACCACTTTGTCGCGGTTGCCGCGGGCTTTCAGCCAGCTGCCAATGTAAGACTCGGTCAGGCCCTGCGTTTCCGGGCGCGGTGGCACCGGGTACATTTCGGCGGTATCGATCAGATTGATGCCGCGGCTGAGTGCTAAATCCAGTTGTGCATGGGCGTCGGCTTCGCTGTTTTGCTCACCAAACGTCATGGTGCCCAACCCCAGAGAACTGACTTCCAGGGTGCTGTGAGGGATACGGTGATAATGCATTGCCGGCTTCCTTTTTCATTATTAAATGGTCAGGGACATCAGCTTCGTCCGCAACAGAGTGCTTTCTGCCTCAGGTAAGCGCTGACGCGCCGAAACCCGGTTTTTGACTATAACCGCGCAGGCCTGGTGGGGGAAGAGGGGATTTATCGGGAAATGCGCCAGAGAGCCACCTTTAACCGCGCAGGACCAGGTGGCATTGCATAACTTAACGCTCAACGATGGAGGAGACTTCATCACCGTTGATCTGCTTCTCGTGGCCAGAACCATCAGTGTATTTCACCAGCCCGGTCTCTTTATCAATCTGCGGCTTACCGTCAGTCATAATCATCGTACCGTCTTTGGTTGCCATCACATAATCACTGCTGCAACCGCTGACTAAAACTGCCAGGCCCAGCACCGCTGCGCCAAAAATAACCTTCATATTCGTCTCCGTTACGCTTTCATTTCTCTCACTTTAGCCCAGTAATAAACTATTTTCCCGGTGCCGATAATCGCATGAGTCCGAAAGTATAGCTGACGCACATCAGGCCATTGACTTATCCCGCAGAGTTTACCTGCGGGATAATGGCGATTTACGCGGGCTGCTTCTTATTGCGTAACAGATTGAGGCACTCTACCGACATCGAGAAGAACATGGCGAAATAGATGTAGCCTTTAGGAATATGAATGTTAAAGCTCTCCAGCATCAGCGTGAAGCCAACGAGGATTAAGAACGCCAGCGCCAGCATTTTCACCGACGGGTGGCGATCGACAAAATCACCAATTGCGCGGGCGGCAAACATCATCACCAGCACAGCAATCACGACGGCAGCCATCATAATAATCAGGTGATCGGACAGGCCTACGGCGGTAATCACCGAGTCGAGGCTGAAGATAATATCCAGCACCATAATCTGTACGATAGCCCCGGCAAAGGAGTGCACGTTGGTTTTATGCTCGCCTTCGCCGCCTTCGATACTTTCGTGGATCTCCATGCTCGACTTCCACAGCAGGAACAGCCCGCCGAATAGCAGGATCAGGTCACGCGCTGAGAAGGCATGGTCCATCAGCGTGAACAGCGGATCGGTCAGGCGAATAACCCAGGCAATAGAGGCCAGCAGGCCAAGGCGCATCAGCATTGCGCCGGCCAGGCCAATACGGCGGGCGGCATTCTGCTGATGCTTAGGTAGTTTGGCGACGACCAGAGAGAGGAAAATAATGTTATCGATCCCGAGGACAATTTCGAGGATCGTCAGCGTACCCAACGCTAACCAGGCATTAGGATCGGCAATCCATTCAAACATAAAATGTGAACCCTTAAACTTAAACGAAAGCTAAACGGCGATTATACGCAAGGTTGACTATTGCGGAACTACTTTTAAAGCAGGAAATGGCGGGCAAGCAGCGGGGCGGTAAAGCTTTTCTTTAAATAGAAGCCGCGCGGCAGGGTCATAATCGGCTGCCCGTGCTGACCGATGCCTTCCGTCAGCGCTTTACTGTTGGCGGCTTTTGGGCGGATCTGCAGCACTTCGCCGTGGCGCGCGGTGATCTGCTCCACCTGGCCCAGCACGATCATATCCATCAGCTCCTCCCAGTCGCGCTGCAGCTGGCGCTCTTCTTCCTCATTCGGGCTCCACAGCAGCGGTGCGCCGACATGGCGATGCTCAAGCGGGATCGCCCGATCGCCCTCTACCGGCACCCACAGCACCCGATGCAGCTTGTGGCGCACGTGGCTGTTAAGCCAGGTAACGCCGCTGTTGCCGGTCAGCGGCGCCACGCAGACAAAGGTGGTTTCCAGCGGCCGACCAGCGGCATCTACGGGAATTGTTTTCAGCTCCACGCCAATCTCCGCGAAGTCCTGCTGCGGCTTACTGCCCGCGCTGGCGCCGAGATAGCGCTCCAGCAGCATCCCCACCCAGCCCTTATCGCGCTTGAGATCGCGCGGGATCGGTAGCGCAATCCGCAGCGCCAGTTCTCCCAGCGTATAGCCCGCCAGCGCAGAAGCGCGCGCCAACAGTTCGGCTTCATTTTCTGGGGGAGGGATAAGGTTAAGATCGCCAGTCATAATAACTTCCGGATTTTGTTCAAAAAATAGACGCCATTTGCACACACAGCCAGAGAAAGATTTCAGGCTGGGGAAAACGCTAATAATAGCATGATAAATCGTGTTTTTTTATTCTCTCGCCCGCAGGAAAAATCGCAGCTCCCAGGGGTTTTACCCGGGTTGTCACCGACAATGAACAGGTTCCCCCGGGTAGTTATCCACAGAAAAGTGGGATAACTTGCCCTTTTTGATAATACTGTTTCGATTTACAGCCTTGACGCAGGGTTTTTTACCCGCTTTAGCCGTTATACAGCCTAACTAATCGGCATATTCTGTGGATAACGTTCTAAGTGTGCGATCTTTCATCAGCTGGCGATCCTGCGCTGATGACAGCAGCATGACAACCCAGGTAAAAGCTGTGACTAACCTCTAAAGATGATGATTAATATGGGTTTATTCTGAGTTGAATCGCGGGTGAGTTTTGCCGGTAATAAAGTTTTCCCCACCTGTTAACAGAGTTCTGCACAAAGCTATCCACAGAAAACGTGAATAAGATCGCCTTTTTAACCCGCTTTCTGTTTATAACTTTGCTTTAAAGGACGAGTTATCCCAGCTGCAGCGCCACACATCGCCTGAAAGCAGTGGTTTACCGTCTGTAAGGAGTATGAAACAATCAGAACATCCAGTTTTAGTTTGAGGTAGTCCGGTGATCGATGATGATGGCTACCGCCCGAATGTTGGTATCGTAATTTGTAACAGGCAGGGACAGGTGCTGTGGGCCAGACGTTATGGTCAGCACTCCTGGCAGTTTCCTCAGGGAGGGATTAACCCTGGCGAGACGGCGGAGCAGGCGATGTACCGCGAACTTTTCGAGGAAGTCGGTTTGAACCGCAAGGATGTTCGTATCCTTGCATCTACCCGTAACTGGTTACGATATAAGTTGCCAAAACGTTTGGTGCGTTGGGACACAAAGCCGGTTTGTATCGGCCAAAAACAGAAGTGGTATCTTCTGCAGCTGATGTGCAATGACGCGGATATCAATATGCAGACCAGCAGCACGCCGGAGTTCGACGGCTGGCGCTGGGTCAGTTTCTGGTATCCGGTTCGCCAGGTGGTCTCTTTTAAACGCGATGTTTACCGCCGTGTGATGAAAGAGTTCGCCAGCGTGGTTATGCCCCTGCAGGAGACGACCGTTCAGCGGAATACGCCTGGTTTTCGACGGAAGAGAGGTTAAGCCACGTAGATTATGCTCACACAGCTGCGCGAAATAGTTGAGAAAGTGGCGGCAGCGCCCCGGCTTACCGAGGCGCTGGATATTCTGGTTAATGAGATCTGTCTGGCGATGGATACCGAGGTCTGCTCGGTCTATCTTGCCGACCACGATCGCCGCTGCTACTACCTGATGGCTACGCGTGGGCTAAAAAAGCCGCGTGGGCGCACGGTCGCCCTGGCATTTGACGAAGGCATCGTCGGGCTGGTCGGTCGTCTGGCAGAGCCTATCAACCTTGCTGATGCGCAGAGTCACCCCAGCTTTAAATATATTCCCTCCGTGAAGGAAGAGCGTTTCCGCTCCTTCCTTGGCGTGCCGATTATCAGCCGCCGCCAGCTCCTTGGCGTGCTGGTGGTTCAGCAGCGCGAGCACCGCCAGTTTGATGAAAGCGAGGAGTCGTTCCTCGTCACCCTCGCCACGCAGATGGCGGGCATTCTCTCGCATTCCCAGCTTAACGCTCTGTTTGGGCAGTATCGGCAAACCCGCATTCGTGCGCTGGCTGCCGCGCCTGGCGTCGCCGTGGCGGAAGGCTGGGTCGACTCCAGCCAGCCCTCGCTGGAAAACGTCTCTGCCGCCTCTACGCTGGACACGGTGCGCGAGCGTGAACGCCTTGCCATGGCAATCAGCGAAGCCTCCAGTGAGTTCCGCCGCTACAGCAAACGCTTCACCGCCAGCATGCATAAAGAGAGTGCGGCCATCTTCGATCTCTACTCGCACCTGCTGAGCGATGCGCGGCTGAAGAAAGATCTGCTGGCTGAGATCGATGCGGGCTCGGTGGCGGAGTGGGCGGTGAAAACCGTGATTGAAAAGTTTGCCGCCCAGTTCGCCAGCCTGCAGGACAGCTATCTGCGCGAGCGCTCCGGCGACCTGCGCGTGCTCGGGCAGCGCCTGCTGTTTCACCTCGATGACACCATGCAGGGCACCAACAGCTGGCCGCCGCGTTTTGTGCTGGTGGCAGATGAGCTGACGGCGACCACGCTGGCAGAGCTGCCGCACGATCGCCTGGCGGGCGTGGTGGTGCGCGACGGCGCGGCCAACTCGCACGCAGCGATCATGGTGCGGGCGCTGGGCATCCCGACGGTGATGGGCGCAGATATTCAGCCGGAGCTGATGAAAGGGCGCCTGCTGATCGTCGACGGCTATCGCGGCGAGCTGCTGGTTGACCCGGAACCGGTGCTGGTGCAGGAGTATCAGCAGCTGATCAGCCAGGAAAATGAGCTGAGCCAGCTGGCCGAGGATGATGTATTTCTGCCGGGCGCGCTGAAAAGCGGCGAGCCGGTGAAGGTGATGCTCAATGCGGGCCTCAGCGCGGAGCATGAGCAGAAGCTCGGCAGCCGCGTCGACGGCGTTGGCCTGTACCGCACGGAAATCCCGTTTATGTTGCAGAGCGGCTTCCCGTCTGAGGAAGAGCAGGTGGCGCAATATCAGGGCATGCTGCAGCTGTTCCTCGACAAGCCGGTGACGCTGCGAACGCTGGATATCGGTGCCGATAAGCAGCTGCCGTATATGCCAATCAGCGAAGAGAACCCGTGCCTGGGCTGGCGCGGCATCCGCCTGACGCTCGATCAGCCCGAGATCTTCCTGGTGCAGCTGCGCGCCATGCTGCGCGCAAACGTCGCCAGCGACAACCTCAGTATACTGCTGCCGATGATCACCAGCCTGGATGAGATCGACGAAGCGCGCCGCCTGATCGATCGTGCGGCACGTGAAGTGGAAGAGATGCTCGGCTATGCCATCCCACAGCCGCGCATCGGGATTATGATCGAAGTGCCGTCGATGATCTTTATGATCGACCAGCTCAAGCAGCGGGTCGATTTTGTCTCCGTTGGCACCAACGATCTGACCCAGTATCTGCTGGCGGTCGATCGCAACAACACTCGGGTCGCGAGCCTGTATGACAGCCTGCACCCGGCCATGCTGCGCGCCCTCAAAGCCATTGCCGATGAAACCCGCCGTGCCGGGATTGAACTCTGCCTGTGCGGTGAAATGGCCGGTGACCCGATGTGCGTGGTGATGCTGGTCGGGATGGGCTATCACCATCTCAGTATGAATGGGCGCAACGTGGCGCGAGTGAAATACCTGCTGCGCCATATCGACCATGAAGAGTCACAGGCGCTGGCACAGCGTGGCCTGGATGCGCAGCATGCCAGCGACGTGCGCCATATGGTGGCGGCCTTTATGGAGCGCAGGGGATTGGGCGGTCTGATCCGCGGCGGCCGCTAAAATCACGTTTAAGGCTATTTTATTTGCCATTTTGCCCCTGGGCAGTGCTCGGAATCCTCACGTACTACGTGTACGCTCCGGTTCCTGTGCGCTGTCCGCGGGCAAACTGGCTGCAACAATTACGCCTAAAACGCGATTTGCTGAACCCTACAATTAATAAAGTTTACAGTTAGCCGGGGCCGCACTAATTCGCATTATGCTATGATGCGCGCCTTATGCAGCCCCCAGGCTGAATGATGCAGAGGCGGGGTACGCCCGTCCCTGCAACGCTCTGGCAATATTGGCTGCCTGTCTGGACAGACTTCAACAATGGTGAAAGATGAATAACGGCTATCTGGCTTTCCCCCAATTTGACCCGGTGATCTTCTCCGTCGGGCCAATCTCTCTGCACTGGTACGGTCTGATGTACCTCGTGGGCTTCATTTTCGCGATGTGGCTGGCGGTGCGCCGTGCTAATCAGCCGGGCAGCGGCTGGAAAAAAGAAGAAGTGGAAAACCTGCTGTACGCCGGTTTCCTCGGCGTATTCCTCGGTGGGCGTATCGGCTATGTGCTGTTCTACAACCTGCCACTGTTCCTCGATAACCCGCTGTATCTGTTCAAAGTCTGGGATGGCGGCATGTCATTCCACGGCGGTCTGATTGGCGTGATCGTGGTGATGCTGGTGTTTGCACACCGCACCAAACGTAACTTCTTCCAGGTGTCTGACTTTATCGCTCCGCTGATCCCCTTTGGCCTCGGTGCGGGCCGCCTGGGTAACTTTATCAACGGCGAACTGTGGGGCCGCGTCGACCCGAACCTGCCGTGGGCAATGCTGTTCCCAGGCTCTCGCAGTGAAGATATCGCGCTGGTCACCACTCACCCGGAATGGCAATCGCTGCTGTCGACCTACGGGGTACTGCCGCGCCACCCATCGCAGCTGTACGAACTGATCCTTGAAGGGGTGGTACTGTTTATCATCCTCAACGTGTTTATTCGTAAATCTCGCCCAATGGGCGCGGTCTCCGGACTGTTCCTGATTGGCTACGGTGCGTTCCGTATTATTGTTGAGTTCTTCCGTCAGCCGGACCAGCAGCTGGGCCTGTTCAGCGGCATCAGCATGGGGCAGATCCTCTCTGTTCCCATGATTCTGGCTGGCGTGATTATGATGATCTGGGCGTATCGTCGTCGCCCTGCGCAACAGGTTCGTGAGGAAAAATGAAACAGTATCTGGCGTTAATGCAGCACGTGCTCGAGCAGGGCACGCCCAAAAATGACCGCACCGGAACCGGCACGCTGTCGATTTTTGGTCATCAGATGCGTTTCAATCTGCAGGACGGTTTTCCGCTGGTCACCACCAAGAAGTGCCATTTGCGCTCTATCATTCATGAGCTGCTGTGGTTCCTTAACGGTGACACCAACATCGCCTACCTGAAGGAAAATAAGGTGTCGATCTGGGACGAGTGGGCCGATGAAAAGGGTGACCTCGGGCCGGTTTATGGCAAACAGTGGCGCAGCTGGGGGGCAGCGGATGGGCGCCAGATCGACCAGCTGAGCAAGGTGGTCGAACAGCTGAAAAGCGACCCGGACTCGCGCCGCATCATCGTTTCTGCATGGAATGTCGGCGAACTGGATGAGATGGCGCTGGCCCCGTGCCATGCGTTCTTCCAGTTCTACGTTGCGGACGGCAAGCTCTCCTGCCAACTGTATCAGCGCTCCTGCGATATCTTCCTCGGCCTGCCGTTCAATATCGCCAGCTACGCTTTGCTGGTGCATATGATGGCCCAGCAGTGCGACCTTGAAGTGGGTGATTTTGTCTGGACCGGTGGCGATACCCATCTGTACAGCAACCACCTGGAGCAGACGCGCCTGCAGCTGACGCGCGAACCGCGCGCCCTGCCGAAGCTGATTATCAAGCGCAAGCCGGAGTCTATCTTCGACTATCGCTTTGATGACTTCGAGATCGAAGGTTACGATCCGCATCCGGCCATTAAAGCCCCGGTCGCCATCTGATCGGCTGCCTCTCCGCGCGCTGTTGGCGGAGAGGCACACTTTTCCCCCCGTTTCGTCCGCAACTTTCTTCCATTCCTGAACCCTGCTCGCATGCCGAATGACACGCGCTGCAACACGCTGATCTCTCTGGATAACAGCGCATAAAACGCATTTCCCGTGCTGGTATCTTTTGCCCAGAAGCGCAGAATTCCGCAGATGAAAACGCATAACCTTAGCGGATTCACCCTGCTGGAAATGATGGTGGTGGTGACCCTTGTTAGCTTACTTAGCCTCGGCGGTTGGCACGGCTGGAACAGCTTTCAGCAGCGGCAACAGCTCAACGACAGCGCGCTGCAGATCCAGCGCCTGCTGCAGCGGCTGCGTAGCGATGCCAACTGGCACAACCGCACGCGGCTGCTGTGGCTAAAACCTGGCGCTGGCTGGTGCCTCGGTGCGGGAGAGGGCGCACAGCCGTGCTCTACGCCGGGCCCTCTGCACTTACGGGCGCCGTACCCGGGGATCGTGGTACAGACGCTGACCGACGGGATGGGTTTTTATGGCAAAAAAAACGCCGCCCGTCCGGGGAGGATCGTCATCGCAGGGGAAGCCGGCGAGCGGCGGATTATCGTCTCCGCGCGCGGCAGGGTGCGCATCTGCGCGCAGGACAGCGAGGAGTGTCGATGAAGGCGCACGGCTTTACGCTACTGGAAACTCTGATTGCGCTGGCGGTGGGGAGCGTGCTGATGCTCGGCGCAACCCGCTTCCTGCCGCTGCTGCAGGGGCAGAACCTGCGTCTGATGATGCAGGTGCAGCTCAATGAGGAACTGCTGCAAATCGTGCAGACGCTGGAGAAAGCCATCAGGCGCGCCGGCTACTGCCACGGCGACTGCCATGGCCCCGCCTTCAGCCTGCAGTCGGCGGGCAGCTGTCTGCTGCTGCGCTGGGATGAAAACAGTAATGGCAAATGGGAAGCGGCCGGGCGCGATGACAGCGAGTTGTATGGCTACCGGCTGCGGGCGGGCAGCCTGGAGATGCAGCGTGGCGTCAGCAGTTGTGAAGGCGGCGGCTGGGAGCGGCTCAACGACCCGCGCCTGATTGGCATTAGGGATTTTAAGGTGGCGCGTGCGGAGCGGCAGGTAAAAATCACCCTCGGCGGCTATGCCAAACGCGTACCTACCGTGACGCAGCGCGTTGAGCACTGGCTGACGGCGGAAAATCTTTAATGTGCGCAGTGATTGAACGGCAGCGCGGTAGCGGCGCACTGCTGATGGTCATCATTATCCTGCTGATGGGCACGCTGTTGCTGAACGCCACCCGGCGTCAGCTCAGTGACTCGCTTAGCCTGGTCGCCGACCAGCGCCTGTATCTGCAGCAGCAGGCTGCGGCAGCCTCGGCGCTGGCGTGGGGGGGGCGCCTGCGCTGGGGCAGGGAGGCGGGCTGGCAGTGCCAGCAATTCACCGCGTACGCCTGGCGCGCCTGCCTGCAGCGCCTGCCGTCTGCTATCTTGCTGCGGGCGGATAGCGGGCCGGGTACGCTGGCGTGGTATCGCTGGGTTGCAGAGCGTGCTGGCAACGGCGTGCGCGCACTGCCGCACGGCTGGCTGGATTTCTGCCCGCTGGCAGAGAAAGGAGCCTGTGATGTTGACCAATGAGCAGGGGTTTAGCCTGGTGGAAACGCTGTTTGCACTGCTGCTGTTCAGCCTGAGCTTTACGGCACTGATGCACTATCAGCAGGCGCTCGGGCTGGGGTTCCAGCAACAGTGGCAGCAGCGCGAAGCGTGGCGTAACGCGCAGCAAAGGCTGGAGGGCCAGGAGATGCCCGGCTGGCGCTCCACGCTGCAGGCGCGCAGCGGCCCGTCAGGGTGCCAGCTGCTCAGCGCGCGGGCGACCGGCCCCGCCGGACGCAGCGCAGAACTGACGCAGCTACAGTGCCCGGCGAACAGGGGTTAACAGATGCTATTTTTCAAGCCGTGCCGAACGGGTTACAGTAGCCGTCGGCGCAAATTAAAGGACCGTGACATGTTTACCGTTTACCACTCCAATCAGCTGGATCTGTTAAAAACGCTGGCCTGCTGGCAGATTGAAAACCAGCCGCTGCGCGATCCGCTCCGTTCGGAGGTGGTACTGGTACAGAGCCCGGGTATGGCGCAGTGGCTCCAGATGTCGCTGGCCGAACAGTTTGGCATTGCGGCGAACATTGACTTCCCGCTGCCCGCCAGCTTTATCTGGGATATGTTCGTGCGCGTCCTGCCGGAGATCCCGAAAGAGAGCGCATTTAACAAATCCAGCATGAGCTGGAAGCTGATGGCGATCCTGCCCGCGATGCTGGCGGACGACGCGTTCACCATGCTGCGCCACTACCTTAGCGACGATGACGACAAGCGTAAGCTGTTCCAGCTCTCCTCCCGCGTTGCCGACCTGTTTGACCAGTATCTGGTCTATCGCCCGCAGTGGCTGAACAGCTGGCAGCAGGGGCAGCTGGTTGACGGGCTGGGCGAGGCGCAGATCTGGCAGGCTCCGCTGTGGGCGGCGCTGGTGGAATATACCCATCAGCTCGGCCAGCCGGAATGGCACCGTGCCAATCTTTATCAGCGCTTTATCGCCAGGCTGGAAAGCGACAGCACGCGCCCACCCAACCTGCCGGACCGGGTGTTTATCTGCGGCATCTCCGCGCTGCCCCCCGTCTATCTCCAGGCACTGCAGGCGCTGGGCAAACACATTGATATCCACCTGCTGTTCACTAACCCCTGCCGTCACTACTGGGGCGATATTCAGGACTACGGCTTCCTGGCGAAGCTGCAAAGCCGTAACCGCCGCCACTATCAGGACAACCGTGAAATTCCGCAGTTCCGCGACGTCGAGAACGCCTCTTCGCTGTTCAATGCCGATGGCGAGCAGCAGCTGAGCAATCCGCTGCTGGCCTCCTGGGGGAAGCTCGGGCGTGACAACCTCTATCTGCTGGCACAAATGGAGCCAAACGAAGTTTTCGCCTTTGTCGACATCGAGCCGGTAAACCTGCTGCAAACGTTAAAGCGCGACCTGCTGGAGCTGGAAGATCATGCGGCGATTGGCCTGAAGCAGAGTGAGTGGGCCAGCAGCAGCAGCAAGCGCGTGCTGGCGGCGGAAGACCGCTCAGTCTCTCTTCACCTCTGCCACAGCCCGCAGCGCGAGGTTGAAGTGTTACAGGACCGGCTGTTGGCGATGATGGACGCCGACCCGAGCCTCACCGCGCGCGATATCATCGTGATGGTTTCGGATATCGACGCCTACACGCCGTTTATCCAGGCGGTATTTGGCAATGCCCCGCCAGAGCGCGCGCTGCCATTCGCAATTTCTGACCGCAGTGCCAGCCAGGCGCATCCGGCGCTGCAGGCGTTTATCTCCCTGCTCAGCCTGCCGGACAGCCGCTTTACCGCCGAAGAGGTGCTGGGGCTGCTGGAAGTGCCGGCCGTGGCCGCCCGATTTGCGGTCGATGAAGAGGGGCTGCGCCTGCTGCGTCACTGGGTAGGGGAATCCGGCATTCGCTGGGGGCTGGATGATGACAACGTGCGCGAGCTGGAGCTGCCCGCCACCGGCCAGCACACATGGCATTTCGGCCTGACGCGCATGCTGCTCGGCTACGCGATGAACAGCGAAGCGGGGGACTGGCAAGGCATCCTGCCCTATGACGAGTCGAGCGGGCTGATTGCTGAACTGGCGGGCAACCTGGCGGAACTCCTCGCGCAACTGCACCGCTGGCGGCAGTGGCTGAGCGAGGCGCGCCCGCTGCCGGAGTGGCTGCCGCTGTGCCGTCAGCTGCTTGACGACTTCTTTACCCGCGATGCCGAAACCGAAGCGGCGCTGGCGCTGATTGAAGAGCAGTGGCAGCAGGCGATCGCCAACGGGGTGCAGGCTGGCTATCAGCCGGCGGTACCGCTGACCATCCTGCGTGACGACCTGGCGGCGCGCCTCGATCAGCAGCAAATCAGCCAGCGCTTCCTCGCCGGGCCGGTCAACTTCTGCACCCTGATGCCCATGCGTTCCATTCCCTTTAAGGTGGTGTGCCTGCTGGGCATGAACGACGGCGTTTACCCGCGTACGCTGCCGCCGCTCGGTTTTGACCTGATGAACCAGCAGGCGCAGAAGGGCGACCGTAGCCGCCGCGACGATGACCGCTACCTGTTCCTTGAAGCGCTGAACTCGGCGCAGCAGCAGCTGTACATCAGCTATATCGGCCGCTCGATTCAGGATAATACCGAACGATATCCTTCAGTGCTGGTCAGTGAATTAGTGGAGTACATCAGTCAGAGCTTCTGTCTGGCCGCCGATCGTGACAAAGATGTTGATAGCAGCGCTGAGGCGCTGATCGACCATCTGCACCATCTGCACAGCCGCATGCCGTTTGCGGCAGAGAATTATCGTGAGCAGGCGGAGTTTCGCAGCTTTGCCGCCGAGTGGCTGCCCGCCGCCGCCGCCCGCGGTACGGCACATCCCCCGTTTATGCAGGCATTGCCGGATGAAAGCGAAGAGATACTGAGCTTTGACAAGCTGGTGCGCTTCTGGCGCCACCCGGTGCGGGCATTCTTCAGCCTGCGCCTCGGCGTCAGCTTCCAGCTGGAAGAGACCGCTCTACCGGATGCGGAGCCGTTCTCCCTCGACGGTCTCAGCCGTTATCAGGTCAACGCACAGCTGCTGAACAGCCTGATCGACGGCAGCGAGAGTGACCGTCTGTACGCGCGCCAGCGTGCCGCCGGGGCGCTGCCCTACGGGGCATTTGGTGAACTGTTCTGGCAGGAGCAGGAGCAGGAGATGAGTGAACTGGCCGGGCGCATACGCGAACAGCGTGCCGCTGCGGAGAGCTGGGAAATTGCGCTGGAGATCGGCGGCCTGACGTTAAGCGGCTGGCTGACGCAGGTGCAGGATAACGGCCTGCTGCGCTGGCGGCCCGGCATTCTCAACTTTAACGATGGCCTGACGCTCTGGCTGGAACACCTGGTGTATTGCGCGCTGGGCGGCAGCGGCAGCAGCGTAATGATGGGGCGCAAAGAGAGCGAGTGGCGCTTCCCGCCGCTGCCAGCAGAGCAGGCTTTGCAGCAGCTGGCTCACTATATTGACGGTTACCGGCTGGGCATGTGTGCCCCGCTGCTGCTCACCGCTTCCGGTGGGGCCTGGCTCAAAGAGTGTTTTGATGATAAAACCGGCGTGGTGCAGCGCGATGATGCCACGCAGAAAAAAGCCCGGGCGAAGCTGTTACAGTGCTGGCAGGGCAATTATCAAATTGACGGTGAGGGCAGCGATCCGTATCTGCAACGCCTGCTGCGTTCGCTGGATGAGACCGGCGTGCAGGAGATGACTCAACAGGCCGAACGCTGGCTGTTACCGTTATTGCAGCATCATCGCCCGGATTAAGCATGTTTTCAGGACATTCAGGCTGACATCCTGTAGTGTTTTTGATTTAGGCTGTGTCCCGCAATGGGTCGTGGTGCGGTCGTAGCGCCAAAATTGCGGGACACAGCCTGATGACTTAGCGTGCGTGACACAGCCGTGCGCTGAAATCTGTAAGCCGATATTCAACCGGCAGGAAGCCGGAGAATAACAGCCCGTTGAGGAGTTTGAATGCGTCGTTATGCAGTCTGGTTAGCTTGTTTTGTTTCCGTCACGTTGTTCGCCCCGCTGGTTCAGGCGCAGGATGGCTGGCAACCGATTACTGAAACTATCCGCAAAAGTGAGAAGGATCCTCGCCAGTACCAGGCCATCAAGTTAGACAATGGCATGACCGTGCTGCTGGTTTCCGATGCGCAAGCCACTAAATCGCTGGCGGCGCTGACGCTGCCGGTGGGTTCGCTGGAAAACCCCACCGACCAGCTTGGGCTGGCGCACTATCTGGAACATATGGTGCTGATGGGGTCAAAACGCTATCCGCAGCCGGATAACCTTGCTGAATTCCTCAAAAAACATGGCGGCAGCCACAACGCCAGCACCGCGTCTTACCGCACCGCGTTCTACCTGGAAGTGGAAAACGATGCGCTGCAGCCCGCTGTCGATCGCCTGGCCGACGCCATCGCCGAACCGCTGCTCGACCCGGTGAATGCCGACCGTGAACGCCATGCGGTTAACGCCGAGCTAACGATGGCGCGTTCGCGTGACGGGCTGCGGATGGCGCAGGTTGGTGCGGAAACGCTCAACCCCGAGCACCCGAGTTCACGCTTCTCCGGCGGTAATCTGGAAACCCTGCGCGACAAGCCCGGCAGCAAGCTGCACGATGCGCTGACCGCGTTTTATCATCGCTACTACTCCGCCAACCTGATGAAGGCGGTGATCTACGGCAATCAGCCGCTGCCAGAGCTGCAAAAAATTGCTGCGGCGACCTTTGGCCGTGTCGCCAACCACCATGCCACGGTACCCGATATTAGCGTGCCGGTGGTGACCGATAAGCAAAAAGGCATCATCATTCACTACGTGCCGGCCCAGCCGCGCAAGCAGCTGAAAATCGAATTCCGCATTGATAACAACAGCGATAAATTCCGCAGTAAAACCGACACGCTGATTGGCTATCTGATTGGCAACCGCAGCAAAAACACGCTGTCAGACTGGCTGCAAAACCAGGGCCTGGCCGATTCGATCAGTGCCGGGGCCGATCCGGTTATCGACCGTAACGGTGGTGTATTCTCGATTGCGATTTCGCTGACCGATAAAGGCCAGGCGAATCGCGATGAGGTGATTGCGGCGGTATTCAGCTACCTCAACCAGCTGCGCACCGAGGGGATTGATAAGCGCTACTTTGATGAAGTGGCGCACGTGCTGGATCTCGATTTCCGCTACCCGTCGATCACCCGCGATATGGACTACATAGAATGGCTGGTGGACACCATGCTGCGCGTTCCGGTCGCCGATACGCTGGTGGCCCCGTATATCGCCGATGACTACGATGCGCAAGCGATCGGAGCCCGGCTGGACGGCATGACGCCGGAAAACGCGCGCATCTGGTTTATCAGCCCCAAAGAGCCGCACAATAAAACCGCCTACTTTGTTGATGCCCCCTATCAGGTCGACAAAATCAGCGCCCAGCGCTTTAAGGACTGGCAGGTGGAAAGCGATAAAATCACACTGTCGCTGCCGGTGCTTAACCCGTATATCCCCGATGATTTCAGCCTGATCAAGGCCGATAAGGCTTATGCGCGTCCGCAAGAGCTGATGAATCAGCAGGGGCTGCGGGTGTTCTATATGCCAAGCCAGTATTACGCGGACGAGCCGAAGGCCAATATCACCCTTGCGCTGCGTAACAAGGCTGCGATGAGCACGGCACAGAACCAGGTGATGTTTGCGCTGAATGACTACCTGGCGGGCGTCGCGCTGGATGAACTGAGCTCGCAGGCGTCGGTGGGCGGCATTAGCTTCTCCACCAGCGAAGACGACGGCGTGACCTTCAGCGCTACCGGCTTTACCCAGCGCTTGCCGAAGCTGATGAGCCAGCTGCTGAAGGGTTACACCAGCTTCACGCCGACTCAGGCGCAGCTGGAACAGGCGAAATCCTGGTATCTGGAACGCCTGGATGCGGCAGACAAAGGCAAAGCCTTTGAGCTGGCTATCCAGCCTGCGCAGCTGCTTTCCCAACTGCCTTACACCCAGCGCAGCGAGCGCCGCAAGCTGGTGGCAACCATCAGCCTGCAACAGCTGATGGACTATCGCAAAATGCTGCTGGAGCAGTCTGCGCCGGAGCTAATGGTGGTCGGCAATATGACCCCGGATGCGGTGCGCAGTCTGGCCACCGAGGTGAAAACCCAGCTCAACTGTGAAGGCCATGAGTGGTGGCACAGTGAGCACGTCACCATCACGAAGCCAACGCTGGCTAACCTGCAGGAGGCGGGCAGCAGCACCGACTCGGCGCTGGCAGCGGTCTACGTCCCGGTCGGCTTTGAGGAGTATCAGAGCATGGCCAGCAGCGCGATGCTGAGCCAGATTATCCAGCCGTGGTTCTACAATCAGCTGCGCACTGAAGAGCAGCTGGGCTATGCGGTGTTTGCCTTCCAGATGCCGGTCGGCCGCCAGTGGGGCATTGGCTTCCTGCTGCAGAGCAACGTCAAGCAGCCTGCCTTCCTGCTGAGCCGCTTTAAAGCCTTCTACCCCACGGCGGAAAAACGCCTGCGTGAGATGAGCAAAGCGGACTTTGCCCAGTATCAGGCCGCGATGATCAACGAACTGAAGCAGCGTCCGCAGACGCTGGATGAAGAAGCAGGGCGCTTTAGCAAAGACTTTGACCGCGAGAACTACAAGTTCGATACCCGCGAGAAAGTGATTGCTCAGATCCAGGCGCTGACGCCGCAGTCGGTGGCTGACTTCTTCCATCAGGCGGTGATGGCACCGACCGGGCTGGCGCTGCTGTCGCAGATTTCCGGCAGCCACCATGGTAAAGCCGACTATGCCAAAGAGAAGGGCTGGACCACGTGGAAAGACCTCTCCACGCTGCAACAGTCGCTGCCGGTGAGCCAGGATACGCCATGAGCCAACGGAGGCCTGAGCGGCTTGAACCGTTAACTCTGCCGCTGCACGGTGAGCGGCTGATTGAAGCCTCAGCAGGGACCGGTAAGACCTTCACCATCGGGCTGCTTTATCTGCGCCTGCTGCTCGGCCTGGGCGGCGAGGCGGCATTCAGCCGCCCGCTGTCGGTCGAAGAGATCCTGGTGGTGACCTTTACCGAAGCGGCTACCGCCGAGCTGCGCGGGCGTATTCGCGCCAATATTCACGAGTTGCGCATCGCCTGCGTGCGCGGCGAGAGCCGCAACCCGATGCTCTCCGCACTGATGGCAGAACTGCCCGATCGCGACTGGGCGGCCTCCATGCTGCTGGCGGCGGAGCGACAGATGGATGAAGCGGGGATTTTTACCATTCACGGCTTCTGCCAGCGCATGCTGAATCTCAACGCGTTCGAGTCCGGTATGCTGTTCGAACAGCAGCTGATAGAAGATGAAACCCCGCTGCGCCGCCGGGCGACTGCTGACTTCTGGCGCCGCCACTGCTACCCGCTACCGCTGGCGGTGGCCAGAGTGGTGCGCCAGCTGTGGGCGGGCCCGGAGCAGCTGCTGAAGACCCTGTCACCGTGGCTGGGGGGCGAAGCGCCCGCGCTGAAGTCAGCGCCGCATCCTGACGAGACGCTGGAGCAGCGCCACGCGAAAATCATTGCGCAGATCGACGCGCTGAAACAGGCGTGGCTGGCGGCGGGCGATCTGCTGGCGCTGCTGGAAGCCTCCGGCGTTGACCGGCGTAGCTACAACAGTAAGCACTTACCTAACTGGCTGGAAAAAATCAGCCAGTGGGCGCAGCAGGCAACGGAAGATTACGAGGTGCCGAAAGATCTTGAGCGCTTCGGCCAGCGCGTGCTGCTGGATAAAACGAAAAAGGGTGAACCGCCGCGCCATGCGCTGTTTGACCAGATCGATGCCTTCCTTGCCGAGCCGCTATCGCTGCGTGACCTGGTGATTGCCCGCGCGCTGCACGAGGTGCGTTTTGTCACCCAACAGGAGAAACGCCTGCATGCGCAGCTGGGCTTCGACGACCTGCTGGGGCGCTTTGATGCCGCCCTGCAGCAGCCGGGCGGTGCGGCACTGGCGGCGGCTATTCGGCAGCGCTATCCGGTCGCGCTGATCGATGAGTTCCAGGATACCGACCCGCAGCAGTACCGCATTTTCCAGACGCTGTACGTGCGCCAGCCCGACAGCGCTCTGCTGCTGATTGGCGACCCGAAGCAGGCGATCTACGCCTTCCGCGGTGCGGACATTTTTACCTATATGAAGGCGCGCGCCGAAGTTAGCGCCCACTACACGCTGGAAACAAACTGGCGCTCTTCACCGGCAATGGTGGACGGCGTTAACCAGCTGTTTTTACGCCAGAACAATCCGTTCCTGTTCAGCGAAATCCCCTTTATCACCGTCGCCGCGGCGCAGCCGAACCAGACCTTAAGCTTTAGGCTCGATGGCCAGCCGCAGCCCGCATTGCAGTTCTGGCTGCAGCCGGGGGAAGGCGTGGGGGTAAGTGATTACCAACAGTTTATGGCCCGCCAGTGTGCAGCGCAGATCTGTCGCTGGCTCAGCGCCGGCCAGCTGGGTAAAGCGCTGATTGGTAAAGCCGATAAGCAGCGCCCGGTGCAGGCTTCGGATATCACTATTCTGGTGCGCAGCCGCAGCGAAGCTTCGGTGATGCGCGAGGCGTTAAACGGCCTGAATATCCCGTCGGTATATCTCTCCAATCGCGACAGCGTGTTTACCACCCCGGAAGCGCGCGAGATGCTGTGGCTGCTGCAGGCGGTGCTGGCACCGGAGCAGGAGAGAGTGTTACGCAGCGCGCTGGCCAGCAGTTTGTTTGGGCTTGATGCCCTGGCGCTGGATGCCCTGAGTCGCGACGAGCGCGCCTGGGATGCGCTGGTGGATGAGTTTGCCGGATATCGCCAGCGCTGGCTGAAACGTGGCGTGCTGCCGATGCTGCGCGAGCTGATGGTGCAGCGTCAGATGGCAGAGAATCTGCTGGCCTCCGATGGCGGCGAGCGTCGCCTGACCGATCTGCTGCATCTTGGTGAACTGCTGCAGGAGGCTGCTGCCACTCTGGACAGCGAGCATGCGCTGGTGCGCTGGCTGGCACAACAGCTTGAGCAGCCGGACAGCGCGGTGGCCAATCAGCAGCTGCGGCTGGAGAGCGACCGCCACCTGGTGCAGATAGTGACCATCCATAAATCTAAAGGGCTGCAGTATCCGCTGGTGTGGCTGCCGTTTGTGGCGAACTACCGCGAGGCGGATAACGGCGTCTATCACGACCGTCAGACCTTTGAAGCACTGCTCGATCTGCAGCAGGGTGAAGAGAGTGTGGAGCTGGCGGAGCAGGAGCGGCTGGCGGAGGATCTGCGCCTGCTTTACGTGGCGCTGACCCGTTCGGTGTATCACTGCAGCGTCGGCATTGCGCCGCTGATCAAAGGCAACCGTAAAAAAGAGGGCAACAGCGATCTGCACCGCAGCGCGCTGGGCTATCTGGTGCAGCAGGGGGAAGCGGCTGATGCCGCGGGCTTGCGCACTGCTCTGCTCGCGCTGCAAAGCGAAGCCACGTCACTGCTGGAGCCGGGCGAGCCTGATGACGCGCCGTGGCAGCCGCAGCGGGAGGAGGAGCAAAGCCTCAGCAGCCTGCAGATGGCGCGGACGCTGCGCGATGACTGGCGCGTCACCAGCTACTCCGGCCTGCAGCAGCACGGGCAGCCGACGGCACTGGACCTGCTGCCGCGGCTCGATGTGGATGCCGCCGGCGAAGCCAGCGCCGAGCGGCTGCCGCAGCTGACGCCGCACACCTTTCCGCGCGGTGCCGCGCCTGGCACCTTCCTGCACGGCCTGTTTGAAACGCTGGAGTTCACTGAAGCCGTTGACGATGCGTGGCTGATGCAGCAGCTGAGCGGGCAGGGGCTGGATGAAGCCTGGCTGCCGGTGGTGCGCGAGTGGATTACGCGCATTTTACAGACGCCGCTTAACGACAGCGGTGTCTCGCTTCACCAGCTGCCCGCCGATGCGCGCCGGGTGGAGTTACAATTCTACCTGCCGATTGAACGCCTGCTAAAAGCAGAAGCGCTCGACGCGCTGGTACGTCAGGACCCGCTGTCGGCGGGCTGCCCGCCGCTGGATTTCTATCAGGTGCAGGGCATGCTGAAAGGCTTTATCGACCTGGTGTTCTGCTGGCAGGGGAAATATTACCTGCTGGACTACAAATCCAACTGGCTGGGTGAAGACAGCAGCGCCTATACCCAGCAGGCAATGGCGCAGGCGATGCAGTCGCACCGCTATGATCTGCAGTATCAGCTCTACACCCTCGCGCTGCACCGTTATCTGCGCCACCGCCTGGCGGACTATGACTACCAGCAGCACTTTGGAGGGGTGATCTATCTGTTTCTGCGCGGCCTGGACGGCACCGATGCCAGCAATGGCATTTACAGCACGCGGCCCGCGCCGGAGTTTGTCGAGGCGCTCGACCAGCTGTTTGCCAAACAAGCGGAGAGCGGCGTATGACGCTGGCTGAATTACTGAAACAGGCGCAGAGCCTGCGCCTGCTGCGCGCGCTCGACGTGCAGTTTGCCCGGATGGTGGCAACTGAGCAGCAGCCCGCGCTGATGCTGGCGGCGGCGCTGGTCAGCCGCGATGCGGGAGAGGGGCACGTCTGCCTGCCGCTGGACCAGCTGCAGCCGGAAGCCTTTTTCGCCGGGCGTCACCCTGAGCTGGCGCAGGCGCTGTGGCAGGCGGCGGGCGCACCGGACGACTGGTCAACGCTGCTGCTGGCGCAGCCGGCGGTCAGCGACGGCAGCGCGGCAACGCCGCTGGTGCTGCACCAGCAGCGTCTCTATCTGCACCGCATGTGGCAGAGCGAAGGCGAAGTGGCGCAGTTTATTCAGCGCCAGCCGATCCCGCAGGTGCGGGAAGAGGCGCTTATTCGTCTGACGCTGGACCGCTACTTTGGTCAGCAGCCTGATGACTGGCAGAAGATAGCCGCGGCGGTGGCGCTCACGCGGCAGGTGGCGGTGATTTCCGGTGGCCCTGGCACGGGCAAAACCACGACGGTGGCGAAGCTGCTAGCCAGCCTGATCGAACTGTCGCCGGGTACGCCACGCATTGAGCTGGCGGCACCGACCGGTAAAGCGGCGGCGCGCCTGACGGAGTCGCTGGGCAAAACTCTGCAGAGCCTGCAGCTGGATGCTGCGGTGCTGAAAAGCTTTCCGCAGGAGGCGACCACGCTGCACCGGCTGCTGGGCGCGCTGCCCGGCAGCCAGCGGATGCGCTATCACGCGGCGAACCCGCTGCACCTCGACGTGCTGGTGGTGGATGAAGCCTCGATGGTCGATCTGCCGATGCTGGCCAGCCTGATCGCCGCGCTGCCGCCGCAGGCCCGGGTGATATTCCTCGGCGATCGTGACCAGCTGGCCTCGGTGGAAGCCGGTGCTGTGCTGGGCGATATCTGCCGCTGTGCCGAGTCTGGCTACAGCGTGCAGCGTGCCGCCGAACTGTCGCGCCTTACCGGCTGTGAAGTGGCAGGGCGGGACGATGCTGATGCGCCCCAGGTGCGCGATGCTCTCTGCCTGCTGCGCAAAAGCTACCGCTTCACGGAGTCTTCAGGGATTGGCCAGCTGGCACTGGCGGTGAATGCCGGTGAGGTGAAGCGGGTGGAGCAGGTCTTTGCCCAGGGCTTTAGCGATATCAAGCGTCACGCGCTCAGCAGCAGCGAAGACTATCAGCAGCTGCTGAATGAGTGCGTGGCGGGCTATCGTGACTATCTGATGCGGCTGAAGAGCGGAGCATCACCTGCGGAGGTGCTGTCGGCCTTCAGCCGCTTCCAGCTGCTGTGCGCGCTGCGCGAGGGGCCATTTGGCGTGGCGGGGTTGAATGAGCGCATTGAGCAGGTGCTGCGTGCCGCCGGACTTATCCGCCGTAATGTGGCGCTGTACGGCAAATGGTATGCCGGGCGGCCGGTGATGATCGCCCGTAACGACCGCGCGCTGGGGCTGTTTAATGGCGATATTGGTATTGCGATGCTGGATGACGAGCAGCAGCTAAAGGTGTTTTTCCCGCTGCCGGACGGCACGATTAAAGCGGTGCAGCCCAGTCGCCTGCCGCCGCACGATACGGCCTTTGCGATGACGGTGCATAAATCCCAGGGATCGGAGTTTGAGCACACGCTGATGGTGCTGCCAAACCAGGTAATGCCGGTATTAACGCGGGAGCTGGTCTACACCGCGATTACCCGCGCCAAACAGCAGCTGACGCTGTACGCCGATAAAGCGGTATTTAGCAGTGCGGTGAAAATGCGCACCCGGCGCCGGAGTGGATTAGTAGAGCGCCTGACGATTGCGTAGGGGCGGAGCGCTGTTTGGGTCCGCCCGAGGGTCGACCGGAAAAAATGGTCGACCCCTACGATTCACTTCAGGATATTCGGTGCTGCAGGTTTTTTGTAGGGGCGGACCGCTGTTTGGGGCCGCCCGAGGGTCGACCGGAAAAAATGGTCGACCCCTACAGTTCACTTCAGGATATTCGGTGCTGCAGGTTTTTTGTAGGGGCGGACCGCTGTTTGGGTCCGCCCGAGGGTCGACCGGAAAAAATGGTCGACCCCTACAGTTCACTTCAGGATATTCGATGCTGCAGGTTTTTTTTAGGGGCGGACCGCTGTTTGGGTCCGCCCGAGGGTCGACCGGAAAAAATGGTCGACCCCTACGGTTTACTTCAGGATATTCGGCTGCTGAAGGTTTTTTTGTAGGGGCGGACCGCTGTTTGGGTCCGCCCGAGGGTCGACCGGAAAAAATGGTCGACCCCTACAGTTCACTTCAGGATATTCGATGCTGCAGGTTTTTTTTAGGGGCGGACCGCTGTTTGGGTCCGCCCGAGGGTCGACCGGAAAGAATGGTCGACCCCTACGGTTTACTTCAGGATATTCGGCTGCTGAAGGTTTTTTTGTAGGGGCGGACCGCTGTTTGGGTCCGCCCGAGGGTCGACCGGAAAAGAGGGTCGACCCCTACGATTCACTTCAGGATATTCGGTGCTGCAGGTTTTTTGTAGGGGCGGACCGCTGTTTGGGGCCGCCCGAGGGTCGACCAGAAAAAATGATCGACCCCTACGATTCACTTCAGGATATTCGGTGCTGCAGGTTTTTTGTAGGGGCGGACCGCTATTTGGGTCCGCCCGAGGGTCGCCCCCTACGGGTAATCGCGCGGTGCGGGATTAACTCTGCCGGGTATGCACGCTGGCTTCGCGCAGGTCGACCATCAGCACTTTTGAACGGCGCTGATAGTTATACATCTCTTTTTTGCTCTCCGGCAGCAGCTCGACGTCCACCGGCATAAAACCGCGCTCCTGGAACCAGTGAATGCTGCGGGTGGTCAATACGAACAGCTTCTTCAGCCCCATCTGCCGTGCCTGCAGCGCTACGCGCTCCAGCAGCGCTTCGCCGCGTGAAGAGCTGCGATAATCCGGGTGAACCGCCACGCAGGCCATCTCGCCAATCTGCTCTTCCGGGAACGGATAGAGCGCCGCACAGCCGATGGTCAGGTTGTCGCGTTCAATGATGGTGAACTTGTCGATCTCCATCTCCAGCTGTTCACGCGAGCGGCGCACCAGAATACCCTGCTGCTCCAGCGGGCGGATCAGCTCCAGAATGCCGCCGATATCGTTAATGGTGGCGCGACGGATCTGCTCGGCGCTCTCCATGACAATCTGGGTACCGATACCGTCGCGGGAGAACAGCTCCTGTAACAGGGCGCCATCCTCCTGATAGCTGATCAGGTGGCTGCGGCGCACGCCGCTGCGGCAGGCCTTCACCGCACCGCGCAGGAAGCGTACCGTGCCGGAGTGATAATCCTCATCGCTCTCCAGCTCTTCAATGCGCTTTTGCGCCTCGTTGGGGAACAGCTCGGAGACAATCACGCCATCGCGGTTGGTCACCCCCTGCTCGGAGCAGAAGCCGATCATCTTCTCGGCCTTGAGCTTAATCGCCAGCTGCGTCGCCACCTCTTCTGAGGTCAGGTTAAAACTTTCGCCGGTCACCGAGACCGCCACCGGACCCATCAGCACGATAGCGCCGCTGTCGAGCTGACGATGGATCGCCTCTTCATCAATGCGGCGAATACGCCCGCTGTGGCAGTAATCCACGCCGTCATCGACGCCGAGCGGCTGGGCGATAATAAAGTTACCGCTGACGACATTAATATGCGCGCCCTGCAAAGGGGTATTGTTGAGGCTCATCGACAGGCGGGCGGTGATATCCAGCTGCAGACGGCCTGCGGCCTGCTTCACCAGCTCCAGCGACTGAGCGTCCGTGACGCGGGTGTGTTTATGGTAGAGCGGTTCCAGATTGCGCTCGGCAAGGCTGGCGTCGATCTGCGGGCGGGCGCCGTACACCACCACCAGACGGATGCCGAGGCTGTGCAGCAGGCCGATATCATTAATGATGCCGGAGAAGTTCTCGTGCTCGATGGCTTCACCACCCAGCATAATGACAAACGTTTTACCACGGTGGGCATTGATGTAGGGAACGGTATGGCGAAATCCCTGAACCAGCTCGGTACTACGTTCCTTCACGGCAAACCCTCTTTGCATTATTATTCGATAAAAGTGTATTTTTATTCTTTTCTCGTCCTGGGTGCAAGTGACTTTTATCCTTACTTATCACCCGCTCGCGCATTTCCCACAGTCTAATATACTGCATTTATTCGCTTTTTCGGGGTGACACTGCCTGGTGGATTCGTTAAAGTTTTTGCAAAATTTTCTTTATTGGCTTTTTATTAGACAAATTACAGCATCTGGAGTGGCATGACCGATTCAACTTCGCTTAACCGGCGGCGATTTCTACAGGGCGCCGGGGCTGTCTGTTTACTCAGCGTTAGCCGGGTAGGCTGGGCGGCCAGCAGTCACGTGGTGGCCATCCGCATCTGGCCTTCCTCAACCTATTCGCGCCTGACCATTGAGTCGAATACCGCCCTGAAATATAAGCAGTTTGCGCTGAGCAACCCTGACCGCGTGGTGGTGGATATTGAAAATATTCATCTTAACCACGTGCTTAACGGCGTCGCCAATCTGGTACGCCAGGATGACCCCTACATTAAAAATGCGCGCGTGGGTCAGTTTGATCGCAACACCGTGCGGCTGGTGCTGGAGCTAAAACAGAACGTCAGCCCGCGCGTGTTCACCCTCGATCCGGTCGCCGGGATTAAAAACCGTCTGGTGCTCGATCTCTACCCGGCGCGGGACCGGCCGCAGGATGATGATCCGCTGCTCGCGTTGCTGAAAGATTACAACCAGGGGGATCTGGAACGTAGCCAGCCAGCGGAGGCCGCGCTGCCGGGCAAAGCAGGGAGAGACCGGCCAATTGTGATAATGATCGACCCTGGCCACGGCGGGGAAGATTCCGGCGCGATTGGTAAGCATAAGACGCGGGAAAAAGATGTGGTGCTGAAAATCGGCCGCCGCCTGAAGCAGCTTATCGACAAGCAGCCGAATATGCGCGCTTATATGACGCGTAATGAAGATGTGTTTATCCCGCTGAAGGTGAGGGTGGCCAAAGCACGCAAGCAGCGCGCCGATCTGTTTGTGTCGATTCATGCCGATGCCTTCACCAGCCGCGCGGCGCGGGGCTCTTCGGTCTTTGCCCTGTCGACTAAAGGGGCAACCAGCACCGCTGCGCGTTTCCTCGCTCAGACGCAGAATGAATCGGATCTGATCGGCGGCGTCAGCATGAGCGGCGACCGTTATCTCGACCACACCATGTTTGATATGGTGCAGAGCCTGACCATCAACGACAGCCTGAAGTTTGGTAAAGAGGTGCTTTCGCGCATGGGGAAGATTAACCATCTGCACAAGCGCAGCGTTGATCAGGCTGGGTTCGCGGTATTGAAAGCGCCGGATATCCCGTCAATTCTGGTTGAGACGGCTTTTATCAGCAATGTTGAAGAGGAGCGCAAGCTGCGCACCACGCGTTTTCAGCATCAGGTGGCAGATTCGATTCTGGCGGGGATAAAAGCCTACTTTGCCAACGGCGCGTCACTGGCACCGCATAAATAGTCAGCGGGCGGAAAGGATTCTGCCGGGATATTGGGTAAGGGGACAAATTTCAGATACAAAAAAACACCCTTAAGGGTGCTTAATTGGTTGCGGGAGCCGGATTTGAACCGACGACCTTCGGGTTATGAGCCCGACGAGCTACCAGGCTGCTCCATCCCGCGTCCGATTGACGCTTTAACTCTACTTCTCACCACGAGACAAAATTGGTTGCGGGAGCCGGATTTGAACCGACGACCTTCGGGTTATGAGCCCGACGAGCTACCAGGCTGCTCCATCCCGCGTCCGCGTGGTTTGTCGCTTCCATCACGACACTATCTTTTACTGCTGCTTCACTAAGCTGCTAGTGAATTGGTTGCGGGAGCCGGATTTGAACCGACGACCTTCGGGTTATGAGCCCGACGAGCTACCAGGCTGCTCCATCCCGCGTCCGTGGAAGCGCACTATACGCCTGATGGGTTTTGTTGCAACCCCTTTTTGCGGATAAGTGGGTAAAATCGTGCTTATAACTCATTTTTTAACCCAGCTGCTGAATTGTTGCACAAATGCGTACTTTTTCCGGCGGCACGTTTAAATCTGACCACGCCTTTGCTATCTTCGCCCAGGGTTCCCGTATAAAGGTAAACAAGGCATGAAAGGACGTTGGGCGAAATATCTGGTGACCGGCACGCTGCTGGCACTGCTGGCGGGCTGTTCGTCAAAACCCACCGATCGTGGGCAACAGTATAAAGACGGGAAACTGGATCAGCCGCTCGGGCTGGTCAACCAGCCTAACGCTAAAGGCCGCCCGGTTAATGGCAGAGACTTTGCCGACCAGGTGGGGCAGATCCGTTCATATTCATCGGGCATGTATTCGCGCCAGTCGGGCACCTACAGCGCGATTGAGAGCTGGCTGATGGCCGGGGGCGATACGCGCCAGCTGCGCCAGTTCGGACTGGATGCTTATCAGATGGAAGGCACCGACAACTATGGCAACGTGCAGTTTACCGGGTACTACACGCCGGTGATTGAAGCACGATATACCCGCCAGGGTGAGTTCCAGTATCCGCTTTACCGCATGCCGCCAAAACGTGGCCGCCTGCCAAGCCGTGCAGATATCTACAGCGGTGCGCTGGGTGAACGCTATATCGTGGGTTACAGCAACTCACTGATGGATAACTTTATCATGGATGTGCAGGGCAGCGGCTACGTTGACTACGGCGACGGGCGCCCGCTGACCTTCTTCGGCTACGGCGGGAAAAACGGCCATGCCTATCGCAGCATCGGCAAAGTGCTGATCGACCGCGGTGAAGTGAAGCGTGAAGATATGTCGATGCAGGCGATTCGCCACTGGGGTGAAACGCACAGCCCGGAAGAGGTGCGCGAACTGCTGGAGCAGAACCCATCCTTTGTGTTCTTCAAGCCCGAAACGTTTGCGCCAGTACGTGGGGCAAGTGCGGTGCCGCTGGTGGCAAAAGCCTCGGTAGCTTCTGACCGTTCGCTGATCCCACCGGGAACGGCGCTGCTGGCAGAAGTTCCTTTACTGGACAACAACGGTAAATTTACCGGAAAATATGAGATGCGCATGATGGTGTCGCTGGACGTCGGCGGCGCAATCAAGGGCCAGCATTTTGATATTTACCAGGGCATCGGCCCGGACGCCGGTCATATGGCCGGATGGTTTAATCACTACGGCCGCGTGTGGGTTTTAAAAGCCGCACCGGGCGCGGGCCAGCCGCTATTCTCATCGGCACAGAACAGTTCTTCTCAGGGGTCATTACTGGTCAGTCAGTAAACCCCGACGGGCCGCTTGCTGCGGCCCGCTGCTTTTAAGGAATTAATCCATGATGGTTCTTTCAGACGCCTGGCGGCAGCGCTTTGGCGGTACGGCGCGTCTATATGGTCAGTCTGCGCTACAGCTGTTTGCCGACGCGCATGTCTGCGTGGTGGGGATTGGCGGCGTGGGGTCGTGGGCGGCGGAAGCGCTGGCGCGTACCGGAATTGGGGCGATCACCCTGATCGACATGGATGATGTCTGCGTCACTAATACTAACCGGCAGATCCATGCGCTGAAAGATAACGTCGGGCAGGCGAAAACCGAGGTGATGGCGCAGCGGATCCGCGAAATTAATCCGGATTGCCGCGTCACCTGCATTGATGACTTTATTACGCCGGACAATACCGCAGAGCTGATGAGCCAGGGCTACAGCTATGTGATCGACGCTATCGACAGCGTGCGCCCGAAAGCGGCGCTGCTGGCGTGGTGCCGTCGCAATAAGATGCCGCTGGTGACCACCGGCGGGGCGGGCGGGCAGATTGATCCCACGCAGATCCAGGTCGCCGATCTGGCAAAAACGATTCAGGATCCGCTGGCGGCGAAGCTGCGCGAGCGGCTGAAAAACGATTTTAACATCGTCAAAAGCAGCAAGGGTAAGCTGGGCATTGACTGCGTGTTCTCAACCGAGGCGCTGATGTACCCGCAGCCGGATGGCTCGGTATGCGCGTCACGCAGCACCGCTGAGGGGCCAAAACGCATGGACTGCGCCGCAGGTTTTGGTGCGGCAACCATGGTAACCGCCACCTTTGGCTTTGTCGCGGTGTCGCACGTATTGAAGAAGATGATGGCGAAGGCGGCACGCCAGGCGTAACGCGGATTCGGGGCAACTGCACTGGCCGACCCGCTTGTTAGGTCGGCCTCTGTTTGCTCGGGTCGACCAGAAAAGCGGTCGACCCCTACCGTTAGCATGTGGCACTTTTTGTAGGGGCCGACCCCTACCGTTAGCAAGTGGCACTTTTTGTAGGGGCCGACCCTCTTTTTCGGTCGGCCCGTCAGGCCACTGCGCGCCGCACCGCATCGGCCAGCGCCTGCAGCCCCGCGCTGCGCGAGGCGCTCAGCTGATCTTTCAATCCCAGCCCGTCAAACAGCGCCAGCGGGTCCGATCCCCGGATCTCGGCGGCAGTTTTTCCCTCTACCGCACACAGCAGTACGGCTAACAGCCCGCGCACAATGCGCCCTTCGCTGTCGCCGTAAAAGTGCATCTGCCCATTTTCTAGCTGCTGATAGCCAAGCCAGACGCGGTTTTCACAGCCGCTCAGCTCAATGTCCGCCGTTTTCAGCGCCTCCGGCAGGGCCGGCAGTTTCTTGCCCAGCAGGATCAGCTGGCGATAGCGATCCTCCCACTGGCGAAAGCTGGCGAACTGCGTCAGTAGCGAGTCGGCAGTTATCGCTGTGCCAAACGGGTGCGGGGCGATCGGGGATGAATTCATCATTAATCAGCCAGTAGCGCCAAAGCGGTGGTCATCGCCGCGGCCAGCGCGTCCACATCTTCCAGCGTGTTATAGGGGGCGAAGGAGGCGCGCAGTGTCCCGCTGACGCCGAGCGCAGCCAGCAGCGGTTGCGCACAGTGCTGACCGGCGCGCAGGGCGATGCCGCTCTCCGCCAGCAGCGTCACAACGTCGCTGTGATGAATACCGGCGATATCAAACGCCAGCAGGCTGGCGTTGCCGCAGCGGTAGCTTTGGAAGCCGGGCAGGGCAGCGAGCCGCGCTTCAGCAAGGTCGGCAAGGTCGCAGCTCCAGCGCTCGGCGGCGGCAATATCAACGCCGCTCAGCCACTCCAGCGCGGCGCTCAGGCCAATGACGCCGGCAACGTTTGGCGTGCCTGCCTCGAAGCACCACGGCACTGCCTGCGGGGTGAAACCGTTAAAGTCGACGCGGCTCAGCATCTTGCCGCCGCCCTGCCACGGCGCCATCTCTGCCAGCAGGTCCGCCCTGCCGTACAGCGCGCCGATGCCCATTGGTCCATACAGCTTATGTCCAGAAAACGCATAGAAATCAATATTGAGCGCCTGTACATCCTGCGGGCAGTGCACCACGCCCTGGGCGCCGTCGACCATCACTTTTGCACCGCACGCATGGGCCAGTGCAATAATCTGCTGCAGGTCCGGACAGCCGCCGGTCACGTTCGACATCTGACCGACAGCCAGCAGGCGGGTGCGGTCATTGAGCAGTGCGGGTAGCAGGCTGAGATCCGGCAGGCGGTCGGCGCCAATCGGCCACTTCACCACTTTGGCCCCGGTTTGCTCAGCCACCATCAGCCACGGCACCAGATTGGCGTGGTGCTCGGCTTCGCTAACCAGGATCTCATCCCCCGGCTGCAGGCGCGGACGCAGATAGCTTTGCGCGACCAGGTTAATGGCCTCGGTGGTGCCTTTGGTCCAGACGATGTTGCTGCTATCACAGGCATTCAGCAGCCTTGCCACCTGACTGCGCGCGTCTTCATAGCGCGCGGTGAGCTGCTGCGCGGCCGCGAACTGACTGCGGTGAACCGTCCCGGCGCTCAGGCGATAAAACTGCTCGGTGGCTTCGATCACCGCCAGCGGTTTTAGCGCGGTAGCGGCACTGTCCAGGTAACATCCGGCATCGCCCAGCGCGGGAAACTGCTGGCGAAAGTGCAGCGGGTTAAATGACGTCATCTGTTTCTCGTAATTTAGGACCAGGCTGAAATTTATGTACTTTTCTGGCAAAGACGGCAAAGCGCGTTATGCTAATTCAAGTAAAGTTTAAACGATTACCTGTCATTAAGAGCAACGTATGCAGGTAGTTTCACTCTCAGCATGGAGATATAAAAATGAAAAAATTAGCCGCAGTTATTGCAGCCTGTGCCATGACCTTTACTCTGGCCGCGTGTTCAAGCAACTATGTTATGCATACCAATGATGGTCGCACTATCGTATCCGATGGTAAGCCAGTGGTCGACAACGATACGGGCATGATCAGCTACAAAGATGCCAACGGCAACAAGCAGCAGATCAACCGTTCTGACGTGAAAGAGATGGTTGAGACCAACCAGTAATAGCGACAGGCAAAAAAAAGCACCGCGCTAAGCGGTGCTATTAAAATCACTTGGACAGACAGGGTAAATCTACAGGAATAAAAGGTAGCTCAGCTACCAGACCCGAAAATCGTCAGGTCAATTGCAAACACAACATCACGACCACAAGCCAAAAGCCCCTCAAAATTCCGCGAGTTAACCCGTAATTTCAATGCACTTTTCGTTCCGGCTCAGGAAGTGGCGCAACTATAGGTATTTGCTGGTAGTTCCTCAACGGACAAATTATAATGGCTCGGATAAAAAAAACTAATACGTCACTCTGACTGTCAGAGCTGTACCCGGCCTTGAGCGAAAAGCACCCATCTACCATGTCTAAACGTTTACCACCGCTGAATGCCCTGCGCGTTTTTGATGCCGCAGCGCGTCACCTCAGCTTCACGAAAGCGGCTGAGGAACTGTTTGTCACCCAGGCCGCCGTCAGCCACCAGATCAAGTCGCTGGAGGATTTCCTCGGCCTGAAGCTGTTTCGCCGACGCAATCGCTCGCTGCTGCTGACCGAAGAGGGGCAGAGCTATTACCTCGATATCAAAGAGATTTTTACCGCGCTGAACGACGCCACGCGCAAACTGCAGGCGCGCAGTGCCAAAGGCGCGCTCACCGTCAGTTTGCTGCCGAGTTTTGCTATTCAGTGGCTGGTACCGAGGCTAACCAGCTTTAACTCAGCTTATCCGGGTATCGACGTGCGTATCTCCGCCGTCGACCGCGATGAGGAGAAGCTGGCTGATGATGTCGATGTGGCGATTTTCTACGGGCGCGGTAACTGGCCGGGGCTGCGGGTGGAAAAACTGTATGCGGAATATCTGCTGCCGGTCTGTTCCCCACTGCTGCTAACCGGCGAGCGCCCGCTGACCTCCCCGGCCGGGCTGGCCAATCATACGCTGCTGCACGATGCTTCACGCCGTGACTGGCAGGCGTATACGCGTCAGCTCGGGCTGGGCAGTATCAATGTGCAGCAGGGGCCGATATTCAGCCACAGCGCGATGGTGCTGCAGGCGGCGATCCACGGCCAGGGCGTGGCGCTGGCCAATAACGTGATGGCGCAGAGTGAGATAGAAGCGGGGCGTCTGGTCTGCCCGTTTAACGATGTGCTGGTCAGTAAAAATGCTTTTTATCTGGTTTGTCATGACAGTCAGGCAGAACTGGGTAAAATAGCCGCCTTCCGGCAGTGGATCCTTGCGAAAGCCGCAAGCGAACAGGAAAAATTCCGCTTTCGTTATGAACAATAAACCCGCCTGGCGCGCCGATACCGCCGGGCAGTAATTAAGCACCACGGAGCGCGCTCCGTGTTCTCAGAGGATGTTGTTATGTCCAGTCGTGCAATGCTGATTTTCGTCGCCATCAGTGGATTTTTCTATGTGGCGCTGGGGGCTTTTGGCGCCCACGTATTGAGCCGGTCGCTGGGTAGCGCTGAAATGGCCTGGATGAAAACCGGGCTGGATTACCAGGCGTTTCATACTCTTGCGGTACTGGGTTTGGCTGCGGCCATGCTGCGCCGCGCCGATATCTGGTTCTACTGGAGCAGCGCGTTTCTGGCGCTGGGCACGGTGTTATTCAGCGGCAGTCTTTACTGTCTGGCGCTGTCGCACCTGAAAATTTGGGTGTATGTTACGCCGATCGGAGGCACCTGCTTCCTGATCGGTTGGATTTTGATGTTGGTTGGCGCGCTGCGTCTGAAAAAAAGGGCAGATCGCCATGAATAAGATTTTACTGTATTGCCGTCAGGGTTTTGAGAAAGAGTGCGCGGCGGAGATCACCGCTAAGGCCGCCGAGCGCGAGATTTTCGGTTTTGCCCGCGTGAAAGATGACTCTGCCTATGTGCTGTTTGAGTGCTATCAGCAGGGGGAAGCCGAGAAGCTGCTGGCCTCACTGCCGTTTAGCGAGCTGATCTTCTCCCGCCAGATGATGGTGGTCGGCGAGCTGCTGCGCGATTTGTCGAGCGAGGACCGCATTACGCCGGTCGTGGGGATGCTGACCGGCGCAGTAGAGAAGGGCGGCGAGCTGCGCGTAGAGGTGCCCGACACCAATGCCAGCAAAGAGCTGCTGAAATTCTGCCGCAAGTTCACCGTGCCGCTGCGCGCCAGCCTGCGTAAAGCGAATATTCTGCTGAACTATGAGAGCAACAAGCGTCCGGTGATCCACGTGTTCTTTATCGCTTCGGGCTGCTGCTATGTGGGTTACTCGCTGCCGGGCAACAACTCGCCGCTGTTTATGGGCATCCCGCGCCTGAAGTTTCCCTCCGATGCGCCAAGCCGCTCCACGCTTAAGCTGGAAGAGGCTTTCCACGTCTTTATCCCTGCCGATGAGTGGGATGAGCGCCTGGCAAGCGGGATGTGGGCGGTGGACCTGGGGGCCTGCCCGGGCGGCTGGACCTATCAGCTGGTGCAGCGCAGCATGATGGTGAACGCCGTGGATAACGGCCCGATGGCGCCGAGCCTGATGGATACCGGGCAGGTATTCCACCAGCGTGAGGACGGCTTTAAGTACCGCCCGACGCGCAGCAATAACTATTGGGTGGTGTGCGACATGGTGGAAAAACCGGTGCGCGTGGCGAATCTGATGGCGGACTGGCTGGTGAACGGCTGGTGCCGTGAGGCGATCTTTAACCTCAAACTGCCGATGAAGAAGCGTTATGAGGAAGTGTCGCAGAATCTGCAGATGATCCACGAGAAGCTGGTGGAAAACGGCATTAACGCGCAGATCCAGGCGCGTCAGCTGTACCACGATCGCGAAGAAGTGACGGTGCATATTCGCCGTATCTGGGCCGCCACGCCGGGCCGCCGCGACGAGCGTTAATTTTTACCATCGTCAATCGCGCGCGGGCCGATCAAAAAAGATGAGCGGCCCCTACTGTAGGGGCGGACCGCTTTTCTGGTCCGCCCGCGAATTACGGCAATCGCAAATCCTTTAAATTCCCCGCCAGTACCAAATCCGTTCTCAGCGTGGCGACCCGCTGGCAGATTTCCGCCATCTGGCGATGCTGCTCCAGCTTATTGCGCCACTTCTCCGGCACCCGATCCAGCTGCTGATAAATTCCTGCCAGGCTACCAAACTGCTGCAGCAGCTGCGTGGCGCTTTTGCCGCCGATACCGGCCACGCCCGGGATCTTACTGCTGCTGATCCCTGCCAGCCCCCAGTAGTCGGTGAGCTGGGCTGGCGCCACGCCAAATTCGGCGGCAATAAACGGCACGTCGAGCCAGCGTTTCTGGAAATAGTCGCGGATCTGCACATTAGGTGCCAGCAGCTGGCAATAGCCTTTATCGGTGGAGACAATGGTAGCCTGATGCCCGGCGGCGGCCACTTTACTGGCAAGCGTCGCGGCGAGGTCGTCAGCCTCATCGCCGGGAGAGTGCCAGCAGTTAACCCCTACGCCGGCAAAGGCCGCGCGCAGCAGCGGCATTTCATTGTGCAGCGCATCCGGCATCGGCGAGCGCCCGGCTTTGTAATCCGGCAGCAGCCGGTGCCGCCAGCTGTCAGCGCGGTCGTCATCGTCAAACACCGCCACAGCATGCGTCGGGCGGGTATGCACCAGCAGCTGATGGATGGCATTCAGGCAGGCGTCCTGGCAGGGAGAACCCTGGACGGCGTGTATGCGGCGAATCAGATTCAGCGCATCGATAATCAGTAAATGGTGCAAAATCGTTAATCCTGAGCGGCCCGCAGGCCGCTCATCGGTTACTTGATGATTTCGTAGCAGGGAATATAGGCACTGCCCGGCAGCTTCATGCGGTGCTGAGCCACAAAGCCCTGTAGCAGATCGTCCATGCGGCGCATGATCTGCGGATCGCCGTGCAGCTTGTATGGCCCTTTCTCTTTGATTGCGCGAATGCCGACATCCTTAACGTTACCGGCGACGATCCCGGAGAACGCGCGACGCAGTGCCGCAGCCAGATCCTCGGCGGGCTGATCCGGCGACAGGTTAAGATTTGCCATATTTTCATGGCTCGGCATAAACGGCATCTGCAGGTCAGGAGCAATACGCAACGCCCAGTTAAAGCTGTAGGCGTCGCCGGTTTCGCGGCGATGCTCTTTCACCTTCGGCATCGCTTTCTTCATCAGCCGCGCCACTTCCGCCGCATCATCGATAATGATGGTGTAGTGTTTACGCGCCTCATCACCCAAGGTGCTGGCGATAAATTCGTCCAGCACCTTAAAGTAATCGGCGCTCTCTTTCGGCCCGGTGAGGATCAGCGGCAGCACCTGGTCATGGTTATGCGGGTTCATCAATATACCCAGCAGGTAGAGCAGCTCTTCCGCCGTACCTACGCCGCCCGGGAAGATAATGATGCCGTGCGCCATGCGTACAAAGGCTTCCAGACGTTTTTCAATGTCCGGCATGATGATCAGCTCGTTAACCAGCGGGTTTGGCGGCTCGGCGGCGATAATTGACGGCTCGGTCAGGCCAATAAAGCGGCCCTCTCTGTAGCGCTGCTGGGCGTGGCCGACGGCGGCCCCTTTCATCGGCGCTTCCATCACGCCCGGTCCGCAACCGGTGCAGATATTCAGTTCGCGCAGGCCGAGCTGGGCACCAACGGTGCGGCAGTACTGATATTCCACGGCGTTAATCGAGTGACCACCCCAGCACACTACGGTGTTCGGCTCTTCGCCGACGAGCAGCGCGCGCGCATTGCGCAGAATGGAGAATACCAGGTTGGTGAGATGAACCGGATCTTCAATTTTCAGCCGCTGGAAGCGACCGGCTTGATCGATCTGGCCGTTGACGAACAGGATGTCGCGCAGTACGGCAAACAGGTTAGCCTGCAGCGCACGGATAATCCGGCCATCAACAAACGCCTCTTCCGGCGGGTTGATCAGCTCCAGTTTGACGCCGCGCTCACGGCGCAACACGTTGATATCAAAACTTTCGAAGCGGGAGAGCAGCTCATGGCTGCTGTCGGTTTGGCTACCGGAGTTGAGCACGGCGAGTGAGCAGTTACGAAACAGCTGGTAGAGATCACTGCTGGCCGTGCGCTTCAGCATGTCGACTTCCAGTTGTGAAAGCAGGTCCATCGAGCCAAGAGGGCTGATATGTGTAATCAAGTGAACTCCTTTACACCCGCCTGGGTGTGCAGTAACCCCGTGATATGGCGGTCAACGGGGCAAAATTTCCCTGGGCAGCGTGCTGCTGCTGCCCGTGTCCAGATTAGCCTTTTCGCCTTTGATTTAACAACAGATTAACAGAGATAAACCGGAGATTACTGGCGAACCAGGCGCGAGCGTCCCGGCTTGAATTGGCCATTGGTGCGCCACGGGTTGATATCCAGCCCGCCGCGGCGCGTGTAGCGCGCGTAAACGCTCAGGCTTTCCGGCTGGCAGTAGCGCAGAATATCGCTGAAAATACGCTCTACGCACTGCTCGTGAAACTCATTGTGATGGCGGAATGAGACCAGGTAACGCAGCAGGGCTTCGCGCTGAATGCGCGGGCCGCGATAGCTGATCTGCACCGAACCCCAGTCGGGTTGATTAGTGATCAGGCAATTAGATTTTAGCAGGTGGCTCACCAGCTGCTCTTCCACGATCTCCCCAGCGGCCGCGTCGCGCAGGTAGTCAGCATTGAACTGATAATCATCAATCACGATGTCCTGCTCATCAATACAGCTGCCGTCGAAATGGCCAATGGGCTGCCCTTCAATTTCCTGCAAGCGGAACAGAGCCACGCTGACCTTGCCTGCGGCGCAGGCACTGAGATCGCGCTCCAGCGTCTGACGCACTTCGCCCCAGTCGGCAAATTTTGTCTGGTTAAAGCTGTTGAGGTAGAGCTTAAAGCTTTTCGACTCGATCAGGTTCACGCTGTCGGCATCCAGCGCCACTTCACCCACCGCCACCTGCGGCAGCCCTTTGCTGTTGAGCCAGGAGAGCTCGTACAGCGTCCAGATATCGGCTCCGGTGAACGGCAGGGTATCCGGATAGAGCCCCAGCGGTTCACGATTCAGGCTACGCGGCACTGCCTGTAGCAGCGCAGGCTGATAGCTGTCGTGGTATTCTGTGGGTTTCCCCAGTGTCAGGCCTTCCAGTGCCTGATGATGGTCGTATGAAGACATGCTGATACCTTATTGCGCCCGTCGGGACAGGCGAGATGACGAATTCGTTAGCCTGATTAGCATTCAGGCTACAATGGCCTGTAAGTGTAACCCAGCCAGCTAAGAGTGAAAAAAGAATGATCGAAGAAACCGCCCAGGCACTACGCGATTTTAGCCAACGCTACTGTGACCTCTGGCAGCAAGAGAGCGGCCACCTTCCCGCCAGCGAGGAGCTGCTTGGCATCCCTTCGCCGTGTGTCGTGGCTACGCAGGGCGATGCCGTTTGGTGGCAGCCGCAGCCATTTACGCTGGCCAAAAATCTGGAGTCGGTAGAGCGTGCGCTGGATATCCAGCTGCAGCCGTCCGTTAGCGGCTTTTATACCGCACAATTTGCCGCAGATATGTCGGGAACTTTTTCCGGTCAGCGCGTGTCTTTGGTACAGGTCTGGAGTGAAGATGATTTTCAGCGCGTGCAGGAGAACCTGATTGGTCATCTGGTCATGAAGCGTCGGCTGAAGCACTCCCCGACTTTATTTGTCGCCACAACAGACTCTGAGCTGGAAGTGGTGTCGGTGTGTAATTTGAGCGGCGAAGTGATCCTTGAGCAGTTGGGCACGCAAAAACGTCAGATTCTCGCCCCATCTCTTCAGAACTTTCTTATTCATTTACAGCCGCTTAATGGCCTGTAATGCGCTTTTCTCTGCCCGTCCTGTGCGAGATCTCTCACAAAGGTTGTGAGAGATCGCTACGAATGAACTTAATGTCTGCTAGCATTCAAATGTAAAAATATTGTAGATCATTAAGTTAGCCAGATTGTTGCGAATTATCTTAAGCTTATGCCACAAAAAGCCGTGAGAAGTATCTTGTTTGCTTATGACAATCAGGCAGAATTACCTCATCGGAAGGGCATTCAGGAACAGGATTAACGTCAAGGAGTGACGTACTCATGGAATGAGTTGGACCCATCAGGATGATGTCGCAGGGACAGGCTTCGGGATTGAAGCAGGGAAACCTCAGGATGAGGTAATGGACACCTCCAGGAAGGAGAACGTGAACCGTACAGGAAGACGGCTAGCAGGGAAGTGAACGGATAACATCAGGATGATGTTTGCTCAGGAGAGCACAGGAACAGTTTTCAAGGAAGAGCAGGGAGCATAAAGGTAGCTGGAAAGCTGCGAACGAACCGGGGGCACTGTTAATACAGTGCCCCTTTTTTTCGTGCATACTTTTCACTGAGCAGCGTGTGAATGCTATGCTCTGCGCCCTTAACCACAGTGGGAGATCCCTATGAGCCGTGAACAACAGATTCAGGAACGATTACTGGCAATTGAATCGTTGCTTAAACAGGCGGGGCTATGGCAATCCGTTGCGCCTAACAGCGAAGCTTTTACCAGCACTGAACCTTTCTGCCTTGACACCATGACGCCGCTGCAGTGGCTGCAGTGGGTGTTCCTGCCACGTATGCAGGCCCTGCTGGATGCGGCTGCACCTCTGCCCGTTGCGCTGGCCATCGCCCCCTACTATGAAGTCTGGCTGGAGGGCGAAATTCCGCAGCGCGCCGCGCTGCTGCACCGCTTAAACGCTTTTGATCAGCTGTTCGAGTCGCCCAACTAATGCTGGAGATTATTTATCAGGATGAGTGGCTGGTTGCGGTAAACAAACCCTCGGGCTGGCTGGTGCACCGTAGCTGGCTCGACCGCCATGAAACCGTGTTTGTGATGCAGACCGTGCGCGACCAGATTGGCCAGCATGTTTTCACAGTACACCGGCTCGATCGCCCAACATCCGGCGTGCTGCTGATGGCGCTGTCCAGCGAGGTGGCGCGCCTGCTGTCGCAGCAGTTTGAACAGCATAAAATACAAAAAACCTATCATGCCGTGGTGCGCGGCTGGCTGGAGGGCGAAGAGACGCTCGACTATCCGCTGACCGAAGAGCTGGATAAAATCGCCGACAAGTTTAGCCAGCCGGAAAAAGCCCCGCAGCCTGCGGTAACCCACTGGCGCGGAGTGGCAACGGCAGAGCTGCCGGTCGCGGTCGGACCTTACGCCACCACGCGCTATTCGCTGGTGGAAATGCTGCCGGAGTCGGGGCGCAAGCATCAGCTACGCCGTCATATGAGGCATCTGCGTCATCCGATTATCGGCGACAGCGCCCATGGCGACCTGAAGCAGAACCGCTCAGCGGCAGCCAACTTTGCTATGAATCGCCTGATGCTGCATGCCAGCGAGCTGCGCCTGAACCATCCGGTGAGCGGCGAGCCGCTGCTGTTACGAGCCGGGCTGGATGCAGTATGGCAGCGCGCGATGACGCACTGCGGCTGGCAAAACACGCTCCCGCATATCCCCCGGGTTGAGTTTGCTGCTGAAAGCCCGCAGGATAGTGAGAAAATTGAGTTCTGATAAGGAGAGAGGGTATGGCTGAGGTAGGCATTTTTGTTGGCACGGTTTACGGTAACGCACTGTTGGTCGCCGAAGAGTCCGAAACTCTGCTGCTTGAAGCCGGGCATCAGGTCAAGATATATGAAGATGCAACGCTGGAAGAGTGGCAGCACTACGCGGATAAAGTGGTGCTGGTGATCACCTCGACCACCGGGCAGGGCGATCTGCCGGACAGCATCGCGCCGCTCTTCCACGCGATTAAAGATAAGCTCGGCCACCAGCCAGGGCTGCGCTACGGCGTGATTGCGCTGGGCGACAGCAGCTACGACGATTTCTGCGGCGGCGGTAAAAAGTTTGCTGAACTGCTGCAGGAGCACGGCGCGCAGCGCGTCGGCGAGATGCTGACGGTGGATGCCTGCGAAAATCCGGAACCGGAGGAGGTCACCTCCCCGTGGGTTGAGCAGTGGGCTAAGCTGATCGGATAAAGTATGCCGTATCTGTAGGGGCCGATCATCTTTTTCGGTCGGCCCGTGCCAATGGTGCCCCACCGCCAACCTGATGGATAACTTATGAAAATCGTTATCGCCCCGGATTCCTATAAAGAAAGCCTCTCTGCGTTACAGGTTGCCACCCAAATCGAACTGGGTTTTCGCGACATCTTTCCCGATGCACACTACGTCAAACTGCCCGTCGCCGATGGTGGTGAAGGCACCGTTGACGCCATGGTTGCTGCTACGGGGGGCCGTATTATTCCACTGCGCGTTACCGGTCCGCTGGGCACGCCGGTTGATGCCTTTTACGGGCTGTCCGGCGACGGCTGCTGCGCGATTATCGAAATGGCCGCCGCCAGCGGGCTGGAGCAGGTGCCTGCCGATCGGCGTGATGCGCTGCACGCCACCAGCTGGGGTACCGGCGAGCTGATCCGCGATGCGCTGGATAAGGGGGTCGAGCGCCTGATTATTGGTATTGGCGGCAGCGCCACCAATGACGGCGGCGCGGGAATGGTGCAGGCGCTGGGGGCTAAATTACTCGACGCCAGCGGTAAGCCCGTGGCTTACGGTGGCGCGGCGCTGGCGCAGCTGGATTCGATTAACCTCAGTGAATTCGATGCGCGTATCAAAAGCTGCCGTATCGACGTCGCCTGTGATGTGACCAATCCGCTGCTTGGAGAGACGGGGGCATCGGCGGTATTTGGCCCGCAAAAAGGGGCATCGCCGCAGCAGGTGAAACAGCTGGATGAAGCGCTGGCGCAGTTTGCCCGCATTATTCAGCGTGACCTGCAGTGTGACGTGTTAAGCGTGGCGGGCGGCGGCGCAGCAGGGGGGATGGGCGCAGGGCTGCTCGCGTTCTGTCAGGCCACCCTGCGCCCGGGCATTGAGATTGTTACTGATGCCTTAGGTCTGGATGCACTGGTGCAGGATGCCACGCTGGTGATCACCGGCGAAGGGCGTATCGACAGCCAGACTATTCACGGTAAAGTCCCGATTGGCGTGGCGCGGGTGGCTAAGCGCTATCACATACCGACGATCGCCATTGCTGGCAGCCTGACGCAGGATGCGGGCGTGGTGCATCAGCACGGGCTGGACGCGGTATTCAGCGTGATCTACCGCATCTGCAGCCTGCAGGAGGCGCTGGACGAAGCGGCAGAAAATGTGCGTATCGCCGCGCGCAATATCGCCGCCACGCTAGCTATTGGGATGCATATTGGTTAATGGTGACCTCGCCCGCTGGCGTGCGGGAAATTCCGTTGGGGTCAGGTATGCCTGACCCGCTATGACCAACCCGCGGCTAATGTTTTAAGCGTTCCGTTGCCAGTCTCGCCACATTCTGCATCTCATCCAGTAGCTCAAACAGCTCAGGCTCAACGGCGCTGATATCCTCATGGTGCCGCAGATTTTGCTCCAGCTGCAGGCAGAGCTGTTTCATGCGCGGCACGCCGCTGTAGCTGGCGCTGCCGTGCAGCTTATGGATGATATCGCGCAGCGCCGGGATATTATTTTCGCCAATATACTGGTCGATCAGCGACTGCACTTCCGGCAGAAAATCCACCAGCATCTGCAGCAGATCGCGGGCAAGGTCGGGCTTATTAGCAGCCTGGCGCAGCGCCAGCGCCCAGTCGAGGGACGCCGGGACCTCAATCACCGGCGGCAGCGCCTGGCGCGCACTCGGCGAATAGCGCGCCAGCAGGCGGCTGAGTTTTTTCTCGTCGATCGGCTTGGCAAGATAGTCATTCATCCCCGCTTTAATCAGCTGTTCGCGTTCACCATCCAGCGCGTGCGCGGTCACGGCGACAATCGGCGTATTCGCGTGCTGCGGCAGGGCGCGGATCTCTTCACTGGCGCGGATGCCGTCAATTTCCGGCATCTGAATATCCATCAGAATAATGTCGAGATGCTGAAGCCGGGCCTGCTTGATCGCCGCTTCGCCGCTATCACACAGGACAATGTGCGCCACCTGCTCTTCGAGAAGAGCGCCAATCAGCTTGAGGTTGGCTGGGTTATCGTCAACCGCCATCACCCGCAGCGGCAGGCGCGGGCGCTCAATCAACTGCTGAACATCTCTGGCATGGTGATCGACCAGAATCGGCAGCAGGCGCGTCATCGAAATCGGTTTGATCAGGCAGGCGGTCACGCCGCGCGCTTTTAGCTCTTCGGTGTACACCTGCATCTGGAACGGCAGGCCCATAATCACGCTGTCGGCGCGCTGCAGAATCGGCGTCAGCTGCTCACCGGTCATTTCCAGATGATGGCGATCGGCTACCGGCAGCCCCATCAGCAGCACATCGTAGTGCGGGTCCGGCAGCTCGGCCAGCGTTGGGCTGTAGTGGATTTTCATCGGCGTGATGCTGAGCATCTCCATCATCGCTTTGGCGGCGGCGGCGTTAGGCTCAACGTAGGCCAGGCTTTGCCCCTCAATACAGTCCATCAGGCGCGGATCGCTTGCCGCGTTGGGGTTCAGCGCCAGATTAATGTGGAACCAGAAGGTGGAGCCGTGGTTCAGGCGGCTGTGGAAGGAGATCTCACCGCCCATTTCGTTGACCAGCTTTTGGGTGATCACCAGCCCCAGCCCGGTGCCGCCGTGGCGCCGTGAGATGCTGGCATCGGCCTGGCGGAATGCCTGGAACAGCTGCGACTGCTGCTTTTCGGAAATGCCGATGCCGCTATCGTGAATCTGTACTTCCAGCTCCATGCGGTTATTGCTCAGCGCCCGTTTTTCCACGCGAATATCAATATTGCCGCGCTCGGTAAATTTAATCGCGTTGCCCAGCAGGTTGACGATGATTTGCTGCATGCGCAGCGGATCGCCGATGGCATTATCCGGCACGTCGCTCTGAATATTCAGCGTCAGCTCCAGCCCTTTATCGTGCGCCGACTGCGCCAGCAGCACCACCACCTCGTCCAGCGTGGCGCGCAGCGGGAACGGAATGGTTTCCAGAATCAGCTTGCCCGCCTCCAGCTTGGAAAAGTCGAGCACGTCATTGATGATGCTCAACAGATTATTCGCCGAGCGTTCGATAGTGTGCAGGTAGTCGCGCTGCGTCGAGTTGAGAGTGGTTTTCAGCGTCTGGCGGGTAAAGCCGATGACGCCGTTGAGCGGGGTGCGCAGCTCGTGCGACATATTGGCGAGGAACTCGGACTTGATGCGCGCCGCCTCCTGCGCACGTTTTTTTGCCAGATCCAGCTCAACGTTCTGGATCTCCATCTGCTCCAGCGTTTCGCGCAGATCGGACGTCGCCTGGTCGATATTCTGCTGCATCTCTTCGTGATAGGCCGTCAGCGACATCGCCATCGAGTTAATGCCGTTTTTCAGCACGTCCAGCTCGCCGAGCATATAGCCTTCAACGCGGCTGTCGAGCTGCCCACGGCGAATGCGGTCAACGGTACTGACCATATTCCGAATTGGCCCGGTAACGTCGCGCATCAGGCGGTAGGCAAACAGCATCGCAATACACAGGCACAGCAGCAGCAGCAGGGTGGAGATAAACACTTCTTTATACTGCTGCAGGCGCACCGACTGCAGGTCGAGCTCTATCGCCACATAGCCGAGCGGATTACCGGTCGGTTTGGCGTCCTGCCCCGGAGACTCATCGGGGTAGTAACTCTCAGAAAGGATCGGCGTGCGCAGAATAACGGAGTTACCCTGGCGCTGCTTCAGGTATCTAGCCGTCAGCGGCGTGTTATCCGGCAGGCGCAGCAGGTCAGGGGACTGATGATAATTCGAGGTGACGAACAGCTGATTGTGGTCATCAAACACTGAGATAGCGCGCACGATATCCGAATGGCGGCGGTGCAGCAGGCTGACCAGCTGGCGCACCGATTCGCGGCTGTGGAAGGTCATACCGTATTCGCTGGAAACGGCCAGCGGCTCGATAATATTTATCCCGGCATCGGTCAGCTGGGTTTGCAGCTCGTTATAACGATTGACGACAAAAAACGTCGACAGCAGCAGCCCGATCATCAGCGTCGGCGCCAGAATTAAGATCATCATGCGTGCCCGCAGGCTGTATTTGGTCATAATATTCCCTGTGCGCGGCGTGCAGCTCTGCCGTCCGTGTTGCGTATTATCCTGAATCAGTCGAATTTTTTCTGCCGCTATGCCAGGCTACACCCGATTTTTTCCGGCAATAACCCTGACTTTTGAGAAGCAAAGAAATAATGGCGCAATTCTACTCTGCAAAACGGCGCGTGACGACCCGCCAGACGATAACGGTAACGGTTCATGATCTGGATGCTTTTGGTCAGGGCGTGGCACGCCACAATGGCAAGGCGCTGTTTGTGCAGGGCGCGCTGCCCGGCGAACAGGTCGAAGTCAGGATCGAAGAGGATAAGCGCCAGTATTCACGCGGCGTGGTGCAGCGCATTATTAGCGCCAGCCCGCAGCGAGTGGAACCGCGCTGCCCGCATTTCAGCCGCTGTGGTGGCTGCCAGCAGCAGCATGCATCCAGCGAACTCCAGCAGCAGAGCAAGGCAAACGCGCTGGCGCATCTGCTGACGCGGGAAAGCGGCTTTGCCGTGAGCGTCGACGACGTGATTGCCGGGCAGCCCTGGGGCTACCGCCGCCGCGCCCGTCTCAGCCTCAATTATCAGCCGAAAACCCAAGCCCTGCAGATGGGGTTTCGCGAAAAGGCCTCCAGCGAGCTGGTCAATATCACGCAATGCCCCATTTTGAAGCCCGAACTTAATGCGTTGATTCAGCCACTTCGCGCCGTGCTCAATGATCTGCAGGCGGTGCGGCGCCTCGGGCACGTTGAACTGGTGCTGGCGGATAACGGCCCGCTGCTGGTTTTACGCCATCTTGACCCCCTTGCTGACAGCGACCGACAAAAACTGGAACAGTTTTCGCATGAGCATCAGTTGGCACTGTATCTTGCCCCTGACAGTGACACGCTTGTGCAGATTTCGGGAGAGATGCCACACTATCGTTCTCACGACCTGACGCTGACCTTCAGCCCGCGCGACTTTATTCAGGTCAATGATGAGGTCAATCAGCAGATGGTGGCCCGTGCGCTGGAGTGGCTGGAGCTGAAAGCGGACGACAGGGTGCTTGACCTGTTCTGCGGAATGGGAAATTTTAGCCTGCCAATGGGTAAACTGGCTGAAAATGTCGCAGGTGTGGAGGGTGTTGCAGCATTAGTGGCGAAGGGTGCGTATAATGCAGAATTGAATAATTTGCATAACGTGTCGTTCTGGCAGCATAACCTCGAAGAGGATGTCAGCCGCCAACCCTGGGCTGCTCAGGGATTTAACAAGGTGTTACTGGACCCGGCGCGTGCCGGTGCCGCCGGCGTGATGGCGCATATCATTAAACTTGCGCCGCAGCGGGTGGTCTATGTTTCCTGTAACCCGACGACGCTGGCACGGGATAGTCAGGCATTACTGACGTCCGGCTACCAATTGGAACGGGTGACAATGCTCGATATGTTCCCACATACCGGGCATCTGGAATCCATGGTGCTGTTTAGCCGAAAATAGGTCCCTGAACGGGGGCTACGCCAGGAGAGGATATGGTTGCGGTAAGAAGTGCACATTTGAATACGGCTGGCGAGTTTGCGCTCGACCAATGGATCACCAGTCTGGGGATCTCCAACCAGCAGTCATGTGAACGACTGGCCGAAACCTGGCGCTATTGTGAGGCGACCACTAAAGACCATCCTGATGCCGCGCTGCTGCTGTGGCGCGGCGTTGAGATGGTTGAAATCCTCTCGATGCTCAGCATGGACTGCGAAACGCTGTGTGCCTCGCTGCTGTTCCCGCTGGCCGACGCTGGGGTGGTTACCGAGCAGCGGCTTGAGGAGCAGCACGGTAAAGCTATCGTCTCGCTGGTTCACGGCGTGCGCGATATGGACGCTATTCGCCAGTTAAAAGCCACCCATAATGACTCAATGGCCTCTGAGCAGGTCGATAACGTGCGCCGCATGCTGCTGGCGATGGTGGAAGATTTCCGCTGTGTGGTCATCAAGCTGGCGGAGCGTATCGCCCACCTGCGCGAAGTCAAAGACGCGCCGGAAGATGAGCGCGTGCTGGCGGCGAAAGAGTGCACCAATATCTATGCTCCGCTGGCTAACCGCCTCGGTATCGGCCAGCTGAAGTGGGAGCTGGAAGATTTCTGCTTCCGCTACCTGCATCCGGAAGAGTACAAGCGCATTGCCAAGCTGCTGCACGAGCGCCGTATCGATCGCGAAGACTATATCGATACCTTTGTGCAGTCGCTGCGTACCGAGATTGTGAAAGAGGGCGTGAAGGCGGAAGTGTATGGCCGCCCGAAACATATCTACAGCATCTGGCGCAAGATGCAGAAGAAAGCGCTGGCCTTTGATGAGCTGTTCGACGTGCGTGCCGTGCGCATCGTGGCGGAGCGTCTGCAGGATTGCTACGGCGCACTGGGCATTGTGCATACCCTGTATCGCCATCTGCCAAGCGAGTTCGACGACTATGTCGCGAACCCAAAACCGAACGGCTATCAGTCCATTCACACCGTGGTGCTGGGGCCGAAGGGTAAAACCGTTGAGATTCAGATCCGCACGCGCCAGATGCATGAAGATGCCGAGCTGGGCGTGGCGGCGCACTGGAAGTACAAAGAGGGCGCGGCAGCCGGCGGCAGCGCACGCGGCGCCTCCGGCCATGAAGGGCGTATTGCCTGGCTGCGCAAGCTGATTACCTGGCAGGAAGAGATGGCGGACTCCGGCGAGATGCTCGACGAAGTGCGCAGCCAGGTGTTTGACGATCGGGTCTATGTGTTTACCCCGAAAGGGGATGTGGTGGACCTGCCGGCCGGCTCCACGCCGCTCGACTTTGCCTACCATATTCACAGCGATATCGGCCACCGCTGCATCGGCGCGAAGATTGGTGGGCGCATCGTGCCGTTTACCTATCAGCTGCAGATGGGCGACCAGATTGACATCATCACCCAGAAGCAGCCGAACCCGAGCCGCGACTGGCTGAACCCGAACCTCGGTTACGTGACCACCAGCCGCGGGCGCTCTAAGGTGCACGCCTGGTTCCGCAAGCAGGATCGCGACAAGAATATTATCGCCGGGCGCCAGATCCTCGACAACGAACTGGACCACCTCGATATCAATCTGAAAGATGCCGAGAAGCTGCTGCTGCCGCGCTACAACTTCAATACGCTGGATGAACTGCTGGCGGCAATTGGCGGCGGCGATGTGCGCCTCAATCAGATGAGCAACTTCCTGCAGTCGAAGCTGCACAAGCCAAGTGCGGAAGAGGAAGACCGCGAGGCGCTGCAAAAGCTGACGCAGAAAACCTCCAACAGCGTACCGCGCAGTAAAGAGAGCGGGCGCGTGGTGGTCGAAGGTGTCGGCAATCTGATGCACCATATTGCGCGCTGCTGCCAGCCGATCCCCGGCGATGATATCACCGGCTTTATCACCCAGGGGCGCGGGATCTCGATTCACCGCGCAGACTGCGATCAGCTGACGGACCTGATGTCGCACGCGCCGGAACGCATCGTCGATGCCGTCTGGGGTGAGTCTTATTCCAGCGGCTATTCGCTGGTGGTGCGCGTCACCGCCAACGATCGCAGCGGCCTGCTGCGCGACATCACCACCATTCTGGCTAACGAAAAGGTCAATGTGCTGGGCGTTTCCAGCCACAGCGATACCAAGAGGCAGCTGGCGACCATAGATATGGATATTGAAATTTATAATCAGCAGGTGCTGAGCCGGGTGATTGCGCGGCTGAATCAGGTGCCGGATATCATCGACGCTAAGAGATTACATTGATCATCAGTGAATCGTAGGGGGCGACCGCTTTTCTGGTCGCCCCGTCATGGCGATGCACAGGGCCGACCGAAAAAGAAGGTCGGCCCCTACAAATCAGGAATAAATTATGACTTCTCTCGATCGCCTGCTGGGCATCATGAAAACCCTGCGCGATCCGGAAAACGGCTGCCCCTGGGATCGCCAGCAGACCTTTGCCACCATCGCGCCTTATACCCTTGAAGAAACCTATGAAGTGATCGACGCGATCAACCGCGCCGACTTTGACGATCTGCGCGGTGAACTGGGCGATCTGCTGTTTCAGGTGGTGTTTTACGCGCAGATGGCGCAGGAAGAGGGGCGCTTTAACTTCGACGATATCTGCAACGCTATCAGCGATAAGCTGGAGCGCCGCCATCCGCACATCTTTGCCGATGCTCAGGTGAGCGGCAGCGCTGAGGTGCTGGTTAACTGGGAAAAAATCAAAAGCGACGAGCGTGCGGAGAAAGCACAGCATTCGGCGCTTGACGATATTCCTGCCGCGCTGCCAGCGCTGATGCGCGCCCATAAAATCCAGAAGCGCTGTAGCAGCGTGGGCTTTGACTGGACCACCATCGGGCCGGTGCTGGACAAAGTACACGAAGAAATTGATGAGGTTATGCACGAAGCGCAGCAGGCGGTTATCGACCAGGACAAGCTGGAAGAGGAGATCGGCGACCTGCTGTTTGCCACGGTTAACCTTTCACGCCACCTCGGCAGTAAGGCGGAAACCGCGCTGCAGAAAGCCAATACCAAATTCGAACGCCGCTTCCGCCAGGTTGAACAGATTATCGCCAGTCAGGGGATGGAAATGTCGCAGGCTACCCTGGACCAGATGGAAGACGCGTGGCAGGTGGTAAAATCTCAGGAATAATTGGCTGACACGATTCAACAAAAATGTGACATGCATCAACCTTATTTTTCCGCCATTCAGGTAATGTCAGGGCGGTAAATGCGGTGGACGGCACACAACCGGAAACGATCAATTGTCGCACCCGGGGGATTCGGGTATACTATTTTCCCGTCCTGGTTATTCATTCCATCGTCTTTAAACCTACATTCTCAGGTTCAGCATGACAACGAACTATATATTTGTGACCGGCGGGGTCGTTTCCTCTCTGGGTAAAGGCATTGCCGCAGCCTCCCTGGCCGCCATTCTCGAAGCACGTGGTCTTAATGTGACCATCATGAAGCTGGACCCGTACATCAACGTGGATCCGGGCACCATGAGCCCGACTCAGCACGGTGAGGTCTTCGTGACCGATGACGGCGCAGAGACCGATCTTGACCTCGGTCACTACGAGCGCTTCATCCGTACCAAAATGAGCCGTCGTAATAACTTCACCACTGGCCGTATCTACTCAGAAGTGCTGCGCAAAGAGCGCCGCGGTGACTATCTGGGCGCGACCATTCAGGTGATCCCACACATTACCAATGCGATCAAAGAGCGCATCATCGAAGGCGGCGAAGGCCACGATGTTGTGCTGGTTGAAATTGGTGGTACCGTGGGTGACATCGAATCACTGCCGTTCCTCGAAGCGATTCGCCAGATGGCGGTAGATGTAGGTCGTGAGCACACCATGTACATGCACCTGACGCTGGTGCCTTATATGGCGGCTGCGGGCGAAGTGAAAACCAAGCCAACCCAGCACTCGGTGAAAGAGCTGCTGTCGATCGGTATTCAGCCTGACGTGCTGATCTGCCGTTCTGACCGCGCTGTACCGGCCAACGAGCGGGCGAAAATCGCGCTGTTCTGTAACGTGCCGGAAAAAGCGGTTATCTCACTGAAAGACGTCGACTCCATCTACAAGATTCCTGGCATGCTGAAATCGCAGGGCCTGGATGACTATATCTGTAAGCGCTTCAACCTGAATGCCCCGGAAGCCAACCTGGCCGAGTGGGAGCAGGTGATTTACGAAGAAGCCAATCCAGGCGGCGAAGTGAACATCGGTATGGTCGGCAAATATGTCGAGCTGCCGGATGCTTATAAGTCGGTGATTGAAGCGCTGAAGCACGGCGGCCTGAAAAATCGCGTCACCGTGAATATCAAACTGATCGACTCACAGGATGTTGAAACCCGTGGCGTGGAACTGCTGAAGGATCTGGATGCTATCCTTATTCCTGGCGGTTTCGGCTATCGCGGCGTGGAAGGCAAACTGATGACGGCGCAGTACGCGCGCGAAAACAACATCCCTTACCTTGGCATCTGCCTGGGGATGCAGGTTGCGCTGATGGAATTCGCCCGCAACGTGGCTCATATGGAAGGCGCGAACTCGACTGAATTCGTCCCGGACTGTAAGTACCCGGTGGTGGCGCTGATTACCGAATGGCGCGACGAAGACGGCAACGTCGAGCAGCGCAGTGAGCAGAGCGATCTGGGCGGCACCATGCGCCTCGGCAGCCAGCAGTGTCAGCTGACCGAAAACAGCCTGGTGCAGAAGCTGTACGGCTCTGACACCATCGTTGAGCGTCACCGTCATCGTTATGAAGTCAACAATATGCTACTGAAGCAGATTGAGGCGGCTGGATTACGTGTCGCAGGCCGCTCAGGGGATGACCAGCTGGTTGAGATCATTGAGCTTCCTGACCACCCCTGGTATGTTGCGTGTCAGTTCCACCCGGAATTCACCTCAACACCTCGAGACGGGCACCCGCTGTTCAGCGGCTTTGTAAAAGCCGCCAGCGAGTACCAGAAGCGTTTGGCAAAATAAGTGTTTTCATAACAGCCTGAAAATTTGAACGTTTCAGGCTGTTTGTGTCTAAGTTTAAGTTAACTTGTACTGAGGAAAAACTAATGTCCAAAATCGTTAAAGTCATCGGTCGCGAAATCATCGACTCCCGTGGAAACCCGACCGTTGAAGCTGAAGTTCACCTGGAAGGCGGCTTTGTCGGTCTGGCAGCAGCGCCATCAGGTGCTTCTACTGGTTCTCGCGAAGCGCTGGAACTGCGTGACGGTGACAAATCTCGTTTCCTGGGTAAAGGCGTAACCAAAGCGGTAGCCGCCGTTAACGGTCCAATCGCTGACGCGGTCACCGGTAAAGATGCGAAAGACCAGGCCAACATCGACAAGATCATGATCGATCTCGACGGTACTGAGAACAAATCTCAGTTTGGTGCTAACGCCATCCTGGCCGTTTCCCTGGCTGCGGCCAAAGCAGCCGCTGCTGCTAAAGGCATGCCGCTGTACGAGCACATCGCTGAACTGAACGGCACCCCAGGCAAGTTCTCTATGCCACTGCCAATGATGAACATCATCAACGGCGGCGAGCACGCAGACAACAACGTCGACATTCAGGAATTCATGATCCAGCCTGTTGGCGCAAAAACGCTGAAAGAAGCTGTGCGTATGGGCTCTGAAGTCTTCCATACCCTGGCAAAAGTGCTGAAGTCGAAAGGCATGGGCACTGCGGTCGGTGACGAAGGTGGCTACGCGCCAAACCTGGGTTCTAACGCCGAAGCACTGGCTGTTATCGCTGAAGCGGTAAAAGCAGCAGGCTACGAACTGGGTAAAGACATCACCCTGGCGATGGACTGCGCAGCGTCTGAATTCTACAAAGACGGCAAGTACGTGCTGGCAGGCGAAGGTAACAAATCCTTCACTTCTGAAGAGTTTACTCACTTCCTGGAAGACCTGACTAAACAGTACCCAATCGTCTCTATCGAAGACGGTCTGGATGAATCTGACTGGACTGGTTTCGCTTACCAGACCAAAGTGCTGGGCGACAAAATCCAGCTGGTGGGTGACGATCTGTTCGTTACCAACACCAAGATCCTGAAAGAAGGTATCGACAAAGGCATCGCTAACTCCATCCTGATCAAATTCAACCAGATCGGTTCACTGACCGAAACGCTGGCTGCGATCAAAATGGCAAAAGACGCCGGTTACACTGCGGTGATCTCTCACCGTTCAGGTGAAACTGAAGATGCCACCATCGCTGACCTGGCGGTGGGTACTGCTGCAGGCCAGATCAAAACCGGTTCAATGAGCCGTTCTGACCGTGTTGCTAAGTACAACCAGCTGATCCGTATCGAAGAAGCGCTGGGCAACCGTGCGCCATTCAACGGCCTGAAAGAAGTTAAAGGCCAGTAAGATGCTGATATCTGAAGCCTGATGGGCTGAGGATTATCTGAAAAGCCTCGTCTGCGGACGGGGCTTTTTTTTGCTTATCATATTATTTTCAGTGAGTTAGATGAGAATCCTTCCGATGCGGAAAAGTCCTGGTTCACGGCGGGTGGGGCGTTTTCTTCGGTAATTTTGTGTAAATTCCTGGTACTATTTGTAATCAGGAACGTCAAAATGAAATACCGTGCTGATGTTGACGGGCTACGCGCACTTGCCGTACTGCCCGTTATTGCGTACCACATGGGGATGGGTGGTATACCCGGCGGCTTCACCGGGGTGGATATTTTCTTCGTCATTTCAGGCTATCTGATCTGCGGGATTATCTATAACAACGCGATGGCGGGAAATTTCTCTTACCTCGACTTTTATAAGCGCCGCTGCCTGCGCATTCTGCCGCCGCTGTTTGTGGTGCTGCTGGCTACGCTTGTCTTTGGTTATTACCATCTGCTGCCCGCGCAGTTTAGCGACCTGAGCAACAGTGCTCTGGCGGCGCTGCTCTCCGCCTCTAACATCTTCTTCTGGAAAACCACCGGTTACTTTGACGGCCCGGCCGATCTGAAACCCCTGCTGCACACCTGGTCGCTGGCGGTAGAAGAGCAGTTCTATATCCTCTTCCCTATCGTACTGCTTTTGGTAGTGCGCCTGTTCCGCAGCCGCACGACGCAGGTGATGCTGCTGGTCATTGTCGCCTCGCTGCTGCTGAGTATCTATGGCGTGACCCGCAAGCCGACATTTACCTTTTACATGCTGCCAACCCGCGCCTGGGAACTGGCACTGGGGGGGATTATTGCGGTTGCCGGGCTGGAAGCAAAAACGGCGCGCTTAACCGCCGGGTTGAAGCACGGCATCAGTCTGACCGGGCTGGCGCTGATCCTCTACGGCTTCTTCCAGCTGAATACCGATATGCCTTTCCCGGGGTGGAATGCGCTGTGGCCCTGCGTCGGTAGCTTCCTGATTATCCTTGCCGGCCAGCAGTCAGTGGTCTCGCGCGTGCTGGCCTTGAAGCCGATCGTCTATATCGGCATGATCTCCTACTGCCTGTACCTCTGGCACTGGCCAATTATCGTCTATGCGCGCATGTTCTTTAACTTCGAGCCGGGCGTGCGCGAGCTGACGATCCTTGGCCTGACGTTTGCCCTGGCGATTGCCTCACGCTATCTGATTGAAATACCCTTCCGCTACAAACTGGCCTGGGTTTCCCCCGGGCGTATTGTGACCGCATCGGTGGTTGGCCTGGCGCTGATGTCTGCCGGGGCGATCTATAAGGGCCATCTCAGCAACGGCTCCGGGCAGTTCTCAGCGCAGGCGCTGTCGCTGGCGCAGTATGCGCAGTACAGCAAAATGCCGGAGTTTGACTATCAATACCGTCGCGGGCAGTGCTTTGTCGATGGCAAAAGCCATGAGGACAAACCGTTTGACCGCCAGTTCTGCCTGCAAACCGTGCCGGAAAAGAAGAACTACGTGATGATCGGTGACAGCCATGCGGCGCACCTGTGGCGTGCTGTCAGCCTGGCGGCAGGCAGTGACATCAATGTTATCCAGGCGACCTCGGCGGGCTGTAAGCCGCTCTCCCGACAGTCTCTGCGCAATCCGTGCAGCGAGCTGGTGGATTACGTGTATGACCAGTGGATACCCGAGCATAAAATTGATGGCGTGATTATTTCCGCGCGCTGGGCAGCGGAAGATATTGCGCCGCTGCGCGCCACGCTCGACCATTTGAAAACGCGTTCGGATAACATCATCGTGATGGGGCCGACCGTGGAGTACACCGAAGCCCTGCCCGACCTGCTGGCCTATCAGACCGACGGTCGCAAAGATCTGGTCGCCTCCTCCGTCAAGAAAGAGGTGCGTGCAACGGATGCGCAGATGAACGCGGCAATGCTGGCGCAGGGGACGCGCTATATCTCGGTCTACTCGATTGTTTGCCCGGGTAACGTCTGCCGGGGAATCGCCTCCGACGGCCATCCGCTCTCTAACGATTATGGCCATTTCACCCTCAGCGGAGCGAAAGATGTGGCAAAGCAGGCGATGATTCAGATGCACGACAAAAACTTTATGTAACCCGCCACCCCCGGCAGCCGTCGGGGGTTTTTGTAATTAATTTAAGTAAGAATCATCTTATGCCGATACTACCTGTACCAGGAGTTTTCCTATTACAGAGTGGGCATCATGCTTAAAAATATCAAAGTCGTTACCAGCATTATCATTATGCTGCTCATTTTCAGCACGCTGCTGCTGGTTTCCAGCGCGCTGTCGTTTAATGCCATCAGCAAGGACAAGGATAATTTTACCCGCGCCACTATCCTGACCCAGCAGCAGGGGCAGCTGAGCGACGCGTGGCAGACGCTGGTTAAGACCCGCGTCACGATTAACCGTGTGGCCATCCGCATGCTGAAAAATCAGACGGACGAGAAGTCCCTGGCCGCCATCAGTAAGCTGCTGAGCCAGGCACAGGAGACGCTGGATGATGCGAACCAGCACTTCGCCCGTTATAAAAGCTTCCCGATGCAGGTTGGCGAAAATGAACAGCTTGCGAACACCGTTGAGCAGCACTATCAGCAATTTTCCGAAACGTTAAAAATGTCAGTGCAATATCTGGGTGCCAATAACTATCAGGCTTACGGCAATCTGGAAGCGCAGGAAGCCCAGGATAATCTGGAAAAAAGTTACGATACCTGGCGCGTCCAGAATGGCAAACTGCTGCAGACCGGCAGCGAAGATAACCAGCAAGGTTATCGTAATATGGTGTGGACGCTGGCGCTGGTGGTACTGAGTCTGGTGCTGCTGGTTATTGCCGTCTGGATGGTGATTAAACGCGTGCTGCTGACGCCGCTGAAACAGCTGCTGGAACATATTCAGCGCATCGCCTCCGGTGACCTGTCAGAAACGCTGGTGGTGGCAGGGCGCAGTGAAATGGGTCTGCTGGCTGAGGGTCTGACGCAGATGCAGCAGTCGCTGATCGGCACCGTAAGCAACGTGCGCGACAGCGCTAACGCCATCTACACCGGCGCCAGCGAAATCTCCCAAGGCAACAACGACCTCTCGTCGCGCACCGAGCAGCAGGCTGCCTCGCTGGAGCAGACTGCAGCCAGCATGGAAGAGCTGACGGCGACCGTGAAGCAGAACGCCGAAAATGCGCGTCAGGCCTCATCACTGGCAAAAAGCGCGTCAGAAACGGCTGAAAAGGGCGGGCGTGTGGTCAATGGCGTGGTGAAAACCATGAGCGAAATTGCCGACAGCTCCAAAAAGATTGCTGATATCACCAGCGTGATTGACGGCATCGCCTTCCAGACCAATATTCTGGCGCTTAACGCCGCGGTGGAAGCCGCGCGTGCCGGTGAGCAGGGGCGTGGATTTGCCGTGGTGGCGGGGGAAGTGCGTAATCTGGCGCAGCGCAGCGCTCAGGCGGCGAAAGAGATTAAAGGGCTGATTGAAGCCTCCGCAAGCCGCGTGGATGCCGGTTCCCAGCAGGTTACCACCGCCGGGGAGACCATGAACGACATCGTGAATGCGGTGGTGCGCGTCACCGACATTATGGGGGAGATCTCCTCCGCCAGCGACGAACAGAGCCGCGGTATCGACCAGATTGGTCAGGCAGTTACCGAGATGGACCGCGTGACGCAGCAAAACGCCGCGCTGGTGCAGGAGTCCGCAGCCGCTTCAGCCTCACTGGAGGAGCAGGCGGGCCGTTTGTCGCAGGCGGTGGCGGTGTTTAAAATCAGCCAGCATCAGGCAAAGAGCCTGACGGCGCCCGCTGTTAAGGTGCAAAAGCCGCTAAAGCTGACGGCTCCGCGCCAGGTAACGGCCAGCGATGAAGGCAGCTGGGAGACCTTTTAACGTCTGATGGCGGAAAAAAGCACAGTGTGATTGGCCTTATCCCGTCAATCTGCCATAATCTGCGCCCTTAATTTAGCCGCCAGTCGAGATGTGCATGCAGTACCCGATAAATGAAATGTTCCAGACGTTGCAGGGCGAAGGTGTTTACACCGGCGTGCCGGCAATTTTTATCCGCCTGCAGGGATGCCCGGTGGGCTGCAGCTGGTGTGATACCAAACACACCTGGGATAAGCTGGCCGATCGGGAAACCTCGCTGGGGGATATTCTGCTGAAAACCGTAGAAACCGATGCCTGGGGCGCGGCGGATGCGGCGGCCCTGCTTGGGGTGATCCGTCAGCACGGTTGGACGGCTAAGCACGTCGTGATTACCGGCGGTGAGCCCTGTATTCACGATCTGACGCCGTTGACTGCCGCATTGCAGGAGAATGGCTTTAGCTGCCAGATTGAAACCAGCGGCACTCACGAGGTGCTCTGTACCCCGGAAACCTGGGTTACGGTCTCGCCGAAGGTGAATATGCGCGGCGGTTACGATGTGCTGAACCAGGCTTTAATCCGCGCCGACGAGGTGAAGCACCCGGTGGCTCGCCAGCGTGATGTTGATGCGTTAGACGAGTTGCTGGCAACGCTCAGCGATGAGAAAACGCGGATTATCGCGCTGCAGCCGATCAGCCAGAAAGACGATGCGACCAGGTTGTGCATCGAAACCTGCATTGCGCGCAACTGGCGCCTGTCGATGCAGACCCATAAGTATCTGAATATTGCCTGATTAACCCTCTTTCGGGCCGATCGTTAAGACGATCGGCCCGCTATCAGCGGCCTACATCGGCCACTTCATTTCGCCTTTCAGTACCTTAGCGCTTAATTCCAGGCTGGATCTATCCTTCAGCTGCGGATATTGCGCGTTCATCGCGGCAATAAAGGCGTGGGAGTCCTTGCTGTTGGCGAGGTTCTTTTCCGCAGCCTGCAGATAGCGCTGAGTAAAGTTTACCGAGGTTATCGTTTCTGCCGCGCCGGGCAGGAAATGGCCCGGGATCACCCGCAGCGGTCGCAGGGCTTTGATATCCTCCAGCTTCTGCTGCCAGACGGCACGCTCTTCGGGCGTCTGCGCATCCGCCAGCCAGACGTGAATATTGTTGCCTGAAACCAGCACGCCCCCCAGCGCGGTTTTTAGCGTTGGGATCCACAGCCAGCTATTCTGCGGCTGCGGGCCATCGATCCCTTTCACTTCAATCACCTCGCCGTCAACCTTGAGCGTGTGACCCTCCAGTACCTGCGGGACAATCAGCGACCGCGGGGCATTCTCCGCCATCTTCGGCCCCCAGAATGCCAGCTTGCCATCTTTAGTCTGTTTTATCAGATCGACCGTGGCGGCAGTGGCGAGGATTTTTGCCTGCGGGAAAGCGTTATGGATGGTTTCAAGGCCGAAGTAGTAGTCCGGATCGGACTGGCTGATAAACACCGTAGTCAACTGCTTGCCGGTTGCTTTGATGTGTTTTACCAGTGCTTCGGCATCATTGCGCTGAAACTGGGCGTCAATCAGCACCACTTCACGCGGGCCGGAGATAATTTCGCTGGAGACCGCAAAGATACTCGATTCGCCAGGGTTATAAACTTCCAGCTTCAGTGATTCAGCCGCATAAAGTGGAGCGCTGGCAGCAATAGCCAGCAACAGAGTAAGACGAGCTTTCATAATGGGCACCTTAAGCCTGAAAAGAACCAGTTTAAGTTGCATAAATCAGCAGATAAACCGACTATCAGGCAACAGATTGTTGCATAAAACGGACAAATCATGGATCGCCTCACTGCAGCCCACGTCTTTATTACCATTGTTCAACGCGGCAGCCTGTCCGCCGCGGCGCTCACCCTTGATATGTCGCGAGCGATGGTCACCCGCTATCTTACCCAGATGGAAAGCTGGTCAGGGGCGCGCCTGCTCCACCGCAGCACGCGCCGGCTGAGTCTGACCCCGGCCGGAGAACATGCGCTGGTTCGCTGTGAGCAGATTATCGCGCTGGCGCAGGAGATAGAGCACAGCCCCCCGCCGCAGGGCCAGGCGCTGTCGGGCCGCCTGCGGATCTCCTGCTCGCTGTCACTCGGGCAGAGCGTATTGATGAGGGCGATCGAGGTGTTCCAGCAGCGGCACCCGCAGGTGCATATCGATCTGCACATCAGCAATGAGCGGGTCAATCTGATCGAGGAGCGTATCGATTTGGCGATTCGCATTACGGCGCAGCTTGACCCGAATGCGATCGCGCGCCGGCTGGATACCTGCCGCTCGGTGATTTGCGCGTCACCCGCTTATCTGGAGCAGGCGGGAACTCCGCAGCTTCCGGCGCAGCTGGCGCAGCACAACTGCCTGTGCTATTCGCACTTCGGCAAGAGCCTGTGGCATTTCAGCCAGGGGAGGGAAAAGCAGGCGGTGGCCGTCAGTGGTAATGTGAGTGCCAATGACTCGGTGATGCTGCTGTCAGCGACGCTGGCAGGCGTGGGGATCTCCATGCAGCCCACCTACAGCGTAACTCCCTTGCTCGCCAGCGGTCAGCTGGTCGCGCTGCTGCCGCAGTATCAGTTAGAGGAGCTGGGGCTGTATGCGATTTATACCTCACGCCAGCATCAGCCACCGCGGCTGCGGGCGCTGCTGGATTTTCTGGCAGAGTGGTTTCGTGGGGAACAGGTGCAGAGATAGCAGAAGATGACAACGAGGGATCCCAGGGGCGAGGCATGCCTCGCCCACCATTTAACCGCGATACACGCAGCCAGCCGTGCAGGTTTCTTTCACCATCACCGCACTAAGCAGCGGCAGCACCGGTTTCATCTGCTGCCAGATCCAGGCAGCCAGTACTTCGCTGGTCGGGTTCTCAAGGCCCGGAATATCGTTAAGATTGTAGTGATCCAGACGATCGTAGACCGGCTTAAAGGCCGCTTTGATCTCTGAGAAATCCATCACCCAACCGGTATGCGCGTCCACTTCGCCTGTAATTTCCAGCCGGACCATAAACGAATGCCCGTGCAGGCGGCCGCATTTGTGCCCGGCTGGCACGTTTGGCAGGTGGTGCGCGGCTTCAAATTGAAAATCTTTAAATAGCGTGGTCGCCATAATTGCAGTCTCAGTCTTTGTCTTAAAAACCGCCGCAGGATACCGGAAAACAGCTTTTTTCGCACCCGTTTCACAGCTATTGGCAGTAAGTGAAAGTGTTATCAAATGGTGACGCTTCCAACTCGTTGAAAAATAACACGATGATTAATCTGTTTTGCTGCTAACGCTTACCCGAAAAACCGTTTAGTCATTTTGGTTATTAATTATTTCCAACCCTTATTTAAGGGTTATTATGCTTGCCCTTACCCTGTTGCTATAGAACTTCGACTGTGGAATTTTCAACGCAATGACGACTCAGGCTCCCAATAACTTGCTTCCGTTAAACCCGGACCAGCTCGCCCGCTTGCAGGCAGCCACCGGTGATTATTCAGCGACCCAACTGGCGTGGCTTTCCGGTTATTTCTGGGGCATGGTTAACCAGGCGCCGGGTAGTGCTGTTGCGGCGGCGCCTGCTGTGGTTGAAGCACCCACCATCACTATTCTTTCCGCTTCTCAGACCGGCAATGCCCGCCGGCTCTCTGAACAGCTGCGCGATGACCTGCTGGCCGCCAAACTCAACGTAAACCTGGTGAATGCCGGCGACTATAAGTTCAAGCAGATTGGCCAGGAAAAACTGCTGGTGGTAGTGACCTCCACTCAGGGGGAAGGCGAACCGCCGGAAGAGGCGGTGGCGCTGCATAAATTCCTGATGTCGAAAAAAGCGCCAAAAATGGACGGCAGCGCCTTTGCGGTGTTCGGCCTTGGCGATACCTCATATGAGTTCTTCAGCCAGGCCGGGAAGGATTTCGACGGCAAGCTGGCTGAGCTGGGCGGTGAGCGCCTGTTAGAACGCGTGGATGCCGACGTGGAGTACGCGGCGCAGGCGGAAGCCTGGCGCAAACAGATCGTTGAGATCCTCAAGGCACGCGTGCCGGATGCCAGCGCCACCCAGTCAGCGGCAGCCGCGGCGGGCAGCGTGAATGAAATTCACAGCAGCCCGTACAGTAAAGAAGCGCCGCTGACCGCCAGCCTGGCGGTGAACCAGAAAATTACCGGCCGCGACTCCGATAAGGACGTGCGCCACATTGAAATCGACCTTGGCGATTCCGGCCTGCGCTACCAGCCGGGCGATGCGCTTGGCGTCTGGTTTGAGAACGATGCCGCGCTGGTGCAGGAACTGCTGGAGCTGCTGTGGCTGAAAGGTGACGAGAGCGTTACCGTTGATGGCAGCACCCTGACGCTTGCTGAAGCGCTGCAAAAACATTATGAACTGACGGTGAATACCCCGCAGATTGTTGCGGAGTATGCCAAACTTTCCCGTCATGAAGCGCTGCTGGAAACGGCCGGCGATAAATCCAGACTGCAGCACTTCGCGCAGAACACGCCGATTGTCGATATGGTGCGTTTCGCCCCGACCGAACTTAATGCCGAACAGCTGACCGGCCTGCTGCGTCCGCTGACGCCGCGCCTCTACTCGATTGCCTCTTCCCAGGCAGAAAGCGAGAGCGAAGTGCATATCACCGTGGGCGCGGTGCGCTATGAGATTGAAGGGCGTGCCCGTGCGGGTGGGGCATCCAGCTATCTTGCTGACCGCCTTGAAGAAGACGCTGAAATCCGCGTGTTTATCGAGCATAACGACAATTTCCGCCTGCCCTCCAATCCGGAAACCCCGGTGATTATGATTGGTCCTGGCACCGGTATCGCCCCGTTCCGCGCCTTTATGCAGCAGCGCGACAACGATGGCGCCAGCGGTAAAAACTGGCTGTTCTTCGGCAATCCGCACTTTACTGAAGACTTCCTCTACCAGGTTGAGTGGCAGCGCTACGTCAAAGATGGCCTGCTGACCCACATCGATTTAGCCTGGTCGCGTGACCAGCAGCATAAAGTTTACGTTCAGGACAAGATCCGCGCCAAAGGGGCGGAAGTGTGGCGCTGGATTGAAGAGGGCGCGCATATTTACGTCTGTGGCGATGCTAACCGCATGGCGAAAGATGTAGAACAGGCATTACTGGAAGTGGTAGCTGAATTTGGTGCAATGGACATCGAATCGGCCGATGAATTTTTGAGTGAGCTGCGCATTGAGCGCCGTTATCAGCGAGATGTGTACTAATGAGCGATGAAAAATATCCAGGACCGCTGGTTGTCGAAGGCAAGCTGGTTGACGCCGAGCGTCTGAAAAAAGAGAGCAACTATCTGCGCGGCGGCATCGCAGAAGACCTGAATGATGGTCTGACCGGTGGCTTCAATGGCGATAACTTCCTGCTGATCCGTTTTCACGGTATGTACCAGCAGGATGACCGCGATATCCGCGCCGAGCGCGCCGAGCAGAAGCTGGACGCACGTCATGCCATGATGCTGCGCTGCCGTCTGCCGGGCGGCATTATGACGCCAAGCCAGTGGCTGGCGATTGATAAATTCGCCGCCGACAACACCATTTATGGCAGCATCCGTCTGACCAACCGTCAGACTTTCCAGTTCCACGGCATCCTGAAAGGCAACGTGAAACCGGCGCACCAGATGCTGCATGAAGTGGGCCTCGACGCCCTGGCGACCGCCAACGACGTGAACCGTAACGTGCTGTGCAGCTCAAACCCGATTGAGTCTGAGCTGCATCAGGAAGCCTACGAGTGGGCGAAGAAGCTCTCCGAGCATCTGCTGCCGCAGACCCGTGCTTACGCTGAGATCTGGCTGGATCAGGAGAAGGTCGCGACCACCGACGTGGAGCCGATCCTCGGCGAAACCTATCTGCCGCGTAAGTTCAAAACCACCGTGGTGGTGCCGCCGCATAACGACGTCGATCTGCACGCCAACGACATGAACTTTATTGCCATTGCTGAAAACGGCAAGCTGATCGGCTTCAACCTGCTGGTGGGCGGGGGCTTATCTATCGATCACGGTAACAAAGCAACTTACGCCCGCACCGCAACCGAGTTCGGCTATCTGCCGGTTGAGAAGATCCTCGATGTGGCGGCTGCCGTGGTGACCACCCAGCGCGACTGGGGCAACCGCACCGATCGTAAAAACGCCAAGACCAAATACACTCTGGAGCGCGTCGGTCCTGAGGTGTTTAAAGCGGAAGTTGAACGCCGTGCCGGTATCACCTTTGAGCCGACCCGTCCTTATGCGTTTACCACGCGTGGCGACCGCTTCGGCTGGGTGAAGGGCATCGATAACAAATGGCACCTGACCCTGTTTATCGAAAACGGCCGTATTCTTGACTATCCTGGCCGGCCGCTGAAAACCGGCCTGGCGGAGATCGCCAAGATCCATCAGGGCGACTTCCGCTTAACCGCTAACCAGAACCTGATTGTCGCGGGCGTGCCGGAGTCGGAGAAAGAGAAAATTGAACAGCTGGCGGTATCGCATAGCCTGATGGAGAACGTCAGCCACCAGCGTGAAAACTCGATGGCCTGCGTCGCGTTTCCGACCTGCCCGCTGGCGATGGCCGAAGCCGAACGTTTCCTGCCAGAGTTTGTCACCCGCGTTGAGGGGATCCTGACTCAGCACGGCGTCGGCGATGAGCACATTGTGCTGCGCGTCACCGGTTGCCCGAACGGCTGTGGCCGTGCGCTGCTGGCCGAGATCGGGCTGGTAGGCAAGGCGCCGGGCCGCTATAACCTGCACCTTGGCGGTAACCGCATCGGGACGCGTATTCCGCGGATGTATCGCGAAAACATCAACGAAGAGCAGATCCTGGCTACCCTTGATGAACTGATTGGCCGCTGGTCGCAGGAGCGTGAAGCCGATGAAGGCTTTGGTGACTTCACCATCCGTGCCGGTGTGGTTAAGCCGGTACTCGATCCGGCCCGTGATTTTTGGGAATGATGGAGGCGTGATATGGCAGTTCTCGATCTCTCTGCACTGAACGAGTTACCGAAGGTTGAGCGCGTGATGGCGCTCGCCAAAATTAACAACCAGCTGGACAAACTCTCCGCCGAGGATCGGGTGATCTGGGGCCTGGAGAATCTGCCGGGCGAAGCGGTGCTGACCTCCAGCTTTGGTATTCAGGCGGCGGTCAGCCTGCACCTGGTTAACAAACAGAAACCCGGCATTCCGGTTATCCTTACCGATACCGGTTATCTGTTTCCGGAGACCTACCAGTTTATTGACCAGCTGACTGAGAAGCTGGATCTTAACCTGCAGGTGTTCCGTGCTGAGCACAGCCCGGCATGGCAGGAAGCGCGCTACGGTAAGCTGTGGGAGCAGGGCGTTGAGGGCATCGAACGCTACAACCAGATCAACAAGGTCGAGCCGATGAACCGCGCGCTGGAAACGCTGAAAGCGCAGACGTGGTTTGCTGGCCTGCGCCGCGATCAGTCCGGCAGCCGTGCGCATCTGCCGGTGCTGGCGATCAAAAAAGGGGTATTTAAGCTGCTGCCGATTATCGACTGGGATAACCGCCAGGTTTATCAGTATCTGCAGCAGCACGGCCTGGGTTATCACCCGCTGTGGGAGCAGGGCTACCTGTCGGTGGGCGACACCCACACCACGCGCAAGTGGGAGCCAGGTATGGCAGAAGAAGAGACCCGTTTCTTCGGCCTGAAGCGCGAGTGTGGGCTGCACGAGTAATATGCCGGCCGGGTGAGGCATGCCTCACGCATGCGCACTGACGCGTGCTCCCCGTCGGGATATTCTGAGCACTCGGTTTTTTGCAGGGGTCGGGCACGCCCGACCCGCTGATCCAGCCAGCGTAAATCAAATCCCCGTCAGCTCGGCAAACTTCTTCGCGGAGCGGGTAATATTCACTTTGGTGACGTCATAGCTGGCGACCTGCTGGAAGGGGTCTTCTGCCAGAATCACATCCAGCTGTTTCCGATCCATTTCCCTTACCATGATCATGCCACCGGTGCGCGGATCTTTACGTCCAGCGCTGATAAAGGCCCCGGCGGTGAAGTAACGATTGAGCCAGTCAATGTGCGGCTCTAACAGCGCTTCAACTTCTTCGATTGGGCGGGTGTAGGTCAGAAATACGATATACATCGGCAACTCCAGAGTTTAAGGATTAGCAAGTTCGCGGATCAGCGGCAGCAGCACGGTGACGCTGTCGTGCGTGCGGCGCGTGATGCGGCCCGGCAGCCAGCGGTCAATATAGGTTAAATTATCACGCTGTGCCTGATGGCGCAGCAGGGTGGGGAATTTCTCAGCGACTGCCCGTGGCGCCTTTCCGTTGACCCCATCGCTGGCCTTCACCAGCAGCAGCGGGAAGCCTGCGCGATCGAACGGCCCCTGCTCCTGCGCGGCGTTGAGTTTGATGGCGCTGATACCGTGGCGGTGGGCCAGCGCTATTGCCCGGTCGCGCGTCTGCATGATCACCGCTTTTGGGGTTTTGCTGCCGCTGGTGAACGCCAGCTGATTACCGATAATCAGGCTGTCGAGGTTAATCACCAGCAGGGTGTTATGTTTCTCTTCCGGCGTCATGCGCGACAGGTAATCTTCGCTGCCCTGCTGGCCAATCTCTTCACCGCTGAGCGCCACGAAACGCAGGCTGTAGTGCAGCGGCGTGCTGGCAAGCCGTGCGGCCAGTTCCAGCATCACGCCGAGGCCTGAGGCATTATCATCAACGCCCTGATCGCTCAGTCCCCCGAGATTTTGCTGCATCTCTTTGTCGCTGTGCGGCATCCAGCTGTCGCTGTGGGCGATAATCACAATCTGCTGCGGCACTTTGCCTTCGCGCGCGGCAATCACCGAGGTGGCATTCACATTACGCCACGCCTGATGCCCGTCCTGATATTGATACTGATAGCGGGTATTAAAACGGCGCTGGTCGCTGTGGTAACCCAGCTGGCTGAACTGATGCTGCAAATAGTCGGCGGTGAGCATCTCTGCCGGGCTGCCCGCCATGCGGCCGGGAAAATAGGTGGCGATATGACGTAACTGCTGTTCTGCCATGCTGCCGCTCTTAAGGCTGGCTGCATGAGCTGGCAAACTGAGGCCGCAGCCGAGCAGCGCTGCCAGCGCTCCAAGACGCAGTAGAGTGAACATTTGCGATCCTTAATCGTCATCCTGTGACGTAATGTGCGAAAATATTTGCCGGGCTAGTATGAAATTGTGAAGCGGGTTACACAATTTCAATCTCTCTGAAAGCCCCCAAATATCATCCGTTAAGCACATTTTGTTCGCTGCTTTACCAGGACGTTATTCCATTCAGTAACTACTCATTCCAATTAGTAATTTCATAAGCTTGCTGGCCGGGACGTATAGTCCCTTTAACTTAACGTGTTTAAGACAGGGTTCACGTGGATTATCTCCCTTTATTTGCTGATATCAGGCATAAGCCGGTGCTGGTGGTAGGCGGCGGCGATGTTGCTGCGCGCAAGATTGAGCTATTGCGCCGCGCCGGAGCACACGTGCAGGTGGTCTCACAACAGCTGTGTGAAGAGCTGACGGCACTGGAGTCCAGCGGCAGTATCGAATGGCTGGCGACAGAGTATCAGGCCGCGCAGCTCGACCGGGTATTCCTGGTGATTGCCGCAACCGACGACGGCGATTTGAACGGCCAGGTTTTCATCGATGCCACCGAGCGCCATCTGCTGGCGAACGTGGTGGATGACCAGCCGAAGTGTTCATTTATTTTCCCTTCTATTGTTGACCGCTCCCCGCTGGTGGTGGCGATCTCCTCCAGCGGCACGGCGCCCGTGCTGGCACGCCTGCTGCGCGAGAAGCTGGAATCTCTGCTGCCCGCCAACCTCGGCCAGATGGCAGAAATCGCCGGGCAGTGGCGCAACAAGGTCAAAGCACGTTTTAACATGATGTCGGATCGCCGCCGCTTCTGGGAAAAGGCGTTTAACGGCCTGTTTGCCAACCAGGTGGCTTCCGGCAACGTCGAGGGGGCAAAGCGCACCCTTGACCAGCAGCTCACGGACCCGGAAGCGTCCCAGGGCGAGATAATCCTCGTGGGTGCAGGCCCGGGCGACAGCGGTCTGCTGACGCTGCGCGGCTTGCAGGTGATGCAGCTGGCGGACGTGGTGCTGTATGACCATCTGGTCAGCGATGAGGTGCTTGACCTGGTGCGCCGCGATGCCGATCGCATCTGCGTGGGCAAACGTGCTAATGCGCACAGCGTATCGCAGGAAGAGACCAATCGCCTGCTGGTAGAGCTGGCTCGCCAGGGTAAACGCGTGGTTCGCCTCAAAGGCGGTGACCCGTTTATCTTTGGTCGCGGCGGCGAAGAGCTGCAGGCCGCAATGGCGGCGGGCATTCCCTTCCAGGTGGTACCGGGCGTCACCGCCGCAGCGGGCGCCACCGCTTATGCCGGGATCCCGCTGACGCACCGCGATTACGCGCAGAGCGCCCTGTTTATTACCGGCCACTGCCGTGCAGACGGTGAGGATATGGACTGGCCATCACTGGCGCGCGCCAGTCAGACGCTGGCGGTGTATATGGGAACAATGAAAGCCGGTGAGATTTCCAGCCAGCTGATCGCTCACGGTCGCGACCCGCACACGCCGGCGGCGGTAATCAGCCGCGGCACCCGTCAGGACCAGCAGGTTCTGACCGGCACCTTACAACAGCTTGAAGAACTGGCACGCAACGCCCCAACTCCGGCGCTGATAGTGATTGGCGAAGTGGTCAATCTGCATCAGCAGCTGGCGTGGTTTCAACATTCAGCGCAGCAGGATGGACGCGAGTCCCCCGTTGTGAATTTGGCTTGAGGAAAAGTTATGGATCAAAAACGACTCACTCATCTGCGTCAACTGGAAGCGGAGAGTATCCATATTATTCGCGAAGTGGCGGCAGAGTTCGGCAACCCGGTGATGATGTACTCCATCGGAAAAGACTCATCGGTGATGCTGCATCTGGCGCGTAAAGCCTTCTACCCGGGTACGCTGCCGTTCCCCCTGCTGCACGTTGATACCGGCTGGAAATTCCGCGAGATGTACGAGTTCCGCGACCGCATGGTGAAAAACATAGGCGCCGAGCTGCTGGTGCACCGTAACCCGGAAGGGGTGGCGATGGGGATTAACCCGTTTGTCCACGGCAGCGCGAAGCATACCGACATCATGAAAACCGAAGGGCTGAAGCAGGCGCTGGATAAGTACGGCTTTGATGCGGCCTTCGGCGGCGCACGGCGTGATGAAGAGAAGTCACGCGCCAAAGAGCGTATTTACTCCTTCCGCGACCGCTTCCACCGCTGGGACCCAAAAAATCAGCGTCCTGAGCTGTGGCACAACTACAACGGCCAGATTAATAAAGGCGAAAGCATTCGCGTGTTCCCGCTCTCTAACTGGACCGAGCTGGATATCTGGCAGTACATCTTCCTGGAAAACATTGAAATTGTTCCGCTCTATCTGGCCGCCGAGCGCCCGGTGCTGGAGCGTGACGGTATGCTGATGATGATCGATGACGATCGCATTGACCTGCAGCCGGGTGAAGTGATCGAGCAGCGCATGGTGCGTTTCCGTACCCTTGGCTGCTGGCCGCTGACCGGAGCGGTGGAGTCAGAAGCGCAAACGCTGCCTTCGATCATTGAAGAGATGCTGGTCTCCACCACCAGCGAGCGCCAGGGGCGCATGATTGACCGCGATCAGGCAGGCTCCATGGAGCTGAAGAAACGTCAGGGTTATTTCTAAGGAGCCGTCATGAACACTATCATTGCACAACAGATTGCCGATCAGGGCGGGGTGGAAGCCTGGCTGCACGCACAGCAGCACAAAAGCCTGCTGCGATTCCTCACCTGCGGCAGCGTCGACGACGGCAAGAGCACGCTGATTGGCCGCCTGCTGCACGACACGCGCCAGATTTATGAAGACCAGCTCTCCACGCTGCATAACGACAGTAAGCGTCACGGCACCCAGGGGGAGAAACTTGACCTTGCGCTGCTGGTGGATGGCCTGCAGGCCGAGCGCGAGCAGGGCATCACCATCGACGTGGCGTACCGCTACTTCTCCACTGAGAAGCGCAAATTTATCATTGCCGACACCCCAGGGCACGAGCAGTACACGCGCAACATGGCGACGGGTGCCTCAACCTGCGACCTAGCGATCCTGCTGATCGATGCGCGCAAAGGCGTGCTGGATCAGACGCGCCGCCACAGCTTTATCTCGACGCTGCTGGGTATCAAACACCTGGTGGTGGCGGTCAACAAAATGGACCTGGTGAACTACAGCCAGGAGACGTTTGAGCAGATCAAACAGGACTACCTTGATTTCGCGGCGCAGCTGCCGGCCAATCTTGATATCCGCTTTGTTCCGCTGTCGGCGCTGGAAGGCGAAAACGTGGCGTCAGCCAGTGCGCAGATGAACTGGTACAGCGGCCCGACGCTGCTGGACGTGCTGGAAACCGTTGAGGTGCAGCGCGTGGTAGAACAGCAGCCTATGCGTTTCCCGGTGCAGTACGTCAACCGCCCGAACCTCGACTTCCGCGGCTATGCCGGGACGCTGGCTTCCGGCGTGGTGCAGCCAGGGCAGCGGGTGAAAGTGCTGCCGTCCGGCGTGGAGTCTTCCATTGCGCGCATCGTCACCTTTGATGGCGATCTGGAGCAGGCAGCCGCTGGCCAGGCGATTACCCTGGTGCTGAAGGACGAGATCGATATCAGCCGTGGCGATCTGCTGGTGGCGGCCGATGCCGATCTTAAGCCGGTACGCGGCGCAGCGGTTGACGTGGTGTGGATGGCGGAACAGCCGCTGACACCGGGTCAGAGCTTTGACGTCAAAATCGCCGGCAAGAAGACCCGCGTGCGCATCGAAAATATTCAGCATCAGGTGGAGATCAATAACCTGACGCAGCACGTTGCTCAACAGCTGCCGCTGAACGGCATTGGCCTGGTCGATGTCATTTTCGATGAGCCAATGGTGCTCGACGCTTATCAGCAGAACCCGGTAACCGGCGGGATGATCTTTATCGATCGCCTGAGCAACGTCACCGTGGGCGCGGGCATGATCCGCCAGCCGCTGGCAGAGGAGATGCAGCAGCACAGCGGCGATTTCAGCGCCTTTGAGCTGGAGCTGAACGCGCTGGTGCGCCGCCACTTCCCGCACTGGAATGCCCGCGACCTGCTGGGCGGTAAGTAATATGGCGCAGCATGATGAGAATGTGGTGTGGCACGCCCATCCGGTAAGCCGGGAGGAGCGCGAGTCGCAGCACGGTCATCAGGGCGCGGTGCTGTGGTTTACCGGGCTGTCAGGCTCCGGTAAATCCACCGTGGCCGGGGCGCTGGAGCAGGCGCTGCACCGGATTGGCGTCAGCACCTATCTGCTGGACGGCGATAACGTACGCCACGGTTTATGCCGTGACCTCGGCTTCAGCGATGATGACCGCAAAGAGAATATCCGCCGCGTCGGTGAAGTGGCAAAGCTGATGGTGGATGCCGGACTGGTCGTGCTGACGGCGTTTATCTCTCCGCACCGCGCCGAGCGGCAGATGGTGCGCCAAATGCTGGGGGAAGGGCGTTTTATCGAGGTGTTCGTCGACACGCCGCTGGCGATCTGTGAAACGCGCGATCCAAAGGGGTTATACAAAAAAGCCCGTGCCGGAGAGCTGCGTAACTTCACCGGAATTGACGCGGTGTATGAAGCGCCAGAGCCTGCGGATATTCATCTTGATGGCGAACAATTGGTAACACAATTAACCGCTCAGTTGTTAGATCTGCTGCGTCAGCGAGATATCATCAAATCCTGAGATGGCTATGGCCAACGCCCCTGCGGGGGCGGTGATCGGGCGGCGACAGCGCAACAGGCCGAAGCCGCCCAGCTTCAACGGGATATTTATGCAAAACGTTACCCCCATGCTGGCACGAAAAGACGAACGCGAACGCGAAGAGCCCTCATGGTCTTTTCCCGGCGGTGTCGTGGGCTTTGTTTCCTGGTGGGTCGCGCTGGCGATACCTTTCCTGCTGTATGGTTCCAACACGCTGTTCTTCTTCCTCTACACCTGGCCCTTCTTCCTGGCGTTACTTCCGGTCTCGGTGCTGGTCGGCATTGCCACCAGCGTGCTGCTGCGCGGTCAGCTGCTATGGACGATGCTGATCACCGCACTGCTGGTGATTTGCCTGTTCTGGCTGCTGTTCACGCTGCTCAGCGGCTGGTAACCTCTCCTCGTTGATGAACAAACGCATCGCTGCGTTACAAAATTTTGCCGTCGTCCTGCGGCTGCCGGGTTATTTCTGGTGCTTTTTAACGCGTTTTTATGCCGTATTCTGAGAAAGTGGTTCTATTTCACCTGTAGTGTGGAGTCGTACCAAAAGTTATGGGATGATTGAGCCGTTTTTCAGGGGGCGGGGATGGGAAAACTTACGCTGCTGTTACTTGTACTACTTGGCTGGTTGCAATATTCGCTCTGGCTGGGCAAGAACGGCATTCATGACTATACGCGCGTTAATGAGGATGTTGCGGTGCAACAGGCGAATAACGCGAAGCTAAAAGCGCGCAACGATCAGCTGTTTGCCGAAATCGACGATCTTAACGGCGGTTCGGAAGCGATCGAGGAACGCGCACGCAATGAGCTGGGGATGATTAAACCCGGCGAGACTTTCTATCGCCTTGTGCCGGATCAAAACAGAAGAAACGCGCAGCAAGGTCGAACCGCTAACCAGTAACGATACTCATGACTAATGTCGTCTCCTTCCCGGATGTGATTGCCGTGGTTCCTGCGGCAGGCATCGGCAGCCGTATGCTGTCAGAATGCCCGAAACAGTATCTCACCATTGATGGAAAAACCCTGCTCGAGCACAGCCTGGATGCGCTACTGGCGCACCCGGCGGTAAAGCGCGTCATCGTTGCCCTGAGTCCGCTGGACAGCCATTTTTCTCAGCTGCCGGCTGCGCGGGATCCCCGCATCACTAGCGTGATCGGCGGTGGCCAGCGCGCGGATTCGGTACTGGCCGGGCTTCAGGCGGCTGATGGCGCGGATTGGGTGTTGGTGCACGACGCAGCGCGCCCCTGTCTGCACCTCACCGACTTAACCCGCCTGCTGGCGCTAACCGCGACCAGCCAGGTTGGCGGCATTCTGGCCGCGCCGGTGCGTGATACCATGAAGCGCGCCAGCCACGGCCGCGCGGATATCGATCACACCGTCGATCGTGAGGCGCTGTGGCACGCACTGACGCCGCAGCTGTTCCCGCTCACCCTGCTGCGCGACTGCCTGCTGAAAGCGATTGAGGAAGGCGCCACCATTACCGATGAAGCCTCGGCGCTGGAGTACTGTGGCTACCGTCCCGAACTGGTCAGCGGCCGCAGTGATAACCTGAAGGTAACGCGCCCGGAAGACCTCGCGCTGGCGCAATTTTACCTCACCCAAATACACAAAGATTAAGGAGTGCGCGTGATGCGTATCGGACACGGTTTTGATGTACATGCCTTTGGCGGCGAAGGCCCGCTGATTATTGGCGGCGTGCGTATCCCTTATGAAAAAGGTTTACTGGCGCACTCCGACGGCGACGTGGCGCTGCACGCGCTGACGGATGCGCTGCTGGGCGCCGCTGCACTCGGCGACATCGGCAAACTGTTCCCGGACACCGATGACGCCTATAAAGGCGCCGACAGCCGCGAGCTGCTGCGCGAAGCGATGCGTCAGATCGCCAAAAAAGGCTACCGCGTGGGTAACGTCGACGTGACGATTATTGCTCAGGCGCCGAAAATGCTGCCGCACTCGCCGCAGATGCGCATCAATATCGCTGAAGATCTCGGGATCCATATGGATGAGGTCAACGTCAAGGCGACGACCACGGAAAAGCTCGGCTTCACCGGGCGCGGCGAGGGCATCGCCTGCGAAGCCGTTGCGCTGTTGATAAAGGCATAACCATGGATTTAACCACTCAGGGCTGGCTGTACGGCCAACCCACCGCCAGCGGCGTGCTGAAAGCCAACGCCGAAGATTTCGTGGTGATTGAAGACCTTGGCTACGCGCCGGATGGTGATGGTGAACAGCTGCTGGTGCGCATTCGTAAAACCGGCTGCAACACCCGTTTCGTGGCGGAAGCGCTGGCAAAGTTTGCCGGGATCCACCCGCGTGACGTCAGCTTTGCCGGAATGAAAGATCGCCATGCGGTCACCGAGCAGTGGTTCTGCCTGCGTATTCCGGGCAAGGTCACGCCCGATCTCAGCACCTTTGAACTGAGCGGCGTGCAGGTGCTGGAAAGCGCCCGCCATCGCCGCAAGCTGCGTACCGGTGCGCTGCAGGGCAATGCGTTTACGCTGATCCTGCGCCAGATCTCCGACCGCGCTGCGGTGGAGCAGCGCCTGCAACAGATCGCTGCGGGCGGCGTACCAAACTACTTTGGCAGCCAGCGGTTTGGTCATGAAGGCAATAACCTGACGATGGCCCAACGCTGGGCGGCGGATGAGATCAAAGTGCGCGAGCGTAATAAGCGCAGCTTTATTCTGTCGGCAGCGCGCAGTGCGATGTTTAATCAGGTGGTCAGCGACCGCCTGGCGCAGCAGGGCTCGCTGGGCAAAGTGTTAGCGGGTGATGCGCTGCAGCTGACCGGGCGCGGTAGCTGGTTCGTGGCGGAAGCCGCAGAGCTGGAGAGCCTGCAGCAGCGCGTGGATAACAACGAGCTGCGCGTTACTGCACCGCTGCCGGGATCGGGCGAATGGGGCACGCGTGAGGATGCGCTGGCCTTTGAGCAGAACAGCCTGGCGAGTGAAGCGGCGCTCATCGCGCTGATGGAACGTGAGCGCGTTGATGCGGCGCGCCGCGCAATGCTGGTTATCCCGCGTGATTTGCGCTGGGAGTGGCAGGATGATGTGACGCTGGAGATGAATTTCTGGCTACCGGCAGGCAGTTTTGCCACCAGCGTGGTGCGCGAACTGCTGCAGACGCAAAGCGCCCACGACGACGCCGACGAATAATCTGCCGGGTTACCGCTTCTGCGGTAACCCAATATTTCCCTTCTGTTTTTTTCTGCTGTTAATAACGAATCTAATAACTAAATTCAGCCAATTAAATATCAGGTAAGCACTGGTGTTTGTTATTTTACTGAATGATTTTATCCTGGCATAAAATGCGGTGTCTGTTTTTAATCCTATATTTAATCTTCAGTTGATGTAGTCTCATTTTCGTCAGGAATTAAGCGTCACGCATCAATAAATGGATAAAGGATGATTTCAGGGATGAAATACTTTTCAGCCGCAGCGGTGATGTGCCTGCTATTAGCCAATGCCGCATCGGCAAACCTGCCCGCGCTGTCGCAGGAGATTATGAGTCATATTGCGAAGCAGGATCCGAGGCTAGGCGCAGTTGTTAAAGGCGATAATGGAAAAGTGAACTATGGGGTTGGTTCTGGCTCTGTGGCTGAAGCGGATCGGTTAGGTAAAATATGGGCTGGGGATGGAGCAAGATTAACAGGTGACGGAAAAGGTTTAATGAGTGCAGATGGAACTCGTGTATACCGTTTTCCAGCATCTAAAGATAACAGTTCGCATGCTATAACGGGTACTCAGGCCAACTTTGAGACTTTCAAAATAGATCCTGCCACAGGAGATAAAACTAAGATTGGCAATGGCCATATGGATATAAATTAGGTAATAAACGTGAAAGCTATTTTAAAGAGTATTTCGAACGATGATTATCTTCTGAATGAGTTTTATCCAGAAGATGAGAATGTATTTTCTCTTCGCTTGCTGCTTCGTATTGGAACGGAAAGTAGTAGTGGGGCGGATAAATTTGACCTTTTTGTTTGTACCCCCGAATGGCTCTGCAAGCATCAGTGGCTGCCGGAACTGATGCGACATACGCTTCTGGTGCGCACATATGATCTGGATGAGATCACAAAGACCATTACGGATCATATTGATCGGTGCGAAGGCGAAGACTGGATGGAGATAGCGCAAAAACTATCAAGGTTTTTTGCCTGGGAATATGAAGACTATCAGCCTTAATGATATATCCCGCCTTTATCTGGCGGGATATCACTGCAGGAAGCGCCTACAGCGCGGCGAGCTGATTCACCCCTTATCCGCCCCCTGTCCCAACTGAAACCAGAAACTTACACCTACCACAAGCTGAATCATCCAGCTAAAATGCATCAACTGACCCACCGGCGACTTCGTGGATTGATCGTTCATGATACTTCGATATCATGTTGTTAACGATGCTTCACCGCCGATAAGGAATAAAAATCAACAAATTAGGTGTTAAATGCGCATATTGCTGAGTAATGATGACGGTATCCATGCGCCAGGCATCCAGACACTGGCGAGCGCCCTGCGTGAATTTGCCGAGGTGCAGGTGGTCGCACCCGATCGTAATCGTAGCGGTGCCTCCAATTCGCTGACGCTGGAGACGCCGCTGCGGACCTTTAACTATCCGAATGGCGATATTGCCGTGCAGATGGGCACGCCGACGGACTGTGTCTATCTCGGGGTGAATACCCTGATGCAGCCGAAGCCGGACATCGTCGTTTCAGGCATCAACGCTGGCCCTAATCTGGGTGATGACGTGATTTACTCCGGGACGGTCGCTGCCGCGATGGAAGGGCGCCACCTCGGGCTGCCTGCGCTGGCCGTGTCGCTGGACGGGCATCAGCACTATGACACCGCGGCGGCGGTAACCTGTTCGATCCTCAAAGCGCTACAGCGTGAGCCGCTGCGCACCGGGCGCATCCTCAATATCAACGTGCCCGACCTGCCGTTGGATCAAATTAAAGGCATCCGCGTCACGCGCTGCGGCAGCCGCCATCCCAGCGATCGGGCGATCCCCCAGCAGGACCCGCGCGGCAATACGATGTACTGGATTGGCCCGCCGGGTGAAAAACTGGATGCCGGCCAGGGAACCGATTTCGCCGCCGTCGATGAAGGCTATGTTTCCGTGACCGCGCTGCACGTTGACCTCACCGCGCATGCCGCGCAGGAAGTGGTCTCCTCCTGGCTGGAAAACGTTGAGGTCAGCCGCCAATGGTGAGTGGTCGTATAGAGACGTTGCTGGCGCAACTGCGCCTGCAGGGCATCGATGACGAACGGTTGCTAAAGGCGATTGAAGAGGTGCCGCGCGAGCGTTTCGTCGATGAGGCTTTCGAACATAAAGCCTGGGAAAATACCGCGCTGCCGATTGGTTCCGGGCAGACGATTTCCCAGCCCTATACGGTGGCGAGAATGACCGCGCTGCTTGAACTGACGCCGGCATCCCGCGTGCTGGAAATCGGTACCGGCTCGGGGTATCAGACGGCGATTCTGGCGCATCTGGTGGAGCATGTCTGCTCGGTTGAGCGCATTAAAGGTTTGCAGTGGCAGGCCAAGCGCCGCCTTAAGCAGCTCGATCTGCATAATGTCTCTACCCGCCACGGCGATGGCTGGCTGGGTTGGCCATCGCGCGGCCCGTTCGATGCGATTATCGTCACCGCCGCGCCGCCGGAGATCCCTATGGAGCTGATGTCACAGCTCGACGAGGGCGGCATCATGGTGCTGCCGGTAGGGGAAGAGCAGCAGGTGCTGCAGCGTATTCGCCGTAAGGGCGATGAGTTCCTGATTGAGAATGTTGAAGCGGTGCGCTTTGTGCCGCTGGTAAAAGGCGATCTGGCCTGAGTCAGATTAAACCAGGACATTTCTATACAACTGTTCCGTGGCACGCCATCATTGATATTGTTAGTATCTGATTAAATTTGCGCATGCGGGCCTTGCTGCCGTCAGCTATGTTGCGTCTCTGAAGTTAAAGTATTGCCGTAAGTGGGGGATTAATGAGCACGGGAAGCCCAGTATTTAAATTGCGCCGTATTGCGGCCGTTTCATTGGTTGGATTTTGGCTGGCAGGTTGTTCCAGCAGCGATAACACGCAGGCCCCCATCAGCTCCGTTGGCGGAAATGACTCCGGCATGATGAGCAGCAATTCCGCGATGAGCAGCGCATCAGGCGCCAGTTCCGGCGGCAGCAACGGCGGGTTTATTCCCCCGGCTCGCCCTCCGTCTACTGGCGGTATGGTGACCCCTTCTGCCGCCCCTGAGCAGAACGTAACTACCGAAAATGGCCACATCGTCTACAACCGTAGTTATGGGAATATTCCGAAAGGTAGCTACGGCGGCGACAGCTATACCGTGAAACGTGGCGATACTTTGTTCTATATTGCCTGGATTACCGGCAACGATTTCCGCGACCTTGCACAGCGCAACAATATCGCCGCGCCTTACAGCCTCAACGTCGGCCAGCAGCTGCAGGTCGCTAACGGTACCGGTACGCCTATTACCGGCGGCAATGCGGTTACGGCAGCCGATGCGACCGCTGGCGGTGTCAGCACGCCTCCGTCCGGTGCGCAAATGACAACCGCAACGGTTGCACACCAGCCGGTAATTACGTATTCTGAGGATTCAGGTACACAAAGTGGAGGCAAAATGCTGCCTTCGTCCGGTAAAACTGCTGCAACGACAACAGTGCCGGTTACCGCCCCGACCGTAAGTAGCACGACGGACAGCACTACCCCTGTGGGAAGCTGGCGTTGGCCAACAGATGGTAAGATCATTGATAACTTCTCTGCTTCCGAAGGGGGCAACAAAGGTATCGATATCGCGGGATCTCGTGGTCAGTCCGTCGTTTCCACCGCCTCCGGTCGCGTGGTGTACGCCGGTAATGCGCTACGCGGATACGGTAATTTGATTATCATCAAACATAATGATGACTACCTGAGTGCTTATGCCCATAACGATACGATGCTGGTCCGTGAACAACAAGAAGTGAAAGCGGGCCAGAAGATTGCAACCATGGGCAGTACCGGCACAAGCTCGGTTAGATTGCACTTTGAAATTCGTTACAAGGGGAAATCCGTAAATCCGTTGCGTTATTTACCGCAACGTTAATCCGGCAGAACCTTGGTGTTCTGCCCTTGGGATCACGGGTAGGAGCCGCTTATGAGCCAGAATACGCTGAAAGTTAACGATTTAAATGAAGACGCGGAATTCGACGAAAACGGAGCTGAGGTTTTTGATGAGAAGGCTCTCGTCGGAAATGAACCTGGTGATAACGATTTAGCAGAAGAAGAGCTGCTGTCGCAAGGCGCAACACAACGCGTTCTTGATGCTACGCAGCTCTACTTAGGAGAGATTGGTTATTCTCCATTGCTCACGGCAGAAGAAGAAGTTTTCTTTGCCCGCCGTGCACTCCGTGGTGACGTGCCATCGCGTCGCCGCATGATCGAAAGCAACCTGCGTCTGGTGGTGAAGATTGCCCGTCGTTACAGCAATCGTGGTCTGGCGCTGCTGGACCTGATTGAAGAAGGTAACCTCGGCCTGATCCGTGCAGTAGAAAAATTTGACCCGGAAAGAGGGTTCCGTTTCTCTACTTACGCCACCTGGTGGATTCGTCAGACTATTGAACGGGCGATCATGAATCAAACCCGTACCATTCGTCTGCCGATTCATATCGTTAAAGAGCTGAATGTTTATCTGCGTACTGCGCGTGAACTTTCCCACAAGCTCGACCATGAGCCAAGTGCGGAAGAGATCGCAGAAAAGTTAGATAAGCCTGTTGATGACGTGAGCCGGATGCTGCGCCTCAACGAACGCATTACTTCAGTCGATACGCCTCTGGGCGGAGATTCTGAGAAAGCGCTGCTGGATATCCTGGCCGATGAAAAAGACAACGGCCCGGAAGATACCACGCAGGACGATGATATGAAGCAAAGCATCGTCAAGTGGTTGTTCGAACTGAACGCCAAGCAGCGTGAAGTGCTGGCACGTCGTTTCGGCCTGTTAGGTTACGAAGCGGCCACGCTGGAAGATGTGGGTCGTGAAATTGGTTTGACCCGCGAGCGTGTACGTCAGATTCAGGTTGAAGGCCTGCGTCGTCTGCGTGAAATTCTGCAGGCGCAGGGTCTGAATATTGAAGCGCTGTTCCGCGAATAACACGCGAGAATAAACGGCTTCAATAAATACTGAACAGGGTAATGCGAAAAGCGGTGACTTCGGTCACCGCTTTTTTATTGCCTGCGATTACGGGTTCTTGAGAGGTCGCGGCGAGGCATGTCAGGATTCTTAAGAAGTAGGGGCGAGGCATGCCTCGCCCGCGTTGAGACCGGTGCTACACCAGCGACTTCAGGCGGTAAATCCACTCCAGCGCCTGGCGTGGCGACAGCGAATCCGGATCCAGCGCTTCAAGCGCTTCTACCGCCGGGGAGGTCTCTTCTACCAGCAGCGGCAGCTGCGAACCGTCGGCTTTGGTGGCGGCCGCGCTACCGGACAGGGCTTCGAGCTCCTTCAGCTTCTGGCGCGCGCGCTTGATCACCTCTTTCGGCACCCCTGCCAGCGCGGCAACGGCCAGACCATAGCTCTTGCTGGCGGCGCCGTCCTGCACGCTGTGCATAAAGGCGATGGTATCGCCGTGCTCAACCGCATCAAGGTGTACGTTAGCCACGCCTTCAATCTGTTCCGGCAGCGTGGTCAGCTCGAAGTAGTGCGTGGCAAACAGCGTCATCGCTTTGATGCGGCTGGCCAGGCTCTCGGCACAGGCCCACGCCAGCGACAGGCCGTCATAGGTCGAGGTACCGCGCCCGATCTCATCCATTAATACCAGGCTGTATTCGGTGGCGTTATGCAGGATATTGGCGGTCTCGGTCATCTCCACCATAAAGGTCGAGCGGCCTGAGGCGAGATCGTCCGCCGCGCCCACGCGGGTAAAGATTCGGTCAATCGGGCCTATCACCGCCTGCTCGGCGGGCACGAAGCTGCCGATATAGGCCATCAGCGTAATCAGCGCTGCCTGGCGCATGTAAGTACTTTTACCGCCCATATTCGGGCCGGTAACCACCAGCATGCGGCGCTGGGGTGACAGTGAGAGCGGGTTGGCGATAAACGGCTCTTTTAGCACCTGTTCAACGACCGGGTGACGCCCGCCGGTCAGCTTAATACCCGGCTTATCGCTCAGCGTCGGGCAGCTGTAATTCAGCGTCCAGGCGCGTTCGGCGAGGTTGCTCAGCACGTCCAGCTCCGCCAGCGCCGAGGCGCTGTTCTGCAGCGCTTCCAGGTGCGGCAGCAGCAGGTCGAACAGCTCGTCGTACAGGCCTTTTTCCAGTGACAGCGCTTTGCCTTTTGAGGTGAGAACCTTGTCCTCATACTCTTTCAGCTCGGGAATAATGTAGCGCTCGGCGTTTTTCAGCGTCTGGCGGCGCACATAGTGGATCGGCACCAGATGGCTCTGCCCGCGGCTGACCTGGATGTAATAGCCGTGCACGGCGTTGAAGCCGACCTTCAGCGTATCCAGCCCCAGTTTTTCACGCTCGCGGATCTCTAGGCGGTCGAGATAGTCAGTGGCGCCATCCGCCAGCGCGCGCCATTCGTCCAGCTCGGCGTTGTAGCCGGGGGCAATCACTCCGCCGTCGCGCACCAGTACCGGCGGGGTTTCAATAATCGCCCGCTCCAGCAGCTCGCGCAGCTCGGTAAATTCGCCCATCTGCCCACGCAGGGTCTGCAGGTGGGCAGTTTCGTTATGCTCCAGCTCGGCGTTGAGCAACGGCAGCTGCTGGAAGGCATGACGCATGCGGGCCAGGTCGCGCGGGCGGGCAGTGCGCAGCGCCAGGCGCGCCAGAATACGCTCCAGGTCACCGACCTGACGCAGCAGGGGCGTTACCGATTCATGCAGGTCCTGCAGCGCGCTGATGCTCTGCTGGCGCTGAGCGATGGTCTGCGAATTGCGCACCGGCATATGCAGCCAGCGTTTCAGCATGCGGCTGCCCATTGGCGTGACGGTTTTATCCAGCACCGACGCGAGGGTGTTCTCTATGCCGCCGGCGAGATTTTGGGTGATCTCCAGGTTACGGCGGGTAGCGGCATCCATAATAATGCCGTCCTGCTGGCGCTCCATGGTGAGCGAGCGAATGTGCGGCAGCGAGGTGCGCTGGGTGTCTTTCACATACTGCAACAGGCAGCCTGCGGCGCGCAGCGCGTGGTGCGCCTGCTCAACGCCAAACCCGCTCAGGTCACGCGTGGCAAACTGCAGGTTCAGCTGCTGGCGCGCGGTGTCCAGCTCATACTCCCACAGCGGGCGGCGGCGCAGGCCACGACGGTTTTCAATCAGCGCCATCGCGGCAAAATCTTCCGGATAAAGCAGCTCTGCCGGATTGGTGCGCTGCAGTTCAGCCGCCATGGTTTCCAGGTCGGTTGGCTCGGCAAGGCGGAAGCGGCCGGAGCTGATATCCAGCGTGGCGTAGCCAAACCCGCGCTGGCTCTGCCAGATAGCCGCCAGCAGGTTATCCTGGCGCTCGTTAAGCAGCGCTTCATCGCTAATGGTGCCCGGGGTAACGATACGCACCACTTTGCGCTCGACTGGCCCTTTGCTGAGTGCCGGGTCGCCAATCTGTTCGCAAATCGCCACCGATTCGCCGAGCTGCACCAGCTTCGCCAGGTAGTTTTCTACCGCATGATAGGGCACGCCCGCCATCGGAATGGGTTCACCGGCCGACGCGCCGCGCTTGGTCAGTGAAATTTCCAGCAGCTGCGAGGCGCGTTTCGCATCGTCGTAAAACAGCTCGTAGAAATCTCCCATGCGGTAGAACAGCAGGATCTCAGGATGGTCAGCCTTGAGGCGCAGATACTGCTGCATCATAGGGGTGTGCGAGCTGAAATTTTCTAATGTACTCATAGTCTTGAGATGTCCATTATCATAAAAATTAGAGAGTTAAGTGATTTTATGATTATCATTTGTTCTCACGTAGTCTCGCTGGATCTCATGAAATCCTACAGTCCACGGCAGGCTTAGGTGTCATTTGCCAAACTGTAGCAGGGTAAAATGTAGCTTTACTGGCCACAACCTACATCTCTTTTCACGAGTACGTGGTGAATATGATAACGGAGTCTGTTTGACAGGAAAACCGGCGGGGAAGCGACTTTCTTCGAGGGCGCTCGAAACAATGGAATCTGGTGATAGAGATAAAGCGGGTGTCGGAGAAAACCTATGAAGAGATTGTGTGCGGAAAGCCCAGCCGGTCAGAAACCTCAGCGACGGAATAACCGCGTTCCGTTATCTGACGGACGGCTCCTCCCTTCAATTCAGGTGTAAATCGTGGTGCGCCATTACGCTCCTCTTATGCGCAAGTTATAATGCAGAATCGTCTACCGGGGCAGGGGTAGTGAGTGAGTCTCTGAGAGACTTTAGTGAATTCGCGTGGAAATTTTAGTATGATTTTTGTGCGATGAATTTCCGCCCAGATTCTGCTTTCAGGAGTAAATATGAGCAACAACAAAAAAACTCAGGCAAGCTACGCCAGGCCATCTCGTGCTGACATTGTTCGTTCAGTGGTGACGTCTACAGCTGTCGAAACAGGGCAGTCATCAGCGAAGATCGAAGCTTCCCTTGAAGCGACGCGAAAAAAATTCTCCCATTTACGCCTTGCTTAATCCCTTCTTAAAGCCTTACTAACCCAGTATTTCATCGGCTCGTAACCCATAGGCATGCCTGCATGACTAGCCGACATATTGGGTTTTGTTTTGCTCCCAGCTATGATACTTCGGCGTTTTTACCCCCTGAACCGCCATCACTTCGGTTAATAGTCGCGATTAGCGTCAGTATCCTTCTCTAAATGAATGGATAAGTATCAGCTCGACATGGGTTATGGCGATCGGGAAGGCGGCTCGCAGATTCGGCGAAAAAACCGGGCGCGAGTCGCTCAATCCACCCGGTAAGAGGCATTACGCGTCATGACTGTTAACAAAAATTCCCCTGGCTCAGGCAGCCAGCACACGATCATCGCGGGCATCCCACCGGGAACCATCGTATGATTGTGTTATCTAAGTGATATCTGATGCTTTTAATCATGTCTTTATTGTCTTTCTTTATGCCAGTTTTGCAGTCGTTCACTGCCGGATGGCGTCATTTTGGAGAAACTATGCGTAAGTTGAAAGTGGTGTTGTGTTCAGCCGTGTTGTCGGCTGCAGCGTTGTCCGGCATGTCCACCGCTTATGCGGAAGGTGAACAGCCGGCAGAAACTGCGGTTCCGGCCGTGCCAGAAGTGCAGAGCCAGACCCCGCCGGTTCAGACACCGGAATCCCAGAACTCGCTGTCACAGGCACCGGGCGATGCGCAGCAGGCAGATCAGCCTAATCCTGCCGACCCGTATGAAGTAAAAACCTTCTTTGCTGACTTTAAGCGTTTTTCCATTGGTGATATCGCACCGGACCTTTACCGCAGCAAAAAGTATGAAGTGAGCCAGTGGAACGTGCGCCATCTGCCTGCGCCGGAAGCCGACAGCCACTGGACCTATATGGGCGGTAACTACGTGTTAATCACCAACGCCGAAGGTAAGATCCTGAAAGCTGAATCCGGTGAAATCTACTACAAGCACTAAGCCAGCCTGTTATTAAACGGCGCTTTGCATCACCACCGCGAAGCGCCGTTGAGTAAATCCGCTTTAATTCCTCCCGCTCAATGCTTTATCCTCTATTTCTGACCTCCCGGCCTTGCAATATGGATATCTGATGCGTTATCTGGCAACTCTTCTTCCTGTCGTCGCTTTACTTTCCGCCTGTAGTAGCCAGCCGAAAACGGCCCCGGCTGAACCCCACGGCAATCCGTTTAAAGGCAACGGCGGCTTCCTGCTTGAGCCTGCCCACAGCGGCACCGTGCTGGGGGGCGATTTCTCCAATAATCAGGCGGCCAACGCATTTATCGACAAAATGGTGCGCAAGCACGGTTTTGAGCGCCAGCAGCTGCACGATGTGCTGGCGCAGGCAAAGAACCTCGACTGGGTGATCCGCCTGATGGACCGCCAGGCACCCACGCCAACCACCCAGGGGCCAACCGGGCCAAACGGCGCGTGGATCCGCTACCGCAGCAAATTCATCACGCCGGACAACGTGCAGAATGGCGTAGCGTTCTGGAACCAGTATCGCGATGCGCTGGAGCGGGCGCAGAAAACCTATGGCGTGCCGCCAGAAATCATTGTCGGCATTATCGGTGTGGAAACGCGCTGGGGCCGCGTGATGGGTAAAACCCGCATTCTGGATGCGCTGGCGACGCTGTCATTTAACTATCCGCGCCGCGCCGAATACTTCAGCGGTGAGCTGGAAACCTTCCTGCTAATGGCGCGTGAAGAGGATGATGATCCGCTGGACCTGCGCGGATCGTTTGCCGGTGCAATGGGCTATGGCCAGTTTATGCCGTCGGCATTTAAGCAGTATGCGGTCGACTTTAACGGCGACGGCCATATCAACCTGTGGGATCCGGTCGATGCGATTGGCAGCGTGGCGCACTACTTCCAGCAGCACGGCTGGCTGACAAACGGCACGGTGGCCGTGCAGGCTAACGGGCAGGCTCCCGGGCTGGTGAGCGGCTTTAAAACCCGTTACACCGTGGCGCAACTGGCCTCTGCCGGTCTGTCACCCACCATCCCGCTGGATAACAACCAGCAGGTCAGCCTGCTGAAGTTTGATATGGGCACCCGCTATCAGTACTGGTACGGGCTGCCGAACTTCTATGCCATCACCCGCTATAACCACAGCAACCATTACGCGATGGCGGTTTGGCAGCTGGGTGAAGCCGTGCGCGATGCGCGCTAGGGCGTAACGCGATTCTGTTGCAATTTTGTTATTTATCGCGCTGGCAGTCAGGCTTACAGTAGCCCTGGCTGTCACCGATCTTTTAGCGAGGAATAATGAAAGAGTGGAACCCCGATCTCTACCGCCAGTTCGAAGCGGAGCGCACCCGCCCGGCGCAGGAACTGCTTAACCGCATCCCTTTATCCAACGTCTCTTGCGCGACCGACCTTGGCTGTGGCCCCGGCAACAGTACCGAACTGCTGCATCGCGCGTGGCCCGCTGCCCGTATCACCGGGCTGGACAGTTCGCAGGCAATGCTCGATCAGGCGCAGCAGCGCTTACCGGGCTGTGCGTTTGAGCTGGCGGATATCCGCAGCTGGCAGGCCAGCCTGCCGCAGGAGGTGATTTATGCGAATGCCTCACTGCAGTGGCTGACCGATCATCCGCAGCTGTTCCCCCATCTCATTAGCCAGCTGGCTGCCAACGGCGTGCTGGCCGTGCAGATGCCGGATAATCTCGATCAGCCCAGCCATCGCCTGATGCGCGAAGTGGCCGCACGCCCGCAATGGCAGGACAAGATATCGCCACAGGCCGCGGACCGTAAACGGCTGCTGACCACCGGGCAGTATTACGACCTGCTGAGCGCGGCGGGTTGCCGGGTGGATATCTGGCGCACCACTTACTATCACGTGATGCCTGCGCCGCAGTCGATCGTTGACTGGCTGCGTGCCACCGGCTTACGGCCCTTCCTGGCCGGGCTTAGCGATGCGCAGCAGGCGCAGTTCCTCGCTGATTATCTGGCCGAAATCAGCGCGGCTTATCCCGTTCGCCACGATGGCAATCTGCTGCTGGCTTTCCCGCGCCTGTTTATCGTAGCGCGAAAAATCTGACCCCACGCTGGAAGACGCGCCGCAAAACGCGCGTCCCCTTACTCTTGCCTGAAAGAAAAGTGCTACTCTCTTGCTCTTAAACATCGGGCGGGGGAGAGCGCTATGACAGATCGTGAATTAAGCCAGTTGAGCACCCGGGTAGGGCAGCAGCTGCTGGCGCGCAATGCCAGCGTCACCACGGCGGAGTCCTGTACCGGCGGTTGGATAGCCAAGGTGCTGACCGACATTGCCGGTAGCTCAGCCTGGTTCGAGCGCGGCTTTGTCACCTACAGCAATGAGGCAAAACAGCAGATGGTTGGCGTCAGTGAATCTACGCTGGCGCAGTTTGGTGCGGTGAGTGAGCAGGTGGTGCGTGAGATGGCGCAGGGCGCGCTCAGCGAGGCGGGGGCGCAGTATGCGCTGTCGGTCAGCGGCATCGCCGGGCCGGATGGGGGCAGTGAGGGGAAACCGGTGGGCACCGTGTGGTTTGGCTTTGCCGCCGCGACGGGAGAAGTCCTGGCGCTGGTTGAGCGTTTTCACGGTGACCGCGAGGCCGTTCGTCGCCAGGCAACCGCCTGGGCACTTCAGACCCTGCACGATCATTTTCTCAAAAATTAAACTTGATACTGTATGACCATACAGTATAATCAGCGCATATTTTAGAGACAAAGCAGCGTCCGCGTGTGCTTTACCCGCATGATTAGGAGTAGAAATGGCTATTGACGAAAACAAGCAAAAAGCACTGGCAGCAGCGCTGGGCCAGATTGAAAAGCAATTTGGTAAAGGCTCCATCATGCGCCTGGGTGAAGACCGCACCATGGATGTGGAGACTATCTCTACCGGTTCGTTATCCCTGGATATCGCACTGGGTGCAGGCGGTTTGCCTATGGGCCGTATCGTCGAAATTTATGGCCCGGAATCTTCCGGTAAAACCACGCTGACGCTGCAGGTTATCGCTGCCGCACAGCGCAAAGGTAAAACCTGTGCGTTTATCGATGCCGAGCACGCCCTTGACCCGGTCTATGCCAAGAAGCTGGGCGTAGACATCGATAACCTGCTCTGTTCTCAGCCGGATACCGGTGAGCAGGCGCTGGAAATCTGTGATGCGCTGGCGCGTTCCGGTGCGGTTGACGTGATTATCGTTGACTCCGTTGCGGCGCTGACGCCAAAAGCGGAAATCGAAGGCGAAATCGGCGACTCCCACATGGGCCTTGCGGCACGTATGATGAGCCAGGCGATGCGTAAGCTGGCCGGTAACCTGAAAAACTCCAGCACCCTGCTGATCTTCATCAACCAGATCCGTATGAAAATCGGTGTGATGTTCGGTAACCCGGAAACCACGACCGGTGGTAACGCACTGAAGTTCTACGCCTCTGTCCGTCTGGATATCCGCCGTATCGGTGCGATTAAAGAAGGTGACGAAGTGGTCGGTAGCGAAACCCGCGTGAAAGTGGTGAAAAACAAAATCGCTGCCCCGTTCAAGCAGGCTGAGTTCCAGATCATGTACGGCGAAGGTATCAACATCTTCGGTGAGCTGGTGGACCTGGGCGTTAAGCACAAGCTGATTGAAAAAGCCGGTGCATGGTACAGCTACAACGGCGAAAAAATTGGTCAGGGTAAATCCAACGCGGGTAGCTTCCTGAAGCAGAACCCGGCGATTGCCAACGAAATCGACGCGAAGCTGCGTGAAATGCTGCTGGGTAACCAGGATGACAAGCCTGATTTTGTCCCTGCTGCGCATGAAGTGGACGAAACCAGCGACGCAGACGAAAAGTTCTGATAGCGGTATATTCTGCAGGGGTCAGGCATGCCTGACCCTGGTTTTATCTTCACATTCCCCTTTTTATCCCAGCCTGAACCTGCTTTATCCCTTTAATCAGCCCATTCTCAACGCTTTTTCCTCGCACGGCACCTCTACAGACGTTACCCTTAACTCGTGTACATCTAACCGAAAACGGTGTGGAGCACTATGTCAGAAACCACCGAACGAAACCGGCATGCAAAACTGCTGGAGCGGGCAACGCGTATCCTCGCGATGCGCGACCACAGCGAGGCGGAATTTCGCCGTAAGCTGGTGGTCTCCAGCGAGCGTGCGGCCCAGTTCTCAAAGGCGGAAACGCCACCAGAGCCGCTGCACCCGGAGGAGATCGACCAGGTTGTTGAGTGGTGCTATCAGCATAACTGGCTGGACGATACGCGCTTTGCTGAGCGCTATCTGGCCAGCCGCAGCCGAAAGGGTTATGGGCCGCAGCGCATTCGCATGGAGCTGGGCCAGAAAGGCATCGATAAAAACCTGATTGATGAGACGCTGGCCGCCAGCGAAATTGACTGGTCAAAGCAGGCGTTTGATCTGGCGGAAAGGAAGTTCGGCCTGCCATTTCCTACCGAATGGAAGGAAAAAGCCAGGGTACAGCGTTATCTGATGACGAAGGGCTTCTTTACCGAAGATATACGGGCTATTTTTGCAAATTTTGATGATTGACCTTCGATGGGATTTTACTTCCCTCTGAAGAAAATTTATCTTATTCACCACTTTTTGTTCGTGTGTCGCCGCAGGCAGCAGCCGATCCGGCGTAACATGACCCACGAAACGTACGTTAGCGTGATTCCAGGACAAATATGAGCAAGAGCACTGCGGAGATTCGTCAAGCGTTTCTCGACTTTTTCCAGAGCAAGGGACATCAGGTTGTAGCCAGTAGCTCCCTCGTCCCAAACAATGACCCGACGCTATTATTCACCAACGCCGGGATGAACCAGTTTAAAGACGTTTTCCTCGGCCAGGACAAGCGTAATTATTCTCGTGCCACCACGTCGCAGCGCTGCGTGCGCGCCGGTGGTAAGCACAATGACCTCGAAAACGTCGGTTACACCGCGCGTCACCACACCTTCTTCGAGATGCTGGGCAACTTCAGCTTCGGCGACTACTTCAAGAAAGAGGCCATTGGCTTTGCCTGGGAGCTGCTGACCAGCCCTGAGTGGTTCGGCCTGCCAAAAGAGAAGCTGTGGGTCACCGTGTACGAGACCGATGACGAAGCTTACGGCATCTGGGAAAACGAGATCGGCGTGCCGCGTGAGCGCATCATCCGTATCGGCGACAACAAAGGCGGCGCCTACGCTTCCGATAACTTCTGGCAGATGGGCGATACCGGCCCGTGCGGCCCGTGCTCGGAGATCTTCTTCGACCACGGCGATCACATCTGGGGCGGCCCTCCGGGCAGCCCGGAAGAGGATGGCGACCGCTATATCGAGATCTGGAACATCGTCTTTATGCAGTTCAACCGCCAGTCCGACGGCACCATGCTGCCCCTGCCGAAGCCATCCGTGGACACCGGCATGGGCCTGGAGCGCATCAGTGCGGTCCTGCAGCATGTGAACTCCAACTACGAAATCGATCTGTTTGCCAAACTGATTCAGTCAGTGGCGCAGGTTACCGGTGCGACCGATCTCAGCAATAAATCGCTGCGCGTGATCGCCGACCATATTCGTTCCTGTGCCTTCCTGATTGCCGATGGTGTGATCCCGTCGAATGAGAACCGTGGCTACGTGCTGCGCCGCATCATTCGCCGTGCGGTGCGCCATGGCAACATGCTGGGGGCAGAAGGGACCTTCTTCTACAAACTGGTTGCTCCGCTGATTGCCGTTATGGGTGCAGCGGGTGAAGATCTGCAACGCCAGCAGGCGCAGGTCGAGCAGATCCTGAAAACCGAAGAAGAGCAGTTTGCGAAAACCCTGGAGCGCGGTCTGGCGCTGCTGGATGAAGAGCTGGAAAACCTGCAGGGCGACACGCTGGATGGTGAAACCGTCTTCCGCCTCTACGACACCTTTGGCTTCCCGGTCGACCTGACGGCGGACGTCTGCCGCGAGCGTAACCTGAAAATTGACGAAGCCGGTTTCGAGCAGGCGATGGAGCAGCAGCGACAGCGCGCCCGCAGCGCCAGCGGTTTCGGAACGGACTACAACAACGTGATCCGCATTGACCAGGCCTCTGCCTTCAAAGGCTATGAAGAGCTGGCGCTGAATGCAGCAGTGACGGCCATCTTCGTTGACGGGCAGGCAGCTGATGAGATCAATGCCGGTCAGGAAGGGGTGATCGTTCTCGATGAAACGCCATTCTATGGTGAATCCGGTGGTCAGGTTGGCGATACCGGCGAGCTGAAAACCAGCGAGGCCAGCTTCAGCGTGAACGACACGCAGAAGTACGCGCAGGCGATTGGTCATATCGGCAAACTGTCGGCAGGCAAGCTGCGCGTCGGCGATCGCGTGGCGGCACAGGTGGATGAGGCACGCCGTGCGCGCATTCGTCTAAACCACTCGGCAACGCACCTGCTGCACGCGGCGTTACGTCAGGTACTTGGCGAGCACGTGGCGCAGAAAGGCTCACTGGTGAACGACAAATACCTGCGTTTCGACTTCTCGCATTTCGAGGCGATGAAGCCGGTTGAAATCCGCCAGGTTGAAGAGATTGTCAATGCGCAGATCCGCCGCAACCTGCCGATTGAAACCAACATCATGGAGCTCGAAGCGGCGAAAGCTCACGGCGCCATGGCGCTGTTTGGCGAGAAGTATGATGACCACGTTCGCGTTGTCGGCATGGGCGACTTCTCAACCGAGCTGTGTGGCGGTGTGCACGCCGTGCGTACCGGTGATATCGGCCTGTTCCGTATTACCTCTGAGTCCGGCACCGCCGCTGGCGTGCGCCGTATTGAAGCCGTCACCGGGGAAGGGGCGCTGGCACAGGTTTACAGCCAGAACGAGCAGCTGCTGGATATCGCACACCTGGTCAAAGCCAATAACAGTAATCTGAATGAGAAAGTGCGTGCGCTGATCGACCATGCGCGCGGGCTGGAAAAAGAGTTGCAGCAGTTGAAGGATCAGCAGGCTGCGCAAGAAAGTGCATCGTTAAGTAGTCAAGCGATTGCACTGAAAGGCACCAAACTGTTAGTCAGTGAGCTGAGCAACGTCGAACCGAAGATGCTGCGTACGATGGTAGACGATCTGAAAAATCAGCTCGGCTCCGCAATTATCGTGCTGGCAACGGTTAGCGACGGCAAAGTCTCTCTGATTGCTGGCGTGACCAAAGACCTGACCGACCGCGTGAAAGCGGGCGAACTGGTGGGCGAACTGGCTCAGCGGGTCGGTGGTAAGGGTGGCGGTCGCCCGGATATGGCTCAGGCAGGCGGTACAGATGCACAGGCGCTGCCTGCTGCGCTGTCTGGCGTTGAGTCATGGGTAGCGGCAAAACTGTAACACTATAAAAAACGTGTCGCGAGCAGGCGCACCGGGCGTAAATCCGGGGCGCTTTACTTCCGCGCTACAACCCTGTAATCATAAAGTCAGGTTGATAATCCGGTTTTCGGCTAAACTAACTATCAGCAGAATGTATTGGTAAGCAGGTGCACTCTTAGTGTATTTGTCATAATCTACGTTTAGCGTTATATGATGGATAATGCCGGGAAGCAGTTAGCCCGACTCTTTTAATCTTTCAAGGAGCAAAGAATGCTTATTCTAACTCGTCGAGTTGGTGAAACCCTCATGATCGGTGATGAGGTGACTGTAACTGTGCTGGGAGTCAAAGGTAACCAGGTACGTATTGGTGTGAACGCCCCTAAAGAAGTTTCGGTGCATCGCGAAGAGATTTATCAGCGCATCCAGGCCGAAAAAACTCAGCAGACAAGTTACTAACGGATCCAGCGCCTCGCTCCCTGTAGCGAGGCGCTACCGGTTTTCAGTTCCCTTTTTCCCTTCCTCCCCACTACTTTTCCCATTTTGTTACCCATTCACGCTGTTCTTTTGCCAAAAATTTATCCCTCTGACAGATTTATAACGTACAGACTTAGCGTTGCTTTTCGCAGTTTCATTGTTGATTAATCACTCTTTTTGTCGCCAATTTGGCCGTATTGCGTGGCTTTTGTGCAAACAAACACGAGTGACGAAAAAAGGGGGAGAAATTGTTTGACTTACAACGCCCAGAAAGTAATATGTGCGCCACGCAGTGCCGATGAGCAGAAACAACGTTCTGAAGCACAACTCGAAAGAGTGCTAGTGGTGAGGTGGCCGAGAGGCTGAAGGCGCTCCCCTGCTAAGGGAGTATGCGGTCAAAAGCTGCATCCGGGGTTCGAATCCCCGCCTCACCGCCATTTTGCATCCATAGCTCAGCTGGATAGAGTACTCGGCTACGAACCGAGCGGTCGGAGGTTCGAATCCTCCTGGATGCACCATATTTTAGGAAGTTGGAAATACCTCTGTTCCAGCTCTTTTAAAGTTGCTTAGTGCGGCTTTAATTTCAGGTAGTATTGATGAATGCTTACAGCCTTCATCACGGTGAGTAGTCAGCACCCTGCGTTATACAAGAATTAACAATGCATCCATAGCTCAGCTGGATAGAGTACTCGGCTACGAACCGAGCGGTCGGAGGTTCGAATCCTCCTGGATGCACCATTCTTTAGTATCTCCTCAGGTTTGTCGCATTATCTCCCCCAATGTTTTATCAAATGCATCCATAGCTCAGCTGGATAGAGTACTCGGCTACGAACCGAGCGGTCGGAGGTTCGAATCCTCCTGGATGCACCATATTTTCAGTAAACCTCTTCATACGTTTTACCTATGCATCCATAGCTCAGCTGGATAGAGTACTCGGCTACGAACCGAGCGGTCGGAGGTTCGAATCCTCCTGGATGCACCATATCTCTCCAAATTAACCGCACCGCTGTACCCGTATGTTGTTGCGTTGTTCCAGCAATCCCAAAGTAGGATAACGTCGCGTGCGACGGCCCGTCAGGGTGAGGCGAAGCCGAATAATCCTCCTGGATGCACTATCACTTCATTAATCATTATATCTTATCAGATCCACCTATCCTCGAATTCCCCCTTAACTTCATGGTCTTAAGCCAAATTCTACCTGAGCTTTATCCCACGTATTTATCTGAATCTCAAAATCCCTATATCTTTCAAGGCATTTGCGGATCCATGCTAGCAGCGACAACCAGTGTGCTTTTACGCTAAAGTAATCGTTCCGTTATCAGGATGGATACGAGAATGTACGATGCTTATGATGGCTTGATTTTCGATATGGATGGCACCATCCTCGACACCGAGCCGACACACCGTAAAGCCTGGCACCAGGTGCTGGCGCAGTACGGCATGACCTTCGACGAAACGGCGATTATTGGCCTTAATGGCTCACCGACCTGGCGCATTGCACAGGTGATTATTGCCGATCATCACAGCGACCTCGATCCTCATCGACTGGCCGCAGAGAAAACCGCCTTACTGAAAACGATGCTGTTTGATACCGTCCAGCCGCTGCCGCTGATTGACGTTGTCAAATCGTACAAGGGGCGCCGCCCGATGGCGGTAGGCACCGGCAGCGAGCATGCGATGGCGGTGGGGCTGTTGCAGCATCTCGGCCTTCTGGCACATTTCGACGCCATTGTCGGAGCAGATGATGTTAAACGCCACAAGCCGGAACCTGATACATTTCTGCGCTGCGCCGAATTGATCGGTGTACCGGCCGCGCGCTGTGTGGTGTTTGAAGACGCTGATTTTGGTATACAGGCAGCAAAAGCAGCAGGCATGGATGCGGTGGATGTCCGTCTGCTGTGAGTGAATGGCTTTCGTATGGTTCGATGTTTGCCAGTAGCTTTCTCAGCGCCACGCTGTTACCGGGCAGCTCAGAGGCGCTACTGGTAGGGCTCTTGCTGGCAGGGAAAGTTTCTGTTGGCGCTCTGGTTTTCACTGCCGCACTGGGAAACACCCTGGGCGGATTAACCAACATTGTAATAGGTCGCCTGCTTCCACAGAAAAATCAGGGGCGATGGCATGACACAGCAACGGCGTGGCTGCACCGTTTGGGGCCTGCTGCGCTGCTTTTCAGCTGGTTACCAGTGATTGGTGATCTGCTGTGCGTTGTTGCCGGGTGGTTACGTTTTGCCTGGTTGCCGGTGGTGATTTTTCTCGCTATCGGCAAGACCTTGCGTTACGTAGTACTGGCAGCCGCAACACTTCAGGGCATGGAATGGTGGCATTGATTCGCTTTAGGGCGGCGCTACGGTTAACATTATGCTTAACAATAATAAGTTTTTCTCTGAGCGGGAGGTCAATTTGATCCCGGACGTATCACAGGCGCTTTCCTGGCTGGAAGCTCATCCTGACGCACTTAAAGGTATTGGCCGCGGTATTGAGCGCGAAACTCTGCGCGTTAAACCGGATGGTCATCTGGCCACGACCGGGCACCCAGCTTCCCTTGGCTCAGCCTTGACGCATAAGTGGATCACCACTGACTTTGCCGAAACGCTGTTAGAATTTATTACGCCGGTCGATCAGGACATTGATCGTCTGCTGGCGTTTTTACGCGATATCCATCGTCACGTTGCGCGCGAGCTTGGTGAAGAGCGCATGTGGCCGATGAGCATGCCGTGCATGATCGATCCCGGCCAGGATATTGAACTGGCGCAGTACGGCAGTTCGAATATCGGCCAGATGAAAACGCTGTATCGCCAGGGGCTGAAAAACCGCTATGGCGCACTGATGCAGATTATCTCTGGCGTGCACTATAACTTCTCGCTGCCACTCTCATTCTGGCAGGAGTGGGCAGGGGTGAAGGATGCGGAAAGCGGTAAAGAGGCGATCTCCGATGGCTATCTGCGCCTGATCCGTAACTACTACCGCTTTGGTTGGGTGATCCCTTACCTGTTTGGCGCATCGCCAGCAATCTGCTCTTCTTTCATGCAGGGGAAAGAGAGCGCGCTGCCGTTCGAACGCAGCGATAAAGGCATGCTGTCACTGCCTTATGCCACTTCACTGCGTCTGAGTGACCTGGGCTACACCAACAAGTCACAAAGCAGCCTTAACATTACCTTCAACAACCTGGCGGAATACATTAAGGGCCTGAAGGCGGCGATTAAAACCCCGTCTGAAGAGTTTGCCAGCATGGGCGTGAAGGATGAAAACGGCGACTGGCTGCAGCTAAATACTAACGTGCTGCAGATTGAAAATGAGCTGTATGCGCCAATCCGGCCGAAGCGCGTCACCCGATCGGGCGAAGCGCCTTCGGATGCACTGCAGCGCGGCGGTATCGAGTATATCGAAGTGCGCTCGTTGGATATCAACCCGTTCTCGCCCATCGGCGTAGACGCCAACCAGGTGCGTTTCCTGGATCTGTTCCTGATCTGGTGTGCACTGGCTGATGCGCCTGAGATGAGCAGCGCAGAATTGGCCTGCACGCGTAAAAACTGGAATCGGGTGATCCTTGAAGGGCGTAAACCTGGCCAGACTATCGCAATGGGGTGTGAAGAAGCACAGCATCCGCTGGTAGACGTGGGTAAAGCGCTGTTTAGCGACCTGCGGCGCGTAGCGGAAACGCTGGACGGGCAGAGCGGCGAACATCACTATCAGGAAGTCTGCGATCGCCTGGTGGCCTCGTTTGATGACCCCGATCTGACTTACTCAGCGCGCTTCCTGCAAAACCTGAAAGCCAATGGCATTGGCGGTGCCGGACTGGCGCTGGCCGAGCAGTATCGCCAGCAGCTGAGCGAAGAGCCGCTGGAAGTGCTGACTGAACAGCAGCTTAGCGATGAGGCTCTGCGCTCTAAGGTAAGTCAGCAGGAGATTGAAGAAAGTGATACGCTTAGTCTGGATGCCTTTTTGAAAGACAAAGGCTAGCGTTAGAAAAGAAAAAGGCCACAATCACTGTGGCCAAATTAACATCTCTGTTGTCAGGGATGAGATGATGATAACAAATGCGCGTCTTTCATATATTCAGACGCGCCCTACGCGTAAAAGTTTCATCATTGCAAAAATAAATTCATTAGTTGAGGTAACCGTATGCCATTGCTGGATAGCTTTACCGTCGATCATACCATCATGAATGCGCCTGCTGTGCGCGTTGCGAAGACCATGAAAACGCCACAGGGCGATACCATTACCGTATTCGACCTGCGTTTCTGCCGTCCGAACATTGAGATTTTGACCGAGCGCGGGATCCATACGCTGGAGCACCTGTTTGCCGGCTTTATGCGTAACCACCTGAACGGTGACGGTGTCGAAATCATCGATATTTCACCAATGGGATGCCGCACCGGTTTCTACATGAGCCTGATTGGCGTGCCGGACGAAAAGCGCGTTGCGACAGCGTGGAAAGCGGCGATGGAAGACGTGCTGAAAGTGAAGCAGCAGAGTGATATTCCTGAACTGAATATCTACCAGTGCGGAAGCTGTGAGCTGCACTCGCTGGAGCAGGCTCAGGAGATCGCGCGTAACGTCATCTCTAAAGAGATTGGTGTGAACCGCAATGAAGATCTGGCGCTGCCAAAAGAGAAGTTGAAAGAGCTGCACATCTAAATCGTAGTGGCGAGGCGTGCCTCGCCAGGGTCAGGCATGCCTGGCCCCTACGTTTACGACCCGACCGATTCCTTCAATGATGTCTTCGGCGTGATGCGTACCTGCTTAATCATGTTGTCCTGCACATCGAGAATATCAACGGCGTAATGCCCGATATGGACCGTGGTTCCCGGCAGCGGGATATCCTGCAACTCCTCCAGAATCATGCCGTTCACGGTGCGCGCTTCCTCTTCCGGCAACGTCCAGTTAAAGGCTTTGTTCAGCTCGCGGATATTGGCGCTGCCCTCAACCAGAACCGAACCATCGTTCTGCGGCACCACTTCTTCGGCAAGCGTTGGCGACATGGAGGTGGTGAAGTCCCCGACAATCTCTTCGAGAATATCTTCGATGGTCACCAGCCCTTTGATATCACCATACTCGTCCACCACCAGCCCGACCTTCTTCTTGTTGCGCTGGAATTTTACCAGCTGCACGTTGAGCGGGGTGCCTTCCGGCACGAAGTAGATCTCATCGGCGGCGCGCAGCAGCACTTCTTTGGTGAACTCTTTCTTCTCGGTCATCAAACGATAGGCTTCGCGCACGCGCAGCATGCTCATCGCATTATCCAGGGAGTCGCGGTACAGCACGATGCGGCCATGCGGTGAATGCGTCAGCTGGCGAACAATCGACTTCCAGTCATCGTTGATGTTGATACCGGCAATCTCATTGCGCGGCACCATAATGTCATCCACGTTGACCTTTTCCAGGTCAAGCACGGACAGCAGCATGTCCTGATTACGGCGCGACATCAGCGAGCGCGATTCGTGGACGATGGTACGCAGCTCATCTTTACTCAGTGCGCCGCTGATAGCGCCGTCGCTTTTGATACCGACCATGCGCATCAGAATGCGCGTAATGGTGTTAAGCAGCCACACCAGCGGCATCATGACGATCTGCAACGGCCCCAGCAAGATGCTGCTCGGGAAGGCGACTTTCTCCGGGTAGAGCGCGGCGACAGTTTTTGGCAGCACCTCTGAGAACACCAGCACCAGGAAAGTCAGAATACCCGTGGCAATAGCTACCCCTGCATCACCGTACAGGCGCATCCCGACGATAGTCGCCAGCGCTGAGGCCAGAATGTTCACCAGGTTGTTGCCAATCAGCACCAGGCTTATCAGGCGGTCCGGGCGGCGCAGTAATTTTTCGACCCGACGCGCGGCGCGGTTACCGTTTTTAGCGAGGTGGCGCAGCTTGTAGCGGTTGAGCGTCATCATGCCGGTTTCGGAACCGGAGAAGTACGCCGACACCAGAATCATGATGACCAGCGTAATAATCAGGGTCGTAGTTGAAACGTGTTCCAAGAGAGGTCCTTGCTTTGGAAATTCAGGAGGTTAATAAATGCTGCAGCATGCGGCTACCAAAATAAGCCATAGTGAGCAAAAATGCCCCGCCGCAGTTGAACCAGACGACGCGGCGCCCACGCCAGCCTTCATGATAGTGGCCCCACAGCAGTACGATATAGACAAACCAGGCGAGTATCGACAGCACGGCTTTATCAATGTTCTCACGACTGAACAGATCCGGTAAGTAGAACAGACCGGTGCAGAGCACCAGCGTCAGCAGCACCACGCCAATCTGCGTAATATGGAACATCTTACGCTCAATGGTCATCAGCGGCGGAATGTCGGTGCTAAAAGCCAGTTTCTTGTTCTTCAGCAGCCAGTCAATCCACGCCAATTGCAGAGCGTACAGCGCGGCGATAATCAGGGTGGCGTAGGCGAAAAGGGCGAGGCCAATATGCACCATCATTCCCGGGGTGGTTTCCAGGTGAGTGATAAAGGCATTGGGAACGAAAGTCGCAAAAGCCAGGTTAATCAACGCGAAGCTGTAGACTATCGGTAGCAGGATCCAGCCACGATTACGTGAGGCGACAATGGTCATAATCGCGCAGATCAGCAGACTCACCAGCGAACCGATGTTCAGCAGGCTGAGGTTCTGCCCGCCATCAGGCCCAAATATGCGCTGCTCAAGCGCCACAGCGTGAAACACCAGCGCTGCCACGGCGGACAGCACCGCCAGACGGCGCCATGTGCTGTTCTTACGCAGCAGGCTGGGAACGATCAGGGCAAGGCTGAATGAGTAGGCGAGTAGCGCCAGAATCGCAAATACGGACATAGATCTCGTTAGTTACCGACAAGACTGAGAAAAAAACCAGTATAGCGCCAGCGACGGCTGGCTCCAAACGATCTCAACGCATATGGCTGAGATCGCTGCGTCACTATGTTATAATCCGCGCCATTGTGTCGCCGAGGCGGCCTCTCATTACGTTGAGCGAGAGACGATGTTTGATAATTTAACCGACAGACTGTCGAAAAGCCTGCGCAATATCAGTGGCCGCGGGCGGCTGACAGAAGACAATATCAAGGACACGCTGCGCGAAGTGCGCATGGCGTTGCTGGAAGCGGACGTTGCGCTGCCGGTAGTCCGTGACTTTATCGGACGCGTCAAAGAGCGCGCCGTCGGTCACGAAGTGAACAAAAGCCTGACACCGGGTCAGGAGTTCGTAAAGATCGTTAAAAACGAACTGGTTGCTGCCATGGGCGAGGAGAACAACACTCTGAACCTGGCGGCGCAGCCACCGGCCGTGGTGCTGATGGCGGGCCTGCAGGGTGCGGGTAAAACCACCAGCGTCGGTAAGCTCGGTAAGTTCCTGCGTGAAAAGCACAAGAAGAAAGTGCTGGTGGTCTCTGCCGACGTTTATCGCCCGGCAGCGATCAAACAGCTGGAAACCCTGGCCGAGCAGGTGGGCGTCGACTTCTGTCCGTCAGACCTCAGCCAGAAGCCGGTCGACATCGTTAAAAATGCATTACAGCAGGCTAAGCTGAAATTCTACGACGTGCTGCTGGTGGACACCGCCGGTCGTTTGCACGTCGATGAAGCGATGATGGACGAAATCAAGCAGGTTCATGCCGCGATTAATCCGGTAGAAACGCTGTTTGTGGTCGATGCCATGACCGGTCAGGATGCCGCGAACACCGCGAAGGCGTTTAACGAAGCGCTGCCGCTGACCGGCGTGGTTCTGACTAAAGTCGACGGTGATGCCCGCGGCGGTGCTGCACTGTCGATTCGTCATATCACCGGTAAACCGATTAAATTTATGGGTGTCGGTGAGAAAACCGAAGCCCTTGAGCCGTTCTACCCGGAGCGTATCGCCTCACGTATCCTCGGCATGGGCGACATGCTGTCGCTGATCGAAGATATCGAAAGTAAGGTAGACCGCGCCCAGGCCGAGAAACTGGCCAGCAAGCTGAAGAAGGGCGACGGTTTCGACCTCAACGACTTCCTCGACCAGCTGAAGCAGATGCGTAACATGGGCGGCATGGCCAGCCTGATGGGCAAACTGCCGGGCATGGGACAGCTGCCGGACAACGTTAAATCGCAGATGGACGATAAAGTGCTGGTGCGTATGGAAGCGATGATCAACTCCATGACGCGCAAAGAGCGTGAAAAGCCGGAGATTATCAAAGGCTCACGCAAGCGCCGTATCGCGACAGGTTCAGGCATGCAGGTGCAGGACGTTAACCGCTTATTAAAGCAGTTTGACGATATGCAACGCATGATGAAGAAGATGAAGAAAGGTGGCATGGCGAAAATGATGCGCGGCATGAAAGGTATGATGCCGCCAGGTTTCCCAGGCCGTTAAGCAAGCTGGAAAATGGCTCAGGCGAATTAGATTGCTTTTTGCGCCAAAATGAGTAAAATTTTCGGGCTTTTTATATTGCACCCGGGCCCCGTTCCCTCAATGGGGCCCGGTTGTTTTATTAACTAAAGAGGATGTTATGGTAACAATTCGTTTGGCACGTCACGGCGCTAAAAAGCGTCCGTTTTATCAGGTAGTCGTAACCGACAGCCGTAATGCTCGCAACGGTCGCTTCATCGAGCGCGTTGGCTTCTTCAACCCGATCGCTTCAGGTCAGGCTGAGCCACTGCGTCTGGATCTGGACCGCATTGAGCACTGGGTTGGCCAGGGCGCTACTCTGTCTGATCGCGTTAACGCGCTGATCAAACAAGCTAAGAAAGCAGCTTAATCTGTCACGGTGGTCAACATGAGCAAGCAACTCACCGCCCAGCCTCCCGCTAACCCGTTAATTCTGGGGAAGATGGGCTCGGCCTACGGTATTCGTGGTTGGCTCAAAGTGTTTTCCTCCACCGAAGACGCTGAAAGCATTTTTGACTATCAGCCGTGGTTTATCCAACGTGCGGGTCAATGGCAGCTTGTCGAGCTGGAAGGCTGGAAGCGCCACAATCAGGACATGATCATCAAAGTCAAAGGCATTGACGATCGTGATGCTGCGGGTCTGCTGACCAATTGCGAAATTGTCGTGGATTCAGAGCAACTGCCGGAACTGGAAAGCGGCGACTATTACTGGAAAGACCTGATGGGCTGCCAGGTAGTCACCACTGAAGGATACGAGCTGGGTAAAGTCATCGATATGATGGAAACCGGTTCAAACGACGTTCTCGTCGTCAAGGCTAACCTGAAGGATGCATTTGGTGCGCAGGAGCGGTTAATTCCGTTCCTCGATGAACAGGTTATCAAGAATGTCGATCTCACTACTCGCACCATCAAAGTAGATTGGGATCCTGGTTTTTGAGCTCCGAACAAAACGGTAATACTCCGGCGCAAAGTATGTGGATTGGCGTAATCAGCCTGTTTCCTGAAATGTTTCGCGCAATTACCGATTACGGAGTAACTGGCCGGGCAGTAAAAAATGGCCTGCTCAGCATTCAGAGCTGGAGTCCTCGTGACTTCGCTCATGACCGGCACCGTACCGTGGATGAACGTCCTTACGGCGGCGGACCGGGAATGCTAATGATGGTTCAACCCTTACGGGATGCCATCCACGCAGCAAAAGCGGCGGCAGGAGAAGGCGCAAAGGTGATTTATCTGTCACCTCAGGGGCGTAAACTCGATCAAGATGGGGTCTGCGAGCTGGCGACCAACCATAAGTTAATTCTGGTGTGTGGTCGTTATGAAGGGATCGATGAGCGCGTAATCAAAACCGAGATTGACGAAGAGTGGTCGATTGGGGATTACGTACTCAGCGGTGGCGAGCTGCCAGCGATGACGCTGATTGACTCGGTTTCCCGGTTTATTCCGGGAGTGCTGGGGAAACAGGCGTCAGCCGAAGAGGATTCGTTCTCGGAGGGTTTGCTGGATTGCCCACACTACACCCGCCCTGAAGTGTTAGAAGGGATGGAAGTACCGCCAGTTCTGCTGTCGGGCAACCATGCTGATATTCGCCGGTGGCGCCTGAAACAGTCGCTGGGCCGTACCTGGCTTAGAAGACCTGAACTTCTGGAAAACCTGGCTCTGACTGAAGAGCAAGCAAAGTTGCTGGCTGAGTTCCAACGGGAACATCGCCAGGCAACAAAACATGATACGGCTGGAAAGGCATAACGCCATCCGCCTTAACTATCAGTTTACCCAGGATAAGAGATTTAATTATGAGCAACATTATTAAGCAGATCGAACAAGAACAGATGAAACAGGACGTACCTTCATTCCGTCCGGGTGATTCCGTGGAAGTGAAAGTATGGGTCGTTGAAGGTGCTAAAAAGCGTCTGCAGGCATTCGAGGGCGTGGTTATCGCTATTCGTAACCGCGGTCTGCACTCTGCATTCACTGTTCGCAAAATTTCTAACGGCGAAGGTGTTGAGCGTGTATTCCAGACTCACTCCCCAGTAATCGACTCGATCACTGTGAAACGTCGTGGTGCTGTGCGTAAAGCCAAACTGTACTACCTGCGCGAGCGTACTGGTAAGTCTGCACGTATCAAAGAACGTCTGGGCGCTAAAGCGGCCTCTTAATAGTTAATAGCAAACAAAGGGCTGGCCTGCGGGCTGGCCCTTTTTTTATCCGCAAAATTCCTCTAATATCCCCGCGAAATTTTCTGCCTGTCGCGCCCGCCGAAACGAAATAAAAAGCCGTTCCCTGCTGATATTTAACCGGATATGTAAAAATTAGCGCGTATGTTTGATAGAACCCTATCCTTTGCAGGAACGATATTCGCTATGCGTTTTACGCCCAGCCCTTCAACCGGCGTGTCGATGAAAATCGGCGGTGCCCTGACCTCTACGCTGATGATGGCCTGCGTGAAAGGATTAGACGGCGCTATCCCGGTTGGAGAGGTGATCTTCTTTCGCTCTTCAGTGGCGCTTATCCCGCTGTTTATCTGGCTGTGGTGCCAGGGCAATATCCTTGACGGTATCCGTACGCGCAATGTTAAAGGACACTTCCTGCGCGGGCTGGCCGGTACAGGGGGGTTGTATTTCAGCTATCTGGCACTGCTGTATATCTCGCTGACTGAGGTCACCGCGATCAATTATGCCGCGCCGCTAATCACGGTGGTCATGGCGGCACTCTTCCTGCGTGAGAAGGTGAAGTCTCATCGCTGGGTCGCGGTCATTGCCGGGTTTGCCGGGATCATCGTGATGATGTCCGGGCAGCTGTTCTTTGCAAGAGAAGGGGCATTCAGCACGCTGAGCTGGCTGTCTACGCTGGGCATGATCCTGGCGCTGCTGGCGGCGGTGTGCATCGCCGGCGCCTCGATTCAGATCCGCTACCTCAACGGCATTGAAAAACCTGGCGCAATTGCCTTCTGGTTCGCCATTACCACCACGCTGACCTCGCTGTTGACCCTGGGTTTTGGCTGGTCACTGCCCAACGGCAGGCAGCTGATGTTGCTGCTGGGCTGCGGACTATTAGGCGGGATAACGCAGATCCTGCTAACGCTGAGCCTGAAATATGCCGATGCCTCGCTGCTGGCACCCTTTGATTACACCACGCTACTCTGGTCGGTGTTTATCGGCTATCTGTTCTGGGACACATTACCGCAGTCGGCAACAATGATTGGCGCGGGGCTGGTGGTCAGCGGGGGAGCGATCTCTCTCTATTTTGAACGGCGCAGTCGGCGGGGGATCACGCCGCTCAACGTCGGCGGATAATCTGAGGCGGGACCCGCGCCCGCCTCAATTGATTACTGGCTTGCTGCGCGCAGCAGCTCAACCAGCAGTGGTGACAGCTCATGGCGCAGCGCGGCGCGCTCGGACTGGAACAGCGTGGCGGCGAAAAACTTATGCCCCGGGAGCTCCATCGCGCGCACATCGCCATCGCGATCGTGCGCGCTGAGGCGTAGTGGGTAGCCGCTCAGCTCGACAACAAAATCCGGGTTCACGCCAAAATTACAGTGATAGCCCTCTGTTATCTCAGATTTGCCATAGGCCCGCGCCAGCAGCGTGTCGGGCTTAATCAAAATATCCCCGTTTTTCTCGACCAGCGAACAGCTCAGCGGCGCAATAACCAGTCGACCCCCGCTGGCCGTTTCGGCATGGCCGGCATCGGTCCAGCCCATCACATTGCGAGCATATTCCACGATAGCGTACTGAAATCCGGCGCAGGAACCGAGAAACGGCACGTTGTTCTCTCGCGCATAAGTAATCGTCATAAACGCGGCATCATCGCTGTGATACGGGCTGCCCGGCACCAGCCAGATGGCATCAAAATCCTGCAACATGCTGCGGTCGGTCAGGGTTTCAGTGGGTAGCCATTGTGGGGTAACGTCGAGATTAAGGGCTTGCGCAGCCAGGGAAATGGCCAGGGGGATGGCCTGATGCGCAACGGCATCGGGACGGTAGTCGCCAACCAGAGCTAAACGAAGGTAGGTCATTGTCGTTTCCTGTGCAGGTAAAAAAGGATGCTACTGCAACGGTTTCACGCTGGCAAGCACCGCAGGTTATTCGTATGCTGGGTGTCTACCGCACGCAAGGAGAGAGATGTGACACAGCGTATCAATCAGTTTGGACAGCCCATTGGCGCAGCACTGCCGGACTGGCAGCCCGTTGCTATTCCCGCTCCACAGGCGCTAACCGGCCGCTTTTGCCGCCTGGAACCGCTTGATGCCGCCCGCGATGCGGCTGGCCTTTATGCCGCTTATGCTTCGGCTCCCGATGGCCGCGACTGGACCTATTTAACGGAGGAACGCCCGGAAACCCTGGCTGATTTTCATATCTGGCTCGAGCAGCGCGCCGCGGAGAAAACCTTTGTCACCTTTACCATCTTCTGTACGCAGCGCGAAATTCCGGTAGGACTGGTTTCCTATATGCGCATCGACCCGGTTAATGGATCGCTGGAGATCGGGGGTGTCACCTGGTCGCCATTTATGAAGCGCACGGTGATTGGCACTGAAGCCCTGTGGCTGATGATTAAGCACACTTTTGACCTCGGCTATCGCCGCTGTGAGTGGAAGTGTGATGCGCTGAATCTGCCATCACGCAACGCGGCGCTACGCTTAGGGTTCACCTGGGAGGGCACTTTCCGCCAGATGATGGCACGTAAAGGGCGTACGCGTGACTCCGACTGGTTTTCCATTATTGATGGCGAATGGCCAGCGATCGACAAGGTGCTGACTGACTGGCTGTCCCCGCAGAACATCGATGCGCAGGGGCAGCAGCGACAATCGCTCAGCGCGCTAATGCGGGCGGCGAAGGTGGTAGATGGCGGTATTGACCGGGCCGCTGTTCAGCACGATTAGCCCGTAACGCACAGCGACTAATTCCGCGCCGGCACTTACCGCGACAGCACGGCTGGCAAGATTGGTTTCAGCGGCAAGGATCTCAATGACGTCGATATCCGGCTGGGAGAACGCCCGTTCAACCAGCCATTTTACGGCGCTGCGGGCAATTCCCTTACGCTGTTCGCTGCTGCGCACCCAGTAGCCGAGCGCCGCCGGGCTCTCCGCGCCAGCCGGATAGCGTATCCCCGCGCCGCCCAGCAGGCGACCATCTTCTGCAAACAGGCCCAGCTCGTCCGCAGTGCCCTGTTGACGTTGCAGATGGGTATAGCGGAACCACTGACGGGCCTCTTCCTCCCGATAATCCTCATGTGCCCACGCCATCCATGGGATCAGCGTATCCAGAGAGTGATTAACCGCACTCGCAAAAGCGGCTGCATCGTGCTCTGCAAAGGGGCGAATGACTAAATTCACGCTCGGCTCCTGTTCTTTTCCCTGAGTGAGGCTGAGTATAGATCCTGAGGGTCGCGCAGGTAACGGAAATAATTGGTATTTTTCAATGCTGATGCTGCAATGTAAACTTATATGTACATTCCGCTTTCATGATTTGCGTTATTCAAGTCATTGTTTTATATAGTTAAAGTGGGTGATTTTAGGGTGTTTTTAATAAAGGTGGTAATAATTGTGTACATATGGCTGTTGTGTTATGTACGCATTCTGGTACAGTTGATTTCAACCTCGCTGAGGATCCCTATTAACGAATTGCCAGGATGACGATCATGCAAAAAGATGCGCTGAATAATGTACATATTGCCAACGAACAGGTGCTGATTACCCCGGAAGAACTGAAAAAGCAGTTCCCGCTGAATAGCGTGCTGGAGGGGCAGATTGCCGCTTCACGCCAGACTATTTCTGACATCATCAGCGGGAAAGATCATCGCCTGCTGGTGGTGTGCGGTCCGTGTTCCATTCACGATACCGAAGCGGCTCTCGCCTATGCGCGTGACCTGAAAGCGCTGGCGGATCAGGTTGGCGATCAGCTGTACATCGTGATGCGCGTCTACTTTGAAAAGCCACGTACCACCGTGGGCTGGAAAGGGCTGATCAACGATCCTCATATGGATAACACTTTTGATATGGAAGCCGGCCTGCATATTGCGCGCCAGCTGCTGCTCAATCTGGTGGAGATGGGCCTGCCGCTGGCAACCGAAGCGCTGGATCCAAACAGCCCACAGTACCTGGGGGATCTGTTCAGTTGGTCTGCGATTGGCGCCCGTACCACTGAATCCCAGACGCACCGCGAAATGGCTTCTGGCCTGTCAATGCCGGTTGGCTTCAAAAACGGCACCGACGG